>JAJEEK010000075.1 GCA_022821065.1 Candidatus Poribacteria bacterium
GGGCGGCTTCGGCTTTTTTGCCACCGGCTTTAATAAAATCTAAAACGCGTTTGCGTAAATCTGTTGAATATGCCATAATGGAAACATTCTATTACAAAATAAAAAAAATGTCTCTTTAATTCTAATGATCACTATAGATAAGCCGCCAGCGGCCGGGATGGGCGTTGTGACGAAAGATGATTGGGCTCCTGGATTTTGGTGGGATGGCGGGACCATCCGACATCACACGCATGATCCCGGCGGCACGCTTCACTTTATAGATGCACCTTGGGACCCAGATGCAGAGTGGCATCATATCGCTGTTACCTGGGACGGTGAAGAATTTGGTGTTTATCTCGACGCTGATCAAATTGCTTCCGGAATAACTACGGCAAACTTAGGAAGGAACCCCTTAACCGACAAACCTGTTTTAATAGGTATCTATCTACCGACTGGACAACACGGGCAGTGGGGTGAATTTTTCCTTGGAATCGTTGACGATGTTGCCATTTTCAATGTGGCGTTGAGTGGCGATGATATTAAAACGCTCATGACGAATGGATTAGAAGCAGCAGCGGATATTGAACCAGCAGGTAAACTCACGGTGACTTGGGCTGCCATTAAATCCGATTGACCTATCCATAGACTAAGGGGCGTTAATTGGCAATTTTTGATTTTAAAATCCCACCGTTTGCCAAATTGTGTTGAAAATTAGACTTGCTTTTTATTATTTTTTCCGGTATACTATATTATTTAAAGAGTTCTAATCGGGAACCCTATGCAATAACGGCTTGCAAGTTTCACCTGAATAGAAAACAATCGGACATTAATTAAGTTGAGGTAATTACTAAGGAGTACAGGATGGCTATTGAATACGCGGGAGCTTACGATGCATCGGCAATTCCGCCAGATGTTGCCCGCGAAATCGAAATTTATGAGATTCAACTCGGTCGGGTCCAAGCCGGTCAAGTAGAAGAGACCCTCTTTACCGAATTTCGACTACGGCATGGGGTTTACGGGCAGCGCGATGACCGGTCGCAGATGATCCGTGTCAAAATCCCGTTCGGCGGACTTACTGCGACACAACTCGAAATGTTGGCGGATGTTGCCGAAGAATTTTCGGATAACATCATTCATATTACGACGCGTCAAGATGTCCAATACCACTACGTAGACATCAACAACACGCCTGAATTAATGCGTCGCCTCGCAAGCGTTGATATTACGACAAAAGAAGCGTGTGGTAATGTTGTCCGAAACGTCACAGCATGTCCCCTCAGCGGTGTGTGCCAAGATGAGACGTTTGATGTAACGCCTTACTCTAAAGCGTTGTCGGCATTCCTTTTGGGGCACCCAGATGCACAAGATTTTGGTCGTAAGTTCAAGATCGCGTTTTCAGGATGTGAAGAACACGCGTGCGGCTTAGCAAATATGCACGATATCGGTGCAGTCGCTGCAGTTAAAGAGGTTGATGGTGAGGTCAAACGCGGTTTCAAGCTCTATGTCGGCGGCGGTCTCGGTGCTGTCCCGCATCAGGCAAAAATCTTTGACGATTTCGTTCCGGCAGAGGAACTTCTCCCGATTTCGCAATCCATTTGCAGAGTCTTCAGCCGTTTAGGAGAACGCAGAAATCGGAATAAGGCGCGCCTGAAGTTTGTTATCGCTAAATACGGCATTGAGGAATTCCGTAAACTGGTGCTCGAAGATCGCGAAACACTACGCCACGATCCGGAATGGACTGCGTATCTCGATAATCTCGACGCTTACGATGAAAGCCCGCTCAAAGCACCGACGCAGCTCAACGGTGCCTCAACACCTGAGGGGTTTGAGGAGTGGTATGCATCCAATGTGCGGTTACAGAGTCAACCCGGCTACGCTTTTGTGACGATTACGTTACCACTTGGCGATATTACCGCAGATCAGACGCGTGCTTTAGCAGATATTTCACGGAAATATGTCAAAGATACCATCCGCGCGACAGTTGAGCAGAACATCGTCTTGCGTTGGGTGACGATGACGGATCTACCCGCCCTCTATCGCGAACTGAAGGAAATCGGTCTTGGGGATCCCGGTGCAGAATCTTTAGTGGATATTACGGCTTGCCCAGGTACGGATTCCTGCAAACTCGGTGTCTCTTCTTCGCGGGGTCTGGCAGCGCATCTGCGAGAGTACTTCATTGAAAATGGTGTGCAGAATGAGATCAAGGATTTCCGTATTAAAATTAGCGGATGCCCGAATTCCTGCGGACAACACCACGTCGCGAATATTGGCTTCTTCGGTTCCTCGCGCCGAATGGGGGCACATATTGCGCCCTACTATCAAGTACTCCTCGGTGGACACATGGTTGAGAACGCCAGTTCTTATGGACTTGCCACTGGAAAAATCCACGGTAGGTATATCCCAGCGTTTATTGAAGAGTTGACTGGTAAGTACACAGCAGAACGAAATGACGATGAATCTTTCACGGATTACGTCGCACGTCTTGGCAAGGCGAATATTAAGGAAATCTTGTCCAAGTACGATAAGATTCCGTCTTATGAGGAAGCACCGGAATTCTATGTGGACACCGGTGACACGAAAGATTACCAGCTCAAAACCGGTGTCGGTGAGTGTGCTGGAGAGGTCGTAGCACTCGTCTCTATGAAGTTGGAAGAAGCGGACCGACTCATCTATGAGTCTGGCTTGAACTTGGAGAAGGGCGAATATCAAGACTCCGCGGAATTGGCTTTTGATGCGATGATCAGAGCCGCTGACGGACTTCTAACAACGGTAGGGTTGCAATATATCGACGACGCGACCACCGTCAACGAGTTCCGTACGCATTTCTTTGAACCCGGCAACTTCTTCCCGGGGTACGGCGCGCATATCTTCAAGGCAACAGAAGAAGATGCCGCTACGTTTGACCACGAATTGGCACACCGCCGCGTTGAAGAAGCGACGCTCTTCGTTGAGGAATCGCATAATGTCTACGGACGGATGCGTATCAAGCAGGAGGAAGAGGAAGAGAGCCGCCGTAAGCGTCGTCGTTCGCGACCGGCACGGAAACCGAGAGTCGTCAAGGAGACGAAACCAGTTGAGGAAATTACCGATAGCCTTGATCTCAAAGGTGTCGCTTGCCCATTCAACTATGTCCAAGCAAAAGTTCGATTGGAGACGATGGACATCGGTCAACTTCTTGAGATTACTATTGATGATGGTGAACCCATCGAGAACGTACCGGTGAGTCTCACCAATGATGGTCATGAGGTTGTTGACACCAAGAAGGTAGGAAAACACTACCGCCTTACCATTCGCAAAGGTGAGTAAGGTTTAAGATCGCTATTCATCGGGACTAAGTTTCACACGAAGGCGATTGCCGCCCGCGCCCAAAACGGATGGGTTAGGCAATCGCTTTTTTATCCATTAGATGGTTACCTGGGAGAAATGAATTAATCAATGATGCGTGACGTACATCCACGACAGGTGGAATTCTACCGGACCTCTAATGGGCATGAACCCTTCTCCAAATGGTTGCTATCAATTCAACATCAAAGCACACAAGATCGGATTTTGGCACGTCTTGAACGCCTTAAGTCCGGGAATCTTGGCAATTATAGATCTGTTGGTGGCGGTGTCTTTGAGTTGCGTCTTGACTTCGGGCCAGGGTACCGAATCTATTTTGGACAGGTGGGCAACACAATTGTTCTGTTGCTCTGTGGTGGTGACAAGTCCTCGCAGACGCGTGATATTGAGCGCGCAAAAACTTATTGGTTGGAATACAGGGAGAGACACTAATGCGAAAAATGCGAACCTTGCGGGAGTACCTTATTGAGCGTCTTGTAGACAAGGAGAGGGCGATTGGCTATCTTCAAGCAATTCTCGACGATTACTATATCTACGGAGGGGCTGCTGTGGTCAGGGATGCTCTTGAAACCGTTTTAGAAGCGCAAGGGGGCGTTTCTAAAGTTGCCAAGCAGATTGATATGGACCCACAACTTCTTTCAAAAATGCTATCCAATGAGGATACGCCGCTCATTGACACACTTGGTATCGTTCTCAAAGCACTCGGTTATCAACTTTCAATTATACCTTTGGAATACGAGAATGCGAACCTTGAAGCCGATACTTTACAAACCGCGCATGTGGCAGAGAACACAACTGCACCATAATAAAAATTGACTTTTCCGAAAACTTGCGGTATAATAAAAAAGCAGAAAACTCGGTTCGTAATGTTGGAGCACAATATATCTACGGAGAAATAGATGGCAACAATCGTTAAACATAATCAGACAGGCAAACATTACTGTCTGCTCGGTGCAGGGTTTGGTGTCTTTCAATCCTCGAAACCGAACATGTTTCTCGGAAATTTGATGGCTGATGTAGAAGATGGCGAGTACGCATTAGTCTGTGTCTGTAATAGCAAAGGTGAGATTTTCTGGTTAGAGGCGACACAAGTTACCGTTGTTAGTATTGACGGGCAGAATGTCCAAGACCTCGCAACTGAATAGATAAGTCTTAGCGCACTTCTTGTAGCGGATAGACACCCTGATAGCTTTGTTACTCACGCATGAAAGGAATTTTTTTTACAGAATGGATCTACAACAGATTAACGTCAAGGTTTTTACAACCGAAGATAGCAACATCAACTACACCAACTTCATCAAGGTCTTCAACCGTTGGATGGAGGAAGCGGATTCAGACGATTACTTGAACTACGCCGACTACTCGCACGTCGATGCGGGACCGGGTGTATTGTTGATCTTGAAACAGGCGAATTATAGTATTGACAACGCGTATCATGAGCACGGTTTCCTCTATAATCGGAAACATGCTGTTGATGGCGATAACGGCGATAAAATCCGCCAAGCACTCGCTGAAGTGCTCTCCAAATGTGAGCAGCTCGAAGCGGCAGCGGAATTAGAAGATGCAGTGCATTTCGACGGCGCAAATCTTCTATTTTTCATAAACAACCGTCATGTCGCGCCGAATACGGCGGAGACAGCAGAAACCGTTCAGGCGGACCTGACACCTGTCCTGCAACAGATGTACGGCGGGGACGATTTCACGGTAGAACGCACCTCCGAAGACGCACGCGAACGGTTCGCCTTAAGAATCTCAGCAAATTCAGACAAACCGATTTCGGAACTCCTCTCGAATTTGGGAGCCTAAGATGTTTAACTTCAGCAACGAACAGATTGAACGCTACAGCCGACATATTATCCTGAAAGAGGTCGGTGGGATGGGACAGACGCGGCTGCTGGAATCGAAAGTCCTACTCATCGGTGCTGGCGGACTCGGGTCCCCTGTCGGTGTCTACCTCGCCGCGGCGGGGGTCGGCACGCTCGGTATCATTGACGACGATGTCGTCGATCTGAGCAATTTGCAACGCCAAATCTTGCACGGCACCAGCGACATCGGCATCCCAAAAACGAAATCCGCAGAAGCCACCATCGCAGAGATGAACCCCGATGTCAAGGTGGTTCCTTACAATGAACGCATCACCTCGGAAAACGCTTTCCAGATTCTGGAACAATACGATCTCATTGTAGACGGATGTGACAACCTACCGACGCGCTACCTCCTCAATGATGCTTCCGTTATGCTCGGCAAACCGATTGTTCACGGCAGTATCTTCCAGTTTGAAGGTCAAGTTACCGTACTCTATCCGGGTAAAGGACCCTGCTATCGGTGCCTCTATCCAGAACCGCCACCAGCAGGAATGGTACCCAGCTGCCAAGAGGCAGGCGTTTTTGGTGTATTACCGGGTATTATTGGGACGATTCAAGCAGTTGAAGCAATTAAAATCCTGCTCGACATTGGTGACTCGTTAATCGGGAGCCTTCTGCTTTTCGATGCACTGACGATGAATTTCAACCGACTCAAGCTCCGACAAGATTGCGATTGCCCGGTGTGCGGTGAAAATCCTACAATCCGCGAGTTGATTGATTACGAGGAATTTTGTCAGGTACAGTGGTAAGTGCTAAACGGTAGCGGAGTCAACTGTGTCGAAATGTTATCGATATTTCTGCCTATGCATCTCTTTGAGAGTTTGTTAAGCTGAAATGTGAGACTGTCTATCCTTCAAGGGAGTGCAGAAGAATACTGCGGAGCCTTTTAGCATGTTCAGTTTTATTTTTGCTATTTTTCTTGCGGCTGTTTTAATCGTCATAAATGAAAGGCTCGGAGATATTAGGGAAAGTCTGCATAAGATTGAGGAACATCTTGAGCGCATGAATAAAAAGTAGGTAAGCGCGATAGACGAGTTTCCAGATACAGAATGGCTCGTTCAGACCCTTCTTGGATTCTTAGAAATGTCTGCACTATAGGCGATCGCGGATTTCATGAGTTTCAACGCTGTGTGAATCTGCGGTAGCTCCTCAAACCCGTAGGATATACGTAACTGCCGCTTCCCGACCTCAACTATCTCGCCGTTGGGATGGACACAGTGTTCACCGGGGATGTAAACCACCTTCGGATGCCGGGAATCTGAAGGACCATCGAAGGCTTCCCGTCCAGTCGTTCGTGTCAAAAACTTGAAGAAGTCGGAAGCCGAACCCGTCGCCACATTCGCCAACGTCAAATAGAAGTAGAACCCCGCACTGCCCCCGCGGCATTCCTCAATATTATCACCCAATAATTCTACCATCCACGTTTTCACCTGTTTCGCTTTCTGCTCGTAGCCGTGATTGACCTTCTCAATCTGTGCTTCAATACCGTGGTCGAGAAGGTAACTGGCGATCTCCTGATTGATTAGCGACGCGCTGAAACCGATGTCGCTGGTACGTTGGATGATACTGTCGAGCAAAGGACCTTTGGGACCGATGAGGTAACCGATGCGTAGTCCAGGCGCGAGGATTTTCGACAACGTGCCGACTTCATGGACGACGCCGAGTGCATCGTAGCATAACGCAGATGCCAAAGGTTCAACGGTGCTATCATGTACAAGGTCGCTATAGGCGTTATCAAAAAAGATTGGGATTTTCCGCCCAACTTCGTGCGATAAGCGTGTGACAATATCGACTAATTCTCGCTTACGATTATTGGGCAGGATCGTGCAGGTAGGATTGTTAACTGTTACGACGTAAAAGAAACGGATAGCCGTTCTTTCACTGCCCAGTGCTGCGAGTTTTGACTTTAGGTGTCCCGTGTCAAGTCCTTCCGCATCTTCTGGTATCGCTATAACCTTGAAACCTTTCCGCTCCAGGTCGTTGCAGTAGATATAGTACATCGGATCTGCTGTAAGCACAATACCAGCAGGTAGGACGTGTGTGATGCTTTCCAACAGACTCGTTGCGCCGTTTGCACCGATAACGATGTCGCGACCGTTTAGCGTCTGTTCGGTGATGCCGCCGATCCGGTTTTCGATGTAAAATCTTCTCAGCGATGCAATCAGGTTGGGGGAGCCTTGCGCGCCACCATAGTTAAGCACTGCTCGGTACTTTTGCGGGTTCGAGAGAACTTGCTCACAGGCGAGTTGAATCGTTCGGTGCGGGATTGTCCGTTCATTGACGTATCCAACACCGAGATTAATGTCGCGTCCATCTCGGAAACCGATTGCAAAATCGGTCATCAACCGATTGACAGGGGAGGGGATACTTGAAGCTGCGCCATATTCAGAAAGCAGGACATCGTCGATTTTTGTCATTTCCCTCTATAACAGATCCCTCAGAGCAGACTCAAGCGTCCGATGTCGAAATTCGTACCCACTGACTTCCGTTTTCTCTGGGAGCACATTCTGACTCAGGACGATGAAATCGGCGAACTCACCCATCATTAATTTTAATCCAAATGTCGGTATCGGAAACAGTGTAGGGCGTCGCAGGACTGCGCCGAGCGTTTTGGTGAATTCGGTGTTCCGGACAGGTGTCGGTGCGGTTGCGTTCAACGCGCCGCGAATCTCGTTATTCTCTAAGGCGTGCAGCAGGATACCGACCACATCGTCAACATGGACCCAAGACATCCACTGCCGTCCGTTACCGAGTATACCACCGACCCCCATTTTGAAAGGCGGTAGCACTTGTGCCAATAAGCCGCCACCTAATCCGAGGACAAGTCCGATGCGGACTGTGACGACTCGGATACCGAGGTCGGTCGCTTTTTGTGCTTCCGCTTCCCATTCTTGGCAGACTTTGGCGAGGAAGTCGTTTCCCGGTGGTGATACTTCGGTAAAGTGTTCGTCGCCGCTGTCACCGTAATACCCGATTGCTGAGGCACAGACGAGCGCGTCTGGCTTTGTATCGGCTGCCGCCAACGATTCGACGAGGTTCTGAGTAGAGAGGATCCTACTGTCCCGTATCCGTTGCTTTTTTTCGGTATTCCATCTACCAGCGATTGTTTCACCAGCCAGATGCACGACCGATGTTATCTCCTTCGTTGCTTCCGAAGGCAGCTTTTCGGTTTCGGGGTTCCAACCGTGGAATGCTCTCGCTGATTTCAATTTGGTTTCTGCGCGTTCGGGGTTTCTTGATAACACATACACTGTATCACCTTGTTGGTGGAGCGCAGCGCAGACGCGACTGCCGATAAATCCGGTGCCACCAGTGACCAATACGTTTGCCATTTTTCCCTCTTTCGTTACATCTATTGCGAGAGTTGTGTTATAGCGACTTCAAGTTTTCTGTAGTCGTCAACAACGGCATCGCTAAGTGTGTCATCTCCGTCCCCTTTGTTGAATCCGGTGAACCGGATCGCCTTCATTCCAGCATTTTTCGCACCGACGATATCCGTTCGGAAAATATCGCCGATATGTACTGCTGCCGAGGGTGCGGCGTGCAGTTCAGAGAGTGTGGTCTCGAACTGCACGACTTCCGGTTTTGTGTAGTCCGTTTCGTCGGAGAACGTAAAGGTTTTAAAGTATTGTAGGATACCGTCGCGCGCCATCAATTGCCGAACAAAACTACCCGGTGTAAGTGCTGAATCTGAGATAATTCCGAGTGGATATTTTGCACTTAACCGGGCGACGACAGGTTTAAGATGCGGAATCATAACGGGTGGGGATTCCAAAAAAGCTGCACCGAGGCACGCAATCAATGCGTCGAGGTCCGAATCTTGGAGATGGATTTCAAGTGCCTCCGCGAATCGTTGCATACATCGCTTCACCGATACGCCTTTATGTTGATGCCATAGGGTCATCACCAGATTGTACGCTTCTTCGAGTCCGAACCCGACATCATCTAACGCACACGCGTAACCGTGGTTATTGAGATAAACATGACACAGCTTAATACGTATTGCCTGACGTTTTTGCCAATTCTGTTCAGAATCGGCGTAAAGCGTTTGCCAGAAATCGAATGTGATCGCTTTAAGCATTGAGAACTCTCGTTTTTTAGAATGTGTCAATTAAAATCTGTAAAATTGTGTGAAGATAGTTATAAAATAGTGGCATGCCGTCGCGTTTACATAAATACGAAGTGGAACACAGCAGACACGCCTTATAATTCCAAGTTTATTTTACCTTATTTACCAGAAAAAGTCAATTGATATACCGTTTCGCTAACACAAAATAGACAAATAGACTTGCAATTTCCTTTTAAAGATGATAGTATTAATTAGGTTGAGGTTTGTGTCCGATTTGTACGGAGGAAGATCGTGTTGTGGTTGAATCGGCAAATTATTCCAAGGTATACGACCACGCGTTTGATATTCGTTTACTTCGTCGTCGGTTTGGGTATGCTGATATTTGGATTTGCCTATTATAACCAGCAAATCTCGCAACTGAACGCCGATATAGATGCCCAAATAGATATCTTCGCCAATTTGGGGGTCCTACTGCCGAGCGTGAAAGACTTGGAGTTACAACAGAAATTAAATGACATCTTCAAACAGGAATCATTCGCCGAAGATAGGGCACGCGCATTTTCTTTTATTATTACGGATACGGAAGGCAATGTCTTAGATACGCGAGGTGTTGACCCGAAATTAGAAGCGAAAATTGATAGTTTAGATATAAATGTCAACGGAAATGTCGAAAATTCGTTGACAGTAGATGAAAAGGCTTTGCTGCGATCAACATTGGCGCGCATGAAGAAAAAGAACCCGCCGAAAGATATTCCTGTTCGGCAACTCAATGGGTACGTCTATTACGGTGATGCCGCATCGGATGAAATCGCACGCCTGCCATTTGTCATCACTGATACCGATGGGAGACCACAGAAATGGCAGATATGGGGCGATATTGTTACAGCCGATGGCGCAACCACCGAGGAGCGGGAACGGGCGGAGATCTTTGTTCAGAACGCACCCGGTTCGTCTCAGATTGAGACGACATCAGAAGGGTCCGGTTTTTACTTTTATTATGAGAGGAAGCCATACTATGGATTGGTTGTCCCTTTCATTGTACCGATAATCTTATTAGTATTTGGGGTCGTCTGTTTTTTAGTCTATCAACGGATAAAATCTTATGAACATTCGGCAATTTGGGGAGGTCTAGCTAAGGAGACAGCGCATCAACTCGGAACACCGATCTCTTCGCTGATCGCGTGGACGGAACTCTTAGGTGAACGGAGCAAAGAAAAAAATGATGCGACACTCGTTGAACTTGCCAGAAGTATGCAAAATGACTTGGAGCGTTTACAGAAAACGACCGCGCGCTTCGGTATGATAGGTACGCAGCCTCCCTTAACTGAAGTGAACTTAGACGAAGTATTTGAAGAAGTTCGAACCTATTTTGAAAAACGGCTACCGCATATCAGTCGTCGTGTTGAAATTCAATTGATACACCGTGAGGTGCCACCTGTCCTCGCAAACGCACAGTTACTACATTGGGTGTTTGAAAACCTGATTCGCAATTCGTTGGATGCTATGGATAAAACGGAAGGATGGATTCAGATTGAACCGACGTACGATAACCGATACAAGCGGATTGTGATACGGTATGCCGACAACGGATGCGGTATAGACCGCAAAAATCAGCAGAAAATCTTTGAACCGGGGATGTCTACGAAGGCACACGGGTGGGGACTCGGATTAACGGTGGTACAGCGTATTATTCGCGAATATCATCACGGGGACATCCGTATGGTTAAGACGAGTCCTGAAGGTACGACTTTTGAAATTCGGTTGCCGGTCGCGTAAATCCGAATTAACGCAGGATTATAGAGGAAGCAGAATACCGGTTTTTGTTTTACTTTTTTAATTCAGTTAATTTTGGTGGCGTACCGCGACTGGACTGTATTAATGAGCTTTAGTATGTCCCACCACATTTTATGGATTGACGATGAAATAGAGGCGTTACAACCGCACATTCTCGTGCTACGTGAACGCGGTTATACCGTCACGCCTGTTACAAACGGCGAGGATGGTGTCGCGCTTCTAATAAATGGCGACACGCAGTATAGTGCCGTTCTGCTTGACCAAGTAATGCCCGGTAAAGATGGGATGGCAACACTTGATGCGATCCGCGCCGTTAATTCACAAATCCCCGTCATCCTTGTTACCCAATCCAGCGATGAACAGTTTGTTGAAGTTGCTCTCGGCAAACAAGTAACAGATTTTTTGGTGAAACCGATCGGTGTTGCACAGATCGTTTCAACACTGAAACGTATCCTTGATCAGTCCCAGCTCATCGTGGACCAAATTCCAAGTCGGTATACCGCAGATTTCAATACGATTCGTTCAACAAAGGAGGCAGCACCGACGTGGCAAGATTGGGTTGCTATCTATGTTAAGTTGTTACAGTGGGATTTAGTATCTGAGAAATTAGCCGATGGCGGCTTGGAAGAGACGCATCTCGCGCAAAAGAAGGAGTGCAATACTGAGTTCTCCGATTTTGTGGAAGCGAATTACCGCGACTGGGTCACTGGCAGTCCGGATGCACCACCGTTATCTGTGAATGTTTTAGACCGGCATGTTATTCCACTACTTGAAGCCGGAAAATCTGTCTATTTTATTGTGGTCGACTGCTTTCGATTGGATCACTGGCTCGCAGTTGAATCACTCTTATACCCCTATTTTTCTATTGAACGCCAATATAGTTTTTCGATTCTACCGAGTGCTACGATGTATTCACGGAACGCCCTGTTCAGTGGGTTGTTCCCTGCGGAAATCGCGGAACGCTACCCGGAGTACTGGCAGGAGGAATCCGATGGCGATACAAGTACAAATCGCTATGAGCGGCAACTCCTTACGGAACATCTGAAGCGTAGAGGTATCAAGCTCAAAGCGAGTCCCCAATACTTTAAGATTTTCGACGTACGCGGTGGAAATACTTACAAAAAACGCGTTGCTGCGAATACGCGTGTCGGTTTGTCAACGTTGGTCGTCAACTTTGTTGATATTTTAACACATCAGCGTTCGCAGTCGGATGTGCTGCAGCAGCTTGCACCGGACGAATCTGCTTTTCGGGCACTTGCACGTTCATGGTTTTCGCATTCCGTACTATTTGAGGTTTTACGGATGGTTGCGGCCCAGAACGCGACTGTCGTCCTCACGAGCGATCACGGGTCCGTCTTTTGCAACCGGGCAACCCGCGCCCGTGGAAATCGAGAGACGACCACCAGTCTCCGGTTCAAAATTGGGACGAACCTCGGTTGCGATGATAGCGAAGCCGTACACCTTCATGATCCAGGGGCGTACAGACTTCCTGCGGAAACTCCAAGTAAAAACTATATTCTCGCTAAAGACGATTACTATTTCGTCTACCCAAACGATTTTTATAAATATAAACGGCAGTTTCAAGGAGGGTTCCAGCACGGTGGCATTTCAATGGGCGAACTGATAACACCCGTTGTTACACTGACACCGAGGCTATAAGACGCAGCTCGCAAGTTCAGATTAATATAGATAGTGGATCACGCTATCATTGATACCAAATTCACGCTATTATTTGCAACGTTGAGACCCGGAAATATTGTCGCGCTACACGGTGATTTGGTGCCACTCCCACTGGGGGCAACCGCACACTCGACGCTATTCTTTAAAGCCCTCATTGCTTTTTGCAACGCTGCCGATTTTGACATGACAATTAACCGTGGTGCCTCTTGAAATAGGGCACAACAGGAGGTAATAATGGAAAAGGAGATACTTATTTCCGATGATGAGTATGAAACGCGCTGTGCGGTACTTGAGGAGGGGGTGCTGAATGAAATTTATATTGAACGGAAAGCAGCGACACAGACATTGGGAAATCTCTATAAGGGCAGAGTCGAAAATGTTTTACCCGGAATGCAGGTGGCTTTCGTCGATATTGGATTAGATCGCCACGCCTTTTTACATATTTCTGACATCAAATTCGAGAGTGTTAACGGAGATGAAACTGACGAGGAAAATTCTGATGGAAACCGAGGCGCAAATAAAAATGCCGATACCTTAGATTTAAAGGCAAAATTAGGTAAATCGTCGCGCGGCGGACGTGGATTCCCGTTTCTTATCAGCGATCTCATCTCAAAGAAAGAAGAACTTCTCGTACAAGTCGGAAAGGAACCGATCGGTACAAAAGGCGCGCGCGTCACCAGTAACATAACACTCCCAGGGCGCTATGTCGTTTACATGCCGAATTCTTCTAATATCGGTGTATCGCGCCGAATTGAGTCTGCCGCTGAGCGCGACAGGCTCCGCAACATGGCGAAGACAATTAAAGCTGATGTTGAGGGCGGTTTTATTATACGCACGGCAGCGGAAGGCTTGAGCGAATCCGAATTTGCAGCCGAAATCCGCTACCTCATCAAACAGTGGGTCGATATTTGTGAACGGGCACGGCAGAAATCGGCACCTTGTCTCATCAGCGAAGACCTGAGCTTCACGAATCGGATCGTCCGAGATATGCTGACCAAGGACGTTAAGCAGCTCCTCATTGACTCAAGTACCGGGTATCAGGAGACAATGGATTATGTTTCCTCTGTTATGCCAGACTTGAAACCGAGGGTATCGCTCTATAAAGATGTTGTGCCGACGCTCTTTGAGGCTTATGGCGTAGAACGCTCACTCAAGGAAGCACTCAGTGAGAAAATTTGGCTTAAATGTGGTGGACATATTATCATCCAACAGACTGAAGCCATGGTCTCAATTGATGTTAATACCGGACGGTTCGTCGGGAAATCTGACCCAGACAATACTATCCTTAGTGCTAATCTTGAAGCGGTTGAAGAAGTCGTCCGACAGATTCAGCTCCGCGATCTTGGGGGTATTATTGTCGTTGATTTCATTGATATGGAAGAGGCATCGCACCGGAAACGGGTCTTTAAGATGCTGCAGGAGGCACTCCGAAAGGACCGTGCCCGCACCAATATCCTCCACTTCTCAGATTTAGGTTTGGTTGAGATGACGCGCCAACGCACCCGTCCGAGCCTCTCTACGCTGCTCAAGGAAGAGTGTCCGTACTGCGATGGGCACGGCACTGTGCTGTCTATTGAAACAGTTGTCATTCAGTTACTGCGGGCAATTAAAGCCGCACATAGCCAGACAAGGCACTCCAAATTGCGCGTTATTGCTAACGACTATGTCGTTTCACATATTAAGTCGCAGATGTCGCATAAATTGGGAGAACTCAAGAAGTCGTTGCAATTGGATTTAACGCTCGAATCTGATCCGGATCTGCATCTCGAAGATTATCGCATCTTCGTCGGTGGTGGTGAAGAGATCTTCTTGGATTAATGTGAAGGTGTCGGATAGGTACGGTTTTCAACCGCACTTGACATACCATCCACTGATGGCTGATAGTTATTGACAAAATGTCAATCTGAGTTGACATTTGTGCGTTTTTGGGTTATAATTTAAAGAGAAAGGAGTGATTTTCAAAAATGTATGCAGTTTTTGCAAGCGGCGGGAAACAGCACCGTGTGGAAGTCGGAAATCTGATTGATGTTGAAAAACTCGATGCAGACGTTGGCGAAAGCGTTACATTTCCATCTGTCTTGGCTGTCGTTGATGATGATGGTCAGTTACAAGCCGGTTCGCCTTACCTTGAAAACACCACTGTTACAGGTGAGGTTGTTCAGCAGGCGCGCGCTAAAAAGATGGTTGTGTTTAAATCGAAACGGCGTAAGGGTTATAAACGTAAATTAGGACACCGTCAATCATTTACACGCGTGAAAATTACCGCAATTGGCGCGGTGGAGGAAGAATCTAATGGCTCATAAGAAAGGCGGCGGGAGTACTCGGAACGGACGCGACACGATCGGTAAACGGCTCGGTGTCAAAAAATTTTCTGGAAGCTTTGTCACCGCGGGGAGCATCCTCGCTCGGCAACGCGGGACACACATACATGCCGGGAACAACGTCGGGGTCGGAAACGACTATACACTCTACTCGAAAATTGATGGATATGTATGGTTTGAACGGAAAGACAAATATCGCCGGAAGGTGAGCGTCTATACAGAGCGTCCTGAATATTAGCGCGGACATCCGTACCAGGAACGAATGACCAGAAGCCTCGCCTTAGGGGGTCGCATCGCGCACCACCCGAGCGAGGCTTTTTTACTCTAAAAAAACGATAAGTTCACACGCTTTTGATGCGAATTAAGTAGGGAAACCGATTATGAGATGGGCAATCTGTTTCATTGCGATGACAATGCTGCTCGGCTGCGGCGGTGAATTGCAACAACTTGCCATTGAGACGATGCAAAACGCAAATGTGGCAATCACGTCCGCGGATGCTGTCGGCGCACAGGAGTCCGCAGGGACACCGTTCCGCGCTGCACAGGAGATGTTGGTTACGGCTGAGAATGCCATAAATGCTGGCGATGCTGAACGGGCGTATCGATTAGCACTTCGCGCGTATCTCAATGCACGAATCGCAACTGAGACCGCTATCGCGCTTCGTGAAGAGGCAATCGTTAAAGAAGCACAGGCACAATTGGCACTCAGTGAGGAGAATGTCGCTGAAGTACTGCAGCGGCTTGAGACAGCGAAAGAAGAATTTGATGCCTTACGAAGCGATTGAGAGAGTTAAAATGCATGTTTGAGGTGAACTGATGAAATTCTACGGATGGTTATTTTTATGTGTTTGCCTTGTCGTTTTTGGGTGTGCGAAACCAGAGATTACTGAAATCGTACTGGAGACGCAGTTACAAGACGCGCAGCAGGCGATTAATGATGCAGCGACATCGGAAGCGGAATCTTTGGTGCCGGAGGAATTCGGACGGGCCGTGAAACTCCTGAGCTTCGCACGTGATTCATACGAAAAAGGGGACATCGCGCAAAGTGCCGAGTTCGCATCTCAGGCGGAATTGGTCGCACAGATCGCTATTGCAAAAACACGACAGCATCACGCCAGAAATCAGGTCGTTAACGTTCGAGAGCAGATCTACCAACAGATCATTACGGCGCATAAACATGAACTTGAAATTGCGCGCCTTCATCAGGCGATTACGGAAGTACAACTCGCTCTCGCCCAAAGTGCATATGATACCACTGAACAACAGCGGACGCAACTTTCAAAGGAAGTCACTGATTTACAGATGCAGCTGCGCCAAGCCGAGTTGCGCACGCCTATTAGAATCGCCGCATCGCTTGCGAATATCGCGGTGGAAATCCATCCGTCGATTAAAAGTACCGCGGACTATGAGCGGAGCCAAGCGGTGATTGCGTCTGCGTTGGGTTTCATCGAACGAGGGGCATTTACCGAAGCGGAGGACGCTATCGCTAATGCGGAGACGCTTGTAAACACTCTGTACCAATTGGCGACGCAGGATCGGCAGGCAGAGGCGACGGCAGAAATGAACGCTCGGGTCGTGATTGCGCAGGTAGAGGTCATCCTCCAACGTGCACAAATCCTCAATGCTGTGCAACATTCACCGAAGCAGTTCCAAGAAGCGAGTACGCAGCTGCAACAGGCGAAACAGCGATTTGATGTTGGTCGTTATGAACAGGCGAAGCAGTTGGCTGAACGAGCGCAACAAGCTGCTGACGCGGTTGTCGCAACGGCGGAGGTAAAGGAATATCAGCAACGCGCACAGCAGGAATTAAGCGCGCTGATAGCACAGGCTGAACAGGCAGTCGAGAGTGTCGGAAAAAAGATTTCGGCGCAAGCGGAGACGCAGGTGCCACAGCTGGAGCCGCAGCTTTATAAATTGGCTAATTCTGCTTATGACAAAGCCATATCCGCATTCGCATCTAAGGAATATCAAACAGTTATTGATACCGCCAAAGAGGCGGAAGATTACCTGCAACGCGCCATTACAAACGCAGTACGCGTAACATCAGCAAAATCCGAATTGGTGACCGCATCAAGACAGATTCCAAAGGTTACTAACGTCATGGAGCAGCGTGATAGTGTACTCGTCCGTATTAATGGGAACGTGTTCGCACACGGGAGTACGAAACTCCAGAAAGAGTTCTTCGGAACCTTTACGGAGTTGGCAAAAATCTTACGGACAGCTGGGTTCGATAACTATCCTGTCCATATTGAGGCGCATACAAGTTCTTTGGGGGCTGCGAACGTCAATCAAAATTTGAGTATGGGGCGCGCAGATACAATCAGGAAGTACCTTATTGATGAGGGACGTGTGGAGGCAAACCGGATTACGGCGGCGGGTTTAGGCGAGACACGACCTATCGCGAGCGATGGACCCGATAAAGAGGAACGAAACCGCAGGATTGATATTATCATCAAAACAAATTAAAGTATCGTGCAAAACGTGGACCCTTATGTCGTCAATCAGATCGCGATGAGCCTGTTTGGAGACAGGTATATTATCATTTATGGGAATACGATTCAGTTCCACAACCACTGTTACCATGTGCGGTGTATTGACACACCCGGACACATGTATCAGGGGTTTTACTATTTAGAGGATGCGAACACTGGTTTGGCTATGTTGAACGATATTGATTTCGCACCTCCAGGGGCTTACGGCGTAATTTTCGATTCGCAGACCGGCAGTATCATCGGTTGTGAAACGATGCCTAACCAATAAAGAAACGGCATTGATAGACAGATCAGGTGCCGTCTATTGAGATATGAGCTACACGAGTGAAAGTGTATCAACACAGCAAGAGACTATCCTTATTTTGGACTTCGGTTCGCAATACACGCAGCTCATTGCGCGGCGGGTCCGCGAACAGAACGTTTACTGCGAAATCCATCCGTATACCTTAACGTTACCAGAAATAAAAGCCATTGCACCGAAAGGGGTCATTCTCAGTGGTGGTCCCTCGAGCGTCTATGAAACGGATGCCCCGACGGTCGATCCTAAACTTTTTGAACTCGGTGTACCGGTATTGGGTATCTGCTACGGTATGCAACTCATGGCAGCACTCTTAACGGGTGGAAAGGTGCATCCTGCTGTCGAGCGAGAATATGGACACGCGCCACTTCAACTGCTCGGCGGAACCGACTCCCTATTTGCAGGACTCGCCTCGAACTTTTCTGCATGGATGAGTCATGGGGATCGGATTGAGGCACCACCAGCGGGGTTCCAAATCATCGCTAAGACGGAAAACGCACCTGTCGCCGCTATGGCAGATGTGGATCGAGGGTTTTACGGCTTACAGTTTCACCCGGAGGTAGAGCATACACAAGATGCTGACCGAATTTTGACGAACTTCGCACGCGAGATATGTGGATGCCACAGTACTTGGACAATGCGTGCTTTCGTTTCACGTGCTACGGCACAAATACAGGCACGGGTCGGTGATGAACGTGTCCTCTGTGCCGTTAGCGGCGGGATTGATTCTATGGTGTTAGCAACGCTGCTCCATCGAGCTATCGGGGACGCACTGGTATCTGTTTTTGTTGATAACGGATTGCTCCGAAAGAATGAGGCTGCTGAGGTCGTTGAGACTTGCAAGAAGCTCGGCATCCCGCTAATTGCTATTGACGCTATCGCACCGTTTCTCAACGGGTTAGCGGGGATCACTGATCCAGAGAGGAAGCGGAAGGTGATTGGTGCGCAGTTCATTGAGACCTTCAAGGGCACTGTCGCAGATATAGGACACGATTTCCGTTTTCTTGCACAGGGGACACTCTACCCTGATGTCATTGAGAGTGTTTCTGTGAAGGGACCTTCCGCGACGATCAAGACGCATCATAACGTCGGTGGTCTGCCTTCCGACATGCCGTTTGAGCTGCTTGAGCCGTTCCGAGAACTTTTTAAGGATGAGGTTCGGGCTGTTGGGGCCGAGTTAAATGTTCCATCCGATGTCCTCGGGCGGCATCCGTTTCCTGGACCTGGACTCGCTGTCCGTGTTTTAGGTGAAGTGACGCACGAGCGTTTGGAGGTGCTCCGTGCGGCGGATGCAATCTTTATCTCTGAAATCAAGTCGGCGGGGTTATACAACGATATTTGGCAGGCATTGGTTGTATTGCTCCCGGTGAGGAGTGTCGGTGTGATGGGGGATGCGCGGACGTATGAGAACGTGGTCGCACTCCGTGCTGTCACGAGTAGCGATGCGATGACAGCGGATTGGGCGCGCATACCTGCGGACATACTCGCCAGGATCTCTAACAGGATTATCAACGAGGTTAAAGGCATCAATCGTGTCGTTTATGATATAAGTTCAAAACCCCCAAGTACGATTGAGTGGGAATAGGGACCAGTCATCACCCCTACGCTGCGCGTTCAGTTTTCAGGTAAAGAGGTATCTTGTGACAGTAGCCGGAAAGCGAACCGCCACAGGATGCTAACTCAGTACTGAAAGATTTTTCGCAGAAAAATCGTACTGAAAACTGAGTAGTAATTAATATACCTTTGCTGCTGCGTGGGCAGCTGTACCCGGTTCCACGTTGTGTCCGGACGCAATCAGTAACTTCTCTAATGCGTTGAGGACAAGCATCACATTCCGTTCATTCGCAGATTCACCCATCAATCCGATCCGCCACGCTTTTCCACCGAAGATACCTAACCCCGCGCCGATCTCTATTCCATAGTCTGTAATGAGTTGTTTCCGAATAATTGCGTCATCAATGCCTTCCGGGATACGGAGCGTTGTGAGCATAGGTGCACGGTATCCGGCTTCGGCTGCAGGTTGCAGATTGATCGCTTCTGCACCGGCGAGAAGTGCGCGTGCGTTAAGTTCGTGCCGCGCATAACGGGCTGCCAATCCCTCTTCTAAGACGACGCGTAACGCTTCCCGTAATGCGTAGATCATTGACATGGAGACGGTATGATGGTAGCCGCGTGTTTCACCGTGCCAATAGTTTTCCAAAAGCGTCATATCGAGATAGAAACTCTGAATCGGCGTTTTACGATTTCGGATCACGTCAACGGCGCGTTGACTAAAACTGATAGGCGAGAGTCCTGGTGGAGCGGCAAGGCATTTTTGAGTGCAGCTGTAGGCGATATCAATGCCGCGGGCATCCATATCTACAGGCTGTCCACCGAGTGACGTTACACAATCGGCGAGGAAGAGCGCGCCGCTGTCGTGTGCAATCTCGATGGCATCCGTTAGTGGTTGGAGGATACCAGTAGAGGTCTCTGCGTGGACGAGCGCGACGAGTTTCAGTGTAGTCGTTTTCTCAACGGATTCTGCAATTCTTTCTGCAGGGATGTGTGTTCCCCATTCTGCCTCTACGGTTGTAACAGCACCGCCGCATCGTGTAGCGATGTTGGCGATCCGCTCGCCGAAGTAGCCGTTGATACCGACAACGACACCGTCACCCGGTTCGATGACATTGGCGAGTGCTGCTTCCATCCCGGCAGTGCCGGTGCCTGAGACAGGGAAGGTCAAGCTGTTTGTCGTGCCGAAGACTTGGCGGAGCAGTGCCACCGTGTCATCCATCACTTCAACGAATTTAGTATCTAAGTACCCCAACATCGGGGTCGTCATTGCTTTAAGTACCCGCGCGTTTGCTTCACTCGGTCCGGGGCCGAGTAGCACGCGCGGGGGCACTATTAATTCATCATACACTTTTAGGAGGCTCCTTAGAGATTTTTTCTGGGCTGTGTTGTTTCACGCCTATGCAGGTGGAGTTTTTAACTCCACTTCCTATAGATATATCGTTTTTCTCCATTGTAGACTTTACTTACAATCGGTGTCCTCAATACCGGCGCGATTTTCGACCGCACCTACCGTTCTTCGGTAAATATTTATGACTCTAATATTCCACCATAAATTGTGGATTCTCAGCATTAGGGGGTTTGATTGAGGTGGGGACATAAGAGAGGAGGATGCCATCAGGCATCCTCCTTCATTTATAGAAGCCACGCTCAGGAGCGTAGGACTGCAAGAAAGCCGAAGGATCTGGTGATTACTCACCGCCGCCACCGCCACCACGGGTAACACCTTCACGTATTTCCAAGTTATTTGCCTGCATGTAACTCAGGATTACCTGGACTTGGCTTTGTGCGTACGTGAGTGCGTTGTTAACTTTTGAATCGGCAGGTGGAGTGGTCTCGTATTTCTCCCACAAACGGTTGAAATACTCCAAAGCGTCATTGAAGTAAGCGTCATCGCTATCCGCTAACACCATGTATCCTTCACCGATCTGTACGAGACCGAGGTCCGCATACGTACTGGTCGGATACGCTTCAATAATTTTCTGGAATGCTGCGATGGCTGCTTCAATCTGCGTTTTCTGTTCATCGCCTCTTGCGAGTTTCCCTTCGTTTAGCATCTTGTCTGCCTGATCGTACTCGTAGTAAGCCAGCGCGTTGGCAGTATCGTTGAGATAGCCTTGCGCTGTCGATTTCGATTCGGCACCGATGCCGGGGGTATCGATCGCTCTTTGGTAGTGAGATATCGCCTCTTGATAGAGACGGATACGTTCGGATTCTTCAATCCCTTCCTCTGAACCCGCGTTAAAGTACTTGTTACCGATGTTGATAAGGGCATCGGCAGTGTACGCGCTTTCTGGATATTCAGCGGCGAGTGCCTCGTTAGCGGCAAACAACCTGTCGTACCACTGCTGCTCTGCTTCGGCATCGCCTGCTTCTACGGCGGCTTCACTCAGCAGTTGGGCGCAGGTCGAGATCGCATACAACGACTCCGGCGCGCTCTTATGATTCTTATTCACTTGGCGGACCTTGTCGTATTCTTCGATGGCTTTCTCGAATTGCTGGGCAGCGAAATAGGATTCACCGACGTGGTACTGCCAGAACGCGGCATCCGCGGCGTTCGGATAGCGACGCACCATATCGCGGAACACATCCGCAGAAGCGACAAAGTAGCTGACCGCTTTCTCGGACATCTCACCGTCTATACCCACCTGCATCCTGCCTAACTCAAAGTTCGCTGCGGCGAGATAGTTCAGAGCGGTTTCGGCGTTCTTACGGAGCGTGTCCGATTGCGGGAACAAGCCTTTATCAATATGGCTAATGAAGGTTGTCAACGGGGCGAGCGCACTAATTAGGTCTTCCTGAAGTTTCACACCGATACCGACAGAGTAGAAGATCTGTCCGGCTTGGAACAGCGAATTCTGAACGTACGGAATGACTGTCGTCTTATCCGCTTGTTCGACCGGTGCTGCGATTGTGTTGACTTCAAAGAAGGTATTAGCGGCGTTACGACTTGCGTCAATGTACGGCTGCAAGTCGGTGCCGGGTGCGTTCGAGAAAAGCGAGCGCGCTTTATCGGAATAGAGGAAACCGAGGTTATATTGTGCAGCAGCTTTCTCCGCCACACTCGCATTCGGGTTACCCTTCGTCCGAGTGAGTGCTTCCGTCGCTTCGGCGATCGCTTCGTCCAAACGTCCCAATTCGACGTAGAGGGTTGAACGCCGGATGCCAGCATCAGCCACCATTGAGGCGACGCTCGTATTGTCCGAACCGCTGTATTCGCCGATGAGCGTTTGGAAGACCCCCAACGCTTTATCAGGCTGTTTCAAATCATCTTGATAAATCAGCCCCATACGGTAATAGGATTGTGCTCGGGTGAGCGGGTCCGTTACCAATTCGACGGCGTTCTGATAACTCATCAATGCTTCCTGATGCGCGTTGAGTTGTTCCTCTTGCGCATAAGCCATCGCGAAATAGGAGCGTCCTTTCAGGTCAACATCTTCGGTATTTTCGATGATGTACTGATACTCTTGGACAGCCGCGGCGTGGTCGCCGAGAGTGCCGTTGAGTTCAGCGAGGCGTGAGTGTGCTTGGAAAACGAGCGTTTTCCGGGCTTCATCCTCGGTTTGACCTTCCAACGCCGTGACTTTTCGGAACGCATCCGCCGCGCCTTTCGGGTTCTCCAACCCTAAAAACGCTAACCCAGCGGTGTAATTTGCACTAATCAGGTTGTCCGCATCGTTTGTGAGCGTAGCAACTTTTTCAGCGGCACTGACGGTATTCTGAAGACTCAGCTGCTTGCTACCGGCATCGGTCGCGGCTTGCGAAATTTGATAGTGACAGACCGCTGCTTGGTATTGCGCGTTCGGGGCAAGTTCACTGTTCGGGAACAATTCTACAAAGAGCAGATATTCCGCGAGTGCCTCGTCGTAGCGTTTCGCGCTGTAGTAGGTATGTCCAATCTTCAACTGTGTACGGCTGCGCGCTTCTTCCTGTGTACCGGTGTTTTCAACAATCCGTTTCAGAGAAGCCACGAGCATATCCGTATCGACATCTTCACTCGAATTTTCGATCGCGGTCGCTTTGACAAGTTCGATGTGTCCGAGCGTTTTGAGAACGAGGTCGTTGTCACTTCCCGCGAACTTCGTGTTTGCCTCGTCAACGAGTTCGAGGATCAGGGGCCATTTATCACTTTGATCCTGCTTCTGTGCAGCATCGCGATAGGCGAGTGCCAATCCATAATAAGCCTCAATAGCATTCGGACTGTCACCGTAGTCAGCGATGACACGTTTGAAAGCAGTTTCGGAGGGTGCCAAAAGTTCCGGCTTTTCAGATGCCGCTTGATAATAGCAGAGACCGACGAGGTAGAGTGCATCGTCCGCGTATTCACCTGTCGGGTTACCGTCAACCACCGCTTGATACTGGACAGCTGCTTCCTCGAACCGTTCCTCTGCACGGAGCAGGTCAGCGAGTTTGATTTCGGCTAAGGAGCGGTTATCGGCATCAGCGAGTTTGTCTAAAATGGAGTTGTAATAGGTAATCGCACCCTCTTTATCGCCTTCCTTGACGTGGCTGTTCGCGATGAGTAGGAGTGCGCGTTCGTAGTATTCACTCGTCTCAGGGATTGATGCGTACCGGTCGCGGGCTTGCTGCCAGCTGCCGAGCATCTCATGTGAGAGGGCTTCGTTCATGATGCAGGCTTCCACCTGTGCACCACGTTCGCTGAAGTCATCGTACCGTTCTTCGGCGACACCAGGGAGGAACACGTCGTCGTTAAACTTAGTGATCGCATCTTGATACGCTGTGACGGACTTCTGGAGATATTCTTCATTGAAGCCTTCACCGGGATCACCTTCTACGTAACCTTCGGGTTTCGAGGCTTCATAGTAGGAGCGTCCTTCAAAGAATTTACCCATCAGTTTGACGAGATGGAACTTCGGTAGATCACGGTATTCCCACAATTTCGCGTATTCTTGGGCGGCTTCAGCGTACTGTTTGAACTCTGTCCGTTTGATGTCTGCGAAGCGGAGTTGTACCTCAGCAGCGAGAATGTCGAATTCGTTGTCGTTTTTGTTCTTTTCGATGAACTCACGAGCGACTGTTTCGAGTTCTTCCTGCCGTCCGAGATCGTTGAGTGCCCAGATTGCACCGTAGAGCGCGTGAGGGGCGACGGGGTCTTGCGGGAAGTCGTCAATCGTTTTCTGATACCACTGCAACGAAAGTTCGAGTGTCGCTGTCCCGGTATCTATATCGCCGCTGGTCCGCTGTTCAGTGCCAAGACTGTAGTAGGCTTCGCCAATCTGATATGAGCAGAACGGGATGAAATCCGTCTCTTCCGGGTGTTCGTTGATAACGCGTTCGTAAGCAACGGTCGCATCGCTCCAGTTGTCTAAACGGAAGTGGCTATCAGCGATACCCATTTTTGCTTCTGCAATGAATTCGCTCTCAGGATATTCTGTGAGAAGCAAATTATAGGAGACGATAGCGTTTTCATAATCACCCTGATCGAAATAAGTACGCCCGATCTCCGATTGGATGTCGGCTTGTACGGCTCGGTCAGCGGTATTTTGGAGTGCTAACTCGTAGTTGACGCGTGCGTTGTCATAGTCTTTTTGTCGTGCGTAAATCGCACCTTGATCGAAGTACGCCGCCGTAACGAGTTGGCTTTCCGGGAATTGCGTGATGAAGTTCGTATACCGACCAATCGCTTCGTCGTCTCGACCGAGTTGGTTCAAACTGAAAGCGGCTTTGTACATCGCTTCGGCTTGCAGTTCCGGGTAGTTCTTGTATTCCTCCGTCGCGATTTTGTCGAATTCTTGATACGCTTGTTCGTAGTTGGATTCATTGAGGAACGACTGTGCGATAAGGTGCTGTGCGTCGTCCTTAAAATCGGAGTTCGGGAAGCCATCGAGCACGGCTTTGAATGCCTGTCTGGAGTCTTCGTAATTCTGAAGTTTGTAGTTGAGCTGCCCGATACCGTACCAAGCATTTTCGACGAAAAGGCTGTTCGGAAAGTTTTCGATGAGCTGCATGAATTTCGGCTCAGCGAGTTCAAACTGCTCCGTCCGGTAGAGGATATGGCCCCAGAGATAGGTTAAACCCTCTTGGTGTTTCGGAACTGTCGCCGTCGGTGCGACCTTTTCAATGTATTCAATCGCGGTGTCGTAGTGATTGACATCGCCGGACTGTTCAGCGAGACGCGAGTAACTGACCGCGATCCTAAAGTTACCGAGCGTCGGGAAATCCTTGTCAATAACCTCGGTCTTCACACCGCGTTTTGTTGATTCTTCGAGAGCCTCGTTATACTTAGCAATCGCACCTTCATAATCTGCCTGTCCAAACAGGTCTTCAGCGTCGTTGTAGAGCTGCTCAACCTTTTTAGAGCTACCCATCATGAAGGGAGAAAGGAGGGCAATAATTAGAGCGAGACCTCCGATAATTCCCAAAATCCTTGGGTTCATTATGTTCTCCTTGTTTACATCGGCGCGCAGGAAGCACGCCTACGAAATTAGATATTAGTTGGTTATTAGTTGTCGGTTATCGGTTAAGAACTTCTGGCGGCAACCTTTCCTGGCACTGCCACAGGAACCTCTTTAACTGATAACTGAAAAGTTTTTTCGTAGAAGAAATCGGACTGAAAACTGACAACTATCTTGCTATAATTCTATCAGATCGTATCCGACTTCGACAGACATCATCTCGAGTGGTACGTCTAACAATTTGTGTGAAAATCCTCTGAATTCGCTTCGTTTCCGTTGGTACTGTTGGCGTGCGTGCTGACTTGTGTTGATACCACGTAGCAGCAGGAGTGCATACCGTCTATCGGTGAGTACATCTCGACCCATCAACCGTTCCGAAGTTGCATCTTGTGTCGGAAATTCAGCATACGTAAGTAATTCGGAATCAATATCTAACGCGACGCTCGGTACCGTATTGGAATCCTTTTTCTCCAGTGTTGTAAAGATATAACCATCTCCGACGCGGTCGTTGGTGAATTTCCAGATGTCGGAGCCGGAATCTACGGCGAGGATTTCTGTCGTCCGCTCACTGTTGAGATTTCGGCGTGTGTTGATGCTGTGTGATGCAGCATTCTCCTGCTCGACTGCCAACGTTACACCACTGTGTACGGCGGTAGATGGCGAGTGGACATGTTCGTTCCGATTTTCTAATGGAAATTGTGTGAGTAGGAACGGGGTCGCGATTAACATCAGCATTGTTAATGCAAGTATGTAATAAGGTAGTGCGTGTTGTCTAATGGAGATGAATCTGCTAAGTCGGAAGTAGTCGGTGTATCGGTACATTTGTGTCCGCAGCTGCCAGCCGAAACGCGTTAAAGCCGCAGCGATCCGCTGATGCGGGGCAGTCGGCGCGCTCTCTTCGATGCGTTGCCGAAGTTGCGTCGCAAATTGTGCGTAGTAGGTGTCCGGTGCTTCCGGTTCGATGTAAAAATTTTTAAGAAGGTGCTTCGTCTTTTTCAACTCGGCGACCTCTCGTTTACACGACCCACAAGAGTAGATATGTGATGTCACATCGGCGGTTTGCTTTTCGGACAGCCTACCGTCTATATAGTCAGATACAAGGCGTTCTATTTTCTCACACTTGGATCTCATCGGTTTTCTCCACGAGACTATGGGCTTCCAATTATATCGTTCTGGCATCCATATAAGGCTTGAGCAGTATTCGGAGTTTCTTGCGCGCATAGTGCAACCGTGAACGGACTGTCCCTTCCGAGCAGTTAAGGATTGACGCTATTTCCGCGTGCGTGAGCCCTTCAAACTCATGAAGGATAACGACTGTCCGATGCTTAAGCGGTAAACTATTCACCGCTGCTGTAACGTGTTGCCGTAGTTCGGATTTCTCTGCTTGTGCATGCGGATCGTTCGCAACCTGCGCGCTGTGGCGAACGGTTGACTCATAGTCCACTTCTGACGCGCCTTCGAGCGTGCATTCACGTCGTCGATCTCTACGTTTGACAAAGTTGAGTGCCTCATTCACAGCTATCCGATAGAGCCATGTCTCGAAAGTGGCATCCTTTCGGAAGGTGTGAATTGAGCGGTAGACCTTGATAAAGGTCTCTTGCATGACATCGTCGGCATCGGCACGGTTTTTGGTAATCTGTACCGCGAGGCGGTAGACCATCCGCTTGTATCTTTCGATCAAGGGTGCCAATGCTGTTTCGTCACCTTCACAGAGATCAGCAATGAGTAAGGCTTCCGTTCTATCCACCGAACTTTACTCCTCAAGGTTTCTAACTAACTAATTGATTAGACAACAATTTTTTCAAAACCGTTGAAAAAAAATGGCTATTAGTGCGGTTCTCTCCGAAAACCTTTCAGTTACAGTTAACAATTGTCGGAGGGATAGCAGGCGGCGATCAATGGTCAGTTTTCACGGTCCAAAGATCGCGAGCGCAATTCGCTCCTAATTTTCAATGTATTATAGCATTAATGCAGAAATTGTGTAAACGGAAAAATGGCTATTAACCGTCAGCCATCAGCAAGAGGACTTCTGTTAATCACTCTTATTGCTGAAGGTTTCCAACGGTTTCCGAAAGCCGATTGCTGACAACCGATAGCCATACAAAAAAAGGCAGCGTATTAGAAATACGCTGCCTCGTTATCGAAATAGCCTCAAATTTATTCTTTCGCTGCGGTTGTGAAGGTAATTTCGACAGCAAGTTCGTTACCGGCGCCATCGGAGACAGTACCTTTAATAACATAGGTCGTCTCGTTGCCGATCTCTTTACCTGCCACGAGTTCGAGAGTGCCAGTTGTGCCATCAACAGTACCGATCCAGCCGACGTTGTCTCCAGCTTCGGTCTGTAGGGCGATATTACCACTGACTTCTTCACTGAAGGTAATTTCGATTCCGCCTTCATTGATTTCTGCGGGATCAACATCTTCATCGCCATCGGAGACGGTTCCACCTGTGACGGTCGGTGCCGTTTCGTCTGGCGCAGTGACGTTATAGCTAAGCGTATGGCTCCCATCACCGTTCGTCCAGGTAAGCGTGAGGCTCAAAGCACCTGGCGTGAACGGACCCGTGATTGTCCGGGATTTACCGGTACCTGCGACGGTCCCTGCTGGACTCGCCGTTACTTCACCCGGATCGTTGTCAAAGGTAACAGTGATTGTGCCATTCGCTGCGAGGTCACCACTCGGGGGTGTCGCACTTGAGAAAGCAGCTGCTACTGGTTCTGGATCTTCATCATCACCACCGCCGCAACCGACTATGAGCGAAAGGGCGAACAAGGCTGCAAATACTAAAGCGAAGGTTCTAAACAATTTTGCCATTAGAGTTAACTCCTTAAAAAATTGTAGGTTTATCAAAATACACCCTTCGGATTGGGTGCCGTAAAAACTTTCGGTTTTCATAAGGACGTTTACGAAATTACATCCTTAGGAAACTTCTGGTTCCGTTTCTGGCATCGAGTATACGTTTCAACACCTGATGGAACCCACGATCATATTCTCGTTAATTCGAGTAACGTAGGGCTATTTCGTTCGTTGTTCCCATCGCGAAGCGTTGAGAACAAACTAATGTATTGAGAACAAAATTTCGTGAGAGCAATTAACTGTGAAAAGATACAATTAGCAGTGTTAAAGGTCTCACCCGAAAGTCTAATGTCTAAACGAGTACCTCAAAGTTTAGCAAAAAATGCAAACTTTGTAAAGGTTAAAATACGGATTTTCGCTAATTATACGAAAATTAGTCTCTTTTGTCAAGAGAAAACTTCATTATTTCGCATAATTCTACCTTAAAGTTGAACGATGTGAAGAAAAATAAGGTACACGTTTGTAACAATCAAGTTTAAGGACACTATATAGTATACTATAAATTAAGAAAAAAAGCAATAAATTTTTACTCAGTTTTCAGTTAAAAGATGCTTTAGGGAGGTTGCTTTTCTTGTAATTTCGAGAAAATATAACTAAGTACTGAAAACTGAAAGACGGCGCAGTCGCCGGACTGAGGACCGTTAACTAAGGACTGTTTCAAATAGACCTATCTGTTCAGTAGCGGCACTGCTGCTGTATGTTTCGAGGCGTTCCGGATGCGTCAACATATCAATGACTTTATCGACTTCGGTGGGTGTGAACGGGATAGCACCGATACGGATCAGTTCGCGGGGTCCCTCACTTAACGCGTGCTGTGTCGCCCATCGGCATGTGAGGACTTTTCTACCTTGACGTTGTGCGTATTCTGCTGTGTGCATGGCACCGCCAGTTTTCGCTGCCTCAATAACGATTGTCGCCATAGAGAGTCCACTAATGATCCGGTTCCGCTGGATAAGGTTGCCGGGTGACGGTGTTGTCGGGAAGGGGTGTTCGGAAAATAGGCATCCGTGTTCGTAGATTTTTGTTGCGAGCGGATTGTTCCGTGCCGGATAGATCGCAGAGAGATCGCTACCGACGACACCGACAGTTTTACCCATTCCGGCGAGTGCACCGGCGTGTGCATAAGCATCAACACCGGCGGCGAGTCCACTCACAACGGTGAACCCGGCGAGTGCGAGCTGCGTCGAAAGTGAAAGCGTCAGTTGGATGCCTTCAGCGGTCGGTTCTTTGGCACCGACGATCGCCACGCACCGTTCACTGAGATCGGTTAATGTACCGACGCTGCAGAGGATACCGGGCGCATCGGGTAACGCTTTGAGCTGGGACGGATAGGTGTCGTCTACCGGACACATCACCCTGACCTCTTGCGCCTTGAGTGCGTCAAGTCTTTCTCGGAGGGTCGCGAAGTTACCAGCGACTGTCAGTATCCGGGACGCGAGGACAGGGTTGAAAGAGGGGAGGCGTGCGATTTCTGGCAATTCTGCCTCAAAGATCGCCTGCGCGCTCCCGAAACGGGCGATGAGCCGCCGAATCCGGACGCTACCGAGTCCTTCAACGGAGGCGAGTGCTAACCAATGTTCGAGCGGTGTTCTCATAATAGTTGTCGGTACACAATACGATTTTTTCTGCGAAAAATCTTTTATAGTGATCATTAGAATTAAAGAGACATTTTTTTTATTTTGTAATAGAATGTTTCCATTATGGCATATTCAACAGATTTACGCAAACGCGTTTTAGATTTTATTAAAGCCGGTGGCAAAAAAGCCGAAGCCGCCCGTCG
>JAJEEK010000087.1 GCA_022821065.1 Candidatus Poribacteria bacterium
TGATTCACCTCAAAAGTGTGGTGCTTTTTAGGGTGAAGTATAGCAGAAGTCGCGTGAAAAGTCACGCGACTTTTGCTTATCTAAAAATATTAACGCTTCAGAAAAATAAAACACAAAAAACCTACAATTGAATGGCCCTGACGATATGGTCAAAAAACCTTGTTTTTTTCCACCGGATAAGGTATAATAACCGTGCATTATTTAGTGTAATGGATTGTTGTCTCGCGCTATGTTTCCTGACGTGAATAGTATGTACACTAACTCCAAAAAGCACGTAAATTTTTTCCGATAGTATAAATGGATGGAACCCGATGAACACTCTGCAAGGTTTAAACGAAAGACAGATAGAAGCGGTAACACATAAGGACGGTCCCCTTCTTGTCATCGCAGGCCCCGGTACTGGGAAAACAAAAGTCATTACGCACCGTATCGCTCACTTAATCCGCGAACACAATATCAGACCTGAGAAAATCCTGGCGATTACGTTTACCAATAAAGCTGCCGAAGAGATGCAGCAACGCATCAATACCGAGATTGGTGAGCCTCACGGATCCAGCGTCAAAGCCTGTACGTTTCATGCGTTTTGTGTCAAAGTGCTAAGGAGACATGCGCTGAAGATCGGATTGAGCGAAAATTTCACAATCTTTGATCAGGAACTCCAAGACGAAATTTTAACGGAAAGCGTCGGTGAATTGAACCTCAATCCTGACGACTATCCGCCATGGCTGCTGAGAAATATCGTCAGCGATGCCAAATGCACACTACGGGATCCCATTGATGCAGTAGATGACACGGATATTTACGACTCCGAAACGCTCGAAAATATCCGAAGCGTGCTGCGAATTTATCAAGATAAACTCAACGAATACGATGCCCTCGATTTCGATGACCTTCTCGTGAAAACCGTCGAACTGTTGCGGATAGCGGAGGTGAAGGAAGTCTATCATAAAGAGATTTCTTATATTCTCGTTGATGAATTCCACGATGTGAACAGCGTGCAATATCATCTGCTCCAGCTGCTTTGCGTGCCGTCTGAACGAAATATTATGGTTGTCGCTGACGAAGACCAATCTATCTACAGTTGGCGCGGTTCAAATCCTCGGTACATTGAAGATTTCAGAACCGATTTCAATCCTCAAACTGTTGAATTAGACGACCATTATCGGTGTAGCGAGAAGATTTTGCGCGCTGCAGAAGAGGTTATCTCCAGAAATCCGGGGCGACAAAAACAACACACCCTTAGAACTCACAAAGATGCTGGACGTGATATTTTTCACTATACCTTTGATACACCGATAGCAGAAGCTCTTGGCATCATTAATGTTATTGAAAATCTGGTGAAGCGGCGTAACTACTCCTATCGCGATATTGCGATATTTTACCGAACGCATAAACTCGCCGATGTTTTGGCGGAGCAGTTGCTACATGCGAACATCAAATTCCAGCGGATTCTACCAATGAATTCCTTTGGCGAAGGCAATAGTAAAGGAGTTCTCGCTTATCTCCGTTTCATCCAGTGGCAACTTCCACAAGACATGGAACAGGCAATCAGTTTTCCTGAAACCTATATTGACGATTTGACATGGGTACGCCTGAAATGGATCGCGGCGCGCAAGGATATCGATTTCATGGAATTATTGGGAGATATTGAGGCATATCCCGAAGATGTCGGTCCCTTGACTCGCCGAAATGTCCGCCAATTTTGGACGCAACTTGAGGAACTGTCAACTGAAATCGAAGGCGAGAAAATTGATAAAATCATTCGGATACTCTTTGATACTTTGGAATGCGCGCGTTCACCTTACCGTGCTGAAGAACTTGAAGTCATCGAAAAACAACCCGATTTACTGAACTTGGCAACTGCACAAGATGTCCTTTATAGCGCGATTGATCTTGGTGAACCGATTCAGATTACTACCAGCCACGGGATTGATGAATATTGCGCAGCACACATTATCTGTCAGACGCTTGAAACCTATTTAAATCAGAGTGTGCAGCTCCAATTCCTATCCGCTGATGACAATACACCGACACAATTGGATAATGGTGTGCATCTGCTTATTGGTGATTTTGAAACACTCGGAGAAAAGGGGCCGGATGCGCGGGTAATCCTTATCGGCGCAGCAGAGACAGCAGATGGGGAGATAATTCACCTTGAAACCGAAAACGTTCGGAGTATCGCAGCACTCAAACTCTGCCAACGTCTCATCAATCGCTATGAAAGCCCAAATATGGCGGATATGGTTGTCTACGATTTGGAAACCACTGGTATCAATCCGAAAACGGCAGAGATTGTTGAGATCGCCGCACACCGTCTCAGCCTAATTGGGGATGAGGTCGAGCGGTATTATTGCTTGGTAAAACCCCCCGGAGGGCATATCCCCCTTGCAGCTACACGGGTTCACGGGGTTGATATGGAGACCGTCAAGAACGCCCCGGGAATTGAAACAGTCTTGCCGGAATTCTACGGGTTTATCCATGATCGGATCTTGATTGGACATAATGTGGCGGAATACGATAACTTAATCCTTGCGAGAGACCTCAGAAGGCATTTGAAACGGAATTTATCTGCTCCTCATTATGACACGCTTGCTACAGCGCGTAGGCTTTTCCCGAGACAACGGTGTAGCCTCGGTGCACTTGCCGAAAAATTTAGTCTTGAACACGGACGCTTACACGGTGCTTTAGAAGACGTTAGCGTCAATAGGGAAATCTTTAAAGAACTCATCAAAATTGATGCTTACAAACGGGAGGTAAAATCTTTAACCGAACTTTTACCACTTGTAGGGGTTGGTATCCTTGCGAAAAAAGAGGCATCACAATCAGATATGGTGCCTGCAGAGGAAACGACGGATATTCCTGCAAGAGCCACCTTAACCGAAACGGATGTGTTTCTGAATGCTGCGAAACGTTTTGTGCAGAGCCATAATACGCAATTGCCGGATCAATTTCCACTTGAAGCGTCAGAAGCGATACAAGCAGAAACGTATATGGAGGAACTCCAAAATAGTAGTGTACGAGAGTTTCCAGAGGACGTTGAATGGCGGCAACGCCGTATCCGTTTCATGAATGCAGTCCTCCATTTTGAATCTGTGAGTGGTGAATATCAACTTACAGACTTTCTGGATTATCAAAAGTTGCTCACTAATATTGATGAACTTGATGATAGAACTGAGCAATTGACCTTAATGACCTTACACGCAGCGAAAGGAACAGAATTTCCGGTCGTTATCATTCTCGGTATGGAGGAGGGGAGTTTCCCGATGTGGCGGCAGAATATCACGGAAACGGAGATTGAAGAGGAGCGTAGGCTTTTCTATGTCGGTATGACACGCGCACAAAACCAACTCTATCTATCCTCTACGACTTATCGCACGAGTGATCGAGATCGTTCCGCGTCTATGTTCGTGCGTGAGGTGCCGTCTAACTATGTGATCAAATGGCCTCAGTCGCGGGGGAGATAGGTGATCAATTGCGTGTCTGTGATGAGGGTGTAAATTATTGATCTGGACGGATTTTATCCCAATCCCATAGCAGAATTGCGCCCCCAGCACTCCAACTGGCAAGCATTTTACCGTCGGGTGAAAACGCAACGGCATTAACTTCCTCTGTATCATCTATGAGTGTTGTAAGGTGAGCAGCCGTGGCGACATCCCATAACTGTATTTTACCAGTAACACATCCACTGACGAGTGTTTCACCATCAAGCGAAAATGCCAAGGTTCTTATTGAACGATGGTCGCCTTGGGAAGTTGTTAACCTTCGGTTACGATTCACATCCCACACTGAAAACGCATCCAATCCACCACTTGCGAATAGACTGCTATCTGGGGAAAAAACAATTGCCCTCACATCACGTGTATCACCAATGAAGGTGGATAACAATTCGCCATTAATCGTATCCCATAAGCGAACTACGTTATCCTCAACCACGCTTGCGAGGATTGTACTGTCTGGCGAAAAGGCAACCATTTCTGAGATCGCTTCATCAATTATTCTAACAGCTCCGAGTACATCTCCATTGCTTACATCCCACCACCAAAATGTCTGAGACAATCCGGCACTGGCGAGTGTGGTGCCATCCGATGAAAACGCCAATGTCGTTGGGGTTTTCATGGCCTCGCGGCGAATCAACAACGCTTTTCCTGTCCTTATATCCCACAAATGGATTGTTCCGTTAGCGTTCCCATTAGCCAATGTGGTGCCATCCGGTGAAAATGCCAATGTTGTCGGAGCTCTCATGCTCTCATGACGAATTGTCCCTGGTTTTTCTTTCTCAATATCCCATAAGCGGATTGTATCGTCAGCGTTTCCTGTGGCAAGCGTCCGACTGTCCGGCGAAAACACTAACACATTTCCGAAGTTCTTGTGACTTATGGCGGGAGATATTTGATCCCCGTTAGTCGTATCCCAAAATCGGATTATACCATTTCGCGTCACAGTCGTCAGCACTTTGTCGTCCGATGAGAACGCGAGAGCATTCACCCAACCCGGATGATCTGTCGGAAATACATCTGTCGGAGTTATGGGGGTGTCAATGTTCTTGTACCTCAAGTCCAACCACTCAACTGCATCAGTATCTCCACCAATAGCGAGTTTGGTGCCATCGGATGAGAATGCCAATGCATAAACCGACCAGTTATGTGAATGATACTTCAGTCGTACTTTACCGGTCTTTACATCCCAGACAAGGACCTCTGGCCACTCAGTCCCGCTACTGGCGATCATTTTCCCATCCGGTGAGAACACCAATTCGGTGATAAAATTCTCAATTTTAACATTCTTATGCTCAAGGAAAGTCTTCCAGAGTTCACCCGTTTCTGAGTTCCATAAACGCACCGATTGGTCTGAACTCCCACTGGCGAGCGTTTTGCCGTCCGGTGAAAACGCAACGATGTTGACAGCATCCGTATGTCCAGTGAGGGATCTACGCAGCTTACCCGTCTCTATATCCCACACCCCGATTGTTCCATCACGACTCCCACTGGCGAACGTCTTACCATCTGGCGAAAACGTAACTGAAAGAACCGTTTGTTTGTGCACGGGCGGAAAGTATCTAATTGCACCTGTATCCATACGCCGCAGCCAAATCGTTCCTTCATTACTGCCGGTCGCAAGCGTTTTGCTATCTGGTGAGAAGGCAATCGCAGAAACATCAAAAGGTGTTGCGGGTGGTAAAGCGGTTTCAGTACCAGTAGCGGTATCATAAACCCAGATACCGATGCTACTCGCGATTGTGATTTGAGTGCCATCCGGTGAAAACGCTGTGTCGCTTATCACACCTTTATTGATACCGAATCGTGCTTTAGCACCGAAAGGTAACTGTTGTTGTGCATTAACATTTTGATACCCTATGATGGATATGAGTAAGAGACCGATGCGTGTGATGAAATATTTATAGTTCGTCACGGGCTTTCCACCGTTTGATTGGAAATTAGACATCATACTTTATACGATAACACAAAATATCTTGAAGCGCAAAATTTTTCTTACGTGTTCTTCAATGGTCCCTCCATTAAAGACAGAAGGGTGAAAGCCATCTAACTTCCACCCTACTTTTTTATCACTTTACCAATTTCTCTCTACTTATAGTTTGTATCAAATGACCCCATGAGTTATACTTTTAGTATGAGTTAACCTAACAGGTAGATGTATTTGCATCTCATGGAGGTCTCTATGACACGCCAAAACGATACCGCCTACGGTCTCAAACGTCTCGAATCTAAGAATGCCAGAGCGGCGATTATTCAGAAGATTTCAGCAGACTTTAATCTTATGCCTATCGTCGCTGAAGCCTACTATCAACAGATTTCCACCTACTTTCAGCAACACGCTGATGTGCAACTGACATCCGGGCAAATCTGTTATGAAGCCGTCGCTGCTGAGGAACCCGCTGGCAAACACATCGCTTTAGCGAAAAAAGTCTCCTGCCGACTCACCCTCAATGATGTTCAAGATGATTTGCAAGTCTTAGCCGATTATGGACTCGCAGGGCTTCGACGCCACCGTATCCTCCGACTCACCCAAGAAGCCTATGACCAAGACGCATTGCTGAGTTATGAAGATTTAGCCGTCTTATTGACCACCTCTCCTGCCACCGTCAAACGCGATATTCGAGCCTTGAAGCAGGACGGGTATTTCGTCATGACGCGTGGGGCGAAACACGACATGGGGCCCGGGCTGTCTCATAAGACGCAGATCCTTGAGTTGTATTTCAAGGCATATACTTTCACCGAGATAGAGAAAAAGACCAACCACTCCGAACGCGCCGTTCACCGCTACTTGAGAGACTTCACACAAGTCGCCACGCTCCATCATCAAGGCTTTCCCAACGCACAGATACGCCTGATTTCGCATTTCTCCGACCGGCTCATCCGCGAGTATCTCGCACTCTATGAGGAATACCAACACACAAAGCGCATGACTGAACTCCTCCACCCAGAACCCGTCGAGAAAAAAAGGAGGCATTCTCATGAGCAAACCTTTGACGCGCACGCAAATCAACGAGAAGAAGTTCAGACTCATCAACGATAAATCGCTAAGGCAGCTGCTTATTCATCGCTTTCTCAATGACTACGGTTATGACAAAGGCGAAGTCACGGCTACCGCTATTGTTGATGATATTCTCAAGACCGTTGAAGACTATTTCGTTATTACCCTGCCTTTGGAGAAACTCGCCACGGGCGACGCACTCCCGGAGGAACACCTCCTGAGTTATGGACACCTCGTGTGGATGGCGGTTCCGATTGACGAACATCCAGAAAGAGGCAAATCCATCATCAAAACCCGCATGAAACCTGTTATTTTGACCTATCTCGCCACAGAGGACATTGAATCCTTTCGTAATGGATTTACCTCTCGACAACTCAGGATCAATCGCTTGGTTCGCTGGTGTCATCAAGCTTATGACCAAGGGGCCCTATTGACACAACTTGACTTGGCAGTTTTGCTCAACGTCTGTGATGCCGTCGTCTGTGATTATGTCAATGAATGGCAAAAAACCACAGGCGAAATCTTACCCACTCGTGGCAATATCCATGATCTATCGGGTGCCATTACCCATAAGAAAGAGATCATCACGCTCTATCTTCAAGGACATCTGACACCGACTATTGCTGCGAAAACCAAGCACTCTAAGGAAGCTGTTGATAGATACATCCGAGATTATGAGTCCGTCAAAGTCGTTCGTGCTGCGACCGCTGATATGGATAAAATCTCGCAGATCACACGACTTTCTAAGCGCGTCATCTCTCAATATCTCGACCTCATCCCGCAGCACCAACTTCAAACGATGGATGCAAACCTTGCCAATGCCGTTTCAAATCAGCAAGGAGAAACCCAATGATACCCGAATCTGTTGTTCCCAACGCACTTGACTTAGCAAAACCGGGAGGTTTCGATAAAAATACGCTTGACAGTCCACCACCGGTTTTGCTATACTTTAGACACAGTCATCGCTGAGCACATCATTTCTGAAAGAAGATGCCAGCGAATCCAACTTAACCCCCTCATTAGAGGTGGCTGGAAAGTCAATAAACATCAACCTCCCAGCTATCCTATGGTCATTTGATACTATTTGAGAATCAGCATTTTCCGCGTTGAGGTGAACTCGCCTGCGGTGAGGGTGTAGAAATAGACACCGCTTGCGACGGGTTCGCCGATTTGGTTTCTGCCGTCCCAGTAGGCGGCACGGCTGCGGCTTTGATAGATACCGGCAGACATCAGACCTAATGCCAACGTCCGAACCTTTGTTCCATTGACAGCATAAATCGTCAAAGTAACCTCCGCTGGTTCAGAGAGTTGATACGGTATCCACGTCTCTGGATTGAAGGGGTTCGGATAGTTTGGCAGCAACGCTGTTTCTTCTGGGATCAGGGCTGCCAGAAGCCGCTCAAGGTTCGCAATACCCTGTTGAAAAGTGATCGATCCGTCGTCTTCAGCGCGGGCCTGTTCTATCCAAGCTTGGACCATCTTAGGATCCAATCCGTTTATACCATCCATGGCAAATATTGAAGGTGAGGCTGTTGATGTTGATTCGCCGAGATGTTGTGCGACAAGGACGAGATCTAAGATGTTAACAGTCCCATCGCCGTTCACATCCGCTCGTGGACTAACAGCCGCGGATTCTCCTAAACTTTGTGCCACGAGGACGAGGTCTAAAATGTTTACGCGCCCATCTTCATTGACATCCCATGCCAACTCGCCCTTCACCACAATACCAATTTCATGTGGTCCAGCATGGATTGTTTGACCACTGCTATTACTGAATTGGAAGTTGTTAAGTGTTAATTGTGTCTCGCCACCAGTTTTTGCTGCAAAGGTCATTGATAGCAGCAATCCTGTACCACTGACACTGTTTCCATTGAGTGCTGTTTCACTGAGACCTGTAATTTCACCAGACTCGTTATCAATTGTCCCTTTCTGGAAAGAGCTTGCGCCACCCGTCGACTCCAGAAAATAGCCTTTGCGGACCTCAAGTGCCTCAAGGTGTGCTGGATCAAACACGATGTCAAACTGCCATGCTGCTAAATCTGCCACATTTTCTGCGTAGATATCGAGTGTAAACGTATCACCTATAGAGATCTCAACATTGGGAAGAACATATCCGATCCCCGCAAAAGGTCGCACCGTATATTCCGCATCCGCTTGGAAACCAAAAAATCCGCTCCAACCTCCAGTACGATTTTCGACAGCGACTAACAATGTATTTCTCCCTTGTCCCAAGGTAACAGGGAAAGATTCCTTGTAATCGGAAGCACTCCTCGCCTTGATTTTCGCGTGAACAAGTTCGCCATCGAGCCAAACTTTCACGCTGTCATCGCTGCCAACAAACATCCTTGTGTCTTGTTTTCGTGGAGAAGTTAGAGTGATAAAACCGTAAATGACCCGTTCGTTTCCGTTCCATTCGAGAGATCTCGTCATATTGGTAATGTTATTATTCCCACTGGCGGAAATTCTGAGAGAGGTCCATACGTAGTTTCCAACTGTATCGCCTGGTCGCACTCCATTAGTTGCGATCTGCTGCTCAGTAACAGCACCGCCACTTGCTCTTTCAAGCAGATCGGTAGTTTTGTCAAGGCGTTCATCCGGTACTAAAACCCATAACCAAGGTCCCTCGATTTTCGGTCCGCCCGAGCGACCATCTCCATCAGTAGGAGGTGTTTCGGCTGTCTCGGTCTTCTCTAAAGCAGGGAGCATGCGTTGAAAAAACGCCCTATACTCGTCTTTAGCAGTGTTTATCCATGCCGGGAGTGTTCCGAATCGTCGCTGTAGTTGTGCCTCATAAAGTGAATCAGGAGAGACGTGGGTGCCGAATCCTTCAACGTAGGCGTTGCGGGGGAGAGAACCGCCCCGCGTTTTGTATCCGATCAGGTTGCCTTGTGTGACCGCAAAACTGTATCCGCCGGGTGTCCATAGGTGAAAGGTTCTACTGCTGGTAACGTTGTTATTCCAGCGTGTGTATCCATCCAGATGGTGAGGTAGGTTAAATATCGCCCCGCCGCTCGCCTGGTGATTAATGCTATCGTAATTATCGAACAGCGTATGTCGGGGCTGCGAACCGTGCGTATCAGGCCCTCTCATCTGTTTCCCGTCAATCTCCCAAACAACAGTTCCGGTTGAAGATGAAGCCACGCTGGTTCCGTGCCACATCCCTTTGTCTGTATAGTCCCTTAACAAACCGATAAAGCAGTATGTTGAGACAGTCGCGCTTCCAGGGATGTGCCCGTATCTGCCATCAAGTGTAATTCCAAGTGCCGAGCTGCTGTAAGAAACGTGGTGCCCAAACGCGTTGATGGTGTTTGAGAATCGACAACGACGAATCCATGAATGGGCGGTATGCCATAACGTGATACCTCCGCGTCCCTCTTGAACAAGATGCTCATAAGGTTCCTGTAGGTTGCCATCTATGTGTAGGTTTTCAAAGCCAACGCCGACCGTCATATCTCGCCAGTTGACCTTGAAGTTTGGATTGAGATGGGTCAGAACCGGTGCCTTCACATAAACCCGGTCTCCGACGATACGGTCGATTTCATGAATTTCATACACGTCGATGCCATCACGGATGTTTGTGTATGACTCCAGCATGTCCGACATCGGTCGGGAAGAATATTGATGCCAGTCGTCTCCGAGCAACCCTTCTGCTCGGATTTCGATGAATCTGCGATTTCTCAGACGACTCACATCTTCGACATCGAAATGCCGTGTGCCCTTTGGGAAAGAACCTTTGACACGGGTTGACGAACCTCGGCCGTTTGAACGCCAGCGGGTCTTAAACAATCTCAGGCCGGTTGTTAGGACGTTGTGCATCTTGATAGTGGTTCCGCCGTTGGTGGCACCTTCGGCACCGCTGCCTCGAACAATGACGTTGTCGCCTGATACGACGATCTGCTCCGCCGGTTCACTTTCAAGAAGGACATCGTATAGTCCGGGCGGAAAAAACACAATACCGCCAGTGGAAGAAGCGGCATTAATGGTGGCTTTGATTCCGTCAGTGTCCGATTTGTCGTCATTCGGGACGGCTCCATAATTGGTCACATTAAAGACGGGTAGCGCAAAGGTATCGGGGATCGCTTCCTCGCCGTTTTTGTAGCCGGCGTAGGAGTAATCGATCAAATCAGGTGTTCCCACAGGGACAGGTTCGCCGATGAATTTCTTCCAGATATTCGGCGTGAGTTGCGCTGAGGCAAGCGGCATTAGGAACAAAAATAACAGTGCAGTGACTGTTCTATTTCTTATTTTCTTCATCATAGACCGCTTGTCCGCCTTATCGTGAAACAAGTAAGGTAAAGTCATTTGTTAGATTCTATGAAGATAAGTATCATCTACAAAGATAGGTTTTATATCAATACCATGCATACGTAAAAAGTTAAGCACATCTGAAAGTGCTTTTTGGTATTCCTCTTTGGGTTGCTCTTGAACGATGAATAAGCGCAAGTGTTTAGCGTGATCTTTCAAATCAACAGTTTTTTCAAGTTTCATATACTTAACAGCATAATTTAATATTTGCCCTACAACTTCATGAAGAGCATCACTGGGGGACTGCGTGATAGCAGATTTTACCTCAACGAGAACAGCTCTACCTTCGGGATCCGTTCCCTTCAGATCAACCTTCTGACCATGTGATTTATGAGGTTCAAGCTTAAACTCTTCTTCAAGATTAAATTCTTCACCAAATAACTTATAGCAGTTCTTCCTTACATAAGATTGTAATTGCTTTCCCATCAAAATTGACCTCTCTAAAATCTTGTAGATAGCAAGTTGGATTAACTTACCTAATTTTAATTATTGTATCTGAGTCGGAAATCAAAATTGTACCGCCTTCATTCCCATTTACAAGTGCTTTGCTATTAGGTGCAGCTAATTCGTCCTCGTTGCCTTTATTTTTTTTCGAACAATCAGTCCTTACTGATTGAACGCCATTCTCCTTTATGGTTGTAAACGTTGATAAGACCATCGTTTGGGCGACCTTCAATTGCCCCGATGGATACAAGGTCTTTGCCTTTTTCGTTATAGACTTCGATAAATCCTGTGCCCTGCGGTAAGGTCATCCCAAGCGCTACAGCTGGTTTCCCATGAAAGTTAGAGACCGAAATCGTGCCTGGTCCGATATAAACAAGTTCATCACCTTGTTCTACTTCATCAGGACCATCATATCTTCCTGGGCGAGTATAGGTATTATATTTTCCCGGTCTTATTAAAGTAATTACTTCCCCATGCGCGTTATGCACTTCAATCCATCCACCAACACCAGATCCTTTTATGACAGCCATCGTTCTCCCAAAACTATTGACGACTTTTATTTCCTTACACACGATTTCGTCTATGACCTCTTTTTCGTTTTGTTGGGCGTGAGTTGTCTGAAAGGCAATGCCACCCAGTGAGGCAAAAAAGTATCCTGCTAAAGTAAATAAACATCCTATGAGCATATAGGTTAACTTTTGTTTGAAATTCATTTTATATCTCCTTTTGTGTAAAGATAGGTTATTTTCGTTGTCTCATTTGATAAACAAACATGTTTGTCATAAAACGGTATACATCTGATGATCTACACGAGGCAAGGTTATCGCTTGGGCCTGTTTGAGTTGCAACTTAAGATAGTGGCTTGCGGTCAGGTTGGTGCATATCAAGTCAACGTGTTGGTTGTCCATTTCTCGCATGACTTCAAGGCTGTCGCCTAATTATAACATAGTTCGCTTGTCCTTCTTAGATGGTTTTGACTGCTTCGCGTAACATTTTGTTTCATGTGGTGAAACGCTTCTAATTCGGCCCGTTTTCTATCCTTACCTTAATGCCAAACAGTTCGATTAGAAATTAAACATCATATTACATAATAACGCAAAATGTCTTGAAGTGCAAACTGTTTCACATTTACCAGTAGAGCATCATCGCTGACACTTCCAATGCATGTCTGCCTGACAAGGGAATTTTGCGGATTGACTGCCGAACTTAGAAACAAAAAATAAACCCCACTACTGATCTAAAAAGATTACTTGATAAAAAGGGTTAGACATGGCATACTAAAAGACATACAAAAATCAGATCCTTTCAACCAGAAAAATGCGAATTGATTGCCAAAGCCACATATTTCCGAATACCTATATAGAAATCCTCGCACAGAATCCACATCCTCCGCAGGTTATCCGGCGTGGCAGCGAGGCTATCGTTACGTACGGCGATGTCCAAACATTTCGCCTACAAGATGAGGCTTATGATCCGAAGCGAAAACTCAAAGACATGGACGCAGCGGGTATTGATATGGCATTGCTTAGTACCAATATCCCTCCGCCGTGTATGCTGGGACCTGAATTGGGAAACAAGGGCGCGCAAGCGATCAACGATGCCATCGCTGAACTTGTGGACGCATATCCACAACGGTTCGCGGGATTGGCATGCCTCCCGTGGCAAAATCCAGATGAATCCCTAACAGAGATGGATCGGGTCAAGCAACTCGGATTCTGTGGGGTCATGCTCTATTCGCATATCGGTGGAAAACCGGTTGACGCGCCGGAATTTGAACTGGTCTATACGCACGCCGAAACGTTACACTTACCGATTGTGATGCATCCCACTGTGCCAACATGGGGCGACGCAATCAAAGACCACTGGATGATCGGTATGATGGGCTTACAGGTGGATAACAGTTTTGCCCTGTTGCGGTTAATCCTGAGCGGGATTCTTGAACGCCATCCAGACCTCCAAATTGTGATGCCGCACGTTGGCGGTATCCTTCCGTATATGAGCGGCAGGATTGACCATCAGACTGAGGTATTGGGGAGAGCGAGAGATAACATTACACAACCACCGAGTGCGTATTTACAACAGATTTATTTAGACACCGTGTCGCCATCGATGCAAGCATTGCAGTATGCCTACGAGTTTTCCGGTGCGGATCGTCTGCTGTTCGGGACAGACCATCCGTGGGTGGATATGCCACGGTTTGTCCGTTTGATTGAAGAGTTACCCATTCCTGAAGCAGATAAAGCACGAATTTTTGGTGAAAATGCCATAGCGTTGTTTGATTTAAATTGAGAACCTCATCAATGCCAGAAAGAGGGTTTACGATATGCCACACGAATTGACCGATGCCGAAAAGTTTTTCTTTGAAAATAATGGCTATCTCGTCTTAGAAGATTTCCTCACACCTTCACATGTTGCGACGCTCAGGAGTGCTCTCGCTGAAGTCATTGAGATGCGCCGGGAATGTGAGGAAAAAGGGTTACCCCAAACCGGTATGACACACATTCACGGCGAGAAAAGCACCCGTATCTTCTATATCCTCGGCGACCATCCGGCGTTTTTGGAACTCTTAGATTGGCAACCAATTTTGCCGTATGTCACAGGATTGCTCAACAAGATGCCGCACCACCATGCGTCGGACGCTATCGTTGAAGACGGTTCGGAATTTACGGAACGTCCCATGGGTTGGCACATCGATGGACACGATGAAGGCTATCGCAACCTCCGTCCGATACCGTTTTTGCAACTGAAAATCGGCTATTATCTCACAGACATGACAGAGGGCGGACAAGGAAATCTATGGCTCATCCCGGGCAGCCATACAGCGATGTATGATCCGAATCATGAAGATTTACGGTATCCTTACGAATATCCGGGTGCGCTTGAGGTCTGCGCGCCGCTGGGGAGTGCAATTCTGTTCCACAATGCGGTCTGGCATTCCGCTGGTATCTTCACGAAACCGGAGGGCAGGCGCGAAATGCTCTATTACGCTTATGAACATCCGTGGATGATCGCCTCACAGGAACATTGGGGATATCCAAGAGATTTCTATAACAAGCAACTCTCACCCGAACAGCGGAAATTTTTCCACGGGTTCGTCTTTGATCCACCTGAACAACGATGGGGATAGTACGTAACGCAAGGAGGACGCAATTATGCGTTTAACCGAATCTCATGTTTCGTTTTTCCAAGATAACGGGTATCTATTGCTTGAAGATGCACTTGATGAAAACGATCTGGGTCCTGTGATTGCTGAGTATGAGGGAATTATCGCAGAACGTGCTGAGGAATTGCACGCGGAAGGGAAGGTTAGCGACACATACGCCGATAAACCGTTCACCGAACGGCTGCTCCACCTCGCAAACGAGGCCCCGGAGGTAACGGCGAATCTTGATATTATGCGGGCACGCGGTGAAGCGACGTTCAACTTCCTCAAAAATCCGAAAATTCTGGACATCGCGGAGTTTTTCGTAGGTTCCGAGATTATTTGCAATCCGATCCAACATATCCGCGCCGTTTTACCAAAAGAGAAATCAAAACGCGCACCGACACCTTGGCACCAAGATGCAGGTGTTTGCTGGCCCGATACCGATCCCTATTTTATGCTGACCGTCTGGATTCCGATTGTAGATGCGACATTGGAAAATGGGTGTTTACAGGTGATGCCGGGCAGTCATAAGATGGGGCTTTTCAGACATGACTGGAACGAGGCAGGATTGGCTGTCCTACCAGAAAATCAACCGTCTAACCTCACCCCGAAAGCGTTGCCGATCCGCGCCGGTGGCGTTATCCTGTTCCACAACTACACGCTCCATAGTGCGAAACCGAATGAGTCGGAAAGCGTCCGCTGGAGTTTCGATCTACGGTATCACGATGTCTATCAACCGACGGGTCGTCCGTTCTATCCTGCGTTTCTGATGCGGAGTCGTCTACGTCCGGAAGCCGAGCAGACAGAATATAAGTCGTGGTGTCAACGATGGGAATTTGCTTTAGAGAATTCCAAAGGTGCTCAAGCCTATCGGTGGCCCAGATAGAGAGTCGTCAAAGCAAGGACATAGGAGGAAAACGTGCTTGAGATTTCACATCTGCCAACGGTCAATGCAACGCTAAATACAATCAGTGGTATCCTACTGGTAATCGGGTACGTATTCATTCGGCAGCGGAAGATTGAGGCACATAAAAAATGTATGCTGGCAGCTTTTGGTGTGTCTGTGCTTTTTCTTATGAGTTACGTTATTTATCACTACCATGCCGGATCAAAGCCGTTCACACAGCAAGGGTGGATCCGTCCGGTCTACTTTACCATCCTGATTTCGCATATCCTACTGGCGTTCGTCATTGTACCGTTGGCGTTGCGTACCCTCTACTTAGCGTGGCGTGAACGGTTTGATGCACACCGTCGTATCGCAAAAATTACCTTTCCAATTTGGCTGTATGTCTCGGTAACAGGCGTGATTATCTATCTGATGCTGTATCGGCTGTAGGGTGGTGTCTCAGCAGCCATTTTGTTTTTTGCGTTAGGCAGTAAAAGGACGGAAGCCTCGTAACATCAAGCCACGATCACTATTAGATTTCTTTGCTTCTTCAGCTGCCGCTGCGCGCTTTTCCGCTTCTGCTCGGTTTGCTGTCGTTGTGCCACCGATGATGACAAAGTCATCTGTCCGGCGATAGCGGTTGATGAAAATCGGACGCGGTTTGTCGGACATGTTCTGTTTGGAACCGTGTACAGTCTTGACATTAAAGAAAATAGAATCACCGGCTTTGCCTTCAACTGGAAGCGCGCTCTCCCAGGGCCACTCATCCTCCGCCAGACCGAGATGCGAGAACGTGTCAATATGCTTGAGTTGTCCGAGTTTGTGTGAACCCGGCACGACATGTAACGCACCGTTTACCAAATCGGTGTCTACAACATAACTCAAAATACCTACAGGTCCTTGATAACGGTGTTCAAAATAGGCAGAATCTTGATGGAGATGCTTCGGATGTCCGCCAACGGGTTCCTTATAGAGGCACTGTCCGTTGCCGAAAATCTCGACATTTGGTCCTAATATCGCCTCGACGAGATCTGCAGTGTTTTCATCGAAAGCGGATTGGAAAAACGCCGCACTCGTCTGATAGTTTACTGCTAACACCATGATCTGTTTGTCGCGTTCATGACTTTCGGGTGCTGGTAGGAACAGTGTACCGTTCGGCGTGCGCCATCCCTCAACAATCCGTTCTGCCTTGCCGAGTAGGGATATAGATTCTGCTGCTGCTGCCTCAATATCCTGATGGATCGCCTTGATATAGGGAGCCATCAGACCGCGCACAACAAGGCATCCATGTTCTTCAAAGATGTCTGCGGCTTTCTGGACATCTAAGGCATTCACGGACATCTCAATATCTTCAATTTTTACTTTAGGTTCTTGGTTCACGAAATACCCTCCTTGATTTGTAATTACTCTAACATTCAATAGTATTCTCGGGCCTATTCTTTGTCACTCCATGATGGCTTCCTACCGGTTAACTCTTCGAGATATTTTGCCGTTCGGTTGACCTCTGCTTTGAGCTTCCGACTTGACTTCCGTTTTGCAGAATCCTCAGCGGAATGCCTTACTTGGTAGGTATCTTTTTTTAATGGATGCAGGACATATTCGCCTGGGACGTTCCTATTGATATACCGGAGCATGTCGTGGAGAAGCCAGTAGAGATCAGTGGAGGAATACCGGAGTTTGTTCTCTGTAGAGTGTTCGCTTACACCATCAAGGGTCTGTTTTACAGCTGCAATAACTTCATTGAGTGTGTAAGATTTATCGTCTGGGATATGAATATTATCCATCTTTTTAAGCCTCTGCTATTTTAACGGTTGGCATGCGTGCAGGTTGCGCGTCGAAGGTCTGGATATTTTCAGCTGCATTGCGGATCTGGATCAGCTGCGATGCAATACTAACAGCGATCTCTGGCACGGTCTTCGAGTTAATATCTAACCCGATGGGTGCATAGACCCGCTGGAGTCTCTCTTTGGAAATCCCGACCTCCATTAAATCGTCAAATATCAGTTTAATCTTACGACGGCTGCCTATTAATCCGATGTAACGCGCATCTGATTCGACGACACTGTGTAACGCAGATTCATCGTGCTGGTGTCCACGGGTGACAATCACGACGTAGGTGAGTGGTGTAATCGGGTAATTTCGGAGTTCGGTGGCTATGTCGCCGATAATAATTTTGTCTGCCTCCGGTAAGCGTTCAGCAGAGGCGAAGTCGGCGCGATCGTCAACAATAACGACATCGAAGTCTAACCAACTCGCGAGGTGACAGAGTGCCTGACCGACATGACCGGCACCGGCGACGAGTAGCGTCGGTCGCGGTTGCATCGGTTCTAAAAAGACCGCAGCCGCGTCGTTCTCACGAAATAGACGTGCTCGGTTGTCTTCAAGGACTCCAGCGATTTCCGTTTCGACTGCCGTTTCCAGATCCGTGTCCCCCAATGTACCGATCCGTTCACCTGTAGTAGCCAAGATCATTTTCATGCCGACATCAACACCCGGTTTAGTACTCGTCACGACGGTCGCGCAGACGATAGGCGTTTTTTCGTTGTTCAGCGTTTGAAGACGTGCGAACATCTCTGCTTCGGCTTCGGTTTTCGGTAGGTCAATGAAGATCTTCATGTTCCCGCCGCAGATGAGTCCATCGTCCCATCCATAATCGCTATCCAATTGGAATTCGAGGAGTCGCGGCACGCCGCCTTGCATCAACCCAATTGCCTGTCGGCGTGCCTCTGCTTCGACACAGCCGCCACCGAGCGTCCCGATGTTCCGTAAATCTGGGAGAATGAGTAGCTTCGAGCCGGGCTTTTGTGGCGTTGAACCTTTCGTTTCGACGACCGTACAATAGGCACCAACTTGATCGGATTCAATGAGTTCAGGGATTTTTTGGTATATTTCTCGCATCTTTTTTAGCAATCAGTTGTCAGTTGTTCGCAGTCAGAGGGTCGTTGGGTTTCACTCGGTATCTGTTCAAGGAAAGGCGTTGTGATGTTAAAGCGTTTGGTCTTCCGCGCTCTGGATGACCAACTTTCTGAATCGCTCGCGTTGATAGTCGTCTAATTCAAGTGGAACAATAGCCTCTACACCGTTACTCCCGATTTGGGCAGGTACATTGAGGTAAACCGATGTTTCACCAGCGGATATATGTGTTCCGACGCTCATCACCCGTTTTTTATCAAGCGCAATCGCTGAAACGACTTGTAAAATATGGCTTATCAGTGTGTATTCCGATTGTGTATTACTGGTGTAACGCCGCGATACCGTTTCACAGAGGCTTTCGACATCAGCATCTGGGATGAGTTGTGCTAATGGAATGCCGTTTATTCGGCAGTACTGCGGAAGTGGATATGTCTCTGTATCACTTCCGATTGTCAATGCCGTCACATCTTTTACGGAGACCTCGGCATGCTTCGCAATTTCGGCGGTTAAATGTGCCGTTGCGATTCCGTTTCCGAGACCGATAATTTTTCCGCCACCAAGTGCCTGATGCATCCATGCAGCGATGAAATTTGTGGGTGATATTGCCACTAAAACTGTAGCATTGGATGCGTACTGCTGAATTTCGGGTACAAATCGCTTCACAATTGCGAGACCCGTCGTCTTCGACGCTTGAGGCGAGCGGAAACCGGATTGCCCAGTCGAGGGAAGTAGAATAATCACGTCAGTGCCAGACAAACTCTCCAATGAATCGGAAAATGAAATGGTCGTATCACTTGCACTCAGTGCGTTTGATTCCACGAGATCGCGGAGGCTTTCTGGCGCGCCCTCTTTTACAGGGACGAACCTATTTTTCGTCGATGTTACATCCGACACAAAGACAATTTCACTTGCCGTTTCTGATTGACACAAGCCCCAGGCAGTCGAAACGGCGAACTGACTGTTGCCCAAAAAAGCTACTTTCATGTATCACCCTACAAAGGTTATCAGTTGTCAGCGTATTGGTAAACAGTACCCAGTACGGATTTCTATGAAATTCTTTCAGTTGTCAGTCACGCCCCTGTGGCGGTTACTTTTCGTTTCACTGTCCTCCGTAAGGGTCCTCTTAACTGACCACTGAAAGGTTTTTCGCAGAAAAATCGTACTGACGACTGACAACTGGTTAACATATCTAAAATTCAAGTTGGACGAAGCACTACACTAAAAGGGACTCAACGATCGCTTGAAATTGTTCTTCAATATATTGACGTTGATTGTCCATTTCGGAATCCGCTGATAGTTTCGTGGCTACCAGTTCATCGTAACGTTCGACGTATTCCAATAAGGTATCAACCTCTTTCTCATAGCAGATTGTTGAAGCGAGTACCTTTTCTTTGAGTAAGAGTGGCAGTTCAGTTTCCGTAATTTGGGTTAGTTCCCAGCGCCATACTTTTTCGGAGATATAGGTAACAAATTGATCCAGCAGATCCCCCTTATAGTTGGTGCTTTGAAGTGCTTTCACCTCTTGAATGAGACCTAAGACGTGGTTGAAAAGTTCATCAGGAAATTGTTGTCGCAGCTCCATGAGTAAGCGACCGGTTGTGGAGATTGGAATCTGATTTTGCAGGAGGAACATCCGCAGATTCGGATAATCTTCAACACTTTTGCTCTCATCGAGCCAAGTTTCACCTATTGTGGGCAAATCACTTACATCGAAGCTGAGGACCTGCTGTTTCCGTATCTCCTCAAGTTTTGAAGTGTGTGGATTAAGCCCGGCAGTCGCTAAAGTGACGATCACCTCTTCCTGTCGGTAAGGTTTCAAGAAAGTCATCAGTTCCTCGATTTTCTGCTGTTCAGTCTCAATCGTCTCAGCATCTGGCGCGCTACCGTTATTCGATCGTCCGCGTTTCCGTTTTTTCCTGTTCTGAGGTGCGTTTGTGACCCGATTTGCCCGCTTCGTTAAAGTATCGTAATACCCCGACAATTCCTCGTAGAGGACTTCGAGGAGTGTATCTCCATGGATAGCGAGCAGAGCAGCCGAAGTAATATTTGCCAATTCGTGCCCAGTCTTTGAATTGATTGCCCGATTCAGATTGCGTTCTATCAACTTCCGATCCTTTTCGGCGTGGATAATCAACGTGCTTCCGAGCATAAGGTTGATGATTCGCTTTGTCTGGTCGGGTACGCTGAGGTTAATATCGCACGTCGGTTGGACATTCGCGAGGAGTTGCTCGCGTAGTCTACCGTCCAACAATAACGTCCACAAAGTCGCGTAATGCTGTTGTGCGTCTGTATTCGGAGGCAGGTGCGTCAGCCACTGCTTTATGGTTGGCAGATGCAATTTCACGTGATCAAGCAGCCGGTAAAAAGTCTCATCAGGAATTTCAAACCCTTGAAAGTTGGTTGCATTTCCGCGCTGTAGTGTCTTCTGTGATCGGCGCTGCGCTTGTCCGACTTTCGTGGCTAATAAGAGGTCAACTAAAGGTTGAATAACGGTTTCAAAGTCTTGTTTCTGCTGGTTAACGAAGTTAGCGAGTTCAATTAATTCCAACCAAATAGTTGTCAAACGTTCGATTTGGTCGGTGTGGAAGGTTGATCGAAGTCCGATACCTGCCATTTTTTCCCGCACGCTCCCACGTGTCCATGCTGGCAGATAAATTTCATCCTGCAGTTCGTTATTTTCAAAGGTGAGAATCTCAACTTGTTCGACAAGACTTGTTTCGATAAAATTCTGCTCAAACACCAAATCATGAAACAACCCAGCGGCTCTATCGAGCACCTGATTCGCCAATCTGTAAGAAGATTGGATGAGGTGATTGAGTGTTAGTTGTTGATTATCTTCTAACTGCCAGAATTCTATCATCGGTTCGATGTTCTGGCTGAGTGCGTCCGTTTTCGAGACAGCGACATCCTCGTAAAAATGTTCGTTGAGGTATTCCATATAGAATTCAACGAAAGCGAACATTGTGTTCCGTAGTTCTCTAACCACGAGGTCGTCCCAAACTTTATTGTGAACGCGTTGCCCGGGCCCAAGGACGAGAGCGCGCAGCCGAGTCTCCACACCTTGCTGGAACTGTGCCATGAGTTGGTGGGCGTGTTGATTGGCTTTTATCGTGTACGCTTCAATCTTCTTTGAACTCTCGGTGATCGCGGTTTCAATTTCTTCTGTAGATGCCTTGAACATGACAGGTTTTAACTTAAACGTGTCAGGCTCAAGCGGATCGTAGATTGCCGCTGTCGCAAGTACTTGAATAGTCTCAAGCACTTCAATTGTCTCCGATGTTTCGACTTCTTCATCGGAAAAAATATTGGACAATCGGGTATTCAGTGTTAGACTGTACTCCAAATCGGCGAGGTCCGGATACTGCTTAATGTGTGTTCGGAGCACGACGAGAAGTACGTCGTAATCATCAGTGAGTATTCGGTCAAACAGAATATCCTCATTGAGATGAACGCGATGTATATGGGTCTGCTCAGGGATGATAACGGTTGCCGAGTGCGTAGCATCGGCGTGTGTATCATCAATTCGCGCGAGTATATAACCACCAGTTTTAACGGTACTCGGTATTGCTAAGCGTGCTTTCAAAACATCCTGTACGAGTTCGGAAAGCGTCAGGGATTTTCCCAAGTTTTGGATGGTTATGTCCGAGATAACACCATCGGCGAAATCTGTGATTTGGCGCGCATTCCGCTCCAATTCCTGTATACTTCTATGGACCCGATCGTAGTCGTCGTTCGTCTCAGCAGCGACTTTCGCTTCATCAATCCAAGAGACCCATGCTCCTGGCCGTGGTCGCATTTTGACAGTAAGATTTCCATCTTCTGAGTCGAAACCGGGCAGAATGTCGCCTTCCGAAGTTTCTTTCGGTGTCCAAATAATCAGATGTTTATCCGATTTAACACCGAGTCCCAGGCCAAAGGTATCTCCCCAACTCATCCGTCCCTCAATACTGGATTTAATTTTATCAGTCAACGTAAAAAGCGTTTCTGAACGAAAATTAAGTGATAATCCTTGCATTGGGTCGATCTGATGTATGCCTTTCAAATGTTTTAAAAAAATAAATTTGCAAATGACCGGTATATTCACAACGATCTTAAAACAGATTGTTGTAGCCGGTCCGTTAAATGAGTTTTAGGTTGACAGTAAACACGGCACAAGACATCCATTTTCTGTGTAGAATGTGTATAAGTGATAGATAGCATAAATTCTGGTTGTTATGAAAGTGGAAAAAAATTGATATAACATTTACCAGAATCGCTATCGTGCTTACATCAACCGAAATAATAGGAAAAACAGATAAGCACTTTGCTCCCGCCTTATCGGCTCATGTGATGTCTAAAAACTATGCCAGAAGTTTGGACAAGTTATTGAGCTTCAAGTCCCCATGTATCCCAGCCGTGTGTCTGTTTACGGGCAAACAGTTCAATCTTAGACTGGTGCGGAAACATTTGCTCAATACGTTTTCGTACCACATCTGGCTTTTCCGAATGGCGTGTCCGCTTCATCTGAACGAGTTGCTTAATGTTTCTCGCGCCTCTCGGTTGTGGAATTCTGCCGCGTTTGAAAACGAGGCACAACTCACACTGGCTCATCGTGTAGAATCCGGGATTCACACGTTGTTTATCCCAAACGAAAGCGACAGTCGCCCATTTAAAGCCCCACGCCTTGCCGAGCCGAATCGCCTGATCCAGATGCGGAGACGATGTCCACATAAAAAGCAGGCAATTCTCTTCACTGATTGCAGCAATGTCCCACGTCTCCATTTCTGAGACGGGTACAGTCGGATAGTGCCGCGCCGCGCCGCCACTATCCTTACCACCAACACCCGTATGTTGGAGTTGCCCCTTGTAATCCCACGGTGGATCTGCATAGATAATACCGTACTTTTTATTCGGAAAAGGAGCGTATAATGCCATCAATTCTTACTGTGCTTCAACACTGAGTCCGTCTTGCGGGATATCATTGTTAGCGACAAGTTCGTCTCGGTCAAAGATAAAATCGCTGCGTGAACTTCCGAGGCTTTCACCCTCTTTTTGGCGTTCACGGAAGTATTGCGGAAGCGTTAATCCTGTCATCCGTATAGCGTCCTCGGGGCAAGCCTCAACGCAGTATCCACAAAAGATACATCGGAGCATATTGATCTCAAAGACATCGGGATACTTTTCGCGCTGATAACCTTCTTTAGTGAGCCAGCCTTCTGGAGCGGGTGCCGCCTGGATCGTGATACAATCAGCAGGGCAGGCGGTAGCGCATAGGAAACATGCTACGCACTTAATTTCATCTTTTTCTGTCGTCGTCAATTTGTGGATGCCGCGATACCGATCGTTCCGCTCATCCACACTTCTTGGATCTTCTGGGTACTGGTACGTTAGTTTCTTTTTCGGGATATGCTTCAGTGTGGTCAACATCCCTTTGATCAATGCTGGGAGATAGAGTCTATCCCAAAAAGACATCTCTTCGTTGAGTTTCATTTTTTTATTTATGGCCTCCTGGGCTAAGAAACGCCCAATCAAAAACTCTTCCACTTGGTTTCGGGCGGATTTCCGGTGAAGTTGAACCGTCTCCGTAACTTGCGCTTCTCTCTTTTTTACGTGAGCAGTCAGTAATCAGGAACCGGTAGCATACTGAAAGGAGCGTGGAAATAATAGTTATGCGTTAAGGTTTGATACCGTATAATTCGGTGCTTCCTCGGTAATATCAATATCGTGTGGATGACTTTCTCGGTAGCCGCTGCTTGACATTCGGACAAATTGGGTATTCGTGCGTAAGGCACTAATATCTGAAGTTCCACAATACCCCATCGCTGAACGAATGCCACCTACCAACTGATAGACGAAATTGCTTAATTTGCCTTTATGTGGAACACGACCCTCAATTCCACGGGGGACAAGTTTAGATAGATCTTCGGTACTATCGGACAAATTCCGGGCACTCCGTTTCCGCAATGCCCCGATTGACCCCATTCCTCGATGGATTTTATAGGTTCTACCCTGATAAATTACAGTATCGCCTGGGCTTTCGTCCGTACCCGCAAGCAAACTTCCAATCATAACGGAGCTCGCCCCCGCACCGATCGCTTTTGCAATGTCGCCGGAATAGCGGATACCGCCATCAGCGATGATAGGCACATCTGCTTTATCTGCTTCTTGCGCGCAGTCGTAAATCGCTGTAATTTGGGGGATGCTGACCCCCGCGACGACGCGGGTCGTACATATAGAACCAGGGCCAACCCCGACCTTCACCGCATCAGCACCGGCATCAATGAGGCTCCGTGTTGCTTCAGGTGTGACGACATTACCTGCGACAAGTTCAACATTCGAAAAGTGAGACTTAAGGTATTCTGCTGATCGGATAACGTTTTTGGAATGCCCATGTGCTGTATCTAATACGATCACATCAACACCTGCCTCCACCAAACGGTCAATATCTTGCAAAGGCGTTGTCGGGAGAACAGCGGCACCGACCCGTAAACGTCCAGCTCTGTCTTTACAGGCTTGGGGAAACATTTGGACTTTGTCAATATCTTTAATCGTAATTAACCCACAGAGTCGAAAATCTTCGTCTACAATTGGCAGTTTTTCTTTACGAGATTTGTGGAGTATTTCTTTTGCTTTGTCGAGTGTAATTCCTGGGGATGCGGTAATCAGTCTCTCTTTCGGGGTCATCCGTTCGGTTACGGGGAGGTCCAGGTTATCTTCATATTTAAGATCGCGATTGGTAATTAAACCGACGAGATACCCATCCTCAGTAACAATAGGCACTCCACCGATGTGGTAACGCTCTGTCACTGCCAAAGCATCACGGATGGTTTTATCCGCTGTCAGCGTAATCGGTGCAGTAATCATACCACTTTCGGATCGTTTCACACGATCGACTTCAGACACCTGCTCGTTGATAGAGCAGTTATAATGGATTATTCCGATGCCTCCTTCTCGGGCGATCGCGATCGCGAGGGCGGATTCGGTGACAGTATCCATAGGTGCGCTACAGATAGGAATGTTTAACCGGAGATTACGCGTCAGTTGTGTACTCGTATCCACTTGATCAGGCAGCACATCCGATTCAGCCGGAATCAGCAAAACATCGTCGAAAGTTAACCCTTCTTTTGCAAATTTCGGGGGGAAGACATCGGACATTTTCGTCTCCATCGGAATCTCCTCCTTAATAACAAGTTGAGATAGACAGGATAGGTTCAGAAACGGTGGTTAGGACACCACTGCAGGGTTACACGCGGCACATTTACACCGAAAAACGTCGTTCTCCAATTCATTCACAAATATTATATTATATTTTCGTAGTCTTGTCAAAGCATTTGTCGCTTTTCCAGGGTTATTGACGGTGTACTTGTAAGCGTGCGAGTTCTTCACGGAGTTGTGCGACTTCTGCTTCTGCCTTTTCTGCGCGTGTAGCTTCCCGTTCTGCGCGTTCTGCTTCCTCTTTTGCGCGTGTGGCTTCCCGTTCTGCGCGTTCTGCTTCTTCTTCTGCGCGTGTGGCTTCCCGTTCTGCGCGCGCTGATGCTGATTCGGCAGGGGTCTGAAGCCATCTATCAGCGACAGGATCATAGATACCTAAACCGTCATTATCAGCGTGAAAATCTAAACCCAATGAGGGCGAGTGCAAACCACCCGACGCAACTGGTGAAATCGGGACATATACGCCATCGACCAATGTAAAACCCATTAGTGCTGTTGGTAAGTACAATCCCTCCGCATCATATAAGAAGTAGTCTTGTATACCTAATGAAGCATAAAGTTCCTTTTTCCGACTTAAATCATTGCGATACGTGCCTTTGCTCGAAAATTCCATCGCGAAATCAGGCACCTTCCCCTCCTCCCAGACAAGATAGGTCCTTCGGAGTTTGTTACCCAAACCGAAAGAGACGAGTACATCCGGTGAAACCGATTTTCGCGGGTCCCCTTTTACATAATACATCAGTATATCACCAGAAACATAGACTTCCGGTCTTTGTGCAAAATATTCCTCAAGGACCTGTATTGTCCGCATGAGGATACGTCTATGATAATCGCTGACTGCCATCGGTTTGCCATCCTCTGCGGGATAAAGGTCTGACGCGTCTGTTGGCGCGTAAGGGATAGGTGGCACTTTTTTGTAAGGAGTTGTTGCCATGATGTGATGTGCCCTCCTGTTCTGTCCAGTGTGTGAAACATTCACGTTACCGGTCTTAAGAATGTTGTTCCTACGGGCCTGTTGGACTTCTCAATGATTTTTGTTTCCGACATATCCGCCTCAATCAAATTCACCTTAATTATACAATATAACAAAAATTATAGCAACCAAATTTTTCTCTCAAAAATCCGTATCTGTGATATAATACTTTCAATACAAAACTTGCAATTATTGACCGGGGTGTTGCTGCGGATATTAGAATACCTCGTCACGGATAAAAGGAGCTGCGAAATGGATAATCTAAATGTTGGAATTGTTGGACTCGGTTGGGTCGCAGGGGCGCACATTGAAGCCTTTAAAGCCGTTACGGGTTCAGATGTTACGGCTATCTGCTCACGCCGCGAACACGACGAATCTGTATTGGCTGAGACTTATGGGACGCCGCTGAAAGCATATACCAGTTACGACAAGATGCTCGCTGACCCAGACGTACATATTATTGATATTTGTACGCCACACCCTTTTCATGCGGAGCAAGCCATTGCCGCTGCGGAAGCAGGGAAACACCTCATCATTGAGAAACCGATCTGCCTCACGTACGAAGACGCAAGAGCAATTCGGGACGCAGTGAAAAGCAACGGTGTCAAAGTTTGTGTCTGTTTTGAGTGCCGATATAGTGCGCATTTTACAATGATCCGTTCGGTAATCGACAATGGACTCCTCGGTGAACTCCACTACGCTGAGGTTGACTATTACCACGGTATAGGACCTTGGTATGGACAATACGAATGGAACATGAAAAAAGACTTCGGGGGTAGCACCCTACTCACAGCGGGATGTCATGCCCTTGATGCTCTCCTCTTTTTTATGGACGGGAACGTCGAAGAAGTGACCAGTTATCACACACAGTCCACCGGTGCTGTTTTTCAACCGTATGAATATAAGACGACGAGTGTGAGTCTGCTTAAGTTTGAAGGTGGTGGAAAGATTGGGAAAGTTACCTCTTGTGTCGATTGTTTGCAGCCCTACTATTTCCATATCCATCTCGTCGGAAGTGAGGGGAGCCTCCTTGATAATCGCATCTATTCAGCAAAAATTAAGGGCATGGATAAGAGTCGATGGAGTACACTTGAGACTTCGCTCATTGATTCCGGTGATGTTAGCGATCATCCGTATGAACCACAGTTCCAAGCATTTATAGACAGTATCGGACGGGGTGAACCGATGCCTTTGACGGATTTCGATACGGCGTTTGAGACGCACCGTGTCGTATTTGCTGCGGATATGTCTGCGGAAGCGGATGGCAGAACGGTTAAAATGTCCGAACTCGCTTAAGCTACCATCGCGTTGCTGCCTCGCGATAAATTTGGATCTGTTCCATATTGCGAGGCACTGCGATTTGAATAGACTTACGTTTCCGGTTCATGTCTCTAATTACAATCGGGGCACGGAGCATATTCGTCATCGTAACAATCCCGGATCGGTAGAAAACCCACATCCGTTGTTCTGTGTAGGGATTGAGAACATACTCTGAAGTGTGTTCGGAAGGGTGTCCGCCTGCCCCAGCAAAGACATCATACTTCGGATAGGTAAGTTCAACACTTGTATCATGTCCCTCTAAGACCAATTTTTCAGGCGGCGGTTTCGGTGAATAACCGCTCAATTTACAGTTCCGAATCCGGATCGGCGTGCTTGATTTATTAATCAGGTGTAACGAGACAACGATAGCGAGGCGGTGGTTATCGTCTCGATTGATGAACCATGTATCTTCTGGAATCACCTCTACTGTTAGTCCGGGAATCCGGCTTTTTTTATGATAGATAACCGCTAACGCGACGAAAGTGATCACACCGAGTGCGACCCAATTGCCGGTCGGGGTGGCTAAGAATTGCAGCAGCTGCTTTAAAGCTTGTTGTAGCACTTAAACTCCTTAGCGAGAGTCTCTTCTGAAATCACACCGTGCCGCCTAATAATCGGTGGTGAGATGGAGATGTCGTACACCGTAGATGGGATAGGTCCGGGTGTTTTGCCACCATCAACAATCAGATCAATTCGCGAAGCAAGTTCTTCACTGATTTCTTCTGGCGAGGTGGCTGGTGGTTCTCCTGATAGGTTCGCACTTGTTATCGCCGCTGGTCCACCAAATGCTTGAAGAATCTGTAGGAGGAGCGGGTTATCTGGAATACGCACGCCGACGGTATTACCGCCAGCTGTCAAAACGGGAAGCAGGTTCTTTGCCTCAACGATGACTGTCAAACCACCGGGCCAAAACCGATCTGTGAGATGAAAAAAGTAATCAGGTAAGTTTTGGGCGACGCGATGGACATCAGAAACCGAACTCAGAACAAGCGGAATCGGTTTACCGTCTGGGCGTCCCTTAAAGTTATAAAGTTTTTGCACAGCGTCCGGATTAAAAGGATCCGCGCCAATTCCGTAAACTGTATCGGTGGGGATGGCAATAATACCGCCTGACTTCAGGCATTGGACAGCTTCAACACATACGTCTGCTTCCAAAATCGACTTCCTCCATTAGACATCAACAATAGAACCGTTCGCTGCAGCGTTGAGAGAAAGGTTGTCTCGAAGTCCCTGCTGATATTTCTGGTAAGCAATCCCTGCAATCATCGCACCGTTATCCGTACACAGGTGCATCGGTGGATAGTAGACTTCAGCACCGATCTCCGCAGCGGTGGTTTTCAGCGAAGCGCGAAGTGCACTGTTTGCGGCGACCCCACCCGTCAACGTTATCGTTTTAGCACCGGTGGATTTCGCAGCAGCAACTGATTTATAGGTTAGGACATCAACAACAGCGGCTTGGAAACTGGCGGCAATATCTTCGACGGTTACCGTATCTGGTTCTGTATTTTTCGTGTCTACTTGTCCGTTTGCAAGGAGGACACCTGCGCGTTGTGCTTTCTCGACAAAATAGCGGACCGAGGTTTTGATGCCGCTAAAACTGAACTGATAGTCGCCGCTATTCCGCATCGGTCTCGGAAAATCTATTGCTGAAGGATTCCCTTTCTGCGCGAGATCGTCGATAATCTTACCACCGGGAAAGCCGAGTCCGAGATATTTCGCAACTTTATCGTAGACTTCACCGGCGGCATCGTCTTGTGTGCTGCCCAAGATTTTGTATCGCCACCCTTCGTGAACCTCCACGAGCAGCGTATGTCCGCCGGAAACCGTGAGACAGATATGTGGAAATGTTAGGGCATCGTGTACCATATAATTGGCGTAGATATGCCCTTCAATGTGGTTGATACCGAGGAGCGGTAGATTGTGACAATAGGCGAGACTCTTTGCCGCTGCAACGCCGACCAGCAGTGCTCCGATTAATCCGGGACGGTTTGTCACTGCGATCGCTTCGAGGTCTTTGAATGTAACATCGGCTGCTGTTAGTGCCTTGTGAACGATGTAGTTGATAGCCTCAATGTGTTTGCGCGACGCAAGTTCTGGGACAACGCCGCCGTATTCTTGATGCACTTCAATCTGCGAAGCGACGATATTAGAAAGCACTTCTTTGCCATCCGCAACAACGGCTGCAGCGGTTTCATCACATGAAGTATCAATGCCGAGTATTTTCATTTTTTTTTCGAATAAGTAGATTTAGATGTAGTTAATTTTTTTTGTACGCAAAAATCTGCGTCATATTTTTTTCCGATGGATTAGGGTCTGTCGGTTCAGGTTGGCGCAATGGCACAAACTAACAGTTTATGCTACAAAAGAGCAGCGTATGAGATAATTTGCTACCCACTCTTAGCAAATTGTTTTCCGGGCAGTTGCTGGACGACACCTTTGAGTTCCAACATCAGCAGTACACTTGAAACCTGACCAATCGGGAGTTTTGTAGTGCGCACGATGGTGTCAATATGTGATGCGGGGTCTTCAATCGCATCGAAGACGGTTCTCTCATCCGGCGTTAAATCTGGCGGAGGTGTGATCTGGGGAGGTTGTTCCGCTTCAACGGAGGGTTGTGCGGTGGCACGCTTCTCAACGACTGGTATTTCTGGAGAGGATTCGATTTCTACATCCGGCATCGGTGATGCAGATGCGGCGGACTGTATCTGGTTGACTGCGTGCCGTGGTAACTCGTTGAGGAGATCATCGACCGTATTGACAAGTTTCGCACCGTTATTGATTAATTTGTGGGTGCCGGTTGAGAGTTCGGAAAAGATCTCACCGGGTACAGCGAACACTTCCCTACCTTGTTCACCAGCGAGGCGTGCGGTAATGAGCGCGCCGCTACGGTTCGAGGCTTCCACGACGACCGTTCCGAGTGTCAATCCGCTAATGATACGGTTACGCCGTGGAAAATTTTTTGGCTTCGGCTTGGTTTCCATCGGAAATTCGGAAATGAGTGCACCGGATTCCGTAATTTTCTCAGCAAGATCGGTATTCGCCGCTGGATAAATGAAACTCAAGCCGCTTCCCATAACCGCGACTGTTCTACCACCGGATTCCAGAGCACCACGGTGTGCTGAGGTATCGATCCCTTTTGCTAAACCACTAATGATTGTCAATCCACGCTGTGCAAGTTGATAGCTCAACCGATAACTCGCCTTCCTCCCGTAATCCTTCGCGTCACGAGAACCGACGAGCGCGAGGCTTAGCGAGTCTTCTGATGTCAGTTCACCTCTGATATAAATCACAATCGGTGGTGTATCAATTTCCTTCAAGAGTGCAGGATATGCGGTATCATAAAGCGTCAGCACTTGACAACCATATTCCTGTATTAATTCCAATTCACGTTCTATCGGATATTGAACGGGTTTACGCTGTAAGAGATCACGCATAGCAGGCGTAAGTCCCTTGATCTCACTGAGTTCATCAGATGTTGCCTGAAGTGCACGTTCTGCACTCCCAAAAACATCACGCAAGATTTGAACGGTTTTTAGTCCAACACCTTGAACCATATTTAGATGAATGAGGCTGATCGTCTCATTAGAGAGCATAGTTCACCTTGCGCGATGTATCGGTAGGATAATCTTGACAGGAGTGTGTATAAACATTTCGTCCTCAATCGGGGTACAAAACCCTCGTACAAGATATTACTCTTCTGTTGTTCCTGCTTCTGCTGTTTCTTCAGATGGAAGTGCATAATAGAGTTCAATTTCTTGAATCTTCTTGTATTCCGATGCACTTGGTGCCCCCGTTTCGCCGCGTGTGGAGCGTTTCTGTCCACCTACGCGTCGAGAATCCGAACGCCGCGGTACTTTCAGACGGAACTTGGTTGTCATGATCGGAGCTTTCAAAGTGAACCGATAAATAGGACGCATGTTGTCCCGGACCTCTTTCATTGTGATCCATTTGCCGTCTTCGTCCATATACTGCGCTGCAAAGAATTCCATTTGTCCCGGTTCGGCTTTCACGACGACCTGCTGAATCGTTTGTGGATTCCGCCATCTGAGCACTGCTTCGGTGTATTTATCGGACTCCATTTGCGATGCCTCATCCTTTTCATCTTCGAGGATAGGTCCTGTCTCTCCAATTGAATAGATATTATCGTCGTGGAATTTGGTATCCTCACTTGCCGCATTAAGCGCGATATTTTTACTCCAGTTATAATCAGGGTTTGACGCAAGGATACACCCCGACAGACCGATGACCACACAGAGTGCCATCACTAATAACACAAAACGCATGATTGCCTCCTTGTTGTTTGGAACGGAAAAAATCCGGTCCTCGATAGTATTGTGAAATTGAGACGGTATTGGCAATAACCGTCTCGGTTCCATACTTTCATTTTACTCTAAGTCGAGTAAATCATCAAGTTCTTTCTCACGATTCTCCGAAGCCTCCTCGGCTTCTACCTGTTCAGCGGTTTTGTAACCATAGAGTTCTATCTCTCGGATCTTTGCAGCCGCGCGGCGATTGCCTGTATTCCACCCTCTACCTGCGGAACGTGCGCGTTGCCGCCGATTTAGCAGGGCATCATCTTTGGTGCCCAAAACCCGGAGCCGAATCCGGTCCGTCGGGTATGGAATTAACAGCGAAATCTGGAACGGACTCTGCTTGACGCTTTTCACATCTTTAATCAGTTGCCAGTCAGCTTCAACGGCAATACTCCCTTTATCTGCGTAAATATCGAACGCTGACAAATTATCCGAATGTATAACAATCCGACGGATAACCTTTTTTTCTGGCAATGTAATTACCACTTGTGACGCAGCATTCGCCCCCATAAACCCTTCCGTACTTGCAGGGAACGTTGTTTCACCCACGGTGTTCATCTTGCCGTCAATCATCTGTGGACTTGTCGCCTGAACGCCTTCCATCAACGCATAATTTTCGCTCCATTCTTGCTCCGAAAAGAGCGCGCTGCATCCAGCTATGAAAATCAAACAAATTAATGAAAGGGTTACTGTGAATCGATAAAACATTTTTCAACTCCTTATTTAAGAAATGGCGTTATTTTTCTTTCACTTATGTCGTAGTTTTACGTGAACCTACTCGGTCTGTGGTGTCCAGAACAGATATTCACGTTCTTTTCAAATACATCTTAAGGATTGAGCATATTTATAAACCTACGCTGTTATGACCGTGTCAAGAATTTCCAAGTTGCGCCTTGCGGCGTATCTTGAATTTCAACATTCAACGCTTTCAACCTGTCCCGGATTTTATCAGATGTCTCCCAATCTTTTCGATTGCGTGCCTCGTGTCTTACCTCCAAGAGCAGGTCAACGAGCGGTTCGAGTTTCACCTCGTTATCGGCGGTGCTACCCTGCCTTTCGGTATTATAGATGCCGAGGACTTGACAAGTTTCAGTTAATGCTTGATAGGCATGCGCGAGTACCGGAGTTTCCGCTTCATCAAATGTACTGAGTGATTTGTTAACTTCACTGACAAGCGTAAAGATAGCACCGAGGGCTTGTGCGGTATTGAAGTCGGTATCCATTGCCTGCGTAAACTGTGTCTGCATCTCCTGTATAGCGTGATATAGCGGTGCGTCTACTGTCTCACTCGGATCAAAGTCTGCATCGTATTTTTTTAATGCGTCCAAACAATTGTTCAAACGTCTGAGTGCGCCTTCTGATTTTGTCAAGCTCTCTTGGTTGTAGTCGAGTGGGTGTCGGTAGTGTGCGGAAATAAGGAAGTGTCGAATGACTTCGGTGGGGTAGTGGTCGAGGGCATCTCGGAGCAAAATAAAATTCTTCTCCGATTTTCCCATCCGTTTACCATCAATTTTTAGGAAAGCGACGTGCATCCAGTATCGGGCGAACGGAGTGCCGGTGGCCAATTCGCTCTGCGCTATTTCATTTTCGTGGTGAGGGAACAGTAGATCTTCGCCCCCCGCATGGATGTCAATTGTTTCGCCGAGATGCTTCATCGCCATAGCGGAGCACTCAATGTGCCATCCGGGTCTACCTTTGCCCCATGGACTCTCCCAAGAAGGTTCTCCCGGTTTTGCGGCTTTCCACATATCAAAGTCTCGCGGGTCTTCTTTCCGTTCATCAACTTCGACACGTGCACCGGCGAGTAAGTCTTCCGGTTTTCGATTGGAAAGTTTACCATATTCGGTGAACGCATTCACCCGATAATAGACGCTTCCATCAATGATGTAAGCTGCGCCCTTGTCAATCAGGATTTGAATCAGGTCTATCATCTCTCGAATGTGTTCAGTTGCTTTCGGATGGACATCTGCAGGGTGAATACCGAGGCGTTGAGAATCCTCAAAGTAGGCTTCACCGTTCTGATGTGCGAGTTGTTCCGCACTGATATCTAACTCAGCTGCACGCCTGATAATCTTGTCATCGATATCTGTCAAATTTTGAACCAGTTTGACGGTATAACCTTTATAGAGAAGATAGCGTCGGATAATATCGGTTACCAAAGCAGTGCGAGCATTCCCCATGTGAATGTAATCGTAAACGGTGGGACCGCAACTATAGATCGTCACCTGCTCAGGGTTCAGTGGTTCAAAATCCTCCAATCGTCGACTCAACGAGTTATAGATTTTCATTTTTTTTTATTATGAGTTCCTGGACTAAAGAAACGCCCAATCAAAAACCCCTCCACTTCGTTTCGGGCAGGTTTTCGGTTAATTTCATGCTGAATTTGTAATCGGCTCGGTTTGTAGAGACAAAGAAAAAACAAAAAACGTCTATCGCTGAGAAAGGCAAACGGTAGCGTAGGCGACAATTGCCTTACCCTCTCCGACGACCCCTAATTCTTCTGCTGTCGTTGCTTTAACGTTTACTTGTGCTACGGCGATTTCAAGTATTTTGGCGAGTCTTTGTCGCATCTGTGAGATGTAAGGTGCCAATTTCGGGCGTTGTGCGACGACTGTGCTATCTATATTTTCGATTTGATAGCCACACTCTGTAACTTTCAGGACGGTATCGCGTAGAAAGACGGAACTGTCGATTCCCTTATAACGCGCGTCCGTATCAGGAAAATGGGTTCCGATATCGCCGAGTGCAGCAGCGCCTAAAATTGCGTCTACAATTGCGTGTGTAAGGACATCGGCATCCGAATGCCCTAACAACCCCAAATGATATGGAATCTCAACACCGCCCAAAATCAATTTCCGATCTTCGACCAATCGATGAACGTCGTACCCGATTCCGACTCGCATTTTTTGCATAGGTATTCATTGTAAAAGTATAAAACGGCACCGGACGGGACACCTACCACTGCGTCGGATCCGAGAGTAGGACTTCAGCGATTCGTAAATCCTCCGGTGTCGTTATCTTCAAATTCGCGTAACTGCCCATGACTAACTTCACAGGAAATCCGAGTTGCTCAACAAGTGCAGCGTCATCGGTTACTGTGAGTTGTTGTGCCTGCGCTATCTCGTGTGCTTCCTCTAACAGAGGTTTCCGAAAGACTTGTGGTGTCTGGACTGCCCAGAGATGTTCGCGGATGGGGGTTTCCAAAATAAAAGCGTCCTCGTCAGCGATTTTGATTGTATCTTTGACCGGAACAGCGGCGACAGCGGCACCGCACTCGTCAGCTGCAGTCAGACAAGCAGAAATTGTCTCGTCGGTTACAAAAGGACGCACGCCATCATGCACGACAACAAAATCGACATCCACCGACAGGGCGCGTACCCCATTATAGACGGACATCTGTCGAGTCTCTCCACCTGCGACAAGTTCTTGGACCTTTGTAAAGGTATAGGGTTCCAAGACATTCGTTTGGCAATCACTGAAATCATCTTTGTCGACAATGACAAAAATCGCGTCCACAGCCGTATTTTCTTCAAACCGTTGAATCGTATGGGCTAAAATCGGTTTCTGTGCCAGTTTTAGGTACGGTTTTTTAACCGAATTAACCATTCGGCTGCCTTTACCAGCTGCGGGAATAAGGGCGCATATCTTGCTGTTCATTAATGTCCACTTCATCTTCCTTTATCCGAGTGAAGATCATCTGCCCAGCGCTTGTCCGCAACATCTGCGTGACCTCAACGTTAAGTGTTTCACCGATATAGGGTTTTCCTTCTTCAACGATTACCATAGTGCCATCATCAAGGTAACCGACCCCTTGGTTCGGTTCTTTGCCTTCTTTCAGAAGCAGCACTTGAATCACTTCACCGGCAATGACAACAGGACGAACAGCGTTTGAGAGTTCGTTGATATTAAGTGCCTTTACATTCTGCAATTCAGCGACTTTATTGAGATTTAGATCGTTCGTTATGATGGTAGCATCCAGTTTTTGCGCGAGATGAACTAATTTCGCGTCAACTTCTGGTAGATGTGGGACCTCTTCCTCAGTGATCTCAACCTCAAGTGCTGGATTGTTCTGAAGTGCACGCAGGATGTCAAAACCGCGCCGTCCCTTATTTCGGCGCAGGGGTTCTGTAGAATCCGCGATATGCTGCAACTCATTAAGAACAAAACGTGGAATAACAAGTGTGCCTTCTATAAACTTTGTCTGGCAGATTTCAAGAATCCTACCATCAATTATAACACTTGTGTCTAAAATTTTAAAGTTATTTTTATTTTTTCCTGCGGGTGCTTCCATATCTTCGGCAGAGCTATTTGACCCGAGAACCGGCGACAGAGGCATTGTTATAGAAAGCCGGTAGCCTGTTACAAGACCGACATAACCTATACCGAGCGCAATTACCACTTTAAGATTATTATCTAATTGAGAGAAAAGATGTAGTATACCGAGCGCAATTAATATACCGATGGAGAGCCCTATTAAACTGGCTATAACACCCCGCAGAATTGACACTTGCAAACAGAGTTCGGCACCGACAAGGAGGAGTGATGCAATAAGCCCAATAAGTGTGACTAACGGGTCACCATCATAGATAATATAACAACTTGCCGCACTTGTGACGACAAAAAAGAGACGAATTCCCCAAACTTGCATTTTGTATCCTTTGCTGGCACCCTTTCGAGAAATAAGTGGCGAGTTTCTTCGTTTCAAGCCGCACCAGCGATGTATGGCTGTAGTGATTTACAAGAAAATTGCGTGCTTTACTATAATGAGAAAATGTTGATTCAACCAAAAAACCGTATAAAGACAATAGTTATCTGGATTTTAATTTATTCGTTATACATAATTCTATATAATATAATAACATGATTCAGAATCAATCTCAAATTTTTTGACGGTAAAAACTTTAGGTAAGTAAATAACCGAAACCATTACCGAAAAAATAGATAGCATTTGCATCAGAGAACGTTGGGAAGCGTATCAATGGCGTGTGATTGTCGCTGATGGAATGGCAGTTTATAAGGCAGGCGGTGTATAATGAGATGTTTGAAATCAAACGCTTGTTATTTTCCTAAAGCCGTCAGGCTATCATACACATCACTCACACCGACAAGTTCAATGTCAACATCGATATCTAAGCCTTTGCGGTTGTATTCGGGAAACATCACCCGTGTGAACCCCAATTTTGCGGCTTCTCGGATGCGTCTGTCAACATGTGTCACAGGACGAATTTCGCCACCGAGTCCAATTTCGCCGACCATCACCGTTTTCCGATCTATCGGCATATCTCGATGACTTGAGCATATCGCCATGAGGACACCGAGATCTATACCGGGTTCATCAACACGCAATCCGCCGGTAACATTAACAAAAACATCCGAATCCGCGACGTTGATACCGACACGTTTATTGAGGACAGCGATCAGCAGTGCGATTCGTTGTCGGTCTACGCCTGCTGTGGTATTACGTGGGTTGCCGTAATTGGTAGGAACAACGAGTGCCTGGACCTCCATGAGTAAAGGGCGCGTCCCCTCCATGCTTGAGACAACGACGGAACCTGAGACCTGCTCTTCTCGGTTGCTCAGGAAGATTTCCGACGGGTTCATCACATCTATAAGTCCGGTGCTCCGCATTTCAAATATCCCGATTTCGTTTGTTGAACCGAATCGGTTTTTGATGGCCCGGAGGACACGGTAGATATGATGACGTTCGCCTTCAAAATAGAGGACGGTATCCACCATGTGTTCTAAGACCCGTGGACCGGCGATCGCTCCCTCTTTCGTTACATGTCCGACCAGAAATACGGGGATATTCCGGTTTTTTGCACAGATCAAGAGATGTCCGGCGCATTCACGAATCTGGGTAACACTCCCGGGTGCGGATTGAATACTTGATAAGTAGACGGATTGAATAGAATCGATGATGACAACTTTCGGTTTTTGCGCTTCAATATGTTTTTCAATTTCTTCCAAGTTATTTTCACAAAGGACATAGAGTGTGTCAGACGTGATACCGAGTCGGGTTGCTCTGAGTTTTGTCTGGCTTACGGATTCCTCACCAGAGACATAGAGTATGTCCCCATACTTCCGGCTCAAGGCATCGCTTGCTTGTAGGAGGAGTGTAGATTTGCCGATGCCGGGGTCTCCACCGATAAGTACGACGGATCCCGGAACGATACCGCCGCCAAGAACTCTGTCAAATTCTGACATCCCTGTGAGGTGGCGTTCCACCTCGCTTGCTGTAATTTCGGAGATGGGTTCAGGTTCACGAGATGTCTGCCCGATGCCCCGATGCCTCGACGGTGTAATCAGTGTCTCGACCTCTTCGGCGAAGCTCTGCCAACTTTTGCAATTTGGGCAGCGTCCGAGTGTTTTGGGGGTTATGTATCCGCACTCTTGACAGACGAACTTACGTTTTTCTCGTGCCATTTTTATTTTCACCTATAATAGTCGTAGGTTGTTGATCTTACCATTCTCTGTTGAAAAAACGGAATCCGGTTGTCCAGCGCGGTTTACCGGTCAAATTCTCGCCGCCGAGGAGGAGTTGTCCATATCGGAAAAACCGTATGGCGACCTCTGTGTTCAATTCGGGTTCGCTGCTTGTCAATCCCACACCTTCAAGGCTGAGTCCTATGCGTCGGGACCACAACCATAGATCCACTCCGGCACCAACTCTGGAACGCATGAATCCGGCGCGTGCCCTGAGATAGTCCGTCACATCGTGTGCATATTGGATTTCAAACCGAACTGTCTCGTCGCGAACGCCGACACCGATCCTATAATGTGCCTTTGATTGCGGTGAAAGGGAAAACGCCAGTTCGTTGTAAAGTCGTTCTTCGAGACTTAGATAGCGGAGTTCGTAATCCCATCCAAATTGTAGTGGTCTTTCAAAGCGTCCGATTTGCTGCTCGGTTCGTTGTGAGAGATCCGTAATGGCGTTCACAGCTTGATTAAAGTTTTGGAGTGCGCTTCGTGCCTCTTCAAGTGGTTCAGGCGTATTGATTAATTTCGCGACGGTGCCTTCACCTTCGTTGAGTGCGGTGAGGAGTCGGCTAACGTCTGTCTCTAACGAAGCGACTGCCTCGGTTGTTCTCTGTAAATTCTCTAAGATAGGTGTAATATTTGCTTCACCTGTTTTTATTGCTTCGCTCCCTTGGGCGGCGAGCGTCGAAATTTGATTTGCTAATATATTGAAGTCTGTGCGAAAATTCTGTGCGATCTGTCGGAATTCTGATGTCGTTGCGCGAGCATCCGAAAATATGGTGTTGAGTTTCGGTGAATTTTGGTTTAGCAGCCTTAAAATTTCACGCGTAATATCGCTCAACTGACTACTGACCATGAGTGAATCGTCTTCCAACTGTCCAAGAAGGTTGTTTACCTTGATGAGTGTCTCTTGGAAACGTTTGTCGTTTTCTAATGCGAGTTGTGTCAAGGTCTTGACCGTTTCTTCGGAATCAACACTTAATTTTTCAATGGTTTTGCCAGTGGTTGCAACGACTGCCCGAATTTCTTTGATGGCGAGTTGAATTGATTCTTGGTTTGCTTGTAGTACTTCATTGGCAGCGGTTGTTAATTCAATGGCTTGTGTCATGCCTGCGCTTGTCTGTTCGAGCAGTTCGAGCGCGTTAACCGGATCCTTTCCAACAATCGGTAAGTCCGCAGGTTTTAAGGGCGGATTGCCGACGGGTCCATTGTCAAGAGCGATGTAAATCTCGCCGACGAACCCGTTCATAGAGATTCTGGCACCACAATCTTCCCGTAGCCACTTAAAGCCGTTTTTGACCTTCGCTCTGATATGGACGTTGTTGGTGTCGGGTTGAAGTTGAATAGCGGTCACCTTACCGATCGGGACACCGGATAGATAGACGCCTGCTCCGACATAAAGGCCGTTGACAGATTGAAATTGGAACGTCAATTCATCACCAGCGGTAGCCCATGGCCAATTCTCGGCATTTGTCAGAAGTATTGTTAATAAAATAACGGCAATGAGAATCATTAAACCGACTTTTACAGACGCTGTCCAAAAATTCATACTATCTCCCGATATACGCTTTCAAAATAGGATTTTCCATTTTGAGAATTTGGTCTGGTGCTCCGAATAGGACAAACTGTTGTAAAATGGGGTCGTCAATGTTAATAATTTCATCAGGGGTCCCGTGCGCGAGCTGCCGACCTTCGTGGATCATCACCATGAGCGTGCCGACACTGAACGCGCTGTGCATATCGTGTGTTACAACGATCGATGTGACTTGTAGGCGTTCATGTAAGTCGCTGATGAGTTGATTGATTTCTGTACAGGTAACAGGGTCGAGTCCGGTTGTTGGTTCATCGTATAAAATGACATCTGGATTAAAAGCGAGGGCGCGGGCGAGTCCAACGCGTTTTCGCATCCCGCCACTTAATTCGGCGGGTCTCAAGTTCTGTACGCCTTCCAAATCAACGAGTTCAAGTTTCTCATCAACGATCTTCAGCATCTCTTGTTTGGTATAGTTTGTATGTTGATTGAGCATAAAAGCCACATTTTCTGCAACAGTCATCGAATCAAAGAGTGCGGCAGACTGGAACAACATGCCAATTTTCTGGCGGAGGCTATTCATCTCTTTCGTTTTCAGTGTTGATATTTCTGTGTCATCGAACCAAATTTCACCAGAATCAAAGGGGATCAGTCCGGCGATAAGTTTGAGGAGGACACTTTTACCGGTGCCGCTGCGTCCCATAATAACAACGGTCTCGCCGCGTGGTACCTCAAGGTCTAACCCGTCTAAAACTTTTTTGCTCCCAAAACTTTTGCTGACATTTTTAACTGAAATCATAGTGTGTGCCTATAGCGTGTCTATGAGGCGTGATAGAAGGTTCTGTTAATCCAGTGTCCGAATTATACCAATCCCAAGATGTTAAAGAGGATGTGGTTTAAAACGAAGTCCAAAATAAGAATAGTGATGAGCGAAATAACGGCAGAACCGGTTGTAGCCGTACCGACCCCTTCGGCCCCGCCTGCTGTCGAGATGCTAAACCCTTTATAGCAGCCGACCGCTGCAATCGCCATGCCGAAGGAGGTCGCCTTAATCAGACTAATCAGTACACTACCGACGTACAGATTCTTTTGCGCTTCTAAGAGAAAAAAGGATCCGTTGACATCAAAGAGCGTAACAACGGCAGTAAAACCGCCACCAATACCTGCAAACGTTGAGAAGATCGTCAAGGTCGGTAACATGATCGTACAGGCAAGAAAACGCGGAACGACCAAATATTTGACAGGATTCGTCCCCATTACTTCAAGCGCGTCAATCTGTTCTGTCACCTTCATCGTTGAAAGCTCAGCGGTGATTGAAGCACCAATTCGCCCTGCCAGGACGAACGCCGTAATCATTGGTCCGAGTTCTTTAACAATTGAGACACAGACAAATCTCGCGACCGACCCTTCCACGGCGTACGGTTTGAGTTGGATGTACCCCTGAACGCCTAAGACCATCCCTGTAAAAAACCCTGAGACCATGACGACAGCCAAAGAGTTAACACCGATCAGTAGTAACTGCTTAACGAGCAAATCAAACTGAAGCGGCGGACGGAAGATTTGAACAAGCGTCTGAAAAAAGAGCGTGAAGGCTTGTCCTGTCTCGGAAAGTACAGTGTGTAGCCGGACTTTGATACGATTTAATATTAGATGGCTCCGAAAGCCTTCGTTAGATTCGTGTGTCTCGGATTCCCGATTCATGTTTTTTAGTTTGGGTTATCAAACCGCATCTGTTTTTTCGTGAAATACAGAACGACGGCTCCGGTCGGCCCGTTACGCTGTTTTTTAATCAATAGGTTCGCTTCAACGCGATCGCCAGCGTCTTCATCTTCGTAATAGTCTTCGCGATATAAAAAGGCGACGATATCCGCGTCCTGCTCAATTGCACCGGACTCACGTAAGTCTGAGAGTTGGGGTTGTTTGTCGGGGCGGCGTTCAACTTCACGACTCAGTTGTGAGCATGCGATGATAGGAACATTCAGTTCCCAAGCAAGGACTTTCAAAGCCCGCGAGATTTCTGATATCTCTTGCTCTCGAGCGTTGTATCTTCCTGTACCTCTGAGAAGTTGCAAATAATCGATGATAATGAGCGCTAGTTGGTTGTGTTCACCTTTCAAACGGCGCCCTTCGGCACGAAGGCTCTGTACTGTCAACCCTCGGTTATCATTAATGAGGATAGGGGCATCAGACAGTCTGCCGGCAGCTTCTGTTAGCGGACGCCAATAATCCTCGCTGAAGTTACCCGTTCGCAATCGTCCGAAGTCGATTTGAGATTCGGCGGAGAGCATCCGCATGACGATGTCTTGTGCTGGCATTTCCAAACTAAATATCGCAACGGGACGTTGTTGGTCGATTGCGATATTTTGCGCCATATTCAGTACTAAAGTTGTTTTTCCCATGCTTGGACGAGCAGCAATAATAATAAAGTTACCCGGCTGCAATCCGGAGGTCATGTGATCGAAATCCATAAAACCGGTCGGCACACCGAGGAACCGATCTTGCTTATGGAACAATTTTTCTATTGCGTCAATGCTGGATGTGATGATCGGATTAATCGGTTGAAACCCGCGCTGTGCGTCGTTTTGTCCGAGTTCAAAGACGGCTTCCTGCGATTGATTAAGTACCTCAGCAAGTTCTACGCTTTCGTCTTGGGCAAGGTCGCGGATTGTTGAGCCTGCTTGGGTTAGGCGGCGGCGCGTGGATTTTTCGTGTAGAATATCGGCATAGAACTCGGTACTCTCTGTTTCGACAATGGGTGCTTGGAGTTCATAGAGATAACCTGCTCCACCGGTGCGATTGATCTGATTTGTACGCTTGAGTTCATCGGCGACGAGAAGCGGATCGGCATTGCTAACGCGTTCATATACAGCGAGTATCGCGGTATAGATGAGTTGATGATCTGTCGTAAAAAACGCGTCAGAGGTATGTCCAAGCAGAGCAATTACCCTCGGAATAACCGATTTTTCGGTCATCATTGCGCCAAGTACTGCCTGTTCGGCTTCTTTATCAGAGAGGGTATCAATGGCTTCTGCTTGCATAATTACTCTTCACGTTCAACAACAACGCGAAGTTCGATAACGACATCTGTATGCAATTTGACCGGTACCATGAACACACCGAGTTCACGGATGGGTTCGGCGAGTTCAAGGTAACGCCGTTCCAACTCGAAGCCTTCGGCGCGTAAAGCCTCTGCGATATCCATGGAGGTAACGGAACCGAAGAGTCTGTCGTTTTCGCCTGCTCGTCTTTTGAGCGTACACGTAACGCCAGCGACTTTTGCTGCGATTTCGCGTGCGTGTTCTTTATCTTTCGCGTCTTGCTGATCAATAACTCGTTTTTGGTGTTCAAGGTAGCGGCGGTTTCGTTCTGTCGCGTGCACAGCTAACTGCATCGGCAGTAGATAGTTCCGCGCATATCCATCTGCGACCCTTAACACATCGCCCGGAACACCGAGTCCTTCAACACTTTTCTTCAGAATTATTTCCATAATTAAAACCTAAATTACCTTTGTGCTGACAGCGTTGTCTGCGTCTGTCTCCTATTCTATCGTGTAAATGGTAACAGTGCCATATTCCGTGCGCGTTTGACGGCGCGTGTTACCATTCGCTGTTGCTTCGCGGATAACCCTGTGATCCGGCGACTTACAATTTTTCCACGTTCATTAACAAACTTGCGTAGCGTATCCACATCTTTGTAATCGAAAGATTCTATTTTGTGGTAGCGCTGTCTGCGACGAAATGCCATATTACATCTGTTCCTTTATTATATGAAATCCATAATTAATTGGACCCATTAATCGGTACAACCCCCCTACCCCCCTTATCAGGGGGGAATCTGGAGATTTGGTAAATGTCAATCTATTTTCGGGCTTTACTATAAATTGTTGTGTGTCAAAGCGTGTTTGACTCGCCAAATTGATAAGGTGCCGCAACGCTCGCCTATGGTAAAAGTAAATAGGGGCGAGAAAACCTTCTGTAGGATGGTGATTTTTTCGAGGGGCGTACTTCACTTAAAACGGGATGTCATCATCCGTTGCGGAAGACGTACTCGGTGCTTCAGGCGCGTCTTGATAAGAATCAGGACCTGTTGGTGCCGCTGCGGGTTGTGCATTGGCATAACCGCCGCCCGTTCCCTCACTATCGCGACGTCCACCGATTAATTGGATCCGTAATGCTGTAACAGAGAGTTTATTCCGTTTAGATCCGTCTTCGGTTTCCCATGAGTCGAATTTGAGAGTGCCTTCAATGAAGATTGGACTCCCTTTTGTGAGGTATTCATTTACAATTTCGGCTTGCCTACCCCAAGCAGCTACGTCAACAAAACAGACATTCTCTTTCTGTTCACCGGACTGTCGGTCAGTGTAACGCTCACTTATAGCGATGCCAAAATTGGCAACTGAGTTCCCACTGGGGAGGAATTTCAATTCTGGGTCTCGCGTGAGATTCCCCATCAGTATAACGCGATTGTAACTTGCCATGGTTTCTCCTCTTTATATCCTATGCTTACTTGCTTCTTTCACTATTAAGCAGACGCTGTTGTTTCTTCGTTTTCTGCGTCGTTATCATTCTCTGTGGCATCTTCGGCATCTGCACTTTCGGGTGCCTTATCATCGTCATCATTTGACGTTGATTCTTCGGCATCAGATGTCGGTTGCGTTGTTTCGGATGCTGATTTCTCTGCCGCATCGGCTATTTCGGTTTTTAACTTATTTATATCGTCTTCATACTCCACGATCATATAACGTAGGATCGTTTCAATGACACGCAGAGACTGGTTTAAAGATGCGACAAAACTCGGTGCACTCTCAAAAATGTAGAGTACGTAATAGCCCTCACTTCTTTTCCGAATCGGATAGGCAAGTCGTTTCTTACCCCATGGATCAATTTTCAGGAGAGTCCCGCCACTTTCGATAATACCCTTGACCTGATCTGTAAGAGCCTCTGCTTCGTTTTCGTCATGGTCAGGCGTTATGATAAGCAGGAGTTCGTAAGGTTTCAAATTTTTATGCCTCTCTTTGGACTGGTGGCTCCGCTGTTTTACATAAAACACGGAGCAGAGATTAATTATGTAAATCACACCCGATGTCTATAACGAGACATCAGATAGAATTGTGTTAGTCAATTTTCGTGCATATAATTATACCACATATTAACTGATATATCAACCCAAAATCACATTTCTGTGTGCAGGGCATTGCGTTTTCGTTATCAGTTGTCAGTGAGTCAGGACTTACGCAATTTTGACGAACAGAGACGTTCTCAGGGCACAGGAAACTAACGGTCTCCTATGCTACAAAAGAGCAACCTGCGTAAGTCCTATTTATAGTAAAGTTTAGAATTAATAGGACACTCCATACCGGTTCGATTAGAAACCGTGAAGAAACACCCCAGCAAAAACCCTACCAGGGGGGAGGAAAGTGTCTCTTTATTTTTACGTTGCACTATAAATCAGATTTACATTATATATGATAACATATATAACATAAGAATACAAATTTATTTTTCTATTTCGCAGGGTCTCCGTGCCTACGTGCGTTTAGGTTCGGATGGACACGGAGACTCAGTTTGTATTGTATGTGAATCCTGAGGTTATTAAACTTGGCGTGTTGAATACGCTGTTACATGTAGCGGTAAGAAGAACGGACGTTTCGACGCGATGACCTCTTGCCGAATCCTTGCGGCTAAGGTATCGACACCGACTTCTTCTGCTGTAGCCAAGCCGTATTTTTCGAGGAGTGGCAGGAGACTCTGGAAGATAGTCGCCATGTATCGGTAACCAGCCCATGTTTTCGCTGCACCGATTGGCGACTCAAGGTGCATCATCGGTGGCGGTAAGCGTGCGTCCACAAAAGCCTGATAAAGCCCAATCCCCATGTTGAGGTGCGCCCCAGAATGCTTAAACACATCCAAAATCCATGTGATAAGTTGATTCATAAGCGGCGTATCAGGGTGTAAGAAGACAGGATAGAGGGTATACTCCGGTTCCTGAAACGCCGCAATTCCACCAGATTTTAAATGCGTTATGAGGTTGGCAAACGCCTCTCCTGGATTTGCCATATACATCAACACGAACCGCCCGACGATTGCATCAAATTTATCTGAGAAATTGAGATTCCGAGCGTCGCCTGCGATGAATTCGGTGTTTCGGTGGCCGGCATCCGCTGCACGTTGGCGTGCGGTGTCGAGAATATCAGCGTTGACATCTACGCCGACGACCCGTCCTGTTGGTCCAACGAGTTCAGCGAGCATGAGTGCGACATCGCCGGCACCGCTACCGATTTCAAGTACATGCATCCCGTTGATAATACCTGCTCGTTTGCAAAGCCTGTGTGTTGACTCGCCATAGATTCTGGATTGTTCAATGAGACGCGTTGTTTCGTGTGAGGTGCGCCCTAATGTATAGGTAGCATCTTGATGTGATGTGTTCAGATTTTCTGAACGATTTTTGGTCATACGCGAAAACCACCTACGCTGGTAAAGACGCATACGCTGTGATGTGCGGTGGTAACAGGAGGGGTCGTTTTGAGGTTGTGACTTCCGCTTGAATCCGATCCGCGAGTGTGTCGATATCTACCTCTTCAGCTGTCGCGATGCCATACGCCTCCATGAGTGGTACGAGGCTCCGGAAACTATTGGCGAGATACTCAAACCCTGGCCAGCCTTCAGGGCCGCCCATGGGAGCCTCGAAGTGTAAGGTAGGTTCGGGCAGCCCCGCATCAACGAAGACTCGGTAAAGTTCCATCCCCATGTTGAGGTGTGCGCCTGAACGTTCAAACACTGTGAGTCCCCATTCAACCAGTTGGTTTATCAATGGTGTATCCGGATGTACAATTGTCCGGTAGAGGGCAAGTTCAGTATCCTGAAAGGCAACAATTCCGCCGTCGCGAAGCAGGGTAGTTAATCTTTTAAGTGCCTCTGTTGGGTCTGCCATATAGAGTAGGACAAGTCTACCGACAATGGCATCAAAGTCGTTGGGAAGTTCGAGCGTTCGGACATCACCAGCCATGAATTCCATGTTTGTAAAGCCAGCTGCTTCGGCGCGTTCTTGTGCGGTTTTGAGAACCTCTGGGTTGACATCTACACCAACGACGTTTCCTTCGGGGCCGACAAATTCGGCGAGGGTAAGTGCGACATCCCCTGCCCCACTGCCGACATCAAGTACTTTCATGCCTTTAGCGATACCACTTCTGAGAAAGAAACGGCGTGTTACATCGTCATAGAGTTGTGATTGCTCTATCAGGCGTTGCGTTTCTTCTTCGCTGCGACCCATTGTATATTCTGCATCTCTGTTCTGATTGCTCATTATTGATTACCTCACTTCTGAAAAATTTGCGAGACAGAGTGGCCTCGCATCATATAATTGCTAAGTAACGTGAGTTCGAAAAATAATCAAAGTTTGTAGTTTAAAGAGAATCGCTTATTAAAAGTAAGATGAAAAGTAAAAATTTACGATTCCTAAAAACTATAACCGACTTTCGTATACCAGAACGCGCCGCTGAATCCAAAGGGGGAAAATTGGCTATACTTGTTGCCAAGAATATCAGCGAGTTCGTTCTCATCGGAATATTCATTAAGGATATTTTGTCCACCAACTGCGACTGCTAAACCGTTTTCAAAGGCATAGGTGGCTTCAATATCTACTGTCCATTCATCGCCGTATGTTTGTGTAATTCCGGAGAAATGTCCTGCATCCCACCACGAGCTATAATAGTTGATTCTGCCCAGCAGGTTAAAATTATCTATGACAGTCTGGCTCACCTTGAGATGTCCGCGGTGTTTTGGAACACCTTCTTGGTATACTTTGACATGATCTTCACTGAGTGTATCGGTGTGAGAAATGACTTTAGTATCGGTATAGTTGTAAACCAGACTAACGTTGCCTTTTGCGACAGGTGCAGTAAGGACGACATCAATTCCCTGCGTCGTCGTCGCGAAATCGTTGATAAAAAATCGGAAGCCTTGCAAAGTCTTTGCATTGGTGATCCCCTCTGCAAGCAAATCGTTTACTTGTTTTTCATCAAGATCAAAATCTTTTGACAACGCTAACCGATCTGTCAACTGAATGTTGAAATAGTCAACTGTAAGAGCGGCGTTCCAAACCTCAAGTACTGCACCGAGTGTGAAGTTTTGGGATTCTTCAGGCGTGAGCGGTTTACCGCCTTTCAGTTCAGCGACTCGGCTTGTTGATGGTATAGTTCCTTTATTTACCAATTCATTTAACTCGAGATCAAAGTCGGTGGCAGTGTTGTAGGCATTCTGTTGCCCGGGTGTCGGGGCTCTAAAACCTGTGCTGTAGCTTGCACGAGTTTTCAAGGCGAACGGAAAATAATTTCCAGAGGTTAAAACCTCTTGCAAAATATCTGTAACTCCAAAATTCGTTGCGAGTTTATAATTGAGCGTCGTACCGAAATCGGCAAAACTTTCTCCGCGAACTGCAGCATTTATTAGCCAGTGGCTGATTGGGCGGAACTCCGTTTCGAGATACATAGCAGCGTTTGAACGGTCCCATTTACCTTCGGCAATTTCACTGAAACCGGGAAAGCCATTCGTAGCGACACTGAAACCTTGGCTCGCCAGAGGTTGGCTAATCTGATAGGACTCAATTTGCCCTTTTACTATTTCAAAATTCTCAATTCGATATTCTAATCCGGAGGCAAGGAACACCCTATCACTGAGTGGATAGTTTACATCGAAATTAAGGTTGATATCGTCTTGGATATAAGTGCCGGGGTCAAATTCAGTCGGAGTATCGGGGCCAAGGGAGGCGTTCACGGTATCATTGATGAAGAAATCGGCTTCATTTTTTCCATAAGATGCACTCACATCCCATCGCAAGATAGAAAGTGTCCCTTTCAGTCCGAGTAAGACACCAATATCATTCGTATCGGCACCGAAACGAGGTGTAAATCCACCGGGAAACCGTTCTTGGAATGAAAAACAGTTCGGATCGTTGAAGACTTCAGCGAGGGCAGCAGCGTCAGGGACGTTGTTAACAATGGGTACTGTAACACACTCTCCACCTTGACCGACCCCATCTAAATCTCCGATCAATAAAGTTTCGCCACCATCATTGCTAAAAACCCCGAGACGGGTGTTAGGATTCCTAAAATAGAAACCGCCTTCTACTGTCTTAGCGGCATAATTAGCATGTCCGTAAACTTCGACGGTATCTGTAATAGTGGCACCATAGTTGATAAATGATTTCAGGTCTCCTCGAATTTCTGGTTTCCCCCAAATTTGGGCGGGATCTGCGACCTCCGTGTTGCCGGCAGCAATCAACGTAGCAGCGTCTGCTCGCTGGACAGATCTGATGGTTGGACCGGAATAACCGTATTCAAGGCTGAGGTTTCCCCAAGCAGCCTCGCTACCAAAACCGAGATTCCCTGCGAACATCAGTACTTCACCATCGCCTTCCTGATGAATACCCGGCTTGAACTCAAAAGCCCCGCCTTGGTGACTATCCTTGAGTTGAAAATTCAAAACACCGGCGATAGCATCGGATCCGTACTGCGCAGAGGCTCCATCGCGTAATACCTCTACCTGTTTTAATGCAATTGAAGGAATCACAGAGATGTCGGGTCCTTGCGATCCATCGGCGAGTCCGTTTCCGAACCATGTAATGACAGCGGCACGGTGCCGTCGTTTGCCATTGATTAATACCAATGTGTGGTCGGGTGCTAATCCACGCAGATTCGCAGGACGAACAATAGTTCCACCATCACTGATAGGTTGGGTGTTAACGTTGTATGAAGGAACAAGATTCCTGAGAAGATTTGGCAAATCTGTATCGCCCTGTTTAGCGAAATCTTTGTTTGAAAGAACGTCAATCGGGACCGCTGACTCAAGCACTGAACGCGGTTTCGCCCGCGTTCCAACCACAACCATACCTTCAAGCGTTACAACCTCTTGTTGGGATGTTGCTTCGCTTGATTCCATTTCAGTTTCTTGTGCTGCTGTAGATCCCAAACCTATAAAAATAGGTAAAATAATGTGCATCAGAAGCAGCACCGTTTTAAGATTAAGTGCGATTTTCATAAATAAAACCCTTTATTTTTCTGCAAAAGATACCCTAATTTCTCCTAATGTGGATAATTATAACACAAACTGGACTTACTAAGCCACATTTTGTATAGTTAGTGTTGTGTCACAGGAAAAATGATAGGTTATATTAACTGAAGATGTTGGGTTTCACCGCGTTCAACCCAACCTACAATCCAGAAAAATAAAATGACAGAACACTAAAAATCAAAAGCAGTTTGGCATGGTGTCGATGCTGAAATGGGGTTTGGACACCTATAATCTTTTGAATGGCAGCTTGAGTTAAAGTTAATGTAAATGGAATAGGCACGGTAAAAAACCGCGCCTATTGTAAAAAGTACACCTATCATTTTTCAGGAAATAGGTTTTAGAAGCTATATCCGACTTTGGCATACCAGAAGGCCCCGTCAAAACCGAACGGACTAAACTGTCCGTATTTGTTGCCAACAGAATCAGCACCATTCGGATTTTCATCGGGATAGGTATTAAGGATATTTCTTCCACCGAGCGTGAGTGCCACTCCGGACCCTGCGATGTAAGTGGTTTCCAAGTCGAAAATAACTCTTCCAGTGTATTCTCCAGTGCCTTCCGCCTCTGGATTCTGTAAGTAATCTTCAGAATCGAACCAACCGCTGAAATAACTGGCGCGCCCGAGTACGCTCCAAGCATCCGTTAAGGAGTAAACACCCGTCAGGCTGGCGCGGTGTTCGGGTAAGTTCTCTTCCAGTTCCCTGATTCGATGATCGTCCAGCGTGTCGGGATTGTGATCGGTAACTGTGGTGTTCGTGAAGTTATACACAGCGATAAGGTTTCCGTTCGGTATAGGTACCGTAACGACGGTATCAATACCGTTGGTTGTCGTAGAGAAGTCATTGATAAAGAACTGGAATGTTTCCAGATTCGCTGCACTGGTTACACCTGCGGCGATGAGGTCTGCCTTCTGCCCTTCAGTCAATGTAAAGTGTTGTGACACCGATAACCGGTTTTTCAGCCGAATATCAAAAAAGTCCATGGTGAGGTTTACGCCCAAAATATCGACAGTAAATCCACCTGTGAAGTTATTTGATGTTTCTGGATCAAGCGAGTTATCTTCCTTGCCTGTTACAACACCGACAGCAGGGTTGGTGGAAGGAATTGTTCCTTTATTAACGAGGTCACCCTTCGCAAAATCGTATTCAGTGGTAATGTTGAACGTATTTTGCTGCCCGGGTGTCGGTGCGCGGAACCCACTACTGTAACTTCCGCGTAACCGCATGGTTTCCGTAACCTTGTAGTTTGCAGCGGCTTTGTAGTTCAGTGTGCCACCGAAAATCTCAAATTGTTCACCGCGCACAGCGAGCGCGATCAGGAGCGGATCAATCGGTCTGATTTCAGTTTCCAGATAGGCGGCAACGTTGTAACGGTGCCACTTGCCTGCCGCGACTGGACTAAATCCTGAAAATCCGTTGGATGCGGCCGTGAAACCTTGCGCTGCGAGGGGTCCGATCTGATGCGACTCGCGTTCACCTTCTATGATTTCAAATCCTTCGTCGCGATATTCCAAACCGGAAGCGAGGAACACCATGTCGCTGAGCGGATAGGTTACATCAAAGTTGAGGTTATAATCCGTCTGGATATAGTCGCCCGGATCAAAATATGTGGGTGTATCTGGGCCGAGCGAAGCATTAACGGTATTGAAGATAAAGAAATCGGCGTGGTTGCGTCCAAAAGAGCCGCTCAAATCCCACGTTAGGGGTTTACCTAACGCTTCTTCGAGAGCGGTGCCTTTAAAGCCGATGACGACGGAACTATCCCACATGAAAGCACCAAATCTGGGTGTGAATCCGCCTGGGAACATCTCTTGGAAATTGAAAAGGTTCGGGTCATTCTTGACGACTTGCAGCCGTGTGGGATCAGGAACGTGATTGGTTATCGGGATATCGTCAGCATCGTGAGGTGAGAGTTCGGTAAACTCTTCGCCAGCAGCTTCTGCTGCCGCTTTTCGTGCTTCCCAATCCGCCATCTCGGCTGACAAACCCCGCAAATCTCCGACGAGCAGCGTATCGTCCCTCCCGCTTGGGCTAAACACGCCATTTCGAGTGTTTGGGTTTCGGAAATAGAATCCGCCTTCAACGCGTTTGCGGGCGTAGTTGGCATGCCCATAGAAGTCGATGGTATCTGTGAGGTTGGCGCCGTAGTTGGCAAACAATTTGGTGTCACCGTCTATAATCGGTTGTCCCCAAATTTGCGCGGGGTCTTTGACACTGAAATTGCCTGCGTCAATCAAGCTTATGGCATCGGTACGTTGGATAGACCGGATGGTGGGATCTGCGCCACCGTATTCAAAGCTGAGGCTACTCCACACGTCTGGATTCCCTAAACCGATGTTGCCAGCGAGTGCGAATTGCCTACCATCACCTTCTTGGTAGATACCGGGTTTAAATTCAATTGAACCGCCTTCATAGTTGTCTTTCAATCGAAAGTTCATCACACCAGCAATGGCATCAGACCCGTATTGTGCGGATGCGCCATCACGGAGGACCTCTACCTGTTGCAGGGCAATTGCGGGAATAGGTGCCAGGTCAGGTCCCTGTGAACCATCAGATAAACCGTTACCGAGCCAGTGAATAACAGCAGCACGGTGTCGCCGTTTGTTATTGACGAGCACGAGTGTATGGTCTGGGGCAAGCCCCCGTAAGTTCGCTGGACGTACGACTGTTGACGCGTCGCTAATCGGTTGTGTATTGACGTTATAAGATGGCACCAAAGTTCTCAGCAGGTCGGGTAGATCCGCACCGCCCTGCTTTTCAAAGGCTTCGTTTGACACAATATCAATTGGTACCGCCGAATCTAAGACGGAGCGCGGCTTGGCCCGTGAACCGACGACAACGAGGCTCTCAAGTTGTATCGGGTCGCTGCCCGCAGATTCTTCTTCAGAGACCTCAGCCTCTTCCGCTGTTTCTGTCGCCTCTGTTTCTTCGGCGTGCTGATCGGCTATAACTGTCGTGAACGCGCACATGAAAACGGCTACAGCAATGCCGAGTGCGACGACAATCGGTTTAATATGATTTTTGGAAAACATAACTATTCCTCTCATAGTATCGGCGTGAACGCCATGTGTTGACTACTGATTCTATAACTGGTGGTTAATGAAACAATTGTTTGTTATAGTAAGTCAGATAAAGAGTGTAGGATTAAAAAGCAGAAAACAGAGCCAATAACCCCCACTTCGACTACAAAACATATTATAATTATACTAAGTATGACGTAATTAAGCAAATTATGGTATAAAAAATTGTGATGTAAGCCTAAAAATGGTCAATTGAGCGACTTTAGACTTATGTTTTTGTCTATTCGATTCAAAGGCGGCACCGTTGAGAAATACACTGATAAGAAAGTGGTCGGATTGCGCGTATCAAATTTAGCCTTGACATTGAAAATCTGTTGGTATATACTTAAAAAAACACCCTAAGCTTGAAGTGTTGATTATCCAAGCGTTTAGTAGCGTAAACTTTTAGTTTCCAGTACGCAAGATATTGCAACTTGCGTTATGAGAATAAAAAATCATGGCAAAGAAAAAAGGGCGCCGCTCCACCAATGTGGCCCGGAAGCGTGAAAAACGGAATCGCGACCGGAAATCCAGACAGAAGCAACTCGCACATGAAAAGCAGCGTAGGCTTCTCCATAGCAAATCAGAAGAAGAACATCTACACGCTTGTATCGCCGCGAGCCAGAAGCTGCTTGACGAACCTGAGTTGGAAGATGTACTTTTTGACCCAGAGTTAACGCAGAAGCGTGTGATAGAGGTCCTTACTGAAATCGAACTAGACGAAGCAGGCAATCCTGCAAATAATTTAGAAGATTTTCTTATATCTGAAGTAGACCCTTCTTATCCGACTGATGAAAGTGTAGATGAAATGGATATGGACGAGATGCCAACACCCGTGTCGGAGGCGGAAGAGGCGTGCGATCATTTTCGGTTAGAGGTGCTTCCACATCTGCTCACCTCGGATTTCATGGATCGCTTAACGCACGCCTTGACGGCCTGCGAAACACGTCTCAAATTAACTGGCAACCGCGATCTCGCCGAGGTTGCTTTCGTTACCCGCTCACTTTTTGAGGCAGCGCCCCCCGAAATATTGGCGTTTCACCCGATGATTCAAACCATCGGTATCGAAACTTTACGCGTACTTGTAGAAGATATGGACGTAATGAGTGATGGTCGTGAAGAGGTCAAAGGGATCCTATCAGATGTTTTGACACAGGATGACTTAGAACCGTATCTATCTCAACAAGCGTCTGTCTTTTCAGGCACTCGGTCAGAAGAAGATATTGATAAGGTTATTGTGCCTAAACCTGATTCTGTAGCGTCGGTTTCTGCGGAAACAGCAGCGGAAGAGAGGGTAGAGGTTGAAGATGAAGTCCCGTTATCTACCTTTAACAGCGAGGCAGAGATGGACCGACCTATGGCATCTGAGAAACTTTCGGAATCGGAGCCGGTCATATTTCGGGAGACATCACCACCAGAACCGTCCGCACCGACACTATCGCCTGATGAGCTTCCGGCACGAGCACTCTATAAGAATTTCGACGGTTTAGGGATAAAAGAGAATTTTGAAGCGTCAACAGATGACGTATCTTCGGAGGAACGTTTAGCGAATTATGCTTTGGTCAACGAGAACGAAGAGCAGATTGAATTTGTTGACGAAGAGAACGAACGTTACATAACTGTCACCGAAGACAGGTTACAGTTGCATGCGCGCTCTGAATCGGAACTTGCCGTTGCGATGGTAGAAGTAGAGGCGAATTGTACATCCGCTGTGATGTACCTCGCCAAAACAATTGAAGAAAGGGGGTAAAACGATGCCAAGAAGTAAAAGTGGACAGGTCCGACGTCGGACACAGATCCGCCAACGCCAGTTACGGCGGCTGAAAAGAAAGAAAGCAGCATTGAAAGAGCTCTTGCAAAATCGCGAAGCCTAATGCCGCCATCCGCAGTTGCGGCGGGTCGCCGTGCCCGCCTACTCCGCTTACATCTTTTCCGTATGGACGAATCCTGAAGATCGCAACCGTACAGAATCCCCGCCTTCCGCCTCCACGTATCCGATCCTGAGCAGTGTAACGATCTCGTATGAGGTTGGCACATTAAACAGTTGACGGATCTGTTCACGATCCGCAGCACTTTCGAGGGGCGCGCTGACAAACTGCACACCGATTTTCAAGGCAGTCGCAGCAAGCAGCATATTTTGGATCAGCATCCCCATGCTCAACCACATCCATCGGGTCGCGCCTTGACCGGGCGGAAATCTCTTGCAATTCATCGTCACTAACATGAGGAGTGGTGCTTCGCGCACCTGTGTTGCCATCTCTCTGGCAGGTATCTTTCCGGCCCCGAGATGTCCGAGGAGCGTGAATGCTTTCGCGTTTTTTAGCAATTCTTCTAAAAATTTCTCAGGTGCGTTCTGAAGCGGTTTCGGTAGCGTGACGTGCTCTGATAGCAGAACGCCGTCGCCGCGCGCCTGCCATTCCTGCTCTGTCACACGCATCCATCGACTGTTGTCATCAAGGAATTTTGGGTCCTTGAATTGCCCAACGACGGCACGTTCTGTCAGGTCAGCGAGTGCTGCTTTGCCTTCCGGTTCCTGAATCAGGACCAGTTCCCAAGGTTGGACATTGAAAGGTGAGGGTGCCCATCGCGCCGCTTCAATGAGTTTATCGAGGTCGTCAGCCTCTATTGCGCGCTTCTGAAAAGTACCACGATGGCTTCGGCGTTGGGTCATTGCGTCGAAAACGTTCATAGGTTGGCGAGGCTCCGATGGCGTTCAACGACTTCTGAGGGTGAGGCAGTGCCGGTCGTGCCGATTTTGGTGACAGTGATTGAAGCCACCAGATTCCCGACATAAGCCGCTTCAACGGCGTGATCGGCTCCAAGGCAACAGAGCGTCGCGACGAGCCCTGCCGAGACGCTGTCGCCTGCACCAACGGGATCTGTTTTGTCGTCAATCGAGATCCCTGGAATATGCGTGAATGTGTCGTTAGAATAGACGAGGATGCCGTTCTCACCGAGGGTGATGTATATGGTGTTTTGCGTTTTCTCCGAGAGGCGAATCGCGTCTTGTTTTGCTGCCTCAATGTCGACTTCTTGTCCATCCCAATCTGGTTGAACGGCGCGTTTCGCCTCAAACCTGTTCGGTTTAATGATGACATCTTTATATTTACCGATCCGTGTACGGGAATCGGCAAAAAAAACTTTTTCTCGGAATTGTGCCGCCGATTCGCACAGTGCTTCCCGTACGCGCGTCGTGACGACCCCTAAATTGTCAATCGGCATTTGATCGCCGATGATGACCCCGTCAACAAGTGGCAGACAGGTTTGAAGTGCCTCAATAATAGAATCTTCAACTTCCGCTGGTAGGGGAGATTGGTTCTCAATATCAAATCGCGGTCCTTCTGTTTCTGTACCTTCATACCCGCGGTGAATCGGTTTGAGATAGGTCGGCGTAACCCATTCGGGTGCTTGTACCATAAAATCTGTCAGGCATCCGTTTTCCCGCAAGCAATTGAGGAGCGTCCCGCCAAACCCGTCTTCACCGATAACCCCGAGTGTATAGACCGTCCCAACGCCTAACGCTTTCAGGTTATTGGTGACGGTTCCTGCGGCACCTGGGCTATAACGTTGTTCGACGACAGGGTTCGTATGCCACGGCGTTTCCAACGATAGTGTCGATCGCGTCTTGTCTATGTACCAATAAGCATCGAGGTAAAAGTCGCCTACAACAAGGATGCGTTGTTCGTGAAAATTATTGAGAATGGTTTTCAGACGCGTTTCGTTAATCAAGGGGACCCTCCGAGGTTTTGAGATACTGTACTGCTTGGCTTATCATTATAGCATACTTCTCTTTTTGCAAAAACACCAAATTACGTTAGGATCTTGTTTGCACAATTTGCAATATTGGCGTAGATGTGGTAAAATATAGGGTGTCCAAAATTCAAAATATGATTATGTTAGGAGCCAAATCTTATGTATAAAATCGGTCTCATCCCAGGCGATGGGATTGGCCCCGAGGTGACGCGCGAAGCGATGAAAGTCTTCGGGGCAGCAGCCGCAGAAGCAGGCATTCAATACGAAACAGTCGAATACGATGTCGGTGGTGATCGGTATCTCGCAACTGGCGAGGTGCTACCCGATTCAGTATTAGAAGAACTTCGGGGATTAGATGCGATCTACCTTGGTGCTATCGGGCACCCCGATGTTAAACCCGGCATTTTAGAGAAAGGTATCCTGTTAAAGGTCCGGTTTGAACTTGATCTCTATATTAACCTTCGTCCTGTTAAACTCTATCCTGGCGTGCCGACCCCTCTGAAAGACAAAGGTCCCGAAGATATTGATTTCATTATTGTTCGCGAAAATACCGAAGGGCTCTATGCTGGCATCGGTGGTTTCCTGAAACGCGGCACACGCGATGAAGTGGCGATTCAGGAGATGATTAACACTTACAAAGGCGTAGAACGCTGCGTCCGTTATGCCTACGAGTTGACCCAAAAACGGAGCAAGGAAAACACTTTGACGCTCTGTGATAAAGCGAACGTGCTGACTTATGCGCACGACCTCTGGCGCCGTGTTTTTGACGAGGTTGGCGAAGACTATCCTGACGTTAAAAAAGAGTATGCGTTCGTCGATGCGACAACGATGTGGATGGTGAAGAACCCGGAATGGTTCGATGTGATTGTAACGTGCAACATGTTCGGCGACATCATCACGGATCTTGGTGCGATGATCCAAGGCGGTATGGGAATCGCAGCGTCCGGCAATTTGAATCCGGAGAGCGTCGCTATGTTTGAACCGATTCACGGTTCTGCCCCGCGTTATACCGGCAAAAACGAGATTAATCCGATTGCGGCAGTCGGCGCGGCGGGGATGATGCTTGACCATCTCGGACATCCAGACGCGGCAGAAAAAGTCGAAAAATCCATTAGTGATCTACTCGGGAGCGGCAAAATCAAAGATTTAGGTGCTGGAAGGATGGGCTATACGACTGAAGAGGTCGGCGATCTCATCGCGGAAGGACTGTAAGACTGAGAAGGAATTTTTGGGAAACAGGACTTACGCTGTTTTGACTGTAGGTGGTTGTGTTAGCTGAGATTTTTCGGAAAACACAGTGTTCTGGTTGCACAAACTAACAGTTTATGCTACAAAAGAGCATCCTGCGTAAGTCTTTGGAAATTGGGGCGTATCATGCCGGTTTCAGATGAGACGTGCCGTGAAGTTGATCCGATCTGAATACCGGTTCCAGCGGTTGAAGGTGTACATATCGTAGGCACTCAGCAGTTTATAACCCGCCGCTTTGAGCAGCTCGTTGACAGTATTCACTTCATAGATGCGTTGCTGGTGGACTTCCTCATAGCGTCTGAACAATTCGCCTTCACGAATAAAAAAGGTCAGAAGTGTTCTACACATCTTCGTGTTATGGAGGTAGTTGTTTTTCCAAATATAGGTATAGTCTTCATGGTTTGAGGCGAATGTCTTGTTGTGAAAGTGCTCAACAATGTTCCGTTCAGTCGTCACATCAAAGATGAAAAGTCCGTCGGGTTCGAGATGCTCAGCGACGTGTTGAAAAACGTTGCTGAGTTCGGTTTCATCGTAAGCGTAGTTGATACTGTCATACGTACAGAGGATTGCATCGAATCGTTGGTTCAGTTGGAAATCTCGCATATCACCGTGATGCAGTTCGATTTTCACATCGTGTGCTTCTGCTTTGTCTTTAGCGATTTCGAGCATGCCGGCTGCGCGATCTACACCGCTCATTTCATAGCCTCTTAGCGCAAGCCGTATTGTTAGGGCACAGGTCCCGCAGGCTAAATCGAGGATCCGGCGCGGTTTACAATCGTACTTATCGAAAAGCGACTCAATGTAGTGTGTCCAACGCGCATAGTTGACGTTGGTCATCATCCGGTCATAAGCGTAGGCGAACTTTTCATAAGGTGGGGTTAGATGTATCTGCATTGTTTAAATTTCGCTTGCAAATGAATGCGGTCCGCAAACTACTCTGACCCTCCTTTAAATCCGACAGACGCGTTCATCATCCGCAGGAGTGTGTTAATTTCGTCAGCGTTCCAGACTTCGTCACTGTTGGCTTCAATCACATATCTTCCGACGGCTCTGATCTTGCGGAGGTCAATTCTCCCAGTGAGAAAACTGAACGGTAGCTGCATACCAGCGGACTTAACTCGCTCAAATGTCGCTTCAATGTCCACCCGTTTAACGCCTGCAGGTGCTTGTCGAATCAGCGCATCTTTCATCATATCCGCGCCGAAACTGAATAGTTCTTTGATGATAAGCCACTGCAAAATAGCAAGGCATACGGTAAGGATTAAGAGAGCCGCCAAAACTTTGACGAGTCGCTGTCCTTTTTTTTCGTCTTGGTCACTCACGTTAAATTTACCTCTGGGTTGGATTCTATATTTATCCTACATATTAACAATTTCCGTAGAGATTGTCAACAGATTTTTCTATCGCGAACGGTAATCAACTATCGGTAGCGAACAGGTCTATTAAATAATGCGAATAGGTATTGTAGGCAGGCCGCAGGTCGGCAAAACAACGGTGTTTAACACCTTAGCGGAATCGAATGCAGAAATCGGTGGCTACACGAGCCGCGGAGAAATAAATCTCAGTACGGCTAACGTTCCTGATGAACGTCTTGAGCGGTTAGCCGAAACTTTTGAATCGAAAAAAATGACACTTGCAACAATTGACTATGTAGATGTCGCTGGGGTGACCAAATCGGATGTGGAGCAGGCGGAATTGGATTCCGGGGTACTCGCGGAGCTTCGGACGGCTGATGCCCTGGCGCATGTCGTCAGGCTTTTTGAAAATGAAGCGGTGTCCCACGTTGATGGCAGCGTTGATGGCGAACGCGATATAGAGAACGTTTCGTTAGAGTTCGCACTCGCGGACCTCCAAATTGTTGAAGGTAGACTTGACCGACTCCGCAAGCAGTATCAAAACCAGAAACTACCGGAGCAGCAAAACGAAATTCGGATTTTAGAGACGTGCCAACAGACGTTAGAAAATGGAAAACCGCTCCGTGTGCTAAACTTATCGACCAACGAAGAAAAACTGATACGCGGCTATGGGTTTCTGACCCTGAAACCGTTGTTGTTAGTCTGCAATATTGATGAGACGCAGCTTGACGAGGCTGAGGCTCTTCTTGAACACTTCAGTAAATATGAGAGGGAACCGCAAACGGCAGTTATCGTACTCGCTGCGCAATTAGAGTTGGAACTCTCACAACTTGATGATGCCGATACCGAAATCTTTATGGCAGAGATGGGGTTGACTGAATCTGCGTTAGATCGGTTCGTTCAGACTTCATATCGGTTATTAGGACTGATCACATTCTTTACAATTAATGAGACAGACACCCGTGCGTGGACGCTGCGTGAGGGACAAACTGCTGTCGAAGCGGCAGGACGTATCCACACAGACTTCGCAGATGCTTTTATCCGTTCAGAGACAATTAATTGCGAAGATTTAATCGCGTGTGGCAGCTATCAAGAAGCCCGAAGCAAAGGGTTGCTCAGGGCGGAAGGTAAAACCTATCAGGTTCAAGAGGGGGATGTCTTACTGATTCTGGCGAACCCTACCCGGTAGCAGGCAGTTATATCCTATCGCGAGCGCAGCGTGCTTCTACAGCAAAGGTTTGCCGATGCTTGTTCAACGCAGCAGTTCGTCTCGTAAATCTGCGATTGCTTCCATCATCTGATTCCCCATCTCTTGATACATTTCGCGCTTCGTCTCGGATTCCGAGGCGATCAATTCAAGCGGCTCACCAAACGCGACGGTTAATTTTGCGCGTCGTAACCGTTTACTGTTGCGTGGTAGCATCCGTTCTGCGCCGCTATGATAGACGGGAACTGTCGGTACACCGGCTCGATGTGCGATAAAGCAGGCACCATCGCGTGCCTTCCCTAATGTGCCATCAACGCTGCGTGTGCCTTCGGGGAACATCAGTACAACGTTCCCGGCTTTGAGAAGCGAGATCGTCTTTCGTAACGCGCCCAAATCCGGCGCACCTCTATTCACCGGATAGGCGTTGTACATTGAAATAAGTTTGCCTAAGCCGGGAATGTCAAATGCGTTGCTTCGTGCCATGAAATGGATTTCACGGTTGGCGGCGGAACCGACGATCACAGGGTCAAGAAAACTGACGTGATTTGAAACGAGTAGCACACCGCCTTCCTTTGGAATATGGTGAACGCCTCTCGCCTCAAGGTGCCCAAAGGCTTTACAAAAGATGTTCGTGAGCCGATGTCCCCATCGGTAGAGTCGACGCTGTGTCCAGAAATCGTTATTGGTATACCACATAATTTATTTTATAGTGGATCCCGTAATTATTTGCATACACGACTGGGACCGTCCGGGTTGGGTAACTCAACCCCTACGAACCATCGTTTGGGGTCCCTATCGCGGCGTGTAAACATATTTCGGAATTTACTATAAACCGATCTCCTGTTTGCCGACTTGTGCGATAATAAAGTCAACCACTTCATCAATTGTTTTGTTTGTTGTATCGACGATAATTGCGTCTTCAGCCGTACGAAGCGGACTGTGTGCCCGCGTTATATCTTTCTCATCACGCTCTTGAATCTCTGCTTCAACGGATTCTAATGTCGTATCTACATTTTGCTTTCGTAGTTCTGCGAGTCTCCGCTTTGCGCGTTCTCTCACAGAGGCATCGAGGTAAAACTTAAAATCGGCGTCTGGGAAAACGATTGTCGTCAAATCTCTACCTTCTGCGACAATACTCCCTTCAGCACCGATACGTTGTTGATGCTTGACGATCTGACTGCGGATCTCTGGTATTTTGGCGACATCTGCAACGAGTCTGTTAACCGGTGGCGTGCGGATTTCGACGGTCACATCTTTGTCATTGAGCAAAATCTTTTTGCCGTTATCTGTGAATTCAATATGGCACGTTTTCACCTGATTGATAAGTTCAGGACTATCTGCCGCGAGTCCACGGTGTATTGCCAACAGGGTTATGGCTCGGTACATCGCCCCCGAATCGAGATAGAGTAATCCAAGTTTTTCTGCGATGCGCCGTGCGACCGTGCTTTTCCCGGACCCAGCAGGCCCATCCATCGCAATCGTTACCTGAGATCCAATCTTGTTCATACGCCTCCAATATCTTTTTTTTGCTTCTTGATTGTAACCTGTGCCTCCAGAAGTAGACGTTCAATTTCAGCGCGGTTATCCGTCTGAAGCAAAGTTTTGAATTCCGTTAAGTTACCTACGATGTCGTCAATCAGAGATAAAAGGACATCGCTGTTCTGTGTGAAGATGCCGGTCCACAAGTCTGGTGAACCTGCTGCGATACGCGTGGTATCCCGAAAGCCAGTTGCTGTAAAGCTCAGTGCTTTGCCGTCTTCGGTCTCTATATTCGCAACGGTGTTGGTGAGTATACTCGCAATAAGATGTGGGAGATGGCTTGCGGCACCGATGAGTAGGTCGTGGGTTTCAGGTGAAAGGAGATGCGGGACGCTGCCAACAAATCTCCAAAGGCTGTCAATGCGTTTTAAGGCATCCGGATCGGTATTTTCTGTCGGCGTTAGGATACATGTGGCGTTTTCAAAAAGCGTCGCACTTGCTGCACCGACACCTGTTTCATGGGAACCCGCCATTGGGTGTCCGCCAACAAAAGAGAGAGACTCTGTTTCGTGTGCTTGTAATTGCGCCTCAATTGTCCGAACGATCGTCGATTTTGTGCTACCGACATCTGTCAGAACGATCCGGTTCTGGTGTGTGCCAACAGACGCAATGATGTGTTCTACAAACATCGGTACTAAGGTGACAGGTGGACAGAGTACGACGATATCGGTTTCTCGCAGCCCTTCATCCAAATTCGTTGTGATGACATCAACCGCATCACGCGCGAGTGCGGTTTCAAGTCTACCGATATTTCGTCCGAGTCCGACGCGTTGCCCCTGAAACCCGTTTTTTTTCAGTGCGAGTCCGAGCGAGCCGCCGATAAGTCCGACACCCCATATTGTAATTCGGCGAAGTTGTTGTACCTGTTCCATAGTTTGTCTCGAAAACCTTGAATCTCCAAATCCATTGTGGTCTACTTCATCAGTAGAAGTTCCGTATATTTTAAGAGAATGTGCCAACTTTTGTCAAGGGAAATTCTTCACCAAATGAATCTATACATCGGTTTTTGGAGGAAGATACCGAGAAGTCCCCAGACGCTTCCGCAGAATTGAACTGCACTCAATATTTTTGTTGGCAAAATTAACATAGACGTGATAGAATGAACTAAACTAAAAATCCTTTCATCTGCTTTTCTAAGAGATACATGAACGCTATAAAAGAGGCACATTATAATCTCGGTATTGCTTATCTGGAGGCGGGACAATACAGCAGGGCTGTTCCTGAGTTCGAGTCGGCTATAAAGTTGGACCCGAACTTTATCGGCGCGCATTGTGCGCTCTGTCGCGCCTATCTCCAGCAAGATGATCTCGAAAACGCAGGCATTGCGATTACGGCAGCGTTAAAACTCGATGCGAATCACCAACCGGCGATACTCATACGCGGCATGATAACGGACGCGTATTATGATCAAGGCAAAACTTATCTTGATGACAGAAGTTATACGGAAGCCGTCGCAGCGTTTCAGAAAGCGATCGCACTTGACACGGATTTAGCGGACATTTCGCAAGACGCTGAGTCCGAAAAGACGCATATTCGTGTCCACCTCGGTGCCGCTTATATCGGCTTGAAGGTATACCCGCAAGCGATTGAGGCGTTAGAACACGCACTCGCACAAGATGCTGATCTCGTCGATGCGCACTACCACCTCGGTTACGCTTACGTGGAACATGGAGAACACGACAAAGCGATCCCGCACCTTGATCGCGCCATCGCCATTGCTCCGCACCTCAAGCGCGCACACTACCATCTCGCCCGTGCTTACCGCGCATTGGGAAACCTGGAGGCAGCGACGAACGCTCTCACAGAGACATTAAGGCTTGACCCGAACTATCAACCGGCACATGAACTTGCAGATACGATAAAGCAGGCGCATTACAATAGCGGTATCACCCACCTCAACAGTGAACGTTATAGCGAAGCTATCACCGCTTTCCAAAATGCGATAACCCTTGATTCCGATTTTGTGACTGCCCACTATAATCTCGGTTTAGCCTATCTGAAGAGGGAGTCATACCGTCGTGCTATCCCATCGCTTGAAAAAACTGTATCCGTTGATCCGAACCACAAGGCGGCATATCACGCGCTTGCACTTTCCTATCTCGGACAGCAGGAACTCGGAAAGGCGAGAGATGCCGCGAGAGCAGCGTTGAAAATAGACCCGAACTATCAACCGGCACTCTCACTCCTTGAAGCCGTTGATCCGAGTTTTACGCCTCCTGAAACGCAGGGATCGTCACAGCCGGATCCGAAGTCACCAGTGGATCCAAAACCGGACGCAAAATCGAGACAAGAGATGCATTACGATCTCGGTGTGGCGTATTTAGAATCGAAAATGCCCGCCGAAGCGATCGCGGAGTTCCGAAAGGCGATAGATTTGGATTCTGACTTCGTGGCTGCGCATGTCGGTTTAGGCACGGTCTATCTTGAGATGGGACAAGTAGATGATGCAGAAAACGCAGCACGGGAAGCGTTAAGGATTGATGCCGACGCTGATGCTGTCCGTCAACTTTTAGACAACATCAAACAAGCGCGCCCTGAACCTCTGCAACCTGAACCTGCAGAACAGACAGTTCCATCGGCGGACACCACTGATGTTCAACAGGATTTAGAGCGTGGGCTTGCCTATCTTAACAATCGGCAGTATGAACAAGCCGCGGCTGCGTTCAAGCGCGTCATAAAGGCGAATCCGGATTCCATAGAAGCACACTACGGTTTAGGTCAGGCGTACCTTGAAATTGGTGTGTATGACGATGCCAAAGCATCAGCAGAGGCAGCGTTAAGCCTCAATCCAAACAGCCACAAGGCTCGCGAATTGATTCAAGTCATCGCATACGCTAGAAACGTAGAGAAACGCAAGAAGGTTCGGAAGAAAGTACTGTCCTACACTGCTGTTATAGCGGTTGTCGCAGTAGCTGCTTTTCTCGTGTGGCAAATATGGCCGGGATCCGCTCCAGATCCAAACTTCATAATGGAAGGATCTATGAGTAAAAATTATATTTTTGCGGGTAAAACGGAAGACCTCATTCTGACGGTCAAAAACAGTGGTGGTCCAGCGCACAACGTGGAAATTCGACTTCAACCCGAGCCTGGAAACAAAATAAGTTATGAACTCCCTACCTCTATTATTCCGGAAGTGCTTACAGGTGGCAAGGAAACCATTAAAATCCCTATTACAGCAGATAACAATATTATGGGAACTCAAGAAACACAGTTGCAAATTGAATTGTTAGGAAAAAATGGAACGGAATTTGTGAGGTCAAAATTTCGTATCAGACTTATCGGTCCTGTGCTGCCCGTAGAATGATAAGGAGATAGTAATGAATGAAAGAATCTGGGGTATCATCGGTGGGGTTGCTCTGTTACTTGCGCTTTTATCGCCGCTTGTGTTAGGGAACTCCAAAAAGGTGGAGAGGCTTTTTGAAGAGGCGGAAACGTTGTATGAACGCTCCAATTATGAGAGTGCTATTGAAAAATATAAGGAAGCAGTAAAAGAATCAAACAAACTCGGATCGAAAACAGAACATATTGACAAGGATTTCACTACCTTTGTTAATCTTAAAATTGTGCAATGCTATTACCACCTTGCTGAAAAGACGCAGGATCTTAATTATTATCAAGATGCCCTTGTACATATTGAAAACGTTTCGTCAAAAGCCTATGTTGCTGAACATCGAGAAGAACTAACCCACCTATGGGCAGATATTCTCTACAAAACCGGAGAGTTTGATTCAGCAGAATCCAAATTTAATCAACTCATAAAAGATTTCCCCAAGAGTCAATGGATCCCTAAATCACACTATATTATTGGAGAGATAAACTATCAGCAAGAAAGTAGAGAAGAAGCTCTGAGTGCTTTTCAAAGAGTTGTAGACGAATTTCCGCATTCTGAATTTACAGCCGAAGCAAAGCGACGCATTAACGAACTTCTATCTTCAAATGATACCGAACAACCTGATACCGAACAACCTGATCCGGTGCCAGTATCTCAAGACGTGGTTATGTATAAGGAAGCCACCAACTTAAAGCAGCAAGGTAAGGTACACGATGCCTACCAACGTTATACAGATCTTATTACACGATTTCCAGAGGGCGAACATGTTACTGATGCCTATATAGGGAAAGCACAAATCCATCTTGAAGCAGAGAATTATGTGAAAGCACGCGAGAACTACGAGGAAGCCATACACAGTACAGATGATGAGGAACGGAGAGTAAAAATTTATGAGGCATATCATCGCACCTATCTCACCCCTGATCCTATATCTCCAACTCCATCACCTGAACCTAATGACGAACTCTTTACAAAAGGTATGCTGCTTCGGATGGAAAAACGATTTTCGGAAGCTGCCGAGACATTTGAAGAACTCACCAATAATAGTCTCTCCACTGAAGATATATCGTCCGGACTCTACTGGTCAGGACGTTGTTACCATGACGCATCACGATTCAAAAAATCAGTTGATGCCTACGAAAAACTTATTGCAGACTATGACGACAGTTCATATACCATCAAAGCATACTATTATTTGGCTCTTGCATACAGGGATTGGGCAAAAGTGCTTAGAGATCAATCCAAATACGAATTAGTAATCAATACAGTTGATGAAGCCAACACAAAATATGTGAACAACAGTGATTCCTCTGTTGACGGATGGCTGAGTCGTATGCAGGATCTCGAAGAAGAAGCACGTAAAAAGCCAACACCTCCATTGCCAGACTCAACGGAAGAAAAAGAACATACGGACAAAAACGGAGAAGATCCCAGTCCTCGCATAAAACCGAAAAATAAGAACGGTCAATCGACTCGAGAAGCAAACAAACACCCGGAACCCACAAAGCGGGAAAAACGTGATAAGGATAAATACTACCGTCGCGGATTAACATTTTTTGATGAATCACAGTATTCAGAAGCAATTGAAGCATTCAAAAACGCCATCAATATTGACTCAGAATTTAAAGAAGCACATTTTTACCTCGGAGTGATTTATATTAAACAGAAAAGACACGCTGAGGCCATAAAAGCATTTGAAAAGGCGATACGTATTGATTCTGAGTTTAAGGAGGCATACTACAATCTCAGTCTTGTGCACTTGGAACGCAATGACCGGGCAAAGGCAAGAGAGGCAGCCAAGAATGCCTTAAGAATTGACCCATATTACGAGCCGGCGCGCCTACTTATAGAATTCGTAACTGATTAACTCCGACTACAAATTGATCTTGAAAACCGCTTCCCGACTACATAGACAAAACTTTCCATAACCTACACTCTTAAAAATTTGACCCCAGCTTAATTGTGTGCTAAAATCGGAGAATATGATTTCGTATAGTAAAGCATATAATTACTTGCATACTCGGTAGGTATAGGACTGGGAAACCCAGCCCCTACGCGGGTATAAATAATTCCGAAATCTACTATAAAAGGAGCAGGACTGCATGAGAAAGACCTATTTATTAGTCGCTGTCTGTCTACTAACATCAAATCTACTGTTATCTAATACTTTTGCCCAAGCACACACACAATGGAATTTACCTAAGGGAGCGAAGGCACGCTTCGGCAAAGGATGGGTCCGTGATATAAAATTTTCTCCTTTTGGCAGCCAATTAGCTGTTGCCACTACCATTGGTGTTTGGATCTATGATGTTCGGACAGGAAAAGAATTGGATTTGCTCTCAGGGATTGTTATGGGTGGCGCGAACTCGGTTTCATATTCCCCAGGCGGTCTAATGCTCGCCTCTGCACATTGGGATCATACAATTAGGCTATGGGATCTTAGTGTTGATACGGATCGACTAAGAACTACCTTCAGGAACCATACAGGCGAAATTCATACCGTCACATTTTCACCTGATGGCAGTATGCTTGCCAGTGGGAGTGCCGACAAAACTATTCGGATTTGGAATCCTCACACTACTATTGACAGCGAAAAACAAACCTTAATTCTGCCGTATAGGGCTTCCGTTAATACCGCACTTTTTTCCCCTGACAGCCAACTATTAGCTGGTGGTAGTGAAGACGGCATGATACATGTTTGGGATGCAGGAACCGGCGACTTGGTGTATGAGTTTGATGGTCATACGGACTCAGTTTGGGAAATCGATTTTTCGCCAGATGGCAGAATTCTCGCCAGTGCCAGCCATGACAGGACAGTTCAATTGTGGAATCTCGTAGCACCCGGCGGTAGGATGGCGGAACCGACACAACATAGCATGCCTGTCTATGCTGTAGATTTCTCACAAGATGGACGAACTTTTGCGACCAGCGGAGCAGACAAGGAAATCCGAGTTTGGAATACTAACACCCGTGAGGTTACTTCTACTCTTGAAGGACACAATGATATAATCCCAATTGTTGAATTATCACCAGATGGTACGACCCTCGCAAGTGGCAGTTTAGATGGAACTGTTCGTTTGTGGGACATGCGACGTGCTTTAGATCGGTTAACACTTGTAGGGCATACTGGTGGTGTCAAAGCACTAACCTATACTGAAGATAACCGCATTCAAGCATGCGGCCCTGGATTAGATAACAAACTCCGGTTATGGGATGCGGGTACAGGTAGGCAGCTCGCTAAACTCGACGAACACAGAGGATTAATACAATCAGTTGCTTTCTCCAAGAATGGCAAAAGACTTGCCAGCGCAGGAAGTGAAAACGGCACAATTTTCGTATCAGATATCTCCAAGGCATTTGAAAACAAAGATGACATCTTGGAAGCAACACTCACTGGAAATGCACTCGGAATTACTGCGTTAGCACTTTCACCTGCAGACACAACCCTTGCCAGTGGCGGAACTGATGGTAGGATTTACTTACTAAATGTTGATACAGGGCTTGAATTAAACATTCTTAGAGGTGCTCAAGGAACTATTACGGCATTGACATTCTTCGCGGATGGCACCCATCTATTTAGTGGTGAAGAAAACGGAACTGTCCGACGGTGGGATGCCCTTACAGGTCAAGAAGTGTGGAATTACACAGGTTCGTTTAGTGCCATCACTGCCTTGGCGTTTTCAGAAAATGGACGTTTCCTCGCAATTGGGGATAAAGTAGGAAAAATTCGGTTATTTGATTTCGACGCAGAACCGGAGGTCCGCGAAAGCCGCATATTTACAAGTCATACTCGCAAGATAACTGCCCTTATGTTTTCTAAAAACAGTGATACGCTTGTTAGCGGTAGTGAAGATGGTACCATTCTTCTTTGGGATGTAAACGAAATCCTATCACAAGTCAATAATAATCAATAGATTCAAAACAATTATAAGGAATTTCATGGAGATATTATGAAAAATCTGACGTTTTGTTTTTTGGCATTGCTACCGTTGCTATTGGGGTGTGCCAACTTAGGACAGATGTTAAGTGAAACTAACGAAGATTATCATTTCCGCAAAGTGCGGTGGGGATTTAGTCGCGAGCGTGTGGAGCTTGCGGAAGCCGGAAACACAATATTTGAAAGGAAAGACAACGCCGTTGTTTATAAAGTGAAACTCAACGGGGTCTATTGTCGGCTCATCTATACCTTCAAGGATAATAAGTTGCGGACAGCGGGTTATATGACGATAACACCTATTCCGAATGCCGATAACCTCATTGAGGAAGCAGTTGACAAACATGGCATGCCGGAAACCAACCTAAAATACCTCGATGGACTTCAAGAAATGGTGTGGAAAACGCCTGAAAAGGTGATATTTGCCAATCTGTTTCCTACTATTGAGAAGCGAATTTCTACAGCATATAACTACTCCCGTAGAGGATTACTAAGGGATGTCGTACGCAACGAGTTGCCGGGCCAAGAGGCAGGGAAGATTCAGTATTGGGATGGGACTTACGCACACGTGGATCCGGCTTTTTTTAACCAGCTGCACGAGGTAAATTTACCACTATCAGATTTATCGTTTTATGAGAAACGGCTGATGGGTATTATTCTCAGGCGCGGCGGAACAATTATTCCGGGGATAGGGACGATTCCAAATTGAAGGTGCGATTATCTTGGCAAGAGATGAACTCGCCAACCGTACGAGTAAAGCGTCAAGATTGAGGCATTCAACATCGGAGCGAATTCCATTTCTTCGGATTATATTCGCCCGACCGGCGAGGTTAGGAAACCTCGCCTACCAGGGGACCAGAAACGTAAATTGAGTTTTACAACCAAGAATAAAATTCTTCAAAACGGGTGAACCAGTTACTCTTTAATCACAAAGAATTTTTCCTCTTTAATCCGTTCTTCAGGGAAACGTGCGCGCGCCCAGATCGCTTTTGCGTTTTCAATCATCTGTGGATGTCCGCAGGCATACACGACAGCGTTCGTGTGGTCATAACCGAGTTGATCGCCGTACTTCCGTATCACATCTTCGGCACGTCCGCTCTCACCTGCCCACTCCGGATCCTCCCACGGACGACTCACTGTCGGAACAAATGTGAACCATTCTTCTTGTGCCGCGAGTTCGTTGAGTTCCTCCATATAGTAACCGAGTTCCCAAGAACGACTCGCTCCGACAATCGATAAGATCTGATGCGGACTCGTTTTACCTTGTTCCTGCTCAATCTTTTGCGTCCGCGCAATACTGATATACGGTGCAGCACCGGTCACAGTTCCTGCCATGACATGGTTTGTCATACCGCTTTCCGTGTCCAGCACGAATTTTCCGACGAGACGTTCACGGATAAACACAGTGTCTCCCAACTCCAATGCCCAAAATAGAGGCGTGGTTGCACCCTCTGGGACCAACTCCACGAATACCTCCATAAACGGTTCATGTGGAGAGGAGACTATCGAATAGGGACGTTGAACAATCTTTCCGTCAACTTCAAAACCGATAGTGGCATACTGACCCGGTATAAACGGTAACTGCTTATCAACACGGAATTTGAACGCTGCTAAATCTTCAGAAAAATCTTCACGTTCAATCAATTCACCTTTACAATATTGCGTCCTGGCGCGTCTTCTTTGCATAATTGTTTCCTTATAAACTTCCTCTAACGGATTTCGGCGCGTAAGATATGCCGAAAAGAAAATCGTAGAATTGAGATTTACTCTGCATATATTATACGCAAAACGCGAATACATAGCAAGTTTTTTTGAATAGCGATTCGCAATTGGCGGTCGGTCCTCAGTTAACAGGACTCGGTGTTCCGTGAACAGAAATGTGATTAATCAGAGCATTTCTTAACTAAGTTTTTAGGACAGGACTTACGCAATTTTGAGTGTAGGCGGTTCTGTTAGATGAGATTTCTCGGAAAACACAGCCTTCTGGTGACACAAACTAACAGTTTGTGGTACAAAAGAGCCGCATGCGTAAGTCCTTAGGATTTACGCATATTTCTATCTACCCGCACATAATAAGCACTGCAAGTACCTTTTCGCAGTAATGGGTGGGATCCCCCATGGCTCCCGATTTCAAATCCCATTTACAATAGGGATTGCGTAAGGCTTGGCATTTTATGCAACATTTCGACTTTTACGAGCGTCACTATATTATGAAACCTATATTTTCTGTTAGGAGATATAAATGAAGGCAAATGATGTAGACCTCATTCAACGCGTCTTAGATGGCGATCAAGATGCATTTACCACGCTCGTCAATAAGTATCAGAAATCGGTTCACGCGCTCGTTTGGCGGAAGATCGGGGACTTCCATATCGCTGAGGAACTCACACAGGATGTTTTTCTCAAGGCTTACAAGAGACTCTCAACACTGAAACGTCCAGAGCAGTTCCCGGGCTGGCTCTATGTGATCGCGACGCGACACTGTTTTTCATGGCTCCGCAAGAAACAGGTACCGACAAGGTCTCTGGATGCCATGCCTATAGATGAACTTGAAGAAGTCTGCTATACGCAATATGAGGCAGACCGCGGCGAAACAGTCGCAATCGAACAGCGGCGCGAACTCGTCAAACGCCTCCTGAAAAAGTTGCCAGAG
>JAJEEK010000092.1 GCA_022821065.1 Candidatus Poribacteria bacterium
GAACCCGATGAGACAGGACAACTCACGTATCGTTTTGACCGAGGTCAGTTTTTTAAGTTGGGTGCCACCGGAGTTCACAGTCGGAGTGAGAAAGGCAGTATCAATGCTTTTAAGGCAAAAATCTCTGTAGAGGAGAACTGACATGGAAACCTTACCAAACAAAATTACGCTTAATGTTGACGGTAATGCAGAAGTCAATGTCAAAGGTTTCATTGCGCCGATTGAATATACGCAATATAACTTTCACGTGGATTGGGACGAGTTGGCGAACTTTCGGGTCGCTGAACCCGAAAAGCAGTATCCTACATCCGTTTTTGAAGCATTTCTCCCTTCGGAACCGGTTTCAGTCGGTGAATGTTGGAAGATTGATGAAGCGGGTGCGCTAACGTTCCTGAAACAACTTCATACCAACCCACTTCTGAAACTCGCCATTGATTCGGGGGATTCGTATGGGTTGTGGGGGTGTCTGCGCGCTTACAATGATGGACTCGCTGAAATTGTGTTCCGTATCCATGCGGAATTTATCATGGAGCGCGGTAAATATACGCCGTCCCAATTTGCTGGGCATCTGGTGATTGATCGGTTCCAAGAGAATGTTGTCTTCTTCAAGATGTACGTGCCGCCAACGACACTGAATTTCGATGCGGGTTGGAAACAAGAAGGCGGGAATTATTTTGCGGAGATCGGCTATTGCCCGAAGATGGAACTCACAGCTGGTAAAGAATTGCAGGATGTCGAATTTAGCGCGTCAATCACGCAAGAAGAAGCGGCGCGCGCATTGTCCTCGCGGTTCTACAAGTTTCAGCAGATCAACTGGGTATCGTTGGAGGAGGCGTTGGAGATGGCACCTGCACAAGGGAAACCGATTCATGTTATCTCAATAGATGGACCGATTTTTGACGAGGCGTGCTGAGGGAGTGGCAAAATCCTGAGAGCAGTTGAGCTCTCTGAAGATCGGATCATAGAATTCTTAAACGAAACCTTTATTAACGTGTGGGTACCTAATGCGGAATTAGGACGCACACCGAGTCTGCGAGAACCGATTGCGAGGCGACGCGAACGCGAAGGTAAATCGTTTGATACAACGCACGCTTTAGCACAGGCAATCATAAAAAGTTGGAAAAAAGGGTCGCCTGTGGACTGTTTGGTAATCTCACACGAGTTTGAACCGCTCGGTGGCATAGACTATAACGAGTTTCCTGATTGCTTGGGGGATTTTGATGACGAGGTAGAGGCGTATCTGTTTTTCCTTAAATCATCGTTAGAAGGGGAACGTCCGGGATTGAGTACCCTTGTCCTCACGCCGGAACAACCTTCGCAGGAGGTGGTAGACACCTTCCGTACACCGATGCGCGCACACCAAGACTGGACGGTTGTCCACATTGATGCCAGAACGTTTGAAGCGGGTGGCACACTTACTGCTAACATCCGAGTCGGCAGGGACAACGGCATCGGGGTTTTCCATCTCCTTGATGGCAACAAAAAACTGCCGACAGAGGAAGCACCCGATGGGGTTGATCCCGAAAAATGGAACAGTCAAGAGAGTGATGCGTATGAGAAGGCACTCGGTGCGCTGACGAAAGTTTGGGGGATCTTCCCGGGACAAACTGGACGACTTACGTACGATTTTGATAAAGGTCAACGTTTTAAGTTGTGTGTGACTGGGGATCAATGGGGTGGGATCGGTGATATAAACGCTTTTTACGCGAAGATTTCTGTGGAAGCGGAAACCGATTGAGGAAAGGTCGTTTGTACAAGGACGTAGGCTAACGGTCTCCTACGCTACAAAAAACAAGGTTCGGTTAAAAACCGAACCTACCGGACCTGGGTCGAGATTGCCGTTCTTCTGACATCTGACAACCGCACAAAATGGTATTACTTTACCTTTTTTTAAACCTTTTCCCCGAAAATTACCCTCCTTACAATAGTTAGAATTTAATGCCGCGTCCACCAAAAGTGCATCCACATCTGCGTATAAGCGAAAGTTCTCCACAAACCCACTATTCTCCTAATTAAACTTGACCTTGTTCTTACCGAACCTTTTTTGGCTGCTTGTGATCCTAAACAGACGCTAACGCGGAACCCCCCTAAGGATTATGCACCTTTTCCGTGTTAAAATTGTATCATTAATAAACAGCGACTTTAGCGAACAAAACACGCACAAAAATTATAATCACTCGGTTTGACCGAGAAACACTACGGAGTCTATTACCTCTATAATATGAAAATACGTGATGCTATCGCTGCAGGGATTGCACACCTTGCTCAAAATCGTCTCCGCGCTGGGTTGTCGATTCTCGGTATCTTCATCGGGATCGCCAGCGTGCTATGCATGATGGCAATCGGTGACGGCGCGAAACTTATGATTGCCCAAGACATCGAAAAGCTCGGTGGTGCCAACCAGGTACGACTCTGGACACGGACTTATATCTGGAGAAACTACCGGTTCATTCGGCGCACCACCGAACGCTATACCCTTGAGGACGTTCATGCAATTGAGGCAGAATGCCCAAAAGTACAATTTGTTTTACCCAAAAATGAACGGTACAGCCCGCTTATTACCAGCGCAGATGGTAGCCAAGCACGACCTAATTTTGAAGGTGTAACCCCAGACTATGCCGGCGGTCTTCATTGGGAGATTCGGGAAGGTAGGTTCTTTTCCGAAGAAGACCTTAAAGACGCGAAACAAGTTTGCGTTCTCGGTGCTGACACCGCTAAGGAACTTTTTGGAGAGACTTCCCCGATCGGAAAAGAGGTGAAGGTTCGGTATTATTGGCGGCAACCGCCAGTCAGAGTGCGTGTTATCGGGGTCATGGAGACGAAAGGGAGCAGCATCAACAGTTGGTACTCTTTAGACGAGACTGTTTGTATCCCGTTGACAACACACCAACAACGGATGTCAGGCACCCGCTACATTGAAGAACTCATTGTCTTTTTTGAAAAAGATGCGGATGCTTACGATATTCTTGATTCTGTGAAGGAGGTCCTCCGTAAAAGACATCGCGGTAAAGATGACTTTATCGGCTATTGGGTACCGAAACGGTCTGCTCGGAGGCTTGATCGGATAGAAAAAATGATCAAAATCGCGTTGGGAAGCATTGCCGGGTTCTCACTGTTCGTAAGCGGCATCGGCATCATGAATATATGCCTCGTCTCTGTCGGTGAGAAGACACGAGAGATCGGGTTGCGCAAATCTGTGGGCGCGAAACGGATCCACATTTTCTATCAATTTTTGACGGAATCAATCTGTCTCTGTTTCTGTGGTGGTGTGCTCGGTATCGCAGGTGGTTGGGTCGCAGCACAAGGGATGGCACGGCTTGCGGTCCGTATCGTGCCGATTGTACCTGAATGGCCCGTTGTTCTCTCTGGACATTGGGTGTTGATTGCTATCGTTTTCTCGCTCTTTATGGGAATCAGTTTCGGGGTCTACCCAGCGATGCAAGCGGCGCGACTGACACCTATTGACGCACTCCGTACCGAAAAATAATGACCGATTCCTAACTGCTGATCGCTAATCGCTGACGGCTTCCGATTGACACAAATCGCAGGTACCGCACCTGTAACTTTCTTCAACGGCTTCACCGAAATGGTCTCGAATTACACGCATCCGACAAGTGGCTTCTAACGCGTAAACAAACAGCTGATCCAACTGGTTCTGTTTACGGCGGATATAGTCGCCCACCTCAATCTGCTCATCTGTCAGCGTACTCAGCATTTGACTATCTTCAAGCAGTTCAATGAGTAACAGGTCTTCCTGTCCCCAGTACTGGATATAACCGTCGCTTTGTAGCTCGGCGAGACCTTCCATTATTGCCTTCGGATTCTGTCCAACGGCATCGCAGAGTTCCAAAATTGTCTTTATACCACTCCGCAACTCGCTGAGTAGTTCCCGCAATGCTGCGTTCTGCGGCTCCGTCTGTTCCTGCCAGAATCCACGGAATCGGACAGAAAGCTGAGATGGGACGTTATACCACCGCTTCAAAAAACCGAATTTTTCGAGATAACTGAGACCGACATGGATTTTTGTTGGATTGCTGCTGCTCATCCACTCCAGTTCCTCGTTAGAGATTGTGCGATACCTTTCGCTTCCTTTGAAATTCTCAATGACCTTTAAGAGTTTAAGCAGGAACTGCTTATCTGGCGCGCTTTCCTTAATAAACCACTCGTGCAGCCCTCGGTCATCGTGGCAGAAAAGCAGGACACAACGCGCGTCCTCACCGTCTCTACCGGCTCTCCCAATCTCTTGGCAGTATTCTTCGAGCGTGCCAGTGAGTGTCCAGTGAACGATATATCGGATGTCCGCTTTATCGATCCCCATACCGAAAGCGTTTGTGGCAACAACGATGTCCAACCCGTTTTCGCTGTCGTCGAAAAAGGCTTCTTGCACCCGTGTCCGCTCTTGCGGCTCAAGTCCAGCGTGGTAGAAAGCCGCACTGAACCTACGTCTTTGAAGGAAATCTGCGATTTCCTCGGTTTCGCGCCGCCGTCCGGCATAAATGATCCCATTTTTCAAACGCGGTTGTTGGGGGTCAGCATCCGCCGTTGAAGGGAGCACTCGCTGTTCATTGAGGAATTTTTCGAGTTGCAGATACTTTTCATCGTCGTTCTCATTATGCTGAACGCTGAGTTTCAGATTCGGACGCTCAATACCTTCAGTGAGGATATGCGGGGTCGGTATATTTAGCACGCTCAGGATGTCTTCTTGGATTTCTGGTGGGGCTGTCGCTGTGAAAAGCGCGATAACGTGCGGTTGGAGGACATCAATCGTATCTTTCAAGGACAGGTAAGCCGGTCGAAAATCGCGTCCCCATTGCGAGATACAGTGTGCTTCGTCTATAACGAACAGTGAAATCCGAAGCGCATTCAGGATGTCTAAAAAACGCCGACTTCGCAGGCGTTCTGGGGAGACGTAAAGCAGCTTTACTTCGTTTCGTTTCAGACGTGCTAATGTATTTTGATATTCATCCCACGTCTGTGTGCTGTTGATTAAGGAGACTGTCTCGATACCTTGCTCGCGTAAAGTATCAATCTGGTCCTTCATCAGGGAGATGAGGGGCGAGATGACGACTGTTATGCCGTCGAGCATCAATGCTGGCAGTTGATAACATAACGATTTGCCGTGCCCAGTCGGGAATACAGCGAATGTGTTTTTGCCGTCTAATATCGCTTCAACAATCTCGCGTTGTCCCTTGCGAAAGAATGTGTAACCGAAGTACGTGTCGAGTGCTGTCAGGATCGGGTCTGTTGGTACTTCTCGGTCTGGTGTCGGTGCTGTGGCATCAACCGACGATTCCAGAATAGCATCTACCTGTTTAAGCAAATCCTGCAAATTTGGCATACTTTTTATTTCGCGTTTTGTCCTTTAAGAGAAGAACCGGAATCGGAAGATGTGAAAAATCGCGGCAACGCCGTCTTTCCAACTCACTGTTTTACCTTCGTGGTAATCTCTGCCGCGATAGGAGATGGGGACTTCAATAATTTTGCACTTCCGTTTGGCGAGTTTCGCCGTAATTTCGGGTTCAAAACCGAACCTGTCCGAGTAGAGCGAAATCTCCTTTAGAATGGATGTCCGGATCACCTTATAGCAGGTTTCCATATCGGTGAGTTTCGTACCATTAACAACGTTTGCGAGAGTCGTGAGAAACTGATTCGCGAGATAACTTCGTAGCAACCCTTTCTGCTTACCTTCGAGAAACCGAGAACCGTAAACCACATCGGCTTCGCTGTTAAGAATCGGTTCCAGCAACTTCGGGTAGTCTTTTGGATCGTATTCCAGATCGGCATCTTGGATAATCGTGATCTCACCGGTGATGTGTTGGAAACCGGTGCGGAGCGTCGCGCCTTTGCCTCTATTCACATCGTGGTATAACACCTTTACGACGATGTCGTCTGCGTTTTCAGCGTTCTCATTTATTGATGCGTCTGTTGTTGCGAGGTAACCGCGTATTGCGCCTGAATTTTCTTGGATACCTTCGATTTCCTTTAGGATAGCGCGCGTGCCATCTGTTGAAAAATCGTCAACGAGGATCAATTCTTTTTTCATACCGATTTCAACATCGACCACCTGTTGTAGAAGCTCTTTTAGGCTTGCGACCTCGTTGTAAATCGGAATCACAATGGATAGCGTAGCCGCCATCTGGATGCCCCCAATATTTTGTTTTCACGGCTTTCGTGTAGGATATGGCGTAAACAAAGCAAAGTTGAACCTGCCCAATTTCTTCTCCGTAAATAATACCCAATCCTTATATTAAAAGCAAGTTTAAAAATAGAGAACTTCCTTTTCACCTTCCGATAGGCACACGTTGCAAGCACCCTACGTCTATGGTCTCTTACGTTCTCTGAATAGAGGAGTCGGTTGTTGCCTTGAAAATTGAATTCACAGCACCAATTCTGTTACGCGTCGGTCAGATTTTCCAGCGCAGATAAAAAAGAGGTGAAACTCAACAATTGACAAAGTGGTTATGTGCATGATAGAATATGCCTAATAGGTTTTCAACACCTACAAAAGAGTTAATAGACACATCAAAACGGAGTTTTAAATGCAATTCAACGCTGTTTTCAAAAAAGTCCCTGAAGGTTATATCGGATTTGTTGAAGAGTTACCCGGCGCAAATACGCAGGGGAAAACGCTTGAAGAAACCCGGTCGAATCTTCACGAGGCAATCCAACTCACGCTCAAAGCGAATCGAGAACTCGCTGAGGAATATATTGCGGAACTCGAAGAAGTTATTCGCGAACCGATTTTTGTCCGTTTATGAATTACGCATACGACAGTCGTTCAACCCGTTTCTCTAAAGGCTCCATTTGCTCAAGGATACGACTCATCAGAGATGCCCTATCGTCGGCATAAGCGGCACTGTTCCACTGATTGACACGTTCGTTTGGATCCTTCTCCAGATCGTAGAGTTCACCGTAGGCGTGTCCGCAATACCATGTCAATTTGCGAGTATCCGTCACAATCGTCTTCAGCCGCAAACAGTTTGGGTCGTCCACACACTCAACCAATACAGAATCGCGGACAGATGTTGTCTCTCCAGTCAGCATGGGTATCGCGTCTACGCCGTCTGTGTCTGCTGGTATCGGTAAGCCGATTGCTGACAGAACGGTCGGTACAATATCCACGTGGCTGAAGAGTGCCTCTATGCGCTGTCCATCTGGGATCATCGCGGGGTATCTCATCAACGTTGGTACACGGACAAGCTGTTCGTAGTGAAAAGGTCCCTTCATCCAGAGTCCATGGTCCCCGAGCAATTCACCGTGATCGGTCGTAAAGAGTACCAGTGTGTTTTCTGCCAATCCATACGTGTCGAGACACTCCAGAATCCGATGCATCTGCTGATCAATAATCTTTACCATATTGTAGTAATACGCTCTGCCGAGTCGTGCATCCTCATCCGAAACTTTACGGTAATCGGCACCGCCTCCCTGTCCAGCGATAGCGAACCTGCCACGGATCTCCGACTTCTCAAGCTGCCCGCATCGCGCTTCCAAGAAATGCGGCGGTTTATCGTCTAATTCGCCTTCAACGAAATCCGGAAGCGGTACCTGTCCGGGGTCAACACGATTCTCAAATTCCGTTGGAACACAGTGTGGGTGATGCGGGTCTTGGAAACCGACCGCCAACAGGAACGGTTGCGTACCCTCATGCTTTGACAAGAAATCTATCGTCCGATCCGCTGTCCAGACGCTGTTGTGGTATTTCAGAGGGATCTCCCAATCGTAAGCCTCACCGCCGAACCCTCTTTCGCTGAGACGTGTTGCGCTGCTATAACTACTGAGCGTCTCTTCGGACACCTCTGAACGCACCCATTCGCCGTAGTGTCCGGCGATGCCATACGTCGCATGTCCCAACGCCAATTCGACCGTCTCAAATCCGTAGTAGGGACCCCGGAAATCGGGGTAGCGTGCCGTATCTCTGAAAGTTTCGATGGACTGTTCCGCAGAGGCACCGAACGGTTGGAAATGGGCTTTACCGATATAGTGCGTGCGATATCCAACATCGGCGAGCCTATGCGACAGTAGGGGCTCGTCTTCTGGGACATTCATACCGACGTTCCAAGCACCGTGCCGACTCACGTAGCGTCCTGAAAAAATGGAGGCGCGCGCAGGTGTACAGACAGGGTTCGCACAGTACGCTCGTTCAAAACAGACACCTTCAGACGCGAACTTGTCGAGATGCGGTGTCTCTGTGAATGTCGATCCATAGCAGCTCAGGCTATCTGTGCGCTGCTGGTCGGTTGTGACAATTAGTATATTCGGACGTTGTGTGTTCATAAATATTTCTGCTCTTGACTTTGACTGTTTCAACATTCCTGTATTGATTTGAAGACAGAATTCATAGCACCGAATAGGATCGGTAAATTATCTATAGTAAAGCTAGTTCTGTTTTGAATGAAGGTGTCACCGATAAGTTGACCAAATTCCCACAATTTTCCATCGGTAACAACACCATACACCGGAAAATCGGAATCACCATTTATTTTTTGTGCTGCGACCAATTCAGCCAGACATTGGCCCCAACCTTGTTCAAAATCGTTCTTTTTCGCTTCAACTAATATTACGAGAGGCGTACCAACTACAGTCATACCTAATTCAGACCGTGTAGCAATGAGATAGTCCGGAGTACCGCTCAAAGTCTCATCATAGATGATAGATTTCTTTACCCAAAGTCCATAGTGTTCAGCGTAATCCTTGTAAACCTCTCTTAAGAGAGGAAATATAACGACCTCACATCTTGAGCCCTCAGATGCGAAAACATCAATATACTGCCTGCTAAACTCAAGTTCTTGTAAGAAGTGTTCTGAAGGATTTTTAGCCTCAACGTGAAAAAAGTCATTAGATGCGTATTTAATTTTAAATTTTTCCTGAACTTCAGAAATAGTCTTAAAATCCCTGAATGCCATGAGTGCTACCTCTCACAATTCGATTTTAATTAGGACTTACGCAATTTTGGATGTAAATCGTTGTGTTAGATGAAATTTTCCGCAAAATCCAGCATTTCTGCATCACAAACTAACAGTTTGTGGTACAAAAAGAGCAGCATGCGTAAGTCCTATTAATTTAAAAGCGAATTATAGATTACGTACAAAACGGTTTCAGATAGTTGTAACTCTGTTCCGCCGCGTCTTCCGGTTCCATGATCTCACGGAACGCCTGATGCACCGTCACGTAACCGTCGTACCCGATCGCTGCCAGCCCCTCAAATACCGATGGGTAGTCGATACCACCTTCGTCTTGTAGACGGATCGGATCGTGCGGAACTTCGCCCTGAATCCATGTCAGAAGCCGTGTCTTACCCTCCGGGCGACGGATATGGTTCTGAAGGTAGACGTTGAACAGATACGGCGAGAACTGTTTGAGTGTCTCGACCCCGTAATCCTGTCCACAGAGGTCGAGGTTGGCGGGTTCATAGATGATCCCGAAATTCTCTCTGCCGACGCGTTTCAGCACGTCAACCGATCCATCTACCGTCTCAAATAGACTCAGTGTATGCGATTGGTGCGCGAGACGGATACCGCGTTCTGCGGCTTCGTCGGAGGCCCGTTGTGCCCAAGGGATGTCTGCTTCGACCTTCATCGCGATGCGAATGAGATCTGCCCCAAGCAGCTCGGTTAAATCGAGATACGGCGTGATGTTACGGAGACCGTCCGGTCCCTGCTCGTTGTTGAGCGGCACCGGAAAGTCACCGGTAATCATAGAGACTTTCAGGTTCAGCGATTCCGCCTGTTTGCGTGCTGCGGTGATCTGCTCCAGTGGTGAGTGGATACCGACTTGGGACGCACGCATACAGACCGCCTCATAGCCGAGTCCTGCAGCGAGTTCAGTCAGTTGTTCAAAGGTGTGTGTAGCATCCTTCTTGGAGGCTGTTTCTGCGACGCGTACGGAAAGTGAAAGTTTCATAATTTTTAATGTTCCTTGCGGTTCGATAAGGCTTTTTTCATCAACAGGTGGCTCTCCGTATATCTGAAAAAACACCCCAGCAAAAACCCCTCCACTTCGTTACGGACTACGTTTTGATTATACCTTTAAAGAAACAAAATATCGGCGATTGAGAGTGCCATCAACACGAGGCTAATCATGCCGTTCAGTGTGAAGAAGGCGAGATTGACACGGGAGAGGTCCGTCGGTTTAACAATGGCATGTTCGTAGATAAAGATTAGCACAACGATCCCGATGCCGATATAATAGAAAAGTCCCAATTCAACAAGGAGCGGGATACTGAGGAGGAGCAACACAGCGATAACGTGCAAGGCGGACGAGAGCCACAATGCCCATCGGATACCGAGTTTCGCTGGAATAGAACGCAACCCATGCTTTCTGTCGAAGTTAACATCTTGGCAGGCGTAGATGATGTCGAACCCGGCTGTCCAGAGCAGCACAACGAGGCAGAGAACAATCGGCGGCACTGCGAAGTTCCCCTGAATCGCTATCCACGCCCCGACAGGTGAAATCGAGAGGGCAAGTCCAAGCCAGAAGTGTGAGAGTGCGGTAAAACGTTTGGTATAGGAGTACCCCATAATCACGGCAAGTGCGACAGGCGACAGCGCGAAGGCGAGCGGGTTCAACCGCCACGCTGCGAAGACCAGCAGCCCAGCGGAGACGATGGTGAAACCCCAGACCGCGCCCTTTGTGATTAAACCCGCGGGGATCGCACGCATGGCAGTGCGTGGGTTTCTACTGTCAATCTCGGCATCAGCAAGTCGGTTGAACGCCATGGCACAGCTACGCGCGCCCACCATCGCGACGAGAATCCAACCGAGTTTCGACAACGATGGAAACCCATCCGCGGCGATAAAGGCACTCATAACCGCGAACGGAAGCGCGAAAACGGTATGTTCAAATTTGATCATCTCCAAGATAATTCTGAGTTTCCTCATTCTCTATCCCATCAGACAAACGCGGTAGGTGCGGTTTCATGAAGATTAATTTATTAATTCGGTAATGTCGGAACGTGCGATGAATCGCACACCTACGAGCCCACCCGTTTGTAGTAGGGAAACCATTCATTGCCCGTTTATTACCGAAATATTTTCTGAAATTTCATCCAACCGCACCGAAGAATCCACAAAAATCTCTTAAAACGGCAGCAGATTACCTGCAGCATCAAACCCAAACGGCTTCGCTGCGTCCATTACTTCTAACCGCGAATGCAGTTTCGCATCTTCAAGCAGCACTTCGGAGATGTCGAGTTCCGTTAACCGTAGCGTACTCTCAATACGGATAACCCGTGCGTCCTCCGGTTCCGTGAGACCGATGGTGTCGAGTGCTATTTCGATCGCTTCACGGTCGGTGTCATAATAGAACGGGATTTTCGATTTCTGCGGTCCGAGCGCAGTGATACCGTTCATGTAGGTTGAATGCCGATCAACCTTATCTACAAGGCGTGTTGTGGTGAAGTCTGCGAGTCCGATACCGGTGGCGTTACCGTCGCTTTCTTCGGTGAGATCCCGAACGAATATACGGAGAATCGCCGGTTTCGCGGGTTCCGGTTCAAAGTTCTGCATCATTCGACCGATGACGTTCGTATCCATACCGGTGCCGCTGATATTTTTGCCTGTCCAATCCACGATAAGCAGATCGAGTTCATCGAACGGGAGTCGTCCCATCAGCGATTTCGCCTCAACGAGCAGTTCGCGTTCTGTCTGAAGGAGTTGTGCGGCAGGCATTGCGACCGCTTTCGCTGTCTCCTCGTGTGCGTTCTCAATCAGCCCTAACCCGAAGGCGATCTTACCGGTATCAAGGATAAAACCACCCACTGCAGTGATGACGTGTTCAAAACCGTACTGGAAGAAAGCGCGGTGATAGAAGTTCGCACCCTGCTGTTTACCGAGTCCGATCACCATCATCTTCATTAGACCGCTTTCAACGGAGCCATTGAAATCTGTATGTGCTTTAACGCGGTTTAGCGGGACAACGTGGTCCGCTTCAGCGGCATACCAATCCATAAAGATCGGCAAACCGTCCGCGGTTTTTCCGAGTTCCACAACCTCCATGGTTGCCTTCACCGGTGCGCCGACAGTCTCCTCAGTAATTCCGTAATGTTCCAAGACACTCCGTTGTCCTTCAGGGGTTGCGCCACCGTGACTGCCCATCGCTGGAACGACAAACGGGTGCGCGCCGAGTGCTTTGAGGTAATCAATTGTCGCCTTGACAGCAGTAGCGACATTTGCGACACCGCGACTGCCAGCAGTAATAGCGACAGTCTCGCCGGGTTTAACAATAGCGGCGGCGTTGATGCGGTCTAATTCCGCGTGAATCGCTGCGGGGAGGTCGTTAAGAACAGGTGCCTCAAACCGCTGCCGAATCCGTGCCATATTTGGAAGTGCCATGCGTTTCCATCCTTTATGTTTATCTATAAGTGGATTTTACTGCCAATTCTATCAGAAATAGGATAAGAGTGCAAGGGAAATGTGGAATAGTTGTTAGTCGTCGGCTATCAGTCATCGGCAGTCAGCCCTGTAAGGGCGGTATGTTTATAGCATTAGGTGTTTCTTCAGCATCTTTATCAAAGCGATCTCAAACGATCCTGTCTCTCCTGCCAATCAGGGAGATACGCAGACATATAACCCTTAAACAACTTACCGTGGTTCGGGACAAGCAGATGCACCAACTCATGGACAATGACGAATTCCGTCAACGCTTCTGGCAAGTCAAGGAGTTCCGTGTTGAGTGTCAATCGCCCCTTCATTGAGATAGATGCCCACTTCTGCTGCATCTGGCGGAGATGAATCTCCCGCACCTTCACACCGATGCGGTCTGCCCATTGCCAAACTGTGCTTTTCAGATCCGCTTTATTATCGTTCATACGCGTTTCAGTCTTAACAATTTATTTGCTGTTTCAACGATGTTTTTTATACCGACTGTGGGTTCTAATGTACGATAGAGCATTATCCGCAACTGGCTCCCTTGTTGATTATCCCACCGATAATCAGGGAATTGTGCAAAGACTTGATCGACGGCTCGCGCTTGTTCTGGGTTAACATTTTCCATAACGTTCCTGAGAATTGTATAAACCGCATAAGTGTTATTGTCCAAACCCATTTGGTCTTGTTCTCTCGCAGCATTTGCATATTCTGCTGCCAACCTCATAAACTCAGCCAGAGTATCTTGTGTCCCTGACTGGCGATTTTCATAAGCCTCTATCGCTGCTTCTGCACGTTCACCGATAGATACCAAAAACGGTTGGGATGTGCTTTCGTCTGTCACCTTCTGACGCAGCACTTTTGCCAAGTTCAGCACTTTAACCGTATCGGACGCGTCGCTCTGATCTATTTCCTGCAAAGTGGTCTCGTTCAATTCATAAACAGCATCAGGCAACGCAAATAGATCGCCTTCCGTATGCTGTTGTAGGAGTCGCTGCGTCTTAGCGGTTAACTCTTTGTCAACGTAGCTGCCATCAGAATGGACGTTCCGAATCAATCCATAGAGTGTTGCGAGTGCTTGATAATCCTCTATAAACGGGTGTAAGAACGCATCCGGCGAGAGAATGTTATAGAGATTCTGTACCTGTTTGAAAAAGGCGAAAAACGTCTCCCGCCCCTCTTTATCCGTAAAATGCAAAATTGCCCGTTCTTTCGCTTTATCGTCCGAACCTGCGGCAAGCGGAAGGTATTGCTGCGCGGTCTCACGCATCAGTTTCGCAAACGTCTCTTTGAGGACATCGATGTTCTGAATGACACTCTCCACTTCGTCAGAATCGAAGGCGAGTGCCCTTTCGAGGTTCTCAAAGATACCGACAAAATCTAACACGAATCCTGCAGGTTTTACCAACCCATCTGCATCTTCGTAGGGACGGTTCACACGCGCGATTGCTTGTAGGAGCAGGTGATCGCGCATCGGTTTATCGAGATACATGCAGTAGAGGATCGGTGCATCGAAACCGGTCAATAACTTCTGGGTCACAATCAAAATCTTAGGGAGTTCGTTTTTGTTGATGAACCGCTTACGGACATCTTTCTCTTGCTCTGGTGTCCGGTGATACGTTTTCATCAATGCGGAATCCCGATTGTCTTCTGAATAGACGACCTCCGAATATTCGGGTGGCAGATACTTATCCAGTGCCTGCTTATACAGCGCACACGCCTCGCGATCCACACCGACGAGAAACGCCTTGAAGCCCATCGGTTCCACAGTTTCTTGAAAGTGTTCAGCAACGAACTTAGCGATCTTCTCAACTCTGTCGGGTGCTTTCATTAGCGTTTTCAGATTGACAGCTCGGTCGAGGATTGCGTTCAATTCGTCGGGATCACTAACGCCTTCCGCATCAGCAAGGTTGAGAAATTCGCGATCCAATACCTCTCTATCAATTTGCAGGTTGGATGGTGCAAGGGCATAATTCAATGGAACAGTCGTGCCGTCCGCAATGGATTCAGAGATTGCGTATTTGTCGAGATACCCCGGTTCATCGTCTACACCGAAGACTTTGAAAGTGCCCTCGCCTTTAGAGAGACTATCAATCGGCGTGCCGGTAAAGCCGATATAGGTTGCGTTGGGGAGCGCAGCCATCAGGTAATTCCCGAAATCGCCGCCGGTGGTACGGTGTGCCTCGTCAATCAATACTGCCACGCTCTCACGGGTGTTGAGGTTCGCAGGTCGCTTGTCAAACTTATGAATCATTGACACGACCAAGCCGCGATAATCGGATGCTAAAATCCTTTCCAAATCGTCCTTGCTCTGTGCAACCTCAAGCGTCGTAATGCCGTAACCGGTGATGTTGCTAAAGAGTTGGCTCTCCAGTTCGTTGCGGTCAACCACCATCAGCACAGTCGGTTTTTCCGTCTGTTCGCCACTGCGTAGGAGCCGCGAGGCGATGCTTATCATGGTGAGCGTTTTACCGCTGCCTTGTGTGTGCCAGACAAGCCCGCGCCGTTTGTTCGGATCCTTAACCCGTTCAACGACCTTCTCCACAGCCCGCGTCTGGTGTTGACGCAACACAATCTTGGTGAGTTGGTCGTCCCTGCTGTGAAAAATAATGGACTGCTGCAGGACCTTTAGCAAACGTTCACGGTCAAAAAACGTCTTGACGTTCTGCTCGTAGTTGGTGGGTTCGTCAATTTTCCAATTGAACAGATTTTTGCGACTGGTGTTCCATGTCACACCATAAAAAAGATCCGTCAGTTGCGTGACACCAAAGAGTTGGGCAGTCGTGAACATCTCTGGCGTTTCATCGTGGTAACGGCGGATTTGCTCAACACCGAGTGCTAAGCCATCCGATTTACCAGCGTTTTTCGCCTCCACGACTGCGACGGGAATCCCGTTAATCAGGAATACCACATCGGCGCGATTGCGATGCGCTGCGTTCCGCTGTTCCCACTCATCGGTGACGTGAAACATGTTATTGTCAAGGTGCTCAAAATCTATTAGGGTGACGTTCCGCTCGCGATTCTCATTTGCCACGAAAGTTGACTTTTCACCGCGCATCCATAACGATGCTTCCTGATTTCCCGCAAGTGTTGCGTTGAGCAGACCGAGTTTCCGCATAACTTCAGCGCAATTGGAATCGTCTATGACACCTGCGTTGAGTTTCAAGAGTTGTGTTTTCAGCGTCTCAAAAAAATAGAGCGCGGTGGTATCACCCCCACGCATACCCATCGCTTCTGATTGAGAAACAGACTGCCAACCGATTTCATTGGCATATTTGAGCATCGGCTCCTGTACTGCGGAACGTTCGGACATAATATCACCGAAAAAACGGGTTCACAAAATCTTCTTATACTTTAATCAGGGAACATCACGCGTGCGTAGATATCCCGCAAAGGGAGTTTACATTCAATCGAATCGAGCAACACCACATCTTCAGGCGTGTGAAACTCTTTGCCTACCCATTGTGTCCCCATGAGGCGATAATACTCAACACGAATCCTGTCCTGTGAAACAAGCACATATTCTCGTAAGGACGCGAGCTCTTGATAGTGTGCGAATTTCTCACCTTTATCATAAACTTCCGTTGACGGCGAAAGCACCTCTACAACAAGGATTGGGTTGAGAAGTGTATCAAAAACATTGTCTTCAAAACGGGGTTCATCGCAAACGACGACGACATCCGGATAGAAGTAGGACCCTGTCCGGCTGGTTCTCACACGCATATCGCCGCTGTAGATTTCACAACCGCGTGGTCTTAATTGGATATTCAACTCAGTGGTTATATCCACAGTGATTATATTATGTGCGCGACTTGCTCCGGACATTGCAAGGATTTCACCATGAATGTATTCGCTTTTATATTTTGCCCTGCGTTCCGAAGCGAGGTACGCCTCGGGGGTAATATAGGTGTCTGCTGCAATAGACGACATGCGTGCCTCCCAAATTAAGCGTTCTGTCGTTAAGATGAAATACTTGACGAAATTTTAGCATATTATCGCCAAAACTGCAACCATAAGCGTCCATTAAAAAAATAACCGCCTCGGCCCCGGGCCCGGTAGGTTCGGTTTCCTAACCGAACCGGATCTTACGCGGAAACCTTAAAGACTTCAAAAACCTCCTCAGTCGCGTAGCGACGGAATGTTTATAGCAGCGCGTGACCAAAAAACTAAGCCCCGTAGGGGCGGCATGTGTAAAGACATTCCTACAAAATACCGTCAAAAATCACTAAATTGACACCTATGGTTCGGTTTCCTAAACACACCGGATTGAAAAAAGGTGAAAAAGTGGTTTTTTAACTTGGCAATTCGGTATCAATCAGCGGCACAGCAGACCGCTGTCCCGTCATCAGTTTATCAAGCATAGCGCGGAAGAGTTCATCGAGATATTCAACTTCTTTTTCAAGGGCTGCGGTTTTTTCATCAATTGCCTGAAAAACATTAGCGATAGCGCGTTGTTCCGGAAGTGGAGGTAGTGCAAAAGTAAATTTTTCCGAAGAATCCCACGATGTCCTTGGATGGCTTATTCCTGTTGATGTAGCAACGGCATGGTTCACAAACGCTTCGGTATGTAAAAGATAGACTAAAAATCTTGAGGTTATTTTTGAGTTTGCAGTAAAGACAAGAATATCGGTAGAGCAGATTCCATCCATTTCAGCAATAACTGCTTTATCCAAATATGATCGCAACTTACCATACAAAACATCATCAGGATAAAAACGATTTTTCGCGCTTTTCATCTCCGAAGCATCTCCCCAACGTTTCAGCATACTTTCACCCGAATCAATGTGTTCAAGTCCCACAAATTTTAAGCCTTGACTATCTCTCGGTTTTACACTCTCACGCCTTAATTTAGCGATTTCTTTGAGTTGGACGGCTTCCCAGCTTTCAGGAATCTCACCAATCTCTGTCTGCTTGCGGGGTTCATCCTTCGTGCCGTGTGAAAAGAGGGCATCCATCAATGCTGCTTTGCGTTCGCGTTCTAATGCGATTTCACGTTGGCGGGTGAATTTTGCTTCTTGGATTGTTTGTAGGACGTGGGCAATAGCGCGTTGTTCGGGGAGCGGAGGTAGCGGAATTGTGGATTCTTTGTAATCTGCAAAAATTAGATTTCTTATTCCGGTCGTCCTTTTTTGTAATTTCCTTGTTTGCCCCGAGTCATGAAAGTACAGAAGGAAGAAAAAGAGAAAAATCGGGTGTATTGTGTTTTTATCAATTACCCTCAAACGGCTTGTGAAATTACTAAAACAGTATGTTCCATCATTAAGGTCAAAAAATACGACTCTACCGACGGGTTGTTTTGGACCTCCTCCAGACCGCTCAATAACAATATCACCCCATTTCAGGCTTTTCTTATCCAAATACCTTTGTTCTATCGGTAAAACTGCTACATCTGTTAAGTCAAGGTATCCATCGCTGGTGAAATTAGTATTTCTTACAACAGCGCATTCTTCAAATGGTTCTTTTTTTCCTTTCCAAATACCATTTTCAAAACTGAATAACTGCTGGTTAGATAGTTTTATTTCCTTCCAATGTTCTGGGAAATTCATATCATCCATAACAAACCTTCCTTAGACACTGTCCAACATCATCTTCTACGGTTTGATGTTCCCCCACCCCCTCTTGCAGGTCCTGATCCCTTTGGGGGGCCAGATCCACCTTGTCGTCCGCTCGGTGTACCCCCTTGCCTTCCTGTCCGTGAGGTGCCTTGTCTTCCTGTTCCTGAACCACTTTGTCCACCTGTGACTTTTTGCGTGCTTGTCGTTTGCCTCCGATGTGAAGGTGTTTGCTGCATGCGATTTATAGGTGTATGTTTAATATCCTTTGTATGAGAAACCGTCTTGTTAGATGCTGAGGCTTGCGCGGTGCCATCTGTGCCAGAATCGAGAGCTCTACGCACTATATTGCAATCATAAACAGGCTTCCCGTTATCAACCAATTCCTGAAGTTGATTTTGGATAATCTTTCGATCTTTCAAATCTGGTTCAAATATGGCAAGGTCAAAATCAGGACGCACAATATGTAGACCCATTCCATATTTATCAGCAACACCCTTAACTCCATCATCAAATCCGGTGTTAGCAATCAATATGGCTTTATTAGCATTATTTATCTCATTTCTAACAAACTGTAATTCTCTTGCCCTTCCTATTGGCACAGTGTCTGATTCTTTACGCCACTTCACATCAGCAATATTTACATATTGATAGAATTTACTTTCAAGTATCCAATATAGATCAATCTGATTCTTATATTCCACTAAATTTGGGTGAGTTGGACTTGGAATCCTGACGGATTTTACTTCCTCAATGGAAATTTCAAATATATTAGCTATGTACAATCTACATAATTCTTCATACTGTATGTAATGCATTCCTAACTCCTTTTATTTATTTGTTAGTTTAATCCAAACCGTGTCAATACCTCATTCAACATTTTATCCGCTTTTTCGCCGGAGATGCATGCTTCGGTTAAGTCAGCCAAAATCTCATTGAAACATGGATAATCAGATTTGGTATTAGACTGTGTTGTAGCATCAAAACTTATCTCAATCTACCTCTGGCACTTCAATTTCAAGGTTTCTGATAAGCCGATAAACCCTTCCATATTCGTGGCGAAGTTCTAAAAAAGAATTATAAGTTCGATATGCATCTTCAATAAGTTCATCGTAGAGCACAACCCGGACATTTTGTTGTTCCATTGTTCTCTTAGACCGTTCCCTCTGTTCGGCATCTTCCCATTGCTTAAGTGGTTTCCCTACGAGACAAACAATTTCAACAGGTTCATTCTTTTCGGTAGCCCGAATTAATTTCCGAAGTGCTTCCCCGTATTTTTCTACTTGTCTGAGTAAGTCATAATGGTCTAATGTCCGATTAGCACGTTTAAGCTCAACGATGACGTGTTTCCCGGCTGTCATTTTATATTTGATGTCATAGCGTCCGTTCAATTCTGGATCCGTGAGTATTTCTTTAGCGTCAAGATCTTCAAATTCTTTTTGGACAGATTGCTCCATATACGGTGTTTCTGTCGCCCTGTCCCACGAAGGATCCAACAACCAGAGATGTTCATAAAGAAATTTCTGAATGGTTCTTTCCACTGAGTTGCCTTCAACCTTATCTCTCAGTGCGGAAATGATCTCTAATCTCTCTTGGATAATTTGATAATATAATGTGGCTTCAAAATCGTCAAAATTACCTATAATCTCCAGAAAAGTTGGAAGTGTTTCTGTTGATATTTTATCCAGTTGATCCAGGGACCTTTTGTATAGTAAATTCTCAAATGCCAAAGCCGTATGTTTATAGATCACAATTCTATCTTTGGGTTCGTCTATGTCAAGCCCCGCTATTTTATCAATGATCACCTTCGCTTGTTCACGTTTTGGAGGTGGTAATTCATGAAGCCATTCCTTAATTGCAGGTATCTGTTGTGCCTCCTCATTTATTTGCAGAGTGCGCAAATCATCCCATGTAACACGTATATGACTCAATTCGCTTTTTATCCAATCTCTAAGGGCAATATATCTCGGATCATCCTTCATTATCTCCTGTCTATTGCTGGTTGAAATATCAAGTAATTCATCATCATCCAAAAAATCTGCATGTATTTCACCTATAAGGTATTTGTTGTAAAATCCCGCTTCCCTAATATCCTCAAGGATGTCTTCCTGTGCAAGTTTACCACGAACCATGATTACAATTTTGTTAAGGTTTTCATTCACATCCTTATCTGTAAGAGCTGATGGAGTCGTAACAGTTCCAATCCAACCTTTCACAGGATAGGTTTTATCCTGTGTGTTATGTTCATACTGAATTAAACCTTCCCTTTTTTCCTCATGTTCAAAATTCTCTGAATTGTTGCATAATTCTACATATTGTTCACTTTTATCTCCATAGTGCCAGAGATATTGAAGTTTATGGAAATAATCACGATCTGTAATACTAATAGGAGTTCCATCAACACTAACCGTGAAGTTTTCTTCAGCACCGATGATGCTGAACCGACGCGCAAGCCTTTTCTTTACATAGTCTGGATGGACTATAGTAACCCGCTTTTTTAATTCTGTAAGGACAATTCGCGTTCCTTTACTATCAATCACCATTTCAGATTCGGACAGAGGCGTTGGTTCATAAGGTCCGGGTTTACCCTCTTTAATATGTTCCTCAATTTCATCTGTTGACATCACAAACCCATTTGGTGAACCGTCTTTAAGAGTTTCAACCTTAACAATTTTAGCGATTGAAAAAAGAGAAAGTTTACCAATGCCTTTCCTGCCCATAACATCACGATTGAACTCTTTTGTTTTTACTGGCTCATGTGTTCGTCGTTCATATCCAATTTCAAGGTACTTGTCATTGATATCTTCATACGTCATACCGTGTCCATCATCGGTGATAGTGATTCTTTCCGTCCCTATTTCAATATTAACATTTGTTGCGTCAGCATCCCAAGAATTTGCTACAACTTCAGACAATACAGCAGGAATATTACTATAAAGATTTATACCGAGATGGTTTAGGACATTAAGGTTGATAGTCATCTGATAGTTTTTAGGTGTATTCATTTGCGTTCTCCCTTACATGCTTCTGTATACTCTCGCCTATGATCTTTGCAAGGTCAACAGGAACGGCATTTCCGATGTAGGCTGCTATGCGACCCGTAACTATTGGAGAATCGGGTTCAACAAATTTATAACCTTTTGGAAAGGTTTGCAGCAAAGCAGCTTCTCGAAGTGAAAGAGCTCTATGCTGTTTGGGATGTCCGAATCGTCCGCTGCCCAAATTAAGAAATTGTGTTGTTATTGTTGGCGCGAGATCATTCCATTTCATACGACCATAAACTGTTGTATACCCTTTCCCAGAATCCTTTTTGTGACACGGTAGACGTAGTTCCTCATCCCAATCTTTCCATGTCCCTCCTGGTTTTGATTGCTTAATCCGTTTTTTATTTATATCCGAAAGTTCCCTTGACCGATGAAGGGGATCTGATTCATGCACCTGACCATCATTAATTTCAGGGAGATCACCAATGGCATCTTCAACAGTTTGGAAAGGGAGCAATCCATCCTCTGGAGAATTGGCGTGTGTTTTTGGAAGAAGTTTAAAGTTATCCCAAGTCGAGGCAATTAGCACCAGACGGCGGCGCTTTTGGGGGACACCATAATCAGGGCAGTAGACTATTAATTCTGGATGCAAATAATAATAGAGCGAACGAAGTCTATTACAAAAGTTCGTAAAGATATTTTCTTTTCTGATGAGCGGTACATTCTCAAAGGCTATCAGATGAGGGTTTACCTTTTCCACCAATCTTCCAAAGTCATCAAGTAAACTCCACCGTTCATCCGAACTTCGATTTTTATTTTTACGAGTTTGGGCTGAAAAGGGTTGACATGGGGCACACCCAACAAGAACTTTGATACTATCCTCTGGATATAATTCAGAAAGTTCAGCCCCCGTAAATTCACGGATGTCCTTTGAGATAAACTTTGCTTTATTGCTTTCTTCAGACGGGTTATTTTCTTCAAAGGGGTACTTACACGTTTCATCAATATCAAGCCCGGCGACAACATTTATACCTGCTTGTTGAAGTCCATACTTCAGACCCCCAACACCACAGAATAGGTCCACGGCTGATATGGATAACGGAGATTTTTTTTCTTTCAATAAATCCATAACCTATTTCCTGCTTATCAAGGCTATTTAGGGCTTTTTCAAAGGCTTCGGTGGAGAATCTGAAGACTTTGAAGCGGAATTCGGTGATTCTTCAACTGCCTTACTGTTTTTGGCTTTCGCCTCAGCATACCCCTCGGCGTAGCCTTCCGCATAACCTTCTGCGTAACCTTCTGCGTACCCCTTTTTTCTCCCTGCCTGAATACGCTTCTCTTGTCTTTCAAGAAACCAGTCTGACAATAACATGATGAAGTCAACGCCTCCTACTATTATTTCAGACAGAATAGCATGCACTGTCCGGATTGTCAAACGAAAAATAGAGGCTGTTAGTTTTCATTAAAGTGGGATGTAAGTAATTTGGTCAATATATTCGTCTTCATCAGAGGCACCAACGATGAGAAGCAATTCTTCAATAATCCTACCCATTGGCACTTCGAGATTAATCGTAAAAATGCCGGGCACGTGGTGTCCTGCTGATAGATGGTCAGAGAGGTGTTGCGGCATACTTTCCCGATTGTTTGTTATCAAGCTAAATTGGTGATGCTCACACCACGCTAGGATTTCTGGGTCTGGCGTGCTTTTCGGAGGAACACCTTCATCACCAACCACCATGACCGTTAGCGATGGTTCATGGTAAAGCAATTGCGTACGGTATCTCGGAGAAATATTTTCGTCTATCAGAAACCGACGCATTTTTATCCTTGTTCATTTTTGGATGGAGATTGTGGTGTGCTGGCTGACCCGTTTTTTGGAATGTGGGGATATGGAGTATCAGAATTTGCTTCCCTTTCTGCTATAAGTTTACGCAAGCGAACAACAGCGGGTGACGGATTTTTCGCCTGTTCTTCTCGCGCCTTGCGGCAGTATTCCAGATAATCCTCCAAATATGCACCAACTTTTTCTTGATTTTGAAGATAATATAGGATCGTTGCGTAAATCTGTTCCAGTGTGGGTGTATAGTAATGAGCAGCGATGACGACTGGCATTTTGCTATTGTCAATATATTCGTATAGGATAGTCTCAATACCTACCCGTGTGCCTTTAAGACGAATATCATTTTCTGTCAAAAACATAAAATTATCTTCAAGAGGATAGATTTGTTTGAATTCATTGATTCGTCTGCGGATACTGTTTTCGGCGGGAAAAAAAAGTGTATGCTTGTTTTGAATTAGATTTTCAAGTTGACTCAATACTTTGTGTGCATTCCGTCCATAAGTAAGTCCGGTTAGCAAACCCAACGTCAAGAATTCTTTTTCTCTGAATAAAATTGATTCCTCCCAAAGTGTAAAGAGAAAATCGACGCTCACTTCTAATGCTGAATTTAACTTCATTCGGTCTCTGCCTAAGGCAAGCACATAACTGTTGTAAGGCTCAGCGAGCTTCCAATTTGACTGTTTTGCAATTTCCAAGAGTCGGTCTGAATCAAAATCACCAGTACGACATCTAATCCCTAATTCAGGGTTACCCATGAGGGAACCGCATGTATCTAAACTATTACCAACTGTCGTCTGCTCAATATCCTTATCGGTACCCTTAAGTTTTTCAGTGGCATCTTTGATGACTTGAATATCTTGGCTTATGCGTTCACTAACTTCTATCTGCACCTGTTCAATTTCTCTCACAAAGTCTGTTAGCATAGAATGTGTTTTTGCTTGATCATTAGTGTTATTTTCAATATATTCAAGAACAATTTGATTGAACGCTTCCTGTTTGAATGGCAGCTGTGCATAAAAATCAATAATCGCTCTCTCAATAATAGGACGAATTCTTCGTTCAAAATCCATTTTGGGCAATTGATGGTTGGGGACGATAATACAGTTGAGAAAAAGCGTTGTGATTTCCGCGATTTTTTCACTTCCATTTAATTGTGTGAATTGGACTTCGTCAACGTCTTTTAGGGAAGCCATAACGTTGTCAAATGTATGATGATCCACTTCAACTGTTTTTGGGTCAGTTTGATCAGCAAAGTCAGACGCGTATTGTTTAACTACCTTAACAAAAGATTTTTTGAAAAGTTCATCTGCAGTAGTGTTGTAATATTTTTTAATCGCGGGAGCAATACCACCAGCAATAGAAAATCCAGTGCCTACGATATTATATGCTGTGAAGACTAAATTGAGTATTGTCATGGATTTTATCTCCTATCAGATGTCTACCAACATTATAACATATTTAGATTGTTAAATCAAAATTTAGGAAACCGCATATAACAGTAGGGCTTTTCTAATCCTGTTCCTTCAATCCAAGCCGTGCCAACACATTTTCTAACGCCTTATCTGCCTTCTCGCGTGCAATGCGTGCTTCTGTTAAGTCCGATAGAATCTCATTCACTGGACGGTGTTCAACTTTGTCTCCCACATCCACAAACTGCGATGGACTCAGATTGTAATCGGTTTTCTGGGCATCTTCCAATGTGATAACATTGCTCAACTTCTCACGAGACTCCCACGCTTGATAGACTTCCGTCGCTGCTGCAATCGCATCATCGGTCAGGATATTTTTCGGTTTGCCCTTCTCGAAATATTGGGAGAGGTTGATGAGTAGGATCTGCTCTCTGCGTTCCGCGGGTTTGTTTCGGTTTAGCAGTAAGACGATGCCCGGCGCACTGGTGTTGTAAAACAGGTTTTCGGGGAGAAGGATCACGCCTTCAATCAGGTCTCTCTCAACAAACTTTTTGCGAATATCGCGTTCCCGATCAGCGTTTTTACTCCCGGACCCGCGAGAGACTGCACCCGTATCCAGCACAATCGCGGCGCGTCCGTTGTCCTTTAGAGAAGCGAGGATATGCTGGACCCATCCCCAATCCGCGGAAGAACTCGGCGCGATGCCATCTGAAAAACGGTTCCAATTATCATTAGTGTAAAAAGCGTCGTCATACTCCTTCTGATTCCACATCGGATTCGCAACCACATAGTCAAACCGTTGGAGCGATGAACTGTTCTGGGTGAAACGCGGGTTTCGGAAGGTATCTCCGATCTGAATATCGGCACCGATAAAGTCGTGCAGGAAGGCGTTCATCTTCGCCATCGCGTAAGTCGTCGGTGTGAGCTCCTGTCCATAGATTTGTGGTGCCTGACTCTTTTGATCTGGATGTGTCTGTGCGAACAGCAGCCGCGGCTTGATGAGCAGACCGCCTGAACCGCACGTCGGATCGTAGATCGTTTTGTAGGGTTCTGGGTTAAGGAGACGTGCCATGAGCCACCCGACCTCTTTCGGTGTATAGAACTCACCCGCGCTCTGTCCTTGACCCTCCGCGAACTTCCGCAATAGATACTCATACGCACGACCGAGGATATCCGGCTCCGTGTCCTGTAGTCCAAGCCGGTGTCGGCTTAGCACTTCAATCAACGCCTCCAGCCGTTCCTCGTCAAGTGTGCGTTGTCCGCTCTGGCTTTCGTTGAAATCTTTGACATCAAGGACGCCTTGTAATAGTGGATTCAGACGTGCGACTTCGCGCATCGCCCCGGTGACAAACTCCCCCAAATGACCATCGGCGGGGTGGTTGCGGAGTGCCTTCCAATGATATTCCTGCGGGATGTAAAAGCGAACAATCGGGTTCCGCCCGGATTTGAGTGCGTCCTCGTGGTCTGCCGCAACGATTTCCCGTGCGAATTCTTCACTGCCGAATTCTTCTATCTGTTTGGCAAATTCGTCATCAAAGACATCGGAGAGGCGTTTGTAGAAGATTAGGGGTAAGATGAAATCTTTGAATTTTGGGGCATCGCTTGCACCACGGATCGTATTCGCGGCATCTAAGAGCCATGTCTCAAGGGTCGATATATCCAGATGTTCTTCGTCTGCGGATGGAAAGGGGAGTGTCGTTTGGGTTGGCTCTGTTTCGGTTTTCTTTGTTGCCAATGGCTTGTTTCCTTTGGAGAAATAGTTATCAGTAGGCGCGGGGATAAACCGCGCCTATTGCGTCTGAGATTAGCGTTTGAGGTCTGCCCATTGCGTTGTGAGTTTACCTTTCGGTTCAACCGGCAGGAACGTTTCAACGCCTTCCATTATCAAATTAATCTCGTCTTCGTCTAATGCGCGGGAGAAGACGGCGTAATCGTCCATCAAACCGGCAAACGTTTCGCCACCGGAACCACCGATGCGGTAAGTGACGTTCGCGCCTTTAGTCTCTTGGAAATCTGTCTCGGCGACCATCTCACCGTCGGCATAGATTTTGAATTTATCACCATCGCCTGTAACGGCTACGTGCATCCACTTATCCGCTTCGACGATGCCTCCATCGGTTTGACATAGGACTGTCCATCCGCCGACCTGTCCACGCCAAGAGATGAGTCCTTGGTCTTTGTTAATGAACAAAGTGTTGTGCCCGGCACCGGATGGTAGACTCCGCCAGATGTGCTCCCATGTCGTCCCATCAAAGTTCGGATTAACCCAAGCAGAAATTGTGAATGGATCCGATTTGAATATGTCACCGTGAAGTGAATCGGAGACTTGCAGTTCGACAAAGGCAGCCGGATCCAGTTCAATCGCGTCTCCAAATTTGCCCGCGACCCACTTGGAGCCACCTGTAATTTCGCCGTGGTTATCGTTTCCAGATGCGTCTTCGGGGTTACCTTCAAACGGGAAATACGCCACCATATCAGGATCTTCACCCGTAATCCCTAAAGTGGTGATTAAAAATAAAAAGGTGAATGACAAGATTAACGTAAGGGTTTTCATTCGGAATATCTCCTTCTAAGTTTGTGTTAACCATTGAAAGGTTTTACCTACACCTAATCAAATATTAACATATCTGAGAAAAAAAAACAATTTTTTGCAGGGGCTCCAGAAATCGGGGTTACAAACCCCTCCTACAAGCACTTGGACCAGCTCGCTTTTAGGAAGCGCGCCCACCGATTTCGGTATAAAGTCGATGGAGTTTCTCGCCGATACTTCGCCAGTCATAATCTTTTTCGACGCGGGCGCGTCCGTTTTCGCCGATCCGACGGCGGAGTGCTGGATCCGTCAGCAGTTGGGTGACTGCATCCGCAAAGGCTTTTGGTTCGTCGGCGATAAAAATTTCCTCTCCATTTTTGAGGTCTAACCCCTCCGCTCCGACTGAAGTGGAGACAATCGCTTTCCCCATCGCCAACGCTTCGAGGATTTTCAGGCGTGTGCCGCTCCCGATACGCAACGGCACGACGAAGACCGTCGCATCGGCGAAGTAGGGTTTGATCTCTGGCACACGTCCCGTGACAACAACGCCATCTATCTCCGCTAACTTTTGGACGCGGGCCGATGGATTCCCACCGACAATTGAGAATTGGACATCCGGCACTTCGCTTTGGATACCCGGTAAGATTTCATCTGCGAAGAAGACGACCGCATCTTCATTTGGGTACCAGTCCATACTCCCGATATAGATAAGATGTGCTGGCGTTTCGGTGGTAAAATCGGGTTGGAAATGTGTCACATCGACACCGTTTGGGATTATGGCGATAGCATCTGCTGCGCAGTGCTGCTGAAAGACGATGGCATCAATATCAGACGTACACGTGACGGCATCGAACTTCGGACTTAGCACCCGTTCATAGCGTTGAAAAGCGAGTTGCTGTGTCCAATATGCGAATTTATAGAACGGGTTAGCCGTTTCACTGCAGAGTCGCCGCCAGATTTCGGAATCGACGTTCTGTTGTGAAAGCACACCGGGTAGATCGGTCTCCGTGTAGAACTGCGCCGTGTGAAACATCTCGTAGTGGACGAGATCGTAGTTTTCGGTTGCGACCAACTCCCTGAATTTCTGACGATAAGCGGGTAGATCGTAGCGTGCGACGGTGATAGGCTGTCTTCTCCGAAAAGCGTTGACAAGCGTGCGGAGCGATACGCGTGGGAGTGTCGGGGCATTCGGGACGAGGTGAACCTGAACGCCTAATTGCTGGAGTTCTGCGACACCTTCTTCGTCTGTGGGCTGCGTCTCAAGGGCGAGCAGTGTTACATCACTTTGCGTCGCAATCTGTTTGAGGAGGTTAAAGACCCGAATGCGTCCGCCGTCGGTAAGTGGAAACGGTACGGTGGGGGAAAGAAAAAGGATTTTCATTTTTTTAGCAAGGCATCGCCTTAACTGCGGAACCCATTTTTGACGAAACGGTATGTTGACTTCTTAGGTAATACTGCATTGTAGTCTTCCGGTAGAAACGTGTCGGTTTTTGATAAGGATACAGGTTTTAGTCACGTAAGTCAATAAAAAAATCAGTTAGGACTTACGCATGAAGCTCTTTTGTACCACAAACTGTTAGTTTGTGGTACCAGAACGCTGTGTTTGCCGAAAACTTTCATCTAACACAACCGCCTACAGTCAAAAATTGCGTAAGTCCTGTCAGTATGAAGTTTAAGAATTTAATTCGGTAATGCATCAGCAGCCTCTTGATAGGAGCGAGTGTTTTGCTTGCGTGTTTCTGCGGATTTCTTCACGCGCGATCTTGCCGAAAAACGTTAACCAAAATCAAAACCGGAAACTATAGTAAAGTTTAGAATTAATAGGACACTCCGTACCGGTTCGGTTAGAAACCGTGAAGAAACACCCCAGCAAAAACCCTACCAGGGGAAGGTAAGTGTCTCTTTATTTTTAGGTTTCACTATAAATCATCCTGGGAATGGCTCTAATATAATTTGCTTTTGTCTAAAAACATGATATAATTTCAGTTATTTATAGGCATTAATGGATTTTATTTGATTAATAATAGAATATGTCATATTATACCCTACTAAACTTTGGATGATTCGTATCACATTATAATCGCAGGAAACCAGCAGCCTACGCTACAAGGAACACAGGAAACCTCCGGTTTGTACTGCCAGTTTTGCCTTATTATTTTTTATCAATTACAGTTAGAGCAGTCCAAGTGTTAGGGTGGCTGTTGATGACACTGAGCATAAGCATGATAGACCTTTCTTGACCTTTCTACAGGGACGGAGGCATATTAATGATATTTTTTAAATGGAAAGTACTTTTACTTTCGTTGATGTTTGCCCTTTCTGTGCCAGCAGTGTCGGTATCTCAGAAGGACTCGTCACCTCCAGGGTACCAGATTCATCGATCTATCCCGCCACAGGGCGCCAAGACCCACGTCGTCGTGCCGGGGGAAAGGTTCCGGGCAGGCTGGTTCAAACGTTGGTTCTCCGGCAGTGACTACCGGGACCTCTGGACCACGCCGATCGAAGTCGCAGTCCTTGACCTTAACGGCGTGGGAGGTGGATTAACACCGCTGCGCACTGGCGGATTCGGACAGTCCATATCCCTTCATTTCATAGGGGAGGATGGTCGCCGGTATACCGTTCGTTCCTTAGACAAGGATCCGACCAAACGGAGATGGGAAGAACTCAAGGGGACAATTGCCGACGATTTCTTTCAAGACATGATCAGGGCATTTTTACCAACAGGGGCACTTATAGTTGATCCACTGATGGAAGCTACCGGTATCCTCCATTCCAAGCATACACTCGTTGTTATTCCAGATGATCCGAGGTTGAAGGCGTACAGCGAAGAATTTGCCGGACTTATAGGAATGCTGCAGGAACACCCGTCGGAAGGTCCTAATAATACGCCCGGCTTCGCGGGGTCTCGTCAGGTCAGCGGAACGGAGAGGCTGTGGGAACATTTGGAAGAAACGCCTGCCAACCGCGTCGATGCACGGGCATATCTAAAGGCGAGACTGATGGATTTTCTCGTGAATGACAGGGACCGGCATCACGGTCAGTGGAGATGGGCGCGATTTCCAGATGGCGATGGGTATATTTGGACTCCGATACCAGAGGATCGAGATTTGGCTTTTATAGACCTTGACGGGTTTGCCATGGCAGTTGCGCGGAGAGGACTCCCCAAGTTTCTCATCAAATTCGGGGATAAGTATCCGAATCTTCTGGCACTGACGGTTTCTGCTTGGGAACTGGATCGCGAATTCCTTGTTGAACTTGATAAGGTGGCCTGGGATTCCATCGTAACAGCGTTTTGCGAGGATCTACCGGATACAGTCATTGAGGATGCGGTCCGGAAACTTCCACAACCTTATTACAAAATCGTTGGGAAAACGTTAACCGAGGCCCTCAAATCGAGACGAGACGCATTGCCTGAATTTGCCAGCAGATACTATAAACTGATTACGCGCAACCCTGAAATCCATGCGACCGATCAGAACGAATACATCCAGTGTGAGCATACGCCGGAGGGTGATTTGGTCGTCCGTATCGGTCTCATAGAGGGTCCTAGTGGCGAAAAAATAGCACCCTATTTCAAGAGGACATTCCACTTCAAAGAATCGCGGGAAGTCCGAATATATCTCCGGGGTGGAGATGATCAGGTTGAAATTTCGGGGACAAAGGGGCGTATTGCCGTTCACATAGATGGTGGTGGTGGGGACGATACGTTCACAAACTTGTCTGAGGCTGGTGTCTCAAAGACGCGGTTCTATGATTTTCGTGGGAAAAACCAGTTTGTTAAAGGCAACGGAGCAAAAACGAATGAGAATCCCTACAAACGCCCTTCTCCACAGATTCTACTTCCGCAACAAACACGGTATGCCATGGACTGGGGCATGGATAGGTTTACTTATCCGATGGTTACGGTAAATCCGGATTTGGGTGTGTTTTTAAAGATGCACAGCAGTTGGCAGTATTTCGGCTTCCGAAAATATCCTTTCTCTTCGCGGCATTCTTTTGACATCGGTTTGGCAACGAATGGTCCCGATCCTTTTTTTTCTTATACCAGCGACTTTCCGCGCTTACTGGCTAACCTTGACGCGAGGATTCATTTCAAGTACTCTGGAATACAGTTGATCCGATTCAATGGATTTGGTAACGATACCCAGATTCTGGAACCATCCGATTTCTATAAGGTGGAACAGAGTCATTTCGTTTTCACGCCATCCGTCTATTTTAGAAAGAAAGCGCATGAAGAAGATGTACCTGGGCCCCCTACAGAACCGCTTCGCTCAGAGTTAACCATGCACCTGGGGCCGATTCTCAAATATTCAAACACATCACCAGATGCCAACGCGGAAAAATTTATCTATACTCCGGATGGCCCAGTGTACTATGGCACGGGTTCCTTCGGTCAAGTAGGCGCATCCGGTGAAATCATGTATGACACGCGAAACAATCCAGCGTATCCGACGCATGGGGCTTTGGTCAGAGCTGCTGGTGCCGTATATCCGGGAGCCTGGGATGTCAGGTCAGCATTTGGCAGCATAGAAGGAAAAGTACATACTTATGTGACGGTTCCGATTCCGACGAACCCGACGTTGGCACTGAGGGCCGGGGGCAAGAAAGTATGGGGAACTTTTCCTTTTCATGAGAGTGCCTTCCTCGGCGGTCCCGGTTTTGCCGGTATCGGTTTATCCGATAGCCATATACGCGGTTTCTGGAAAAACCGGTTCGCGGGAGACACCGCCTTGTACGGGAATGTCGAACTGCGGCTTGTTCTCGTTCCGATCAAACTCATAGTGCCGGGAGAATTCGGACTGTTCATAGCCACTGATGTGGGACGGGTCTTTCACGCCGAGGATCCCAACAATGCCGAGAAATGGCACAGCGGTGTCGGGGGCGGATTCTGGCTCTCTTTTCTCCAACGCAAGCAGACCTTGAGCGTTGCCATCATAGATGGTGATGACTTGACAGGCGTGTATCTACGCGCGGGTTTCATATTTTAACCAAGCAAATCGGAGAGACATCGAATGCTCAACAAGATATATCACATGCTCAACAACATAATTATACGGCTCGTTGTTTACTACCTCGCGTGGCTTTTTGCACTCGGTGGGATCTTCCAGATTTTCCCCGAGATACTCATTTATGTTGCTCAAGAGAGTGAACGCTTTGAAGGCCAACGCGGTAGTAGTGGGGGTGATGTACCCATCACACTGGAGAAAATCCAAGAGGGAGTTGCCACGATTTTTGAAGGGAATATCAGAGAAGGCTTGATCTCAGTCACGTTTGGTGATCCGACACAGACCATTCCCGTTATGCTTGCGCTGGCAATGGCTTTTTGTCTTACGCTTCCAATTATTTGGCTCTATCGGTGGACGCGACCGCGTAAGAAATATAGTCAATCCTTCGCTCATACGCTGCTCGTTATACCTATTGCCATATCGTTGGTTGTCTTTTTGGTCAAGGATAGTGTCGCACTTGCGTTCAGTTTGGCTGGCATCGTGGCAGCTGTCCGTTTTCGGACCTCACTCGAAGAACCGATGGATTCCGTATATATGCTTATGGCTATCGGGATAGGTCTCGCGGCTGGAACCCAACTTTTTTTGGTGGCTTATCTCGCGTCGTTGGTTTTTGTTATCGTAACGCTCGGTGTATGGAAAAGCAATTTTGGAGCGCAACCGGAAGTACTTTCTGGCTGGAGAATCGATAATTCCGGAAAATGGGGCACAGCCCCTGGAGAAGAAGGCATTGCCACTGAAAACCTTTATAATGCCCAGATCGAAGTGCACACCACAAAGATCAATTTAGCCAGAAAATCAACTGCACAAATCCTTGAATCCAGTACCAAACGGTGGCGGGTCGCAGATGTTGTCGAAAATTTGGATGGAACTGACATCGTTGTGTTTGATGTTTGGTTAAAAAAATCTGTCACTTTGTCTTCCTTTTTACGTGATATAAAAGAAAACGGAAGAGGCTGTATCAACAACGTAAAACTGAAGGGACAAGAGTTCACGGAGGTATAATCGCACATGCAGACTCGCGGAAATAAACTTTTGTTAGGATTCCTTGTTTTTAGCCTTCTTATCCTTGTTGTGTCAATATTTTATAGAGAGGATCGATCGGTAGGTTTAAGTGACGAAAAAGTAAAGAAAGAGAATCCATCAACAGGTTTGGGTGAAGAGAAGGTCGAGAAAAAGAATCCACCAGCAGGTTTGAGTGAAGATTTGTTAAAGATGAATCCAGACGCTATGATTGACCACCTTCTCGGCGACACGAAGGCGGAGAAAAAAAAGGAAATATCGCTCGAAAGTTATGACCTGAAGGTAGAGATAGCAACGCATTGGAAACTGCCCGGACGTCTTGAGGAGATTTCTGGCTTAGCAATGACCATCAACAACCGACTCCTGGCACACGATGATGAAGAGGGGATTATTCACGAGATAGATTATCGGAATGGGGTAATCGTAAAAACATTCCAACTATCCGATATGAAGCACCCCGTAAATGATGATTTTGAGGGGATTGCAACAGTTAACGATCTGGTCTATTTGGTCACAAGTTCAGGGCGCATATACGAGTGCAGTAGAGGGGCTGATGGCGAATCCGTCCTTTATAATATCTATTCCACTGGCGTCGGTAGAGATTGCGAAATAGAGGGTTTAGCGTACGACGCAAGCCAGCGGGTACTCTTACTGATGTGCAAAAACGCTCGTAGAGAAGACTTGAAGGAACATTTGGTTATATATCATTGGTCAATTGATGTGAAACAATTGAATGAAGATGCCCATATAGTCATCCCTGTCATTGAATTCACACGTCATATTGATGAGAAGGAATTTCAGCCTTCTGGGATCGAAAAACACCCTGTGTCAGGAAATTACTTTGTGGTAGCTGCGCGTCAGAGAGCTATCGCGGAGGTTACGCCAGGGGGGCAAGTCGTTGGAGCCAAGCCGTTTCCTGACCAGTTGCATCGTCAGCCTGAAGGTATCACCTTCGCTGAGGATGGCGCACTCATAATTGCCGATGAGGGAGTTGGGCGGAAAGCGAGACTCACACTTTATCCGGTTTCGGAAGATCAGTAATACCGGGGTGAGAACCTATCTGTATTAATTTTTAGTGACTGCTGCCTCGTTAATAACGATTTCCTGCTTAGCAGAATCAATACGCATCTTTATCCCGATTGGAAGGACGAACATCGGATCGGTGTGCCCGAAGTCCATATTGGTGACAATCGGCATATTGTTTAACCCGTGTTCCTCACGGACGGCTTTACAGAGTGCCTCGTCGTATTCGCTAAAAGTCTGCGGGTTAACACCGCCACCGGGGCGTCCAAGCAGGATACCGTTAAGTCCTTCGAGGATACCCATCGCTGCGATGCATCTCACAAATTCCGTTAGGAACGAAGGTGGTGGCGCGTCTTCAGAGGTCTCTAAGAAGAGAACGGCACCTTGAAGGTCTCCAGCGGAAAAATAGTCTGTCCCGCGAAGCCAGTCCAGAACTTCAACACAACCCCCAAAGAGTTGCCCTTCAACAACACCCTCGGCCTGATGAAATCTCCATCCAGTGCAAGGGTTCAGTTTTCGACGGGTTGACTGGTTTTCAGGGTTTTCCCATGGTAGATGTTCAACTGTCCATCCTACGCGATTCGGTTCAATTATACCAAGTGGTTCTGTAGAAAAGAGGGTGCGTCGGACGGAATCCACCATGTACGGGAACATTCCACCATTTTCAGCGAATCCTGCCATGAACGAAGGACCGTAAAACGACACGATACCCGCTTTAAAGCAGGCGGCATGCGATATTGTGGTATCCGAATAGCCCATGAAAACCTTTGGATTACGCCGAATCAAGTCCAAGTCAAGGTATGGCAGCGTACGGATTGAATCTTCACCGCCAATCGTCGAGATGATACCGTCGATTGTTTCGTCGGCAAAAGCCGCCATCAAATCGTCTGCACGCGCTTTGGGGTTTCTCGCAAGCCAGTCCGCATCACGCAAGGCGTGTTCCGTTTCGATAACCGTTACGCCGAATGCTTCTTCAAATTGTCGTTTACCCATCTCATAACGATACGGAACAGTGCCGGGACCACCCCAAGAGAGCGAAATCGCTGCGATGCGGCTACCGGGACGCAGTATTTTGGGTTTGACTTTCATCGTCGAATATCCCGATTTTTTCTCTTACTTTCGCAATAAGTACAAGCAACCGTTCCTTCACCTGTTGGCGTGAACTCGGTATCGGTGGTGGCGGTTCAAAGACCGTCCCGCGATCTTTTTGCACCCAGCCTTTTATATTTTCATTCGCTTGGATGCGAAGCCACGTGCTGTCCAGATCAAGGTAGACCTTCAATCGTTCGTTCTCGTTTCGGATGTTATATTTTAGGGGTGTATCTATTATCTGCCAACTCATACCGTCTTCGCCTGTTGATATTTGCGTTTTCCGTGATAACGGTATTTTCAACGCTTCAAATTCTCGACTGAGTTCCTGCGTCAATTTGCTTTCAGCGAGAGCGTCCTGCGATGCTAAACTGACTTGAAACAGAAACGTCAGAATTTCAGGTTTCGATTGCTGGTAAATGTTGAGCTTTTCAGTGCCGTTCTCAATGGGATACGCTTGCTGTTGTCCTTTATCTGTGATGAGCCACCGTTTATTTACTTGTAAGGTGGAGATTTCTAAATTTGTGGAGAGCGGAAGGTTATTTTTCTCAAAAGCGTCCTTTAAATCAGGTAAATAGACATCAATTTGATGCCCTGTTTTGACGACGATGTACCCAGCACCCGGTGCATTTTTGAGCACCCACTCCTCACCGCTTAACAATACTTCGAGGGTAGGTGTACTCGGACCGAAGCGAATATCTTCTGTCATACTCGCGAACATCTTTTGCCAATTGATCTCTTTTTCCAACGCATTGTCAAGGGCTTTGCCTTTGAGTTTTGCGCGATGCGTCAAAGCCGCGCTAAACAGATGCTCACGTTCCAATCTGCCACTGTTTAAGTTGCTAATATATTTCCGATCCAAATTGAAGCGGTACACGTTTTTGGTATAAGCGAGCGGTTTGGAATTGACCGTCGGTCTCCCGCGGACTGCCGTTCGGCTGTGAACTTGCAGTTTCGCGGTGTCCTTCTGTTCAACCGGTGGTGCCTGAAGGATATAGACCGCAATGCCGAACCCGATCGCGAGGATAAAAATGATCCCAAAGGTCAGGCTTTTCAAAAGTGCTTTCATGTTTGCTCCTATTGCCGCCGTGTGTTTTATTTTTTTAGGACTTACGCGAAATTCGGAGACCAACCATACACCATTGACGAAGTTTGGTGCCACACCGATTCGGGTAAGCTCTATCGTTTATTCAAGGTTTAACCCCTTAAAGCGAGCGGCTCTGCTTACCAAGTGCCTGAATTCATCGACTTGTTCATTGTGGATACGCGGTGCGATATCTCTGAGGCTTTGCGATACGGTTGCCAAATTTCCACCTTCTGCCCAAAAACTCTCGCGGAGAATTTCTGCGAATTCCGCTACAGTCGCTGCGAGTTGAAATTCAGCGGATGCAGCTTGGAATGTCCTCTTCAACTGTGTTGTGAAAATTTCCTCGGTAATTTCGGAGGAACGATGGGTATCCGGATCCTTGTAACGTATAGAGACAGTCGCTAAATGTCCTCTTGCACCTTCAGCGAGTTTAATTTCATAAAGTGCTGTGACGCTGTGGCCTGCACCGATTTCTCCGCCATCTGCCCTGTCATCCCGAAATTCCTCATGGTCAAGATGCCGGTTTTCGTAGCCGAGCAGTCGAAAACGACTGACGACTTGCGGGTTAAAGCCGACTTGGACCTTTGCGTCTTTAGCGATAAGTTGTAGGGTCCCCGTTAAGTTTTCAACAAACACCCGCTTTGCTTCATCGAGGGTATCTACATAAGCGTAACTACCGTTGCCGTTATCAGCAAGTTGCTCCAGAAGGACATCGTTGAAATTCTCGATGCCGACCCCGATGGTTGTTAACGTGATCCCCTCTGCAACATGCCCGCGAACTTTTCTGAGTATGACATCAGGGTCGGTTGCGTCAACATTGGCAACGCCGTCGGAACAGAGAATCACACGGTTGATGCCGCCAATCTTTGGGTTGCGCAAGGCGAGGTTGTACCCAAGGCGGAGTCCTTCGTCAACATTGGTCGCCTGTTCCGGGACAAGCGAATGGATCGCCGCCAGGATCCCCTCACGTCCCTCAATACCGGTATGCGGAAGGACGATGCGCGCCCGGTTACTGTAAGCGACAATAGCCACCTTATCCCTCGGACGGAGTTCTTCAACCAAAAGCGTTAGGGCACCTTTGACCAATTCCAACCGGTTTTCGATGGCCATGGAACCGGAGACATCAATGACGAAAGTCAACATCGCGTCCTTTCGGTTTTCGTCGGAGACCACGCGACCTTGTATACCGATTCGGAGCAACTGGAGTTGTTCGTCATCTTGCGGAACGCGGCGTCGTTTGCCAGCTCGTGGCTCTCGGAGTCGTTCGACCCCACCAAATCGCGATGGTGCCCCCTCAACGTGCACAGCAAATGCTTCACCCCATGGGGTTGGATAATTGTAATCAAAAGCGTTAACAAATTCCTCTACTCGAACGGCTTCCGGGGGCGGAAGGGATCCATCCCGCAGATAGTTTCGCGTGATGGAATAGGAGGCGGTATCAACATCCATACCAAATGTCGAAAGGTGATCATCTCTTGTATCAATAAATTGATTCGTGCCGTAGTCCTTAAAGACGGCACCGTCATAGGCGACACCACCTGGAGGCGGCAATCCAAAAGATGTGCCTCCCTGCGTAGCATACCCATCCTCTGCATATATATCCCCGGTTTCGCCAGCATCATCAGAACCGCCGCAGCCCGTGTAGATAAAAAGCATCAGCCCGCACATCGCAAGCACAACGCTTAACCGGTATACTGTTTTAAATTCAGTTTTCATCAGAAATAACCTCTTTTGATTTCCGCTGCTGAACCCG
>JAJEEK010000114.1 GCA_022821065.1 Candidatus Poribacteria bacterium
GCACGAAGACGTAGGGATCTACCCAAAGCGTTCGACAGAACACACCGGTTAGCAAAAGCCATCATGGAAGGGTGGAAAGAACACTCACCTGTGGACTGTTTAGTTATTGCGCCTGAACTTGATGTGATGGGTAAACTTCCGCTTAATGATTTCTTTGACGACTGTTTGCGAACTGGTATCCCTGAAGAGGTTGCTTACCTTAAGTTTCTTGAGGATTCTTTAGATGGTAAGTTGCCCGGATTCGGCGATGAGACCTCAACGGGTTCGCCAAGCGGTTTGAAGGTTCTGCTTACTCCTGATCAGACTGAACAAGAGGTCCTGGATATCCTTCGGACACCGAGGTACGGCTACCAAGATTATACTGTCGTTGAGATTGATGCGACTGCCTTCAAAGAGGGTGGAATACTCACCATTAATATTCAGATGGGTACTGCGAAGCCGGGGGGATCGTTTGATCTCTTTGATGACGATACCGAATTACCGACGAAGGGTTATCCTAATGAGGCACTCACCTCAGCGTGGGATATTCCCTCTGGACAGATCGGAAGAATCCGACATCGTTTCAATGAAGGTAAGATCTTTAAATTGGGTGCTACCGGTACGTGGTTCAATGAGAAAGGGAGCATCAATGCCTTTCACGCCAAAATTTCTGTAGAACCAGTAGAAAAGCCTGAATCAATGTAGCACTTGCAAGGCTATACATAAAGTTGGATAAAATGAAATTAAAATTACGTTTTCCTATGAAAGATGTTATAATGTTACTGGATCTATGGGCAATGTTTTGTAATCAAAAACGAGCTACATTTTGGCGATACCCTTAATGCAATATAGAGGTGAGAATTATGCTTTCTATCACGTTGGATGTCCCTAATGAACTTTCAACTCCACTTTCTATTTCCGGCTACAATCAAGAGAAACTGACTGAGGAGGCAAAACGGTTGCTTGCGGTCTCTCTTTTCGAGCGCAATATTCTCTCTTTAGGGCAAGCTGCAAAATTGGCAGAATTACACTTATGGGATTTTATTCGACTTCTGAGTCAGCAGGATATCCCGATTGCTGCATACGATGATGAGGAAATCGAACAAGAATTGAAGGCTGTCGAATGCTTAATAGAACAAACAAAGTAACTGATGCAAACAAGTTGATAGCTGTAGCGGATGCTTCATTTTTAATTGGTATCTCTCTTTGCGAACAGTGGGACACTCTGAAAGTGCTTGTTGAAACGCTGATCATCGCGGACAAAGTTTGGGAAGAAGTTGTTAAACGAGGAGAAGGGAGACCGGGCGAAACACTTTGAAAACTTAACCTGCCCGCAACGCGAATGGTCCAAACTTTAGTATACATAAGTGCATCCAAAGTTGTGTATAAGCGAATCATTGCCGCTTTCTAATGGCAATGGTATCTTATACTGAAAAGGAAGTTTAAAAAGAGAAATGAAAACTTTCAACAACAAAATTGCACTTAATCTTGACCGTGATGCACAAGTGTCTGTCAAAGGTTTTATCGCCCCGATTGAATACACGCAATGGAACTACCACGTGGACTGGGACGAATTGGCGAATCTAAAGGCTGCTGAACCAGAAAAGCAGTACCCAGCATCGGTTTTTCAAGCATTTTTGCCACAGGAACCGGTTTCGGTTGATGAATGTTGGCAGATTGAAGAAGAAGCTGCGTTAACACTACTGAGGCAACTCAGTCCATGTCCACAATTGGAGTTAAAAATTGGTGGCAAGGATTCTTACGGTTTGTGGGCATGTCTACGCGCCTACAATGATGCGTTCGCTGAGATTCTGTTCCGTATCCATGCGGAATTTGTCTTAGAAAAAGGTTGGTTCGCACTGTCACAGTTTGCCGGATATATGGTTGTTGATCGGGTGGAAAAAAAGTTGCCGCTTTCAAGATGCACGTTCCGGATGCCACACTAAACTTTGATGTACGTTGGCAAATTAGAGATGGACTCCGCGGAGCAGACATCGGTTTTTGTCCGAAAATGGAACTCTGTGCCGGAAAACAAGACATTTTACAAGATGCTAAATTCACAGAAGCGATCCCGCAAGCGGAAGCACTGCACACGTTAATGTTACGTTTTTACAAGTCAGCCCGAATTAACTGGGTATCGCTGGAAGAAGCGTTGGAATTGGCACCTGCACAACAGAAACCGATCCATGCCATCTCAATAAGCGGACCCCTCTTCGACGAATCCTGCTGAGGGAGTGGCAAAAGCCTGAGGACAGGTGTCCTCGATGACGATGGAATCATAGCATTCTTGAACGAAAATTTTATCAACACTTGGGCAACAAATGCTGAATTGGGGCGTATCTCCAGTTTACGTGATCCAATTGCAAGGCGGCGCGAGCGAGAGGGTAAGACGTTTGACACAACGCACCCCTTGGCACAAGCGATTATCAAGGGATGGAAGACCGGATCCAAAAAAGGGTCGCCGGTGGATTGTTTCGTCATATCACCAGAGTTTGAATTGATGGGCAGACTGCTTGTCAATGAATTCTTCGACGACAATTGGAATAAATTTAAACGCCGAGACGAGGAGAGTTACCTTATATTTCTTAAGGAAGCTTTAGACGGAAAGCAGCCCGGGTTGGGGAATATCATTTTGAACAGTGAAGCACCTTCACAGGATGTCTTAGATTTTTTTCGTACACCAGTCGTTGGTTATCGAGATTATACCGTAGTTGTCATTGATACAAGGGCGTTTGAGAAGGGCGGCACGCTAACTATTGATATTGAGACCGGTAGAGCCGATGCGGAAGGGTGCTTCTATTTGGTTGATGGTGACGATGACCTCCCCACAGCAGAAAGAGTGACTAAATACATGGTTCTTGCGATGAAGTGGCTCGAACCCGATGAGACAGGACAACTCACGTATCGTTTTGACCGAGGTCAGTTTTTTAAGTTGGGTGCCACCGGAGTTCACAGTCGGAGTGAGAAA
>JAJEEK010000037.1 GCA_022821065.1 Candidatus Poribacteria bacterium
AAATGAAGATTAAATAAATATTTCGGTAATCGTTAAAGATCGCGAGCACAAGAAACGCCCCAGCAAAAACACTCGCTCCTACAGTAAGAGGTTATTGTATTACCGAATTAAATTCTTAAACTTCATACAGTTTGTGGTACATAAAGAGCAGCATGCGTAAGTCCTACTCCTGCTGATTGATAGTATTCATCATTGATACACTCGAATGTCCCGAATCACAATATCCTTAAAGGTCACTTTAGTTTTTTGGGTTAGTGGTTCTCGTGTGGTCTGTGCTAAATCGCGATTGGCATAGATAGAAATTCTCAGGACCCGCACGGGTCTGTCGATGTCGATGCGTATCACTTCACCGTTCTCGGATCTGGCAATCTTATGGCTTCTCAGGGGTTCAAAGTGATGTGATTTTTGGTTCACGATCTCTGCGGTCGATGTATCTACCGAGAGACGGTAAATGTTTGAAATTGGATGCACCTCAATGTAAGCGACATCCGTAAGCGTGTCGAGTTGAATCAATGCCTCCGCCTTATCTTTCCCTTCCACCCAGTCGCCATACCGGATACTTCGCTGATACTTGGTGTCCCCTTTTTGGACAAAGCTTTTTACCTTTAGGAAACTGGATGTAGCCAGATCGCCATCAACGAGTTTTGGATACGTCTTGCAGGATAGGTGTGTAGCTGCTATCCGTTTTGGAAGTGGTGCGCAACCTACCGTGAGTAACCACACTCCGATTGCTACACATACGCGAAAATAATAGGTTTTACCTAACATCGGTTTTCACCTCTATTTCATTTTTATTTTGTTACCGCGCCAGTTTTCTGCGGTTTTTAGGACGAGCGAAATCAGATGTGGCACTCTCTTTTAGGAGCGTTTTCTGAACGATACCCTCCGGATTTGTATAAAATGCGAGTTCATAGAGGTCGTCCATGGACACAGGGTGTATTCCGGCTGCGCCTGGTCGCATGCTGCCCGGGTGAAGAAAGGTAGTGCTCTCGGCTGATCCTGGATCTGCCAAGAATTCATGCACGGGCAATTTTAGGGGCCAGATATAAACCTTTGAATCTGTGCCATCATCGGTAACACTGTGGGGTTTGCCCCATTTCTGAATAATTTTTGAAATGTGTATACCGTTCCATGTGTTTATGGCTCTTAGCGTTTGCGGGATCTCCTCTTGTTCTGAGGGGTGTTCTGTAGGTGTTGGTGAGTTTATTAAAAACGCTGGTGCTGCACACCCTACAATAAATAGAACACATACCATAAATACGTGCTGTAGCGCGAAAACGATTTTTTGCATGTCAGGTCTCCTTTTGACAGTAATTAGCAATTTCTGTGCCAATGTAAAATAATGGACGAGATGGGAGATACTTTGGGTTTAGTGGGTTTGGCGTGTGTGCTGACTGCACGGAATGGGGCAGAGGGTGCGATGGTTGCACGGATTTGTGCAATGTAAAAAATAGGAAAGAGTCCTGAAGAGCGAGCACGTTGTACAGAACGGGTTAGTATAGATAGCCTGAAACGAAGTGGAAGGCGGGTCTATGAAAAAGCACATCATTACCTAAACCCGCCTAAACGAGCCGCGAGGAAAGTTTAAAAAATGGCGATCGGATTGCCGGGGGAACCCGTCGCGCCTTTGAGACGCAGGGGTGCGAAACTGAAGGCGAATTCATAGACCTTCGCCGCTGCTAATTCCTCTGTGATGATGTTCTCGAGGTTGTAAATGCCGTGCTTGACGATAAAGAGTTGATGCACTGGAAAGGCGAGGGTTTCGTCAGGGTTCGGGACGACCTCGATGCCCCAGTTGTCAGAACAGACCATCACAATTTTTTGATCAACGAGATATTGTCCTGCCTCCAATCCGATGCCGGGTTCTGTGGTGCCGTAGCGATCGTTATCTGTCATCCAGAATTTCCCCCAACCCGTGTGAATAATAACGACATCGCCGGGGGTAATTTTGACGCCTTGATTTTTCAATGCGCCCTCTAAATCTGCGCGCGTAATTTCATAACTATCGCCGAGGACTTCAACACCTTTATAGCCTGCGACATCAATCAGAACACCGCGCGTCACGATCGGACCTACGTTCTCGACTCCGAGTTCCGTGAGACCTTCGGCTTTGGCGAAATCGTGTTGGTCCAATCCGTTGTAGTAGAGATCGCCGATACCGATGTGTCCGAGTCCGTCAAACTGTGTGCCGATCTGACCTATTTCACCGCTAAAAATCTCCTCAAACCACGTCGTTTTATTTTTACCGAGTGGACCGGACATCGCTGGAATCCGTAGGCTATAGTGCCGCGTTCCGAAAACCGGAATGCCACTCTCATAGACTCTACCGAGTTGGTAGACTTTACCTGTTTTAATCAAACTCGCGGCTTCCAATACTTTCTCTGGTGTTAATCGGTTGACTGCCCCGCGTCGGTCATCGGCACCCCACTCGGAAGGGAACCACGATTCTTGGGTAAGGGTAACGGTTGCTGTGAGGGCAAGTATCCCCAAGACAAGCCCAAAAAAAATAAAAGACTGGTATTTTTTCGACTTTTTGAACATAATTACCTCCTGAAAGAGTCGTCAGCAGTCAGTTTCAAGAGATTAAAACGAACTTCTCTTAACTGATTACTGGTTGCTGACAGTTATTAACGAACAGATACAGACCCTGTACCTACAAATAACGAAAGTTCCTATGGTTTCCACCTCAATTGTCTTAATTCTGCTGTCAGCATTTTGCCATGCGTTATGGAATTTCTACAGCAAATCCAGTAGAGATACACGGATTCTCTTTTTTTGGTGCGGATTTTACACCGTAGTCATAGCGTTCATTGCCTTTGGTATCAAGCAACCGGTAATTCCGAAACTGGTATGGATCTATATTGCTGGCTCTGCCTTCGTTCATCTGTTATACCGTTTGTTTTTGACGCATGCCTATACCGTTGGCGAGATTTCGCTTGTCTATCCGATTGCGCGCGCTGCGCCAGCCTTTTTACCACTCTTCGCCTTCCTGTTCCTAAACGAACGGATTTCGGCACAAGGCTTTGTGGGTATCTTGTGTGTGATGGCATCTATGGTACTTTATCAACAACGTGAGACGCGCATCCAGTTTAAGACGTTCTTTCGTTACCTTGGTAAACCGGATGCCCTTTGGGCTTATGCTACGCTGGCGAGTGTCATCGGATACTCGCTGATAGACAAGCAAGGAATGACTGAATTTCATCGCTATTCGACGGATTCTCCTTTGTGGCGAGCCGTGACTTACTATTTAATGGAGAACAGTATCTCGCAAGTCCTTTATGGGTTGTCGTGTCTCGCCCGGTTTCCACACCAGCAGATTGCAGAGATTGGACGCACAGAATGGAAGCGTGCACTTGCTGTTGTTGTACTTTCGTTGACCTCCTATTCACTCATTCTCTACGTTTTGATGACAGAAAAGGTTAGCTACGTAACTGCGGTTCGGCAGTGTTCTGTCATTTTCGTTGTTTTGCTCGGCGGGTACGCCTTGAAAGAGACCTATACAAAACGCCGCTTGATCGCAGCTGTCGTGATGGTACTCGGCATTTTTTTGATTGCCTATCAGTGATTTTAATTATTCCTTGCGGTTTGTTGAAGTGGGTTGGATTATGAAAATAAAAATGACAGAACACTATGTCTTAGCATCACCCGAAGGAGATACCTAATTTGACGCTCCGTTCGGGGTGGTTGTCCATCTCTATGTAAGCCTCGACTGAATCTTCAAACGGCACGACTGGGTCAACGACATCTTCACAATCGAATCTGCCTTGTTCAAGCCATTTCCAACAGGTATCAATAATACGCCTGAAATCCCAACGCGGATGATCGCGGTTCGGATCGCTGTTGGCGCGCGCAAAGATGATGTTTGGAATGTTGACATGTGCGACAGCACCGAGGTCAAGTCCACCGGTACACGCTTTCGCGCGTCCAGCGTAGACGATTGTGCCTTCAAAAGTGACGCTGCGAAGTGCATCATCAAGTGCTTCGTAAACAGCACTCGTTTCTACAGCGACATCAACGCCGAGTCCGCCAGTCGCATCTTTAAGCACTTCACCAGTATTGCAGGCGGTTGGATCAATAACAAGTTCCGCCCCTGTCTTTTCAGCGACTTTCCGTCGTCTTTCAAGTGGGTCTACGGCGGCGACGAAATCTGCGCCTGCGATCCGTGCCATCTGCACCGTCATCAACCCGATGGCACCGAGTCCAAAGACAGCCACTCGCTCACCGACGCGGACTTTTCCGTCCCGAATTGCGGACATAGCGAAGTGTAATGGATCATAGCAGACTGCCTCTTTCCACGTCATGTGGTCTGGCATCTTGAGGACACTGCCCGCGCGCCACGTATGGGTTTCCTTGAGATGTCCGTGATGCGTGACGCGCTCGCCGATCTCAAAACCTTCAACATCATCACCGATTTCAATAATTCTTCCGACGCACATATTCCCAAGTCCTATTGGAAAACTTCGGTTATTGTATCCGTAGTACGCTGTCAGTTCGGTGCCGCGTTTGGGTGCGCCGAATTCGACTTGAACGCGGACGCTGTCCGCGGGGAGCGGACCGTCTTCGTATTCTCGCAAAACAGGTTGTCTTGGCGCGACGGCTATTAATTCTTTTGGCATGTTTACCCCCAATGATGGTGCGATTGGGTTGTTCAAGAACTGTCTAAAATTACGGGTTTGACCCTTAGAATTTTGGAATAGGTTCGCTATAGGGACGAGGTAACCTCGCCCCTACGATCTAAGCGGAGATCGGACTTTGAAACCGGATAGCAGACTTGTCTAATGTGGAATCCCCAATTGATGCATTCGACGGTGAATCGCTTCTCGTGCTTCTTGGAACGGACGAGAGAGAAATTCCAAATGATCGTCCTCGCCGTGGTGGTGTGTTACGGTGCCAGGTTCATGATGACGCGCTGTTTGTTGGATATAGGAGAGTCCGCCTTCAATCAAGGTGAGCATATAGTTCGCCGTTTCTGGGTCGAACATCCACCACTCGCCGCCGACTGCGATATAAACAGGCGAGGTGTGCGCAATGATACCACGCCGCCATCCGTCGTGGTGTGGAACGGCTTGTGCATAGTTGGGGCCGCCGCATCGCGCTGCAATCCATGAGTGTTTGTCCACTTTCAGGTTCGCTTTCAAACGTAGTTGGCGTGTCCCGTTATTGTCCTCAGTAGAAGCGACGACCTGTCCGGCTTGCACAATCTGTAAAGTATGGATCGGGAAGATAGAATCTGCGGAGGCTTCGACTTCCACGGTGCCACCGTTACCGGGCAGGTTAATCGTGCTACCAATGGGTTGTCCGTTAACGCTGAGCCGTATCATGGGACCGCCGCTGAGGAAGGTATTTCCCGCGCTCATATATTTACACCAGTTGTCGTAATTGAATTCCTCATCGTCGGGGATGTGGACATAGGTGCGATAGACACCGACGGGGACATCGCTTGTCATCTTGTCCGTGCCACCGACGAGCGGCAATTTATATCCGCAGTTGAGATAACGGTAGTATTCGAGGTGTCCGTACATCGCGTTGGTGAGATATTCGACGGCATCCACGCGTCCTGTAGCGATGAGCGTTGCAGGTTCGCAATTCGGGTTCGGGATGTGCGGTAAGACGACCGTGCCGCCTTGGGCGTGGCAAGCGTCTGCCCAGTGTGAAAGCGTGACCTCCATGTTTCCGCCGAGTTCTGCTTCTCCGGGACCGTCGGAACACCACGGTGCGACTTGTTCTTTTAAGCCGAGCAGCGTGAGATGACCGAGGACATGCTGGCGATTCTCCTGCGTTGCGTAGACGATGCTCCGTCCGTCGGCAGAGGTTGTAGGTCTCCCGATGAATTCTTCCGTATTCGTGAAGAGGTGTCCCCATTGCGAGAGGAGGAGATTGACAACACCGAGGTCTTCGCCTTGTGCTTCGGTATGCGCGCCTTGTGTTGAAAGGAAATGGACGTGCGTATCGCCGCTGAAATAGCGTTCGGCGTTCATATCGCACCACCGTTTTATCCGTAGCGTTAATTCGCGTTGTCCGGGTTTTATGTTGACGGTTGTCCGCAACGGCGTGTATTCAAACCCGCGGGCGACATCAACAATCACGTCTCCGCGAGGGAGCCATCCTTGACACTTACCGTCAATGTAGGCGTAGCTAATCTGTCCGAGTCGTACATCGCCGCCGACATCGACGTGCCATGTGCCCATATTTGAGTTGACGTGTGCGTGGTGTCCGTGCGGTGCATACGGGACGCCGTGCGGTGACCGGAAATGGACACGACACGGTACAGGTTTGCCAGTGTCCTCATCAATCACGGTTGTGTGAACCCAGTTTCTACCGGCGTCGATAACTTCTACCTTGACGCGTTCGTTGGGTTGAACGCTGCCTTTTTCTTGAACTTCTCCCCAGTTGACGGTGCCGAGGGTTTCGCCGTGATTCTTGACTTCAACTGTGGCGGAAGGTGTGGCGGATACCTCCGTATATGCGGGACTGCTTTTGTTGCTTTGCGGTTCACCCCACCCTTTGAAGTCGTCATTGATAAACGCATCGGGATCGTTTTCTGGCAACGGGTACGGATATGTGGCGGTGCCTCTGTCAACATTGACTTCCATGTTAAACGGTTTGTCAGCATCGTCGGTTTGCGGTAGCGTGATTTTGACTTCTCGGCGTGGGCGCCGCGGTATCGGGTTTTCGTCGAGGTAGCCGAGCGTGATTGCTGCGACAATAAACCGGCGGTCCTGCGGTTGGATTTCAACTGAGGTAACTTCAACGCCGTCCCTTGGATTTTTCCACCCCCATAAATAGTAGTCGTGCGGTGTTCCTTGGGTCGCTTCGGTCTGTCGGTTTCCTGCTGCGCCCCATGGACCTTCATGGCGTGGGTATAAACTATCTTGTCGGTCGGGTATGGCAAGGAAGGTCTGTTGTCCCCATCCCTGTGGTACGCTGCCGATTTCAAAGCGTTCGCGAATCGGTACGCTGACCGACTCGCCGTCTGCGTAATTAAAAACGTAGTTTGCGATGCATCTACCGATCGGTTCACCTTCCTGAATACGGGACTCAAGCAGTCGGTGTACAAAGATAACTCGTTTCGGGTTCGCATTGATAGGAATTTGGACGGACTCGGTGCTAACACCTTCACCGAAACCTAAGAAACAGTTTGCGCCTTCAGTGATGTCGAATGGGAGTCCGTGGAACGTCTGCGGACCGATATTTGGTGTTGCGTTTGCACCGATAATCTCTGCGCCGACGTTGCACAGAGCGGAGAGTGAAATAGGTTGATAGTCTTTCATAATTGTCCTCAATTTGGATTAGTAGGCAAATAAATTCGGCAATTATTACCTACGACGATTCGGTCGCTTGGAGGCGTTCAGCTAACCACAAGTTAACCAAAGTTTCCGGTAAGACTCCCTGTTCCAGTGCTTGCTTTTCTATTTTTTCATAGATCTCTGGGGTAAGCGTTACACGACGCTTTCGCTGCATCCGGACCTCAAAATTGACTTCGTATGTTTCATCCCAGTGGTCATCCAAGCTATGCGTGTCCCAATAGTCGGCTATCTCCTCCAGAGTTCGTGCCTTAGATATACTGGTAATCTGTTCGTCTTTATTTTTTTTCATACTTTTCGCACATCCAAGTATATCAAGTAGATATAGCTGCTATAAACATTGTGAAGAAACACCCAAGCAAATAAACCCTACGGGACTGAAGAGGTTTTTGAAGTCTTCAAGATTTCCGCGTAGGATCCGGTTCGGTTAGGAAACCGAACCTACCGGCCTGGGGACTGAGACGGTTATTTTTTCTAAAATTAACACTTATAGTGCGGTTAGGAATGCACGTCGCAAATGTAAAGCAAAGACAAATTTTGCCGCGTGTGGGCAAAATTTGGGTGAGTACACCGCAAAACCGCACCTACCGTCCGAAAATAAGATAAATCGCGTCAATTTTGTCTTAGAGCGGAAAATCAATTGACTTTCCTTGTTCAGAGGAGATGTAGAATGCTTGCATCAACTCCGTGAGGTTCCGTCCATCTTGGATCGTAATCGTCATCGGTTCGTCACGGAGGATGGCGTTGATCCACTGTTGCATCGGTTCGGGTGGCGCAGGGGGTGCGTTGGCGACATATTCCGCTTTCTCTTCGTCAGAGAGTTTACGGGTTTGGAAATGCATCTCGCCGTGTCCAGCAGCAAACGAACCTTCTGTGCCGTAGATTTCGAGCATGTTCGGACCGGAACGGTGCGTCCATGCGACATCAATCACACCGAGTGCCTTGTTCGCGAATTCGACGACGGAGACACTGTTATCGTCAATTGGATAGTTGCCGGTGAAGTTGTTGATTTTGGCGATAGCACTTTTCGGTTCACCCATCAACCATCGGATAACGTCAACGCGGTGGCATCCTAAGTCGAAGAGTGCGCCGCCGCCTGCGCGTGCTGGGTCTGCGAACCATGCGCTCGTGCCGCTGAACCAACTATCGAGTCCAGCGGAGTGCGCGATCCGTCCTCTACCGAATGTGATGTCTCCGAGGAGTCCATCGTCGATTGCCTTTTTCGCGAACAGGATTTCAGAGTTGGCACGAGAGGGCAGTGAAATCATGAACTTTACGCCTGCTTTCTCAACGGCTTCGATAATCGGGTCGCATTCTGCGACGGTAATCGCGAGTGCTTTCTCCGTGAAGATGTGTTTACCGGCTTCAGCGGCGGCGATCATCACGCGTGGATGGTCAGACGTGACGGCATCAACAGCGACTGCATCTACGTCGTCGCGACTGAGCATCTCATCGAGATCCGTGTAGAACGGGACATTGTATTGTTCTGCAGCCTCTTTCCCACCGTATTCTTCTTCGTCCCAAACGGCGACGAGTTCGGTTTCGGGGTTTTCGTGGATTCTTCGGGCATAACCACCAGCGTGGACATGCGCCATACTAATTTTTCCGATTTTTATCATAATTTTAATTTTCCTTGCGGTTCGTTGAGGGCGGTTTTGGAATTTGAAGTGCCATTCCGTATATCCGCTCCTCCATTTCATTTCGGGCTACGTTTCATTTTTCCAATAGGACTTACGCAATTTTGGCTGCAGCTTGTTCTTTTCAATGAGATTTCTCGAAAAACATAGCGTTCTTGTGGCACAAACTATGAAGTTTATGCTACAAAATAGCAGCATGCGTAAGTCCTATTTGATAGGATTTACGCAACTCCGTGATCTGCTTAACTACCAACCTTGAATTCCTTAAAAGCGGTTCGGTCAGAGCGGATAATGCTCCTTGATTTATTTTATTCTTCCAACGGAGGAACGGGTTGCGAGATGGTTCCAGCCGCGGAGGACTAATTGGACGTTGGTGTGGCGATTTTCGGCTTCGATTTCATCGTCACCGGCGTGCATTTGAACGAGGACACTTTTGCGTGTCTGGTTCGATCGATTCGGCATTGAGCCGTGTAGAGTGAAATAACTGAAGAAAAGCACGTCTCCGGGTTCGGCCTCTAAAACGGTCGCGTTTTCAATCGGGTATTGGTCGGTAACTTCAGCGTTCTGTCCGCTGCCCATCATGCCGTCGGTGCGTCCGAGTTGCTTGTGGGAACCTGGATAGACGCGTACACAGCCCATCTCATCGGTGGCTTCCGAGACGTAAATGATCGCGGCTATCATGCTGTCTTTGACGGAAGGGAAGTACTGCCAATCTTGGTGCATCGGGAAAGGCGCGCCTTTTTCAGGCGGCTTACAGAACAGTTTGGAGTGGTGAAGCATAATATCCGGTCCGAGGATGACTTCGGTTGTATCGAGGAATTTCTTCTGCATGAATGCCTGCATCCAGACCCCAGAAAAACTCTGAATATTGTGGGTATGGATGATAACGGATTCGCCACCATCAAGGGCATCCATCAGTCTGCCACCCCAGCGCGCGTTGACGTTTTCGTCGCTTTTGAGGAGTTGGTCCACCACGCGGTCGAAATCGCTTTCCATCATCTTAATCTCTTCAGGAGAATAGACCCCTTTAGCGAAATAGTATCCGTTTTCGTGAAAGAACGCACCTATATCTGACATGACGGTTTTGTAACCTCCAGTATTTTGTAACACAAGTTTTAATTTCAGGACTTACGCAATTTTGACTGCAGCGTGTTCTGTTAGATGAGATTTCTCGGAAAACATAGCGTTCTTGTGGCACAAACTATGAAGTTTATGCTACAAAATAGCAGCATGCGTAAGTCCTATTAATTTGTTAGTTCCGCGAATAGTTTATAGAGTCCATCTGGTGAGCGGGTGTCTACGTTCTCCTCTCGCAATTCACGGAACGTTTTGAGCATAGCGAATCGTCTGTCTTTTAGGATGCCGACAAACGTTTTGTTCTCGGACTCAGTGTTGCCGAATCGACAGGCATCTTCAAGGCGATTGGTTGCAATTATGACGGTCTTCCGCATGGCTCGAAGTTCGCCGATGAGTTCTATCATCTCGATGTGTCCGTTTGGATCAAGCGGTGCAAATGGTTCGTCAAGGAGCCACAACTGCGGTTCGTGTAAAAAGGTTTTCGCGAATAAGAGGCGTTGGCGTTCACCTGTTGATAAAGTTTCAATTTTGACTTCGCGAAGATGATTGATGTCCATTAATTCAAGCACAGCATCAATCGCCGAGGCACGCTCGCGCTTCTGCAATCTGTAGGCATCGGCGAAAAAATTGAGGTAGCCCACGACAGACAACTCCGGGTACCCTTCAAACCCGACGGGGATATATCCGATGGTGTGACGTACCTGTGTCAAGTTTGCGAAGGCATTGATACCTGCAATAGAGACAGTACCTGATGTGGGTTTGACTAAAGTTGCCAAGATGTTGAGCAGGAGTGTTTTGCCTGCACCGTTTTTTCCGAGCAGGATAAGGCACTCGCCCGCTGCCACTTGAAATGTGAGTTCCGTAAGAAACGGTTTCTTGTCAAAGGATTTGCATAAGTTTTGGACATCAAGCATTCGCTCAACTCAGATCCACCTTGACGGGTCTACCGAGTTCGGCGGACTGCCATGCGGCTTCGGTTAATTGGATGACACGCAATCCGTTTGCGACATCAATTGGGTTCTCTGTCCGTTCACCACGGATGAGTTCAATGAAGGCGACATCTTTGTTCGCGGATGCAGGCAGCTTAGACTCATCAATAGGCTCCGGTCTACCTGACTTTTCTTGGCGATAGAGTGTACCATCTCGGAGGTATAGCGTCCCTTCCTCCATCCAGATGGAAAATCCCTCTTGTACGCCGCCGTAGGCGTGTCCGACGATGCTGATATTGCACAAAGCACCGGTATTAAATTTAATCGACATTGCGGTGAGGACATCGACTTCAATATCTAAGTTATCAATCATCGCAAAGACGGTGTCAGGACTCGCTTCCAGGACCCAGAGCAGAATGTCAATGAGATGGCTGCCGGAGTCGTTGAGTTGTCCTCCACCGCCGAGGAACGGGTCTTGTCGCCATTTTCCTTGTTGGTTCCGGTACCAGTTCTGCGATTGTTGGGCGGCGACGAAGTTAACGCGTCCGAGTTCGCCACTCTGGACGACATTGCGGCAGTATTGATAGGTAGAACTCAAATGTCGTTGGTAGCCAATCATTAGGTGTAAACCCGTTTCTTCGACTTTTGCCATCACCTGTTTGGCGTGGTCCACCGTACAGACCATCGGTTTCTCAGTATGTACGTGGCATCCGGCATCAAGCGCGTCCATAATATGTTGGAAATGGAGACCGTGCGGTGAACTGATGACGACAGCGTCGGGTTTCGCAGCGGTTAGCATCTCAACGTGGTCGGCGTAGGTTGCGACGGAATCGTCTAAACCGACGTTTTCCTTGAATGCTTCGAGAGAGTTCTCACTCGGATCCGCGAGTGCAACAATCTCAACGTCTTCGACACTTGAGACACTGCGTCCGTGTCCGCGGGCGTTGCCACCGCACCCGATGAATGCAAAGTTTAATTTCTGTTTTGACATATTTACTCCTGATTGTATTTTCGTCGACGTTTGTTTAAGAACTGTTTATGTCTATCGGTTCTTAAGTTCCATAGTATCTCATATTTTTGTCGACGTTTGTTTAAGAACCTTGAGAACCTTGAAAAGCAAAAGCCTAATATACCACTGATGATTGTGGTGAAAAGTGCTTCCTGAATCGTTTTCCCATATTTCTCGGAAAAACTTTTCTGTTCTTTCGATAGACCGTGTTTAAGCGTAAGGACATTCCCTGTCGCAACTGCTTCGTAAACAACGAACATGTCTTCTTTAATTACAGTGACACCGTTTTGCCGACTCTCAGCAGTTGTCTTAGCAAACCTAACTGCGCCCTCATACCCATGCTTATCAAGGTAAATCATGTAGCGCCCTGGAAGTAAAACAAACTCATATTCGCCATCCGCATTGGATAAAGCGTTCTTAGGGGCTTTCAAATTTTTACCTCTAATATTGACTTTAACACCGCTTACGGGGGTTTGTTGAAAGTCGGTCTCAAAAATTTTACCACGAATCACCCATTTTGGGTCTGTTTTCTGTGAAGGTAAAGTCCCATTAGAAATAGGAAGTTTTACAGCGGCAGTCGTCATCCGATTTTCTCGAACAGTCATTGAAATTGTGGTATGATAACTGTCCTTACGAAGCCTAACGAAGTAGAGCCCCGATGGTAAATTGTCGTGCCGATACTCTCCCCTCGCATCTGTGATTTGGGTATTATTTGGTGAGAAACTGCCTTTGCCACGAATTTTTGAAATTTTAACTTTAGCATTTTCAATCGGATCAGATTGCGGAGATGGCGTTGTAACCTGTAATTGAAGCGTGCCGCCTTTTGGTTCTTTCGGGATGAACCAATTTTGGAGTCCGGTGAGTATATTTTCCTTTTTGTTCATTGTAAGCGGCACATAATGAATACCACCGTTGGTGACTGGCACAGGTTTCCCGATTCGACTCTGGTATCCAAACTTGTGGATATTAATCAGATAATCATCTGCGGGTATATTTCTGTATACGAATTCGCCTGTTTCGGCAGACGTTGTTTCATAAATATGCCCTTTTCCGTTGTCAATCTGAACGCGAACGCCAACAATAGGGAGCTGCGCGGGGGTTGTATCTGTAATGTATCCGTGGATTGTGCCTTTTTCACCCAGTGTATCTGATTCCTGCGCGGTGGCTCCAACGATATACAGAACTATACATACAACTAAAATGAAGGTTACCCTAAAATGCACCATCTGTTTTCTCTTTTATAGGACTTACGCAATTTTGACTGCAGCCCGTTCTGTTAGATGAGATTTCTCGTAAAACACAGTGTTATAGTGCCACAGGAGACCAACAGCCTATGCTACAAAAGCGCATCATGCGTAAGTCCTATTTGAAAGTGCTGCTACCAACCAATTCTACTTTTTCCGCATTCCGTGCGTGAGTTCAAGAAGACCACCGGTTGCAACCGCGACATAACTGGCAAACATATCTTCTTCAATAACAGCGGCACTGTGATTTCCATTATTCACAACAATAATAGGGACACCTATTCGGTCAACGTACCCATCTTTATGGAGGCTAATGAGATAGCGGCCTGCTGGCAAACCGATACATTCGTATTCTCCATCGGCGTTGGTTGTGCCTTTAAAGGCGATTCCATCTACGCTCCGAATTTCGACTTTAACATCACTCAACAGGGTCGGAAAAGGAGTCATTTCATTAACCTTACCGCGGATAATATTCTTATCCTTTAACTTCTCCAGCTTCTGTAATGGTGGAAGGTCAGCGTCTACGATTCCGTTGGAGGTTGGGAGTTGCAGATGGACTTTGGTAATTCTGTCTTTGTAAATAGTCACCGGGCAGACGACGTGGTAATCGTCTTTATCAATTGTCACTATGTAACCACGGGCGGGCAACTTATCGCTTCGGTATTGTCCGAGCGCGTTCGAGATGCCGGTTAGTACCAGCGGATCAGGCCCGCCAGCGGAGATTTTAATCTCAACCCCTTCAAGCTGAACAGCAGATTTGGTATTACTGTAAACACTGAACCGGAGCACACCATTTTGGTTTTTATTCCCACCGAGAAGGTTGAGGAGCGTGTTTACAAGATTTCCGGATTTGTTCATCGTCAGCGGGACATAATGCCGTCCATCATCAATGACTAAAACAGGTTTTCCGAGACGATCTTCGTATCCTTGTTTATAGATATTGACAGTGTACTGACCTGCTGGTAAACCTGCGCGTTCAAAATGCCCGTCTTTATCAGACTGCGTTTCAAATTCCGCGCCGTCTGAATTTACAAATACAACCCGAACCCCGCTAAGGTAATTTTCAAGAAGTGTTGTGTCTTTAATGGCCCCTATGATCGTGCCGCCCTTTTGCGTATCTTGATCTTCCGGTAGGGCGATCCCACTGGACAATATCGCGAATGCCATTAAAACAAAAGTTAATCTGAAACGTGTCATGTGTTGAATACTCCTTTTGGGTCTACGAAGTTGTGCAATGTAACCTATCACAACCTATTGCAAAATGCAAGCGTTAATTTTTGATTACGGATGCGGATGTGCGGAGAATTATTTAATTGGAACCGTTCAATAAATGAACACTATCGGATAAATTATGGCGAAAACGGGTCGAAATTCGACGTTTTTATGTCAATTTAAGGGTGGCATACAATTTGCATAGACATACATTAGAAGTTGCAGACGGTATAGGATACCTGCGCGACACACCAAACTAAAATTCAGAGGAGAATGCTATCATGAAAAAATCGTTTTATCTTCTTCTTATTGTATCCTTGGGTTTGTTCGTCAGTTGGATCTCAGATGCGTCCGAGAAACAAGACTGTGACGAACAAGTTGTAGAGGTAGAAGAAATCACGGTGACAGCCACGCGTGCTGAAAAGGACCCTTTCAAAACACCTAACGCTATCTCTATTCTCAATCTAAAACAGTTAGAACGGTCCAATGCAGAGCACGCGTCCAATCTGCTTCGGGATTCCGTCGGTGTAATCGCTCAGGAGACAACGGTCGGACAAGGGTCGCCGATGCTTCGGAGTTTAACGGGTTATCAAAGTTCCATATACGTTGATTGGGTCCGTCTCAATAATTCAACATTCCGTTCGGGACCCAATCAGTACACAGCGACGATCGCGCCAGAGATGTTAGAGCGTGCGGAGGTGTTACTCGGTTCGAGTTCGACGCTCTATGGCAGCGGTGCGATGGGGGGTGTTGTCAATTTCTTTACCAAAAACGTTCTGATTGATTCGTCGCAGGAAACCTTGGCTCTACATCCACGCTCTCTTGCTCGCTATTCAACTGCCACGCAGGAAAAACTTGGACGGTTAGAAGTATCAGGGAACCAAGGGAACTTTGGATTCATTGTTGGTGGTGGTGTGCGAGATTACGGCGATATGAATCCCGGCATTGGGTATGACCTTCATTACAGAAATCGGAAGTTTGAAATTGTAAACGAGATGCCGAGTGGTGTGGAACTCTACGACTCTGATGAGGTGGCTGAGTTGTCAAAAGAGAATATCCCTGAGAGATGGCTTATTGACAACGAGGGACCGCTGGGGTGGCGTGCCTACGATGCCGATGCCAAAATTGGGTATCAACTGAGTGATACAAGCAATATCAACATTGCTTACCAGATGTGGCGGCAGCCGCAAACACCGCGGTATGATAAAATTGCGCCGCAAGAGTTTACCGAGTTCTTTTTTGAACCACAAAATCGGGATCTCGTTTATGCGAACTATATAGTCAACCCAGTGGAGGCAAGTATTGACGCGCTCCGCGTGACAGCCTCTTATCATCACCAAAAAGAGGGGCGAAACGAAGTGGTCCGCGGTGCAACAGCGCGACGGCAGCGATACGATACTGTTAACACGATCGGTTTGAGTACCCAAGCCGTGAGTTCAATTCTTCCGAAGCAACGTTTGGTCGGCGGTGCTGAATTCTATTTTGATACAATACAGAGTCAGACCGTCAAAACCGATGGTGGCAAGGAAGATGTTGACGACGAAAAGGGACGCTTCATTAACGGTTCTCAGTTCTGGGATGCGAGTCTGTATCTTCAAGATGAAATTCGGGTTCATGAACGGGTGGAACTGACGCTCGGCGGACGTGTGACATTTTATCAAACCGATGCCGATCTCTCTGTTCGAGATCCGGCTTTTGATGAATTTAATGTATTAGATAACAGTTTGACCGGCAGTGCTGGCGTGGTCGTCAGTTTGACGGAGTATCTGAACTTTGTCAGCAGTTTCGGGACAGCCTTCCGCGCGCCGTCTCTCAATGACACGACCGCAGTGGAAGTCACCAACGAGGGTGTCACGGCACCGAGTCCGGATCTGAGATCGGAGACTTCGTGGACAGTTGAAGCGGGTCTGAAGGCACAACATTCCTACTTCCGGGGCGCGTTAACGTTGTTCTATAGTCGGGTTAGTGATTTGGTTGGACGTAAACCTGTTCAAGAGGCATACGCCGGACAAGCGATCCCTCAATTGCATCAAGACTTAATCAGAGAGTATCCAGATATTGACGTACTTGTGTTTGATAACATTGATGAGGTGCAGTTTCACGGGGTTGAATTCGCTGGGCTCGTTCCGATTCAGCCTGAGTTTTCGGTTTTTGGTAATGTCGCGTTGCTGCGTGGTGAGGTCCTCACGATTGCTGGTGAAGCACCGGATCCTAAGAAGCCTTGGGAAGCCCGCACCCGAAGAGAACCTCCGTTGAACGGGATTATTGGTATCCAGTGGGAGCCGATGAATACACAGTATTGGGCGATGTTCTTTGTGCGCGGTGCTGCCGAACAGAGAAGATTGAACCGGAGCGACATCCGCGATCCACGGATTCAAGGCTCAACGCGCGACCCGGCGGAAGTTGAATTTGACGCCAACGGTGCCGCTATAGATGCGGGTACACCGGCATGGTTTACACTAAATATCCGCGGTGGTGTCAAACTTTTTGATGCCACACGTTTGACGCTATCGCTTGACAATTTACTTAATAAGCGGTATCGTCCGCACGGGTCTGGTATCAATTCACCGGGTTTCAATGTAAGTTTGAGTTTGGACAATCGGTTCTAAAGAATCGGAATATAGCGGGTGCGGTTTTTAACCGCGTCCTCTACTTAGGTCACGTCAAATTTTTTCTTTATAAATTCGACGACGATTTCTGGTACCATCTCCTTCAATTTCTCTTCGCTTAACTTTCGCTGTGCCATCTGCACGACTTCCATCACGAGCGTTGAACTGATATGTGCGTACTGTGTGTTTGCCATCATAAAGAGGGTATCGATGTCGGGTGCGATCTGCTGATTCATCCGTGCCATCTTGAATTCCCATTCGAAGTCGGAAATTTCGCGTAGTCCACGGATGATAGCACACGCGCCGCGCGTCTGGGCATAGTGTACTGTTAATCCCGTATAGCCATCAATTACGGCTTGTGGATACGGTTGAATGACGGTTTCAAGCATTTCGGTGCGCTCTTCGAGTGTGAAACGGGCCGGCTTGGCAGGGTTCACACCGATAGCGACAATGAGTTGATCAAAGACACCGAGGTTGCATATCCGGTCGATGAGGTCGGCGTGTCCGTTCGTGACGGGATCAAAGCTTGCGGGGAAGATGGCGATTTTTTTCGGCATTACGGTTTCCTTATTCGTGATATTACGGCTTTTGGGACGGTTGTTCGGATTTTTCTTCGAGGTCAAATTCTCTCCAGACGATATTTCCGTGCATATCTATCATTGAGAGTTGAATCTCCTTGACCGCAGTTCCTGCTAATTCAAATTCGACAGTAGCCTTTTTTTCTCCATTTAGCGGTTGACAACTGTGCAGCTTGAAGCCCTGTTTTGTAACTGGATCGCTCGGTGTTGTTGGTACAATCAACTGGACTTGATGAATTCCGTCTTCGTCGGTAACATCGAATTGGAGCGGTGTTGAATTAGAAGTCGTTGGAAGTCGGTGCATCTTGATTGTGGCTGGTTTATCAAAGAAGGGTTGATTGGGATTAAAGAACCGGCTTTTATTTAGCCATTCAGCAGCACACTTAGACAGCACAGATCTTCGGCTCGCGTAAGACATGATTCTACGATTCGGTCCACGAAAATCGTGTTCCAAACCGAACGCGTGCCCGAGTTCATGGGCAATCGTATCCCAATCTAAAGCGTTACGGGCAGCGGAAACGAAAGCACTACCGCCGTGAAGTGCTCTGCCGAGTTCATCGTTATATGTAAACGGAGTGAATCCTCCTACTCCAACTGTTGTACTATCTTTGTCATAAAATATACCGCTCCTGATGTCTACAACAACAAGTAGAATGTTCTTTGAGCGATCAAAATGTTTGGTTATTTCCGTTTTGATTTTTTTTGTCGTATCTTCGCGATAATAACCGTCAGGATGCTGTGCTTTAAAAAGATATACCTTCGGTCTACCGCTGCTATCGGTCTCAAACGTAAAGGTTTTTCTCCTGAACCCGTGGTTTTTCATCTGGGTGGCGTAAAAATGTTGGGCTTGTCTTGTCAATTTATTGAGTTTAGTAGAGATACCGCGCTGTGGTGGATGTTCCTTTGAAAAAAAATAGATGAGTCGAACGACATCGTGTTGCGTGGTGTCAATTCTTGCTAATTGCTGTTCTGAAATATTCCACACGCTGAGCATTCCATTTCTACCGCCCCCGGCAAGCGTGTTTCCATCAGGTGAAAAGGCGATAGATATGGTAGCAGCAGTTGGGCCTTTAAGCGAAACAATTCGCTCACCATTTGTAATAGAGCGGAGCGTCACGCCCCTGAGATCAGAGGTTGCATACATTGTGTTATTAGGAGAAAAGTCAATATCTAAACCGATTGCTTCACCGAGTATGTTGCCATGAAGTTGCCACTCCGGTAAACGCCAGAGCGTATGGTTATAAAATCCAATGCTTGCCAAAAAGTTTCCGTCTGCAGAAAATCGGACAGATCGAATATCATTGGAATCTACTTTTACGGATCGGACAAGTTTCTGGTGCTGTACGTCCCAAATTTCGAGTCTGCCATTTTCATCTCCGCATGCAAGCCATTTTCCATCAGGCGAAAAATCAACTGTCCAAATTAGCACCGATTTATCGTGTGGGAGCGTCTGAACCTCCACGATCTGCTTTGGGTTACGAATATCCCAGATTTTCGAGCGTCTACCGACGGTTGCCAAGTAGTTTCCATCTGGTGAAATAGCGACTGCAGCGGCGGGAGTCTCAAAGGAATTGATTTTCGTTGCGGAAGAGACATCCCACAATATAATTCGACCAAATAAATCCGCGCTCACGATCAATTCTCCGGTAGGTGAGAACGCTATGGATGTAACTGTACCAGCGGGTCCGCTGAGAATTGCTTGGGGTTCCGACGTGTCGGCGAGGTTCCACAACTTTATTGTGTTTCTATCGGTTCCGGCAATAAGGGCGGGATCTATTGGTGAAAACGCGACATCGGAAATCCGAGATTCATGTTTGAATTCGGCAATCGGTGTGAGTTTTTCTGGGGGTTGTGCGAATTTCTGATTCGATGGGTCCGTTTTCCAAAAGATATAGAAACCTATGGAACCAGAGATAAGAAGCGTGATTAGCACATAGAGAGGTAAAAGTTTTTTGGAACGCAATTTAATTCCTTATTTTTTTCTTTTTATCTCTTTGAGGTTAAATATCCGAAATGTGATGTTGCCGTGTATGTCAATCATCTGAAGTTTAACACTGTCGTGGCTCGGTTCTGGTAAGTTGAATTCAACAGTCGCCTCTTTCTGGGCATTCAAGAGTTGGTAGTCATGCAGCACGAAGGATTTTGCTCTTTGTGTGTTTTCCCAATTTTTCTTATTCGTTTCCTCGTTTTTGCTTGACTGGTATCCGGGCAGCGGGGTATCCACCGTCGGTGGGGTAAACAACATTGCTTGATGGAGGCCATCAACATCTTTGAGATGAAATTGGAGAACTTTCGACTTAGAGAGGTTGACTGAAGAGAGTCCTACCTCAATTTTCAGGGGCTCATCAAAGAAGGGTTGCCGCGGATTAAAATAATGGCTCTTATCCAGCCATTGTGCACTGCATTCGGATAACTGCTTCTGTGCGTTACCGTAGGACATCAGGTAGCTTGGATCTCGGAAATCGTGTTTTAGTCCAAAGGCGTGCCCGAGTTCATGTGCCATCACTTCCCAGTTGAACCCATCATCACCGGACGCTGGAATAAAGGCGCGCCCTCCTCGTGTGCTCCACAAATCTTTTTCATAGTCAAGCCCAAAGGGTGTAACACCACCCGCGCCGGCTACATTTCCAATCCCTTCACTACTGATATCTACGACAATGAGATGGATGTCTTTTATTCTATCAAACCTTTCAGTAACTTCATCCTCAACCCGCGTAAAAGTATTTTTAAGATAGTACTTATCAGTATATTGACCTTCCACAAGATATACCTTTGCACTCCCGTCTTCATTTTTTTCAAAGGTAAAGGTTTTCTTCCCCAATCCGTGGTGCTCCATCTGATCTGCATAAAACTGCTGTACCTCTTTTATCAACTTGTCTAATTTCTCCGTAACCTCCGGCTGAGCGGCGCGGTCACTCGGTAGGAAGTAGATTAACCGCACTATATCTTGGGAAACCGATTCCTGTGGGTTCATATACTGCGAAGTATCCGAGACCCGCAAAACGCCATCACTCCAACCACTTGCTAAGGCAGTTCCATCTGCCGAGAAAGCAACAGACTTAACCCAATTGGAAGAATTTTCTATAGCGGCGATACGCTCACCATTCTCCAAAGACCAAAACTCTACATCTCCAATACCGCCACTGACAAGTATCTGTCCATCAGGTGTAAAGGCAAGATCGCGGACGGGTGCTGTTGTAATCGTGGCATGGTGGTGCCAGTCTGGCAAGGCGTATAGTTCAATGTTTCCGTCATCGTCTGCCACGGCCAGCAACAGATTTTCTACATCTGGCGAAAACTCAAGCGTCCTCGTCCACCTTTTATTTTGGTTTAGTGTTTTGATAACCTCTTGACTCTCAATATTCCAGATCGTCACGTCGCCCCCGATTTGGCTTCGGCTCGTGGTGGCTAATAGTTTGCTATCTGGTGAAAAGGCAAGTTTCTCCGGATGACCTCCACGAGATAAGGTGGATCCTGCCGTTACCGCTGTCGGTGTGCGAACATCCCACAACTTCACACCGAGACTGTCATTTGCGAGCCATTGTCCATCCGGTGAGAAGGCGATTGGTTTATAACTCATTCTACCAAAAGTATTGATGGATTTTTGCTCATCTATAGACCACAATCTTATACCTCTTGACCATCCAGTAATTGCAAGGAATTTGCCATCAGGGGAAAAAGCAAAAGAATCACCGGCAAGTACCGTCATAGGTTCGCTTGTATTTTTTAAATCCCACAATTTTATCGTGCGTGCTGCGCGACCGAGATTAGAAACACTGACAATAAGAGAGGGATCAATCGGCGAAAACGCGACGGTGTCAATAGAGCTATCGTGATTCGCCGTTGCGATAAGTTCAGGTGTACCTGGTGGTTCTGCGAATTTTTGTCGAATTTCATCTGGTATTGCAACTGTTCGAGGGGACGGACGCGGGTGATCAATGTTCCATCGGCGCAGCGTAAGAAGGATGAATATACCGATGAGAACGCCAATGACAATAGCCGATCGAAACAGAATGCTTCTGCGCCGCATTGTTAATTTCCTTAAGATTAGGACTTACGCACTTTTGACTGTAGACTGTTTTGTTAGAAGAAAGTTTTCTAAAAACACAGCATTTTTGCGTCACAAACTAACAGTTTGTGGTACAAAAGAGCGTTATGCGTAAGTCCTAAAGATATTGGGTATACCAAGATAGTAGATTCTTCAGAGACAGTTTTTATTTTATCATAAACGTCGTTGGAATGCAAATCAGAAAAGCCGTCAGTTATCGGCAGTCCGTAGGATCGCTATTAAGGGTCGGCTCCTACAGGGAATTGGAACTAAAAAAGTTTGCTACTATTTTTGCACGTGTGGTATAATAGCAATATCATTTAGCAAGGAGGCTAACGAACTAATGGGAAAAATCAACACACTTGTTTTTGCCGGTGGTGCGATTCACGATTGGAAAGGGTGTAGTGACGAAATCGTGAACGTGCTCTCACAACGCGACGAATTTGAGATTACCAGAGTCGAGGAAGACCTTGACGCGCTTGTTTCACCGAATTTGGATCCGTACGATCTGATCGTTTTCTACTACACAGTAGGCGAGATTTCGGATGCCCAAAAGAACGGTCTGCTCAATCACGTCGCTTCAGGTAAGGGATATGTCGGTATCCATTCGGCGGCGGATTCATTCCGTGGCTGTCCAGAATATCGTTCGATGGTAGGTGGCTATTTTGTCACGCACCCGCGTTATCGCGAGTACCAAGTCAGTATCGTTGACAGTGAACACGAAATCACGGAAGGACTTGATGAGTTCGTCGTGACGGACGAACAATACATCCTCGATTACGATCCACGGAATCATATACTGGCGTCAGCGTTATGGAAAGGTGCCGCGGCACCAGTGGCATGGACGAAGAATTGGGGTGAGGGCAAGGTTTTCTATCTTGCGCTCGGTCATGACCCTTCGGCATGCCAGCACGAGATGTTCGGGACGCTGCTACAACGTGGTGCGCTCTGGGCAGGTAGCAACGGCAGTGAATAGATAGATAGCCGTCAGCAGTCGGCTTTCGGCAAAGAGGGTGCTTGTGGCAGTCGCAGAAATGTCAACCGCCACAGCACTATCTACTGAACGTTATGTGTGCCTTCAGCGTCGATTCAGGTTGCTGACCGCTGACCGTCGATGGTTTCCGAGAGCCACCATGAAACAGAAAATTACCGATATTCAGGGAGTCCCAGAATTACCCTCACACCGACAACTCTTTTTAGACGGTTCCCCATTTGTTGTAATCCATGCATCCCTAATCGAAAAATTTGGGTTGCGTCTCGACTTAGAGATTGAAGCCGAGACTATCGAAAAGATAATCGCAGCGGATGCGGTGATGCGCGCGAAGAATTATGCGCTCAGATTGCTACGTGAGGAGAAAGATAAGACGACAACAGACGAACCGGATACCTCCCGCCCTACAGTAAAACCGAGAACGTACACCAAAAGCGAGATAGAACAGCGACTCGAACGAGAAGGCTTTTCAGCCGACGCGATTGAAACATCTATTGCGGAGTTGATCCGCTCAGGACATATTCGCGACCGTAAGTTTGCCGAGAATTGGATCGTCCGCAGGCAAAAATCCAATCCGCGCGGGAAGACGCTACTTAAGCAGGAGCTAGTCAATAAAGGCATTGACAGGGAGACAGCGGAGCAGGTTGTCGCGACGGTAGAGACTGAAGACGAAGCGAAAGTTGCGCTTCAGATTGCGCAAAAACGGGTGAAGCAATACAGACGACTGCCGATGCACGTCGCGAAACGGCGGCTCCATGGATTCTTAGCGCGACGCGGGTTCGGGGCGGCGGTTGTACGACAGGTACTCGAACAGATTTTTTGAGACGTTTGAATGCTGTACAAAGTTTAACGCATGGCATTTTTATATCCGTTTTTGTCTTGACTTCTCTATAAGAAATACACTATAATTAGAGATGGATATAAGAGGGGAAGGTTCACACAATGACATCAGATGAAATTAGATCAAGTTTCTTAGAATACTTCCGCAAAAATGGGCACACGATTGTTCCGAGTGCGTCCTTGATACCGGCAGATGACCCGACGCTGTTGTTTACGAACGCGGGTATGAACCAATTCAAGGATGTATTTCTCGGTATCGGGCAGCGGGAATACACGCGCGCCGTTGATACGCAGAAATGCCTACGCGTTAGCGGTAAACACAATGATCTTGAAGAGGTCGGTTATTCTCCGAGTCACCACACATTTTTTGAGATGCTTGGGAACTGGTCGTTTGGCGACTATTACAAGCAAGAAGCGATTGCCTTTGCCTGGGAGTTGGTAACTGAACTCTGGCAGATACCAACGGAACTTCTCTGGGCAACAGTGTACCTTGAAGACGACGAAGCAGAGAAATTTTGGCTCCAAGAGACAGATATCCCGCTCTCGCGTATCCGTCGCTGTGATAAGGATAATTTTTGGGAAATGGGAGAGACGGGCCCTTGCGGACCCTGTAGTGAACTTTTTGTTGATATGGGTGTTGAAGCCTATCCTGAAACCGCGAGTGACCCGAACACCGGTCCGAACATCAGCGATCGGTTCCGAGAAATCTGGAATCTGGTGTTTATTCAATACAATCGGAATGAAAGCGGTGCGCTTGAACGGCTGCCTGCGACACACGTAGATACAGGCATGGGCTTTGAACGGATTACCTCTATATTGCAAGGTGTCGATTCAAACTACAAGACGGACCTCTTTACACCGCTCTTGTCAACTATCGCTGATATAACAGACAGTGCCTATTTTGATGATGAACGTGGCTTACCGCATCGCGTTATCGCTGATCATATCCGGTGTTTGACGTTCGCTATCGGTGATGGTGTGATGCCATCGAATGAGGGGCGCGGTTATGTCATCCGCCGAATTTTGCGGCGCGCTGTGCTTTACGGGAAAAAATTGGAGATGAACGAAGCCTTCATCTATCGACTTGTTGATAACGTTATCGAGTTGCTCGGTGATGTATTTCCTGATGTCCTGCCGCGCCATGAATTTATCACGCGAACGATTCAGAGTGAAGAGAACCGTTTTCATCAGACAATTGAGCGCGGCTTAGAGCTCCTCGATCAATCGTTTGATACACTCGCAACGGAAAACAACACCGAACTTGATGGCAAACGTGCCTTTGAGTTGCATGATACGTTCGGTTTCCCGCTCGATTTGACCCAGATGCTCGCCCGTGAACGCGGGTTTACTGTAGACGATGCAGGTTTTGTAGATAGCATGGCGGAACAGCGGGAACGTGGGCGCGCTGCATGGGAGGCGAAAGGCGGCACTAAGGACGAAGAGATTTCTATCTATGCAGAGGTGCTTAAAGAACACGGTGAAACGGAATTTGTCGGCTATAAGGAAGATAGTATTGATGCCGAAATTGTGGCTTTAGTCGCCGGTTCCGAGTCTGTAGGCAGTGCCCAGGCGGGGGACGAGGTGTTTGTGTTGTTGAATCGTACCCCATTTTATGGTGAGTCGGGTGGACAAGTCGGTGATATTGGCATTATTGAAAGTCGAGATGCGAAATTGCGTGTTGAAGACACCCGTAAACCGTCCGCAGATTTGTTCGTTCATAAATGTAAAGTGCTTGAAGGTGAAATTACACCGTATACCACCGTTCATGCGAAAATTGATACCGAGCATCGAAGTGCCGTTGCTGTGAGCCACACGGCGACGCACCTTCTACATAGTGGATTACGGCAGGTGCTGGGCACACACGTCGGGCAAGCAGGTTCACTCGTTGAAGCCGGTAGGTTGCGGTTCGACTTTTCGCACTACGAATCTGTTTCATCGGAACAATTACGGGAGATTGAGGCGTACGTCAACGAAAGGATTCGTGGTAACGATGTGCTCTCTATCCGTGAGATGCCGTTGGATGCCGCGAAGGCGAAAGGTGCGTTAGCCTTTTTCGGGGACAAATACGGCGACATCGTCCGCGTTGTGCAGGCTGGCGACTATAGTGTTGAGCTCTGTGGCGGTACGCACGTCAATGCGACTGGTGAACTCGGTTTCGTGAAACTCATGAGCGAGAGCAGTATCGCTGCGGGTGTCCGACGCGTTGAGGCGTTGACGGGAAATACAGCGATGACGACTGTCCAAGAGGATACCGCGCTGATCTCTGATGTGGCGGGTCTGTTGAAAGCACCTAAAACGGATTTACGCGAACGGATTGAACGACTTCTTCAGGAACAGCGGGAGTTGGAACAGCAGCTGCAACAACTTAAAAGCCAACAGGCACTTGGTAACGTTGATGCGTTGGTCAAGGGAGCGGCACTCGTAGCGGATGTGCCTGTTGTTGCTTCGCATGTAGCAGGTACAGATAGGAACGGATTGCGTCGGCTCGTTGATGAAATCAAGAACCGTTTAGCGTCAGGCGTTGTTGCCCTTGCCGCTGTGTCAGGAAACGAAGTCGCCTTTGTTGTGGGTGTTACCTCGGACTTAGTGAAAGATCGCGGTTTACATGCTGGCAAAATTATTTCGGAATTAGCACAGTTGGCAGATGGTCGCGGTGGCGGTCGTCCGGAACTTGCGCAAGGTGGCGGTAAAAACGCGAACAAAGTGGATGCGGCGATTGATGCAGCCGGTGAAATCGTTAAGAAACAACTTCAAACTTAAGCTTGCAGGACACGCGCCTTATAAGACAGATACCGGTAAAAGGATTATCTACGATGAGCCAGTGTCTAATCGCGAGCATACAAAGGAGAAACGATGGATTGGAGTTTTATTGCCTCTCTTTTTTGGAAATTTAGTCTTGGGATTTTGCTACTCGCGCTGACGGCATTGGTTGGGTACCTTTGCGCGATGTTTGGTAGCCTCCGTAATTCACTAAATAGTATCCGAAATACGTTGAACTCCGCCGAAAACATTATTAATCAGGAGGTCGGGGTGCTGCTGACTGATGTGGATAAGACGGTGAAAGAGGTTAACAAGGAGCTGCCGCAGCTGCTACAAAATTTGAATGGATTGACGGCATCCTTACAAACGATTAGCGATTCCGAAGTCCGAGCCACTGCGCATAATATCCAAGAAATGAGCGGTGCTCTGAATCAGAGTCTCCAACAGCTTGAAGAACTGGTTCAGAAAGCGAGTCGTTTTTCTGGGCAAACGATTGAACAAGCGACATTTTTCCGTAATCAGCTCGCAGGCTCTCTGACTGAGGTAGTAAGTTTGTGGCAGGGGCTCAAAGCGGGGTGGGGTAGTTTCGCATCCGGCCAATCATCTGCCCCATCTGAAGATACATCGTCAGCTGAGGTACCCACTGAATAACAGAATTCCAAGAGACCGAAACCAAAATATTACGACAAAATCACCTTAAGAGATATGCATGAGAATTGAAACTTTTAAGACGAATTTTCGTATAGTAGGAGTAGTTTTACTTGCAGGTTATGTCATGTTTAGCAACACGTTTTAGTTTGCAAGTTACGCCAAAATAGACTCTCCAATAGAAAGGATATAAAAAATGAGTAATAATGGACAGAACAACGGACTCACGATGATTTTTGCATTTTTCACTGGTTTTATGGCAGGTGCTGTGGTCAGTCTCCTCTATGCGCCGACTTCTGGTAAGGAGACTCGTCAGAAGATTCGCGATACATCGATTGATGCCAAAAACCGGACAGTTGAATTCGCGCAACATGCGACGAATAGTGCCCGGCAAGGGGTCCAGACTCTCGTTGAGCAGGGTAGAGAGGGTGTTCACGAAATCGTAGATACTGGGAAAGAACGTCTCCATGATGCTGGTGAACAGGTGAAGAGTGCGGTGGAGACAGGACGTAAAGTTTCCGCGGATGTTCGTGCGAAAATCGCCGAGTCGATTCCTGGTGTTGGCAGTGAACAATCGGACGAAGAAGCTCCTGAAGAAGCCTAAACGTCTCCTGATAATCTGCTGGCTTAGAAGGGTGGGTTCCGTACCTGCTCTTGCATGTGTACCCAACGACAGACACACCTATCCCTAAATGCATGGAAATTGAAAAGTTAAGATCCCTACTTGAACAGGTTAAAGGTGGAGAGGTTGCAGTGGATGATGCGCTGCAATCTCTTCGCACGCTCCCGTTTGAAGATTTGGGGTTCTCAAAGATTGATCATCATCGTCAACTCAGGACAGGTTTTCCGGAAGTCATTTTCTGTCAAGGGAAGACGGTTGAACATATTCAGCAGATTAGCGAGCGCATCCTCGCAGCGGGACATCCGCTTCTTGCGACGCGTGCGACCCCGGAGATGTATGAAGCGGTCAAAGCGATTCAACCTGCGGCGCGTTATAATGCGCTCGGGCGAACTATCAGCGTCGCGCAATCCAAAGATGATGGGATTCCGGGGATTCTTGTTGTTTCCGCTGGCACATCCGATTTGCCAGTTGCTGAGGAAGCCGCTGAAACTGCACTGATGATGGGAAACCCACCTGAACGGCTTTACGATGTCGGTGTTGCTGGGTTACACCGTTTAATTAGCAATCACGAGAAACTTTTATCTGCCCGTGTGATTATTGTTGTTGCGGGTATGGAAGGCGCGCTTCCGAGTGTTGTCGGTGGGTTGGTAGACTGTCCAGTGATCGCCGTACCGACGAGTATCGGTTACGGTGCAAGTTTCGGTGGACTCGCCGCCCTGTTGGGCATGCTTAATAGTTGTGCCTCTGGTGTCACCGTCGTGAATATTGATAACGGTTTCGGTGCTGGCTATAGTGCAGCACTCATCAACCGATTAACATCTTAGCCTGTTATATCTTACCCGTTCCTCTCCCCTGATCTCCTAAGCACAACCGATGCCGTTGCACTTTTTGACGGTCCCTGTGTACGAAAACCTGTTTTAGAGGAATCGTGTTCTGCTTTTACCCGAATGCTCTCGGTATCAATACTGAGAGTGATAACATCTGTTCCAATTTTACATCGAATTTGATAGGGATTTGATACAATTTGCTTCTCTGCGTAACGAGGCGGGTGCCATGTTACGCCGCATGCCTCCGCATAGGCTGTGAGGCAAGTTGTGGCAGCTTCTGCGGTGTTTCCGTTGGCGTTGAGCGTTTGTAGCGTGGCATTTGCGGCTCTATTTGCGGCACTTGTTAAACGTTCTTGGATCGTTTTGGCATCACGTTTGTCAATATCGTTATCATCCTTAGTGTTTCGGAGGGCGGTATAGACGACTGCCGTAAGTACAGCGAGAAAGGCAGCCGTACAGAGAAGGACGGTTGTTCGCAATTCACGACGGCGTGCCATGTTTTCAAAATCCTCGCGATGATGTGGATAGAAAGCATCGTGAGCAGAGATTAGCGGACACCAATACAGCATGCCAATGGATTGCAATAGCAGTAAGAGAGCGAAAAATTTTAGACGCATCGGTTTATATTTACCTCTTTTTATCCCCGTAAGAAACACCCCAGCAAAAACACCCCCTTATCAGGGGACTTTAAGAGGGCATTCGTCCGTCCTATAAACTCGTATAATGTCTAATATAGCAGCAGTTAACAGAAAAGTCAATTTTAGAAAAGGAAAATGAAACTTGACCTAAAATTGTAAATTTGATAGAATAAGGGTATAGACACATAAAAATGGGGAGATAGAAACTTGCAGCAAAGAACACCTATTGAAGAACAGATTGATCTGCCGTTTATAGAATCGTTACGGATTAGTTTTCAGAGTTTGAAAATCCGTTTTGGTCGTTCAATTATCACGACAGCGGGGATTACACTGGGTATAGCGTTTCTTGTTTCGGTGTGGATGAATAACGAAATCGGTTTAGCGTTACAGGAGAGCGGACGACAATCGACCATCAACACTTTTGAAGAGACAGCGGAACAAGGGATTTCGACAAAAGATATATGGCTGATTATAATGTCGTTGATTGTCTGTGTCGTAGGTATTGCGAATTCGATGCTGATGGCAGTGACAGAGCGTTTCCGTGAGATCGGCACGATGAAATGTCTCGGTGCGTTAGACGGTTTCGTGGTTCGGTTGTTCCTACTCGAATCGGGGTTTCAAGGTTTTTCAGGTGCGCTCATCGGTGCGCTCATCGGGACATTGGGTGCGGTACTCTTAGGACTCAAAGATTACGGATTAGACCTATTTTTCTATTTTCCATTGTTACCTTCGAGTCCTGAAGATGGGCCGATGCAGCTTGGGGTGATCGTTATCATTTTACTTGGGTGTATTCTCGGCATGATTTTGGCTGTGATCGGTTCATCGTTCCCCGCGTGGCGTGCAGCGAAACTCCCGCCTGCTGAAGCGATGCGTACCGAGGTATAGGACGGAGAAACATTATGGCTGATATTGTTGTGAAGACCGAAGATGTCGTCAAAGAATACCGTATGGGTTCAAACATTCTTCGCGCTTTGGATGGCATCAACATTGAAATCGAACGTGGGGAATACATCTCACTGATGGGTCCCTCCGGTTCCGGCAAATCTACGCTGTTTAACATGATCGGTGCGCTTGATCGTCCGACAGAGGGACGGGTTTATATAGATGGACAGAATATGTCGCAGCTGTCGCAAAAACAGATTGCGGCGTTCCGCTGTCACCGTGTCGGTTATATTTTTCAGAGTTACAACCTGCTGCACGTGCGGAGTGCGCACGGTAACGTAACACTGCCTATGATTTTCGCGGGTATTTCTGAGAAACAACGCAACGAAAAAGCGGAAAAATTGTTGGATATGGTCGGTTTAGGGGACAGGATGTACCACCTACCGGATGAATTGTCAGGCGGTCAGCGTCAACGTGTCGCTATCGCCAGAGCACTTGCGAACGATCCGAGCATTATCCTTGCCGATGAACCGACGGCGAACCTTGATACAATCACCGGACGCGAGATCATTGATCTCATTAAACGTTTGAATATAGAACAGGGTGTCACAGTCATTTCGGCGACACACGACTTGAAGATGCTTGATGTCTCCGATCGGATTGTGGACATCCGCGACGGACTCGTGGAACGTATCAGGAATCGAGATGAGATCGAAATCGAGGTCGGTGAAGTCGGCGGTGAGGGTGAGTAAAGACTCTTAAATTTCGGATAAGAGGACAGGACGGTTTTCGCGCAGTGATTTCAACGCCGCGAAACCCATCACAACAGGTGCGCGACTGTCTGCACCTGTAACCGGTGGCGTTGTGTCTTCCTGAATGCACGCGAAAAACGTTTGTAGTTCCGAAAGATATGCTGGCTTGTAGCGTTCGAGAAAGAAATATGGTGGCGATGCAGCGCGAATCCCGTCATGACTGCTAAGAGTGACGGTATCCGTCGGTGGATTCTCTGCTGTAACCATCCCTTTTGAACCGAAAACTTCAACGCGCTGGTCGTAACCGTAAACCGCTTCTCTGCTGTTGTCAATCGTTCCGATGACCCCGTTTTGGAACCGTAGTGTGATGATGGCAGTGTCAATATCGCCTACCTCACCGATCCGCGGATCGATGCGGACCCCACCTGTTGCGTAGACCTCAACCACTTCGTCTCCGATGAGGTAACGCGCCATATCAAAATCGTGGATTGTCATGTCGAGGAAGATGCCGCCGGAGACTTTGACGTATTCGATCAGTGGTGGTGCAGGGTCTCGGCTGGTAATGCGAACGATGTGTGGTTCTCCGATCTCGCCAGTGGCGACTGCCTCGCGTACACGCATGAAATTTGCATCAAACCGACGGTTAAAACCGATCTGAAACTTCACACCAGCTGCTTCCACAATCGCCAAAGTTTCGTCAATCTGCTGAAGGTTGAGTGCAATCGGTTTTTCGCAAAAGATGTGTTTCCCTGCTTTTGCTGCGGCTTGACAGATTTCGACGTGTGTATTGGTTGAAGAGGCGACCAACACAGCATCAATTCGAGGGTTTGTCAGGAGCGGACCATAATCGGTTGTTACTATGGGGACATTAAACCGTTCGGCGAGGGATTCGGCATCAGAAATGTTCAAGCCGCAGATCGAGATGAGTTCGGCTTCGGGTATGTTTTGGGCGATGTGTTCGATGTGGAGTTGACCGATACGTCCTGCACCGATAACGCCGACACCGATTTTTGAGGGGTTATTCATAAAATTGTAGGACTTACGCACTTTTGAAAATAAGTGGTTCTGTTAGATGAAATGTTTCTGAAAACACAGCGTTCTTGTGTCACAAACTAACAGTTTTGCGGTGTACTCACCCAGATGCGACGTGCATCGTGGTACAAAAGAGTGTACTGCGTAAGTCCTGAATTGAATTCAGGTACTGCAGATTCCGTTCTGCGCTTTCGTAGGGGCTGCCCATTCCGGGTAAGACATCCTGCTCTACAACGATCCAACCGTCGTAGTTCCGATTTCGCAATTCCGCAAGGAACGCTGGAAAATCGACATCACCGTTCCCTAATTCACAAAAGACACCGTTGCCGACAGAGGTAAAATAATCCCATTCGTCTCGCCGAGAACGGGCAGCGATGTCGGGGTGGCAGTCCTTGAAATGGACGTGCCAAATTCTATCGGCGTGTCGGGTGAACGCTTCAAGTGGGTCTCCACCACCGAATCGGTAGTGTCCTGTGTCGAAACACAGCCCGATGAGGTCAGGATCGGTGCGTTGCATCAGTGTGTCGATTTCTGCTGCGGTCTCTATGTATCCGGCGCAGTGGTGATGGAAAACGGTGCGTAGACCTGTTTCTTCTCGTACGGCTTTGGCGATACGGTGTACGCCTTGTACAAAAATGTCCCACTGTTCGGGTGTCAATCCGTGTTCGGGACGGATACGACCAGCGTATTGGGTGCGGTGTTCTGTGGTGGCGTTGTCGTCTGAAAGGACGATGAACGGTGTGTCGCCAGCGACATCTGCTAACAGGCGTGCGTGCTGTAGGGCTGAGGCTTCACCGGGGGCGTGTGTCTCCGCATCGGCGAGTGCGACGGCTACAAACGCGCCTAAGAGTGTTAGCTCACGGGAGGCGAGTTCGGCGCGGAGTTGTTCGGGATCGGTCGGCATGAACCCCCAATCGCCTAATTCGGTTCCTGTGTAACCGATGGCGTGCATTTCGTCTAATACTTGTATATAATCGGGTGCTTTGCCGTCTAACTCAAACTCAAGCACACCCCATGAGCATGGGGCATTTGCGATTTTCATTCGACTCATAAGTCCTCTCTATAATGTTATTCCAGTAGCAGATCGTGACTGGCAGTATCTCAGGATACGAAGTATAGGATTTCAGTATTGGTATATCTAATTCTGGGTTTTACTATGCTGCAACATTGTCACGATGTCTTTCGGTAACTGAACATTGTTTTTTTCCTCAAAATCGGCAGCACTCTCGTAGATTTTATGAAATTCAGTGATAATATTTATTTTTAAATTTCTGGCAAAAGTTAGGTCGAATTTCGCACTTTCCCATTCTTTTAGGTGTAACCACATGATACCGCGAGCAGCGTAGACCTCGGTAAATTTCGGTTTCAGTTCTAAGATCTTATCATAATCCTGAATAGCACATTCAAATTTGTCTGTATGGAAGTAAGCCAAAGCGCGTGTGGCATAAACTTCTGGAAACTCTGGATTTAGTTCTATTGCTTTGCTAAAGTCTTCAATAGCCTTGTCATACTCACCTTTTTTACCGTAAACTTTACCGCGATCATAATAGGTTTCAGCATCATCGGGCCGGAGTTTTATCTCTATACTGAAATCTTCAATGGCTTTGCTATACTTATCTTTTTCACTATAAAGGGTGCCGCGACAACCATACGCATCGGCATGTTCTGGGTCAAGTTTTATCACCGCGCTAAAATCCGCAATAGCTTTGTCATACGCTTCTGTCTCGTCGTAAAGCTTACCGCGATTGTAATATGCATCGGCATAATCGGGGTTGAGTTCTATCGCTTTGGTATAATCTGCGATGGCCTTGCCAAAATCAACTTTATCACGGTAAACATTGCCGCGATTGTAATAGGCTTTGGCATAATTAGGTTTTAGCATTATTGCCTCACTGTAGTCTTTAATGGCTTTGTCATACTCTCCGATATAACTATAAGCGTTGCCGCGCTTAATATAGTCTTCAACCATTTTTGGGTTGAGGGTCAAGGTTGCAGTGTAAAGTTTAATGTATCCTTCGGCATCTTCCCTATTTTCAATTAGGAGGCGAGAGGGACCACCATTCAACTCTTGGCAGATTCTGGTAAACCCGATCAATCCAGCAACTCCGAGTCTATCAACAAGGGCTTGACTTCCTATTTCATAAACCTCAGTATCTGTCATTTCTCGGATTTCGCTTTGAGGTGCAGCAAATCTTTTGGCACGTGCGCGTTCTTCTGCTTCTCTTGCTGTCCGTCCATCTTGGATCTGTTGGACGATAGTGTCAATATCTGGTTGGTCGGCTAACAATTTATGCCGGTCGACGGAGTAATCGCCTTTACCCGGTTTGCAATACCGAATAAACCGTTGCACCTGAGAGGCACCGAGTTTATCCGTAAGGACTTTACGACTTATTTCATAAAGTTCATCATCTGTCAGTTCTATTGCGTTCATTTTCTGTTATTTCCTGAAGCCATGTAAAGGGATTTTCAACATGGACGTGAAGTTGTGAAGCATCGCGTTTCGCTTTTCTAAGCAATTTGTCATCTGTTGTGAGAAAGACATCCACAGAACCGCTTTCAGAACAGGCAAGATGCAAAGCATCCAACTCTCCAAAGCTTAATACTTCAAGTTGTTTGGATCTTGATTTTTCACCAATTCCAACGGAAACAGCCTGACGCACTTCAGTCAACCACACTTTGATGCGGAGACGTTGATCCGAATCAGGGATACGATTTATCTCAAAGATCAAAGCATCACTGGAGATCCAGTCCCAACGTCCCGCACGAAACTGAGAAATAATCCAATTGATAGCTTCGGTTTCTTGCCGGATTCGAGTTTGCGTTTGATTGTCAAAAAAACGGCTCAAGCAACATGTATCAAGATAAATTTTCCAAGGCTGCAAATTGTGCTGCACAAGTAGATCCAGACTCCGAAACGTGAAACAAAGTAGAATGCTTTAATGGGTTAGTATATCACAACAAAGGAACAGATCAGAGGCATTCAATTTTTAAAACTCCCTGTCAGAAAAGGTAGATTTGGGTTTCAGATTCACCGCTGTGTTAACATTAACGCGATGTCTTCCGGTAACTGAAGATCATTCTTCTGCTCAAAGTCAGCAACGCTTTCGTAGTCGTTATAAAATGCAGCAGTAATATCCATTCCCATGTTCTTTGCTTGAGTCAGATCTGCCTTGGCTTTCTCCCATTCTTTTAACTGTAACCAAGCCTCCCCCCGAGCCCCGTATGCCTCGCCATAATCGGATTTGAGTTTTATCGCAAAACTATAATCCTCTATAGCCTTGCCAAGTTCACCTTTCATACGATACGCAACGCCTCGCATACGGTATACTTCAGCATCATTAGGTTCAAGTTTTATTGCTACGTTATAGTCCTCTATTGCTCCGTTAGTTTTACCTGTGATAGCATAAGCAATACCACGGTTGCTATAGGCTTCGGCATAATCAGGTTTGAGTTCTATTGCTTTGTTAAGGTCTTGTATTCCTTTGTCATACTCGCCTTTGTTGAGGTAAGCAGCACCACGATTACTATAGGCTTCGGCATAATCGGGTTTGAGTTCTATTGCTTTGTTAAGGTCTTGCATTCCTTTGTCATATTCGCTTTTCCTAAAGTAAGCGGCACCACGGTTGCTATAGGCTTCGGCGTAATCAGGTTTGAGTTCTATTGCTTTGTTAAGGTCTTGTATTCCCTTGTCATATTCGCTTTTCCTAAAGTAAGCGGCACCACGGTTGCTATAGGCTTCGGCGTAATCAGGTTTGAGTTCTATTGCTTTGTTAAAATCTTGTATTCCCTTGTCATATTCGCCTTTGTCAAGGTAAGCGGCACCACGGTTGCTATAGGCTTCGACGTAATCAGATTTGAGTTCTATCGCCTTGCTAAAATTTTGCAAGGCATTGTCAAGTTGATTTTTTTTTCCATATTCCACTCCGAGATTGTTATAGGCACTTGCATAATCAGATTTCAGGTTTACTGCCGTGCTAAAGTCTGCAATGGCACGATTAACATCGCCTTTATCGCTGTAAGCCATTCCGCGATTGTTATAGGCGTTCACATAATAGGGGTCAAATTCTATCGCTTTGTTATAGTTCTTGATAGCATTGTCAAGTTCACCTCTCTCGTCATAAACCACGCCTCGATTGTTATAAGCCTTGGAAAACTTTGGATCTAACTTTATTGCTTTATTATAGTCTTCGACCGCCAGATCAACCTCACCTATTTCTTTATAAATTAGACCGCGGTTATTATAAGAATCTGCAGATTCCGGTTCCAAATCTATCGCCGTGTTAAAATCTTGGAGAGCACTGTCGTGCCTACCATTTTTGCCGTAAGCCACTCCACGATTATTATAGGCATTTGCACAATCAGGTTCCAAATCTATCGCTATATTAAAATCTTTGAGAGCTAAGTCAAATTCACCTTTATCGCGATAAATCGCACCGCGATTATTATAGGCTTCAACACAATCAGGTTTCAATTTTAAGGTTTCGGTGTAATGTGCGAGAGCTTTTTCATACCAGTTTTGTTTTTCTTTTCTTTCGCTTACTAAGTCTCCTCTGTTTTGATTGATTACCCCTTTACCAAACTCAAGCATAGGATTGAGGTATCCGCCTAACCATTTTATAAATCCATGGACATCTTTGTAAATCTTTTTGGTAGATATGTTGTGATACTTTTCAAGATGATTTAGGACGGGAAGTTTGAGTTCTTTTGGAATAACCACCACAAGGTCTGGATTGATAAAACCTTTTGGTGATCGGAGGAGTACACTTTTTTGGGATTCCACCCGTTTAATTGCTTCTGAAGGTGTTTCCGATTGGTAATCTTCTGACTCTCTTTTTTGTAAGATAACCCGGCCATCTTTGTGGTAGGATCTATCGCAGGCAAAAAAGAGAGCAATCAGGTAGTCAGTTGTGAAGTCTATAAGATTGGTCTTTCCACCATAGTGTTGGAGTTGTGCTAAGATTTCAAAATCACTGATTGTTTCGCTGCCAACTTCATACAAATACTCTTTTGCCGCTTCCAAAGTCCCCTTTTCCATTTTCTCAATCTGAGGTTCAATAATTTTACGGTACTCTTCTATACCCTCTTCCATTATAGCATCAGTCAATAATGCGCGATATAGATTTGAGGAAACCTTTCCATGGTAAGGATGTTCTTTATACTCTTCCGGTTCACCCCGATAGATGTAGTCTCCATCAGCGGATTTTTTTATTATTTCTTGAATCTTTTCCAAAACGCTATCAAGATTCTCTTGGATAGTGGATTCACCGTTCATTACTCTCTCCCGCAAGTGCAATTTTGTTCTACATTGAAACAACACTTGTTCACTACAAAGGTACCAATTGAATTGTCCACCAAATTAAACTTATCCCAATCGTGCAGTCGCTATGCATTTTCACGATTTGGCTTCATTAGATTATTGGATCCATAAAACTCGAAGTTTCAAGTCTTCCACTCCAAGAAACACGCTCTTTAAAGTCTGAAAAAGCAGAAGGATCTACAGAAAATCGAGGATTTACGATTTTGGTTCCTATATGAATAGCCGGGACCAACTGTGTAGCGACTTCTACGTTCGTAATGAATTCGCGCCGAAATGCCTCTTCAGCTTCAGCGACGGCTTCATCTTCAGTCTGATTTTCGTAATAATCAATGATCTTTTGCACACGTTCTTCATTCCAGCCAGGGGGGAATTTATTCTGTTTCATCGTCTGCCTCTCCTTCGTTGTCGCCGGCGGTAAGCCGTTAAAGGTTTTCCTTTCAATTCGTAAGCTGTAATTACAAAAACACTATTGGGTTGCGGATCTCTAACGTAAATTACTTGCAAGTAGCGTCCACTTTGTGTTTGACCAATGGCAATTCTTGAGTTATCACGCCCTGCCCAATCTTCGCTAGGATTCAGTAAAATATCTTCAATCTCATCTTCATCAACATTATGGTTATAAATATGAGGCAAGCCAGTGTCTTGATCAGTGTTAAAGCGGATATTCATTTACTGTTCCTTGAATTAGTGTTCGTGCCTCATTTTTCTTGCACAGAACCATCAGAGTTAAGTATAGCATAACACACACCACATCGCAAACTGTTTCTGATGGAGAAAACATAAATTCCACTAATAGAAAAAAATATGGTATACTGCAACCGACTCTAACCCAAAGACGCTATTGATTTGCCACGTTTAAAATGATAGGTTAGATTGACTGAATAGTTGGGTTTCACTACGTTCAACCCAACCTACAAACCATCAAAATAATCATGACGGAACACCACACTCTTATCAGGGTAAAAAATTATGTTTCCTACGATTGAAGCACAGACGCAACTCCAGACACCACCAGCATGGGCAGTGCTTGAACGTCAACTTATTGATAAAATGAATGCGGCGGGACCGCAGGTCTTGGAGAGATATACACGCCCAGATGGCACGCTGTTCTGGCCGACAAACCCGGATTTTCAGAGTATCGACGGACTCGACGATGCCTATGAGAGTTTTCATAACTGGCCCCTCTTTTATATGCTCGGTGGCGACGCGCAATTTTTGGTCGATGCGGATATGGAATTTGATGTTATCACAAACGATATGGCACGATATGGTACCGGTCACGGTTATCCGATGGTCGTGAAGGAATATCAACCCGGTTACGACTGGTTTCATCAAGGCGAAGGGAACTATCTCTTTTATATACTCTGTATGGCGGATCCGTCAAACGCGAAGCATATCGAGCGCGCGAAACGGTTTGCTGGGTTCTTCATGAACGAAGACCCTGATGCTGAAAACTACGACAAACAGCATAGGATTATCAAATGTGCGATGAACGGCAGTCAGGGAGCGGCGTTTTGGGCGTTCGGTGGACATCCGTATTGGCCCTGGGATGGCTACAATATGCCGTTCTACGATGTACCGGGATGCACGAGTCATGAAGCGGTACGAGAAAACGAAGCGTTGCGCGTCCGCATGGGGCAGCTGATCTGTGAGCGGCAAGGTGTTGGGGATTCAGTCGTCAACCTCGCAGCGACAACGCTTGCTACGAATGCCTATCTGCTGACTGGTCAAGAGAAATATAAGGCGTGGGTGACGGAATACGTTGACGCATGGATAGCACGCACGGAGCAGAACGGCGGTATCGTCCCTGATAACGTCGGACTTACGGGAAAGATTGGCGAACATATAGACGGTAAGTGGTACGGCTCTTATTACGGTTGGAGTTGGCCCCACGGATGGCATAGCGTCGGGCAAGCGGTCAGTATTGCTGGACAGAATGCGGCGTTGCTTTGGCGAGACTTGGCGTACCTTGATTTCCCACGCTCCCAGATTGACGTTTTAATCGAGCAGGGGATTGAGAGAAACGATCAACTCTATGTGCCACAGAAGTACGGCGATCCGGGGAAGGTTAACTATGTCCCTGGGGCTTGGCTGCAATATCCGATTACAAACGAAGATGGAACGGCTTTGCAAGTGGACGGTTGGTTTGAATTTATGCCGATGCACGCCTCGGATGTTGCACACCTATGGGCACTGTCAATGGATCCGGCGGATCAAAAACGGGCAGAGAACATCTCGAAAAAGACGGGTTCAAAATTCGATATTAACGCGTGGCATCATACGAAGGATAGCGGCGGACACGACGGATCATGGCTTGCGTATATCCGGGGTGAATATCCAGAGTATCCAGAAGCGATCCTCAATTACAACCTTTCGCAGGTTGAGGCACGTCTTGATTTTATGGCGAACGATGAAGAGGATCCGGCGAACTATGGAGATGCGTATTTTCAAAGGCGTAACCCGATCACGTGTGAAGGACTGGTGCAACTGACCTGCGGGGGTCCATTGCCACACTATAACGGTGGGTTGCTCGTGACGCGGTTACGGCATTTTGACGGACAACGAAAGCGGCCCGGGCTGCCACCGGATGTCGGTGCCTTGATTACCGAAATGACAGCGGACACGACGGAGCTGCGGCTCGTCAATCTTAACACGACGGAACGGCGAGAAGTTATTGTGCAAGCCGGTGCGATGGGGGAACATAATTTTAGTTCAGTGCGTGTCAAAGACAGTCAAAATGGACAAGCGACATCGGTCAATGGAACGTATTTCCGTGTTCAGCTGCCGCCGAATACAGAAATTGATTTAGAATTGGGGATGGAGCGTTTTGTGAATGCGCCGTCATATAGGTATCCGTGGTAAAACAAGGGATAATGAATAAGTCCTAAAGAATTAGGATCTAATCAGACGTTCATATTCATCATGCTTACCAATCCAAATCCAAGTAAAATCATTATCATCTTTAATAGCAAGTGCTCTATAAGCCTCTCCTACACGAACAGACCAATACTTGCCAACTTTCTTAAAATGGAGAGATAAGTGTCGAGGATTTGCTTTGAGCAAATCGAAATTTTGTCTTGCAACCCTTTGCACAGGTTCTGGAAGCTGCTGAAGATGTCTCCAGAAACGCGATGTTGTTCTATGCACCTAAAGATCCTTGAGCGTTCCTTTCTCTTTTTCTTCGAGAGCCTCAGCAATTAGGAAATCCAATTTTCCTGCGTCTGAATCCGCTTCGATTTCTTGGTCCCATTTTTCCCAATCTAATTCGTTGAACCACTGTCGTAATTGTTTGTACTCAGCTTCAGGAAGCGCGAGAATTTGTTGTTGAATTTTCGTAAGACGTGACATTATGCTTTCTCCTTTTGTTACAAATCGTCTCATAAATATGAAATTAGAACCTCGCCAACGAAGGAACATAAAATTTATGCCCAGCGTTCAACGACGACTTTCTTTTGCGTGAAGAAGTCTACGGCATCCCAACTCTGACCGTGGAGGTCGCCGAAGAAGCTGTCCTTCCACCCGCTGAATGGGAAGAACGCCATCGGTGCGGCGACACCGATGTTAATGCCGATATTTCCGATCTCTGCTTCGTAACGGAATTTTCGGGCAGATGCGCCGCTCCGCGTAAAGAGACACGCCATATTACCGTAGCTGCCGCTATTGATTAGTTCGATGGCATCGTCAATCGTTTCGACGTGAATGAGTCCTAAAACGGGTCCGAAGATTTCAGTTTTCGCGATTTCGCCTTGTGGGTTGAGGTCGTTAAGGATTGTCGGACGGATGAAGTTGCCGTTCTCGCCCCCGGGTATACTCGGATACCTCCCATCGACGAGGAGTTGCGCGCCTTCATCTGTGCCTGCCTGAATGAGTCCTTCGATTCGTTTCCTGCTTTCAGGGGTGATGACGGGCCCCATTTCGGTCCCCTCTTCTAGCCCGTTTCCGACGACTCGATTGGTAGCGGTGTCTGCGATGGCTTCTGTGAACCAGTTCCGCGCGGCACCGACTGTAAGTGTGAGTGACGCGGCAAGACAGCGTTGACCTGCGCACCCGAACGCGCTCTCTGCTGTGGCGTTAACGGTGAACTCTGGGTCAGCATCTGGGAGAACAATCAATGGATTCTTGGCACCGCCTTGGCACTGGACACGCTTCCCGTTCGCAGCGGCTTTTGCATAGATGGCTTTCGCTGTTTCGGTTGCACCGACAAAGCTAATGGCCCGGATGTCTGGGTGTGTCAAGATGGCATCTACAGTCTCACGTCCGCCGTTGACGAGGTTAACCACGCCTTTGGGGAGTCCGGTTTGTTCGAGGAGTTGGAACACCTTTTGCATGGTGATGGGTACTTTTTCGGACGGTTTGACGATGTAGGTATTTCCACAGGCAATCGCGTAGGGTAGAAACCAGAAGGTAATCATCCCAGGAAAGTTGAAAGGTGCGATAGCGGCACAAACACCAACGGGTTGACGAATCATGAATTCATCAATACCGGTTGCGATATCCTCAAGGTTTGTGCCTTGCATAAGCGTGGGAATACCGCAGGCGACCTCGACGTTTTCGATGGCGCGTCGCATTTCGCCCTTCGCCTCATCAAGTGTTTTACCGCATTCCAACGTGATTGTTCTGGCGATGTCCTCCAGATTTTCTTCAAGGAGATTTTTCAAGGCAAAAAGATATTGGATGCGTTGGACAGGTGGTGTCCGTCGCCATTCGTGGAGTGCTTCTGCGGCAGCAATCGCGGCTTGATGTACCTCTTCGGTTGGTGAAAGCGGGACTCGTGTGAGTACCGCTCCGGTCGCTGGGTTCGTAACATCCAGCAGTTCATTCGCTTCCGATTTCTGCCATTCGTTATTAATATAGTTTGGCAGTGGTGTTTGGACCGTGGGTTCGGTGGTTTCAGGCATCTGACATCCTCCGTTAGTTTTGGTTTCCGAAGAGTTCGAGTACCTTCAACTGGTCCATAGCGGCGACGATCTGCGGGTCGTGCTCGAGCTCGTCTTGAGGCGTTTCAGTGATTTCTGCAAGTGCGTATTTCAGTCCGCGATCGCTGAGGATGATCTGCTCTTCTGTGAGTGCGTCGCCTAAGCGTTGGTAGTTCTGTCGGAGTCTCGCGGCTTGCTCGTCATCGCGTGCGGCATGTTCAGCATCGGTAAGTTTGTTTAGTACGTCGTCGCCATTCTCTTCGATAAAGGTTTTGACCTTCTCGTGATTCTGGAGTTTCAACTGCATCAGCCGTTCAGACCGGCTAAACCATTCGGTTTCAACATCGGGTATGATCCCAATTTTCTCGATGTCGCCGCCGTTGGGTGTATAGTAGCTCGCGACGGTGAGTTTAACAGCAGATTTTCCGTTTCTGAGTCGGAACACGCGTTGGACAGAAGCCTTCCCGAAAGTTTTTCCACCCATGACGAGTCCGCGTTTGTGGTCTTTTACGGCACCTGCGACGATTTCAGAGGCACTTGCGCTACCACCGTTGACGAGTACAATTAGTGGAAAATACTCCCGTTTGATCCCGTCCGCGGGGAAATTATCGCGGGATCCGGGGCCTTTACCTTGACTATAAACGACGAGTTGACCGGGAGCCAGGAAATCACTTGCGATCTCGACAGCTGAAGAGAGTAAGCCGCCTGGGTTTGAGCGGAGGTCAAGGATGATTCCACGGACATTTTGTGCGTTGAAGGCATCAAAGGCGTTATCGACATCATCTGCAGTTGTATCAAGAAATTGATTGATTTTGATGTATCCGATTTTATCGCCGATAATATTTTGCTCAACGCTGGGGATCCGGATGACTTCGCGGGTGATGGTGAGTTCGATCGGGCGGCTCTCGTTTTCACGAATAATCGTAATTGAGACCGAAGTTCCGGGTTCACCGCGTAGCCGATCGACAGCATCCGTCAAAGACATCGTTGCAGTGGATTCACCTTCAATTTGGCTGATGATGTCGCCGTTTAGAACACCTGCGAGTGCAGCGGGATTATTTTTAAAGGGTGTAATCACAGTCAACATATCTTCTCGAATACCGATTGTCATGCCGAGTCCGGCATATTTACCTTGGTTCTGTGTCTGAAACTCAAGGTAGTCTGGGATGAATTGGCTGTATGGATCCAATTCGCGCAGCATACCGTTGATGGCACCTGCTATGACCTCTTTGCTATCGGGGGTATCAACATGGTTCTGTTTGACCTGCCCCAAGATTTCAGAAAGAAGAGCGATGTTTTCCAGCATTTTGCTGTCGGATTCCTCTGCTGTCTTTTCCGACCCCCAAGTAGGTTGGAGGAACGAAGAGATAAGGAATACAGACACCAAGATGTGAAAACAGATTTTAGGTAAAGTGTGCGATCCAGAGTTTGTTATTAGCAGTTTCATTTTTTTCCTCCTGCAGTCCGTTTTGGAATAACCCCTAAATCCCCCTTATCAGGGGCTTTAAGAGAAAATGCGTAAGTTTTATTTGTATAGCAAGTTTCGCAATCGTCGGATGTTTGGAATGCGAAAAGCGATGAAGGCAGCGACCGCTGCGTAGAGTAGGTCAATCTGCGTCAGTCGTTGTTGCATCAATTCCCATACAGATTGCCCTTTAAAAACTGTTGTGGCGATCGGCATCGCTTGTTGTATGGACATGTTGTTTTCCTTGCTAATCTGTTCAGCGATTTGCGCGACGGCGTTCCACTGGACATCGAGATATTTTCCGATAAAGATACCGAATATTGCGAAAACCGCAGCACCGACACCGACAAGCCTCCACGTTGTTTTTGCGTCTGGTGAGAGGCTACGGCTGCTTGTCAGCAGTATCCCTGCACCGGTTAATACACCAATACTGATAGCGACGAAGCCAGCGGTGTGTCCTGTCCACTGGATATATTTTGCCCAGAGTACACCGCCGAGTGCTGCGCCCAAGAAGCCTCCAAACGGTGCTATCACAGTGTTCATTAACCCACTCCATTCGTTTGGATTTGCGGTTTCTGTTGGTGGTGTTCGGTGTTCTGCTCAAAAGTGTAGGCGACGCGCAGAACGTTTTCTTCTGCGAAGGGTGCACCGAGCAGTTGTAATCCGACCGGCAGTCCGCTCTTCACAAGACCGCACGGTATAGAGATCCCTGGCAATCCGGCGTGACTTGCAGGCGTAGTCATCACATCGGAAAGATACATCTGTAGTGGGTCGGCAGTCCGTTCACCTATTTTGAATGCTGGTGTAGGTGAGGTCGGCGTTGCGATAACATCCACCTTCTCAAACGCGGCATCAAAATCGGATTTTATGAGTGTCCGTACTTTCTGTGCTTTTTTATAGTATGCATCTTGGTAGCCTGCGCTGAGTGCGAAGGTGCCGAGCATAATCCGACGTTTGACCTCTTCACCGAATCCTTCGCTCCGCGTCTTCTTGTACATAGAGATGAGGTCTTCCGGGTTTTCGTTGCGGTATCCGTAGCGGACACCGTCGTATCTTGCAAGGTTCGCGCTCGCTTCAGCGGGTGCGATGATGTAGTATGTGGCAATGGCATATTCGGTATGTGGTAGCGAGACCTCTTCAACAGTCGCCCCGAGTCCTTCAAGCACAGCAATAGCGGCGTGCACGTTGTCGGCAATGTCTGCGTCTAACGCCGGTGTGAAGTATTCTTTTGGGACCCCGATTTTTAAACCTTCCACGTCGTTGATGAGGCACTGCGTAAAATCTGGCACCGGAGCATCAACAGAGGTTGCATCCCTCGCGTCGCTTCCGCAGATGGCGTTGAGTAGCAAGGCGCAATCGGTAACATCCTTAGTGAAGGGACCGATTTGGTCGAGTGAAGAAGCGAAGGCGACGAGTCCGTAGCGCGAGACGCGTCCGTAGGTCGGTTTCATACCGACGACCCCACAGAGTGCTGCGGGTTGACGGATGGATCCGCCGGTATCTGAACCGAGCGAACAGACGGCAGTATCCGCGGACACAACTGCGGCAGAACCGCCACTTGAACCGCCGGGAATCGTATCGAGGTCCCACGGGTTGTGCGTGATCTGGTATGCCGAGTTTTCAGTAGAGGAACCCATAGCGAACTCATCCATGTTCGTTTTACCGACCATGACAACGCCTTGTGCATGGAGTTTCGTCATAACGGTTGCATTGTATGGCGGAACGAAGTTTTCGAGGATTTTGGAGCCGCAGGTCGTTCGGACATTTTTGGTGCATATCACGTCTTTAATCGCAATTGGGATTCCAGCGAGGGGTGGCATCTCATCCCCGTTTTGGAATCCTTCGTCGGCGCGACTCGCCTGTTCCAAGGCGATATCTTTTGTCAATGTCAAGTAACCTTTAACATGTGGTTCGACTTCGGCGATGCGTTCGTAGACAGCCTCGGTGAGTTCCTGAGCGGTGATTTCACGTGCTTTGAGTTTTTCGTGTAAGGCGTGTGCCGTCAATTCATATAGTGGCATTTAGTCGTTCCTCTATTTTACCCGCGGTCGACCACTCTGGGTACACCGAAGTATCCTTCTTCGGGTTCAGGTGCGTTTGCGAGAACTTCTTCGATCGGGTAGGAGGGTTTAACGGCATCCGGTTTCGCGACGTGAGGTGCGCCTTCTTCTGACCCTAAGATGAAAATTTGGTGCGGATGGATGTGCGAAGTTGGTGGCACGTCATCTGTTTCAAGTTCATTTAATTTCCCGATATAGTCGAGGATCCGGGCAAGCTGCTCGGTAAAGTGTGCTGTCTCTTCGTCGTTAAATTCGAGGCGCGCCAGATTTGCGACGTGGCGTACGCCGTCTATAGTAATCGTTGCCATTTTTATCTTTTCGTCTCCTTATTAATCATCTAATCTTCGGGCAGGATCCCCAATGCTTTAGCGTTGGGAGGAATGTCCACTCCTTTTTTTTTCTTGACCAATCAAGTCAAAAATGTTATACTGCTCTTTGTAGTGTAAGGTTGCGAGTTAGGCTGCTGTTCGCTACCCCCGTGTGCAACTCGTGTAAAGCTACAGCACAAGACGGAAAAGAAACAGATACTGGTGGAACACTTGAGTGTAATGAACTGCCACAGGTAAAAGCGTGGGTTCGTAAACGCACTGTAAAAAAACAAATAGTCAACTTTTGTTGAGAGGGCTGCTTGGATCCCTCTGTGGAGCAGATGTAAGACGTTTCCTCGGAAACGCAAACTGCTATGAAGCACAAGCCCAATCCTTCAGGTTTGGGTGCCTTGACCAGACACTGTTAGGTCCGGTACAATTGATGGGTCAAGTTGCTTGGTCATGCCACTACGACTAAACCTAACAGTGATATAAACATTGCTTTTTCCGCCGCTGATTTTTGTTATCTTACCTCTTCCGAATTGTGGATGATGAACAATCTGATTGACGTAGTAATCGTTTGCCTCGTCCTCGATGACCTCATACAAACCGTCTGATTGTTGGAATGGAGAGCGGTAGCGATCAACAGGTTTGATAAGGTGTTCCGGGATTTCGGCGATAAAACGCGACGGTGTTCGATACTCTCTTTCGCGGTAGGTTCTTCGTGCGGTCGCGTGTGAGAGATAAAGCTGCTCCATCGCTCGCGTGATTCCGACGTAACAGAGTCTGCGTTCTTCCTCTAATTCGGGTTCCGTACTGATAGAACGTTGATGCGGTAGATATCCCTCTTCCATGCCGACGATAAAGACGAATGGGAATTCCAAGCCTTTGGCACTGTGGAGTGTCATCAGCGTCACGAGATCGGTGTTGTCGGTTTCCATAGTATCAATATCTGCGATGAGTGCGATGTTCTCCAAATAATCCGAGAGGCTCGGTTCGGGGGCATTATGCTCATATTCGATAACGGCGTTAATGAGTTCTTCAATGTTTTCGACGCGATTTTGTGCTTCGATTGAGTTCTGTCCCTCTAAATTTTTGAGATAGCCGGTTATCTTCAGGGTGTAATCAAGCGCATCGGCTGGCAAGGTCGTCGCGTCAAAATCGTCGAAGGCTTCGGCGAAGCGTTGGACTTTTGTCTGGATGCCGCGGCTAATGGTATCAACTTCATCGACACGTTGGATCGCTTCAAAGAGTGAGATGCCTTCGCGCATCGCGAAATCGTTAAGTCGTTCAACCGTTGTGGCACCGATCCCTTTGGCGTGGTTGTTGATGCTGCCCGATATATTAATGATACGTCGGAGGCTCATAGAGTCGTTGGGGTTACACATCACACGGAGGTATGCGAGGAGGTCCTTGACTTCCATCCGGTCGTAGAAACCGACACCCCCGACAATCTGATAGGGGATGTTTGCGGCTCGGAACGCCTCCTCAAAGATACGGGATTGTGCGTTGATCCGATAGAAGATCGCGAAGTCTTTGTAATCCACGCCTTCTTTATGCCAATCTTCGATTTTCGTGCCGACGAATCCCGCCTCATCGTTTTCGTCTATCGCTTCGTAACAGGTAATCAGTTCTCCCTCGTCCTGTTCGGTCCAGAGTTTTTTCGGTTTTCGTGCTTTGTTGTTTTGTACGACGTTCCACGCCGCGTCCAATATATTTTGTGTGGAACGGTAATTCTGTTCTAAACGGAGGACACGGGTGTCTGGATAGTCTTTCTCAAAGTCGAGGATATTCCTGATGTCTGCACCGCGAAAAGCGTAGATGGATTGGTCGTCGTCCCCGACGACGCAGATGTTCTGTGTTGAACCCGTTAGCAGACGGACCAATTCATACTGGCATCGGTTGGTGTCCTGATACTCGTCAACGAGGATGTACTCGAATTTGTTTTGATAAAATTTATGTGTTTCGGGGTTCTTTTTTAGAAGATCCACAGCAAAGAGGAGTAGATCATCGAAGTCGAGAGAGTTGTTGAGACGGAGTGATTCTTGATAAAGCGGATAAACTTTCGCGACGACGCTCTCGAAATAGCCGTCAGTCGTTCTCTCGTATTCCGCTGGCGAGATGGATTCGTTCTTGGCGCGACTGATGAGGCTGAGGATGGAGCGCGGATTGAATTGTTTCTCGCTATAGTTAAGTTGTCGGAGGACATCTTTGACGATTGTTGCCTGTTCACCTGTATCGAAGATAGTGAAATTGCGGGTGTAGACATGTTTTGTTGATTGCCCTTCATTAGGGTTCAACTTTTCAATATCTCGGCGTAAGATACGCGCACAAGTTGCGTGGAAGGTTGAGACCCAGAGGTCACGGCTAACGCCGCCTTCAACGAGTACATCAAGCCGCTCTTTCATCTCTCTCGCTGCCTTGTTTGTGAAAGTCACGGCGAGGATCCGGTATGGAGAGATGCCGTGGTGTTTGAGGAGGTAGGCGATGCGATGCGTAATGACGCGCGTTTTGCCGCTCCCCGCACCGGATAAGATGAGAAGCGGTCCGTTGACGTGCTCAACGGCTTCACGCTGGACATCGTTTAAGGAATTTAATAGGGTATCGCTCAATGTTTATCCTTTGCTATGTCGTATTTTTAGAGGCGTAGGAGACCCAATACCGTTGGGTTTCGGTAACATGCTTGCAAGCGGCGCGACACGCCCCTAACTTCATTCTACAAAGTATATACGATTTGGATTAATTTTGCAAAGGAAATTTCGGAATGGGTTCCTAATGTTTTTGATAACTTTCCTTAACACCTTTCCAAGCGAGCGCGAGTTCTTTCAGCGCCCCTTCTGGTGTATCTGAAAACGCTGATACATTGGGCATTTCAACAAAGTGAGCTAAGTAATCGCCATCCTCGTCAAGAAATATGTTCACATTGAATCCATCAAACACATCTTCATTCATAAAGATCGCACCTATTAGTCTGTCAACATTGAAATGAAAGGTAAACCCGGCTTGTAGTCGTGCGATTTATCGCACGTCAAGAACGGGCAATGAATTGCCCTACTACGAACCATCCATCAGTTTAGATGTGACAGGCTACTCTGTCAGGTAAGGTATTCCTTCAAGAACTGACCAGTGAAGGAGCCTTCGACAGCTGCGACTTCTTCTGGGGTGCCGCACGCTAAGACTTTCCCGCCTTTGTGTCCACCTTCGGGGCCAAGGTCGATGATATAATCGGCGGTTTTGATGACATCCAGATGGTGCTCGATGACAATCACGGTATGTCCGGTATCGACGAGGCGATTGAGACTGTCGAGGAGTTTCTGTACGTCTGCGATGTGCAGCCCTGTCGTCGGTTCATCTAAGATATAGAGGTTATGCTTGCTGCGCTTGAGTTTACCGAGTTCGCTTGCCAATTTTACCCGTTGTGCTTCGCCCCCGGAGAGAATTGGGGCGGGATGCCCGATCTGGAGATACCCCATACCGAGTTGGTTTAAGACGCTCAACTTATGGTTAATCAATCGCTGATCGGCGAAGAACTCGACACCTTCCTCGATGGACATATTAAGAATTTCGGAGATATTCTTGCCGTTGTAGGTAACATCAAGCGTATCTTCGTTGTAGCGCGCGCCTTTACAGGTCGGGCAGACGACTTCAACGTCCGGCATAAAGTGGAGCTGCGTTGTGATGGTGCCATCACCGTGGCATTCTTCGCACCGTCCGCCTTTGACGTTGAAACTGAATCGTGAGGCGGTGTAGCCTCTTGAGACTGAGAGCGGCGCGCTGGCGAAAAGTTTACGGATATTGTCGTAGAATTTGATGTAGGTGGCGGGATTGGAACGCGAGGAGCGTCCGATCGGCGATTGGTCGATGCTAATCACATCGTCGACGTGCTGGTGTCCGTCAAGTTCATTATGCTCGCCGTAGAGCGTTCGGCTGTCGTGATAGATAGAATGTAATCGCTTGTAGAGAATTTCGTTGACGAGGGTACTCTTACCGGAACCGGAAGCACCGGTAATGCAGATAAATACACCGAGCGGAATATCTACGTCAATGTTATTGAGGTTGTTTTCTCTGGCACCGGTGATACTGATGAATTTACCGTTTGAGGTACGGCGTTGCTTCGGTAGTGGTATCTCTCGTCTTCCACTCAAATAGAGACCTGTCAGAGATTCGGGACAGTCAAGTATCGTTTCAAGTTCGCCTTGGATGACGACTTCGCCGCCGTGGACGCCGGGACCTGGTCCGAGTTCGATAATGTGATCGGCGGCACGAATGGTGCTTTCGTCGTGTTCAACAACGATAACGGTGTTCCCGATGTCTCTTAGTTTTCGTAAGGTCTCTATCATTTTTGCGTTGTCTTTCGGGTGCAGACCGATACTCGGTTCGTCAAGGACATAGAGCATGCCCATCAAGCCGGAACCAATCTGTGTGGAGAGTCGGATCCGCTGCGATTCGCCGCCGGAGAGCGTTGCGGAGCGACGGTTAAGGTTGAGATAATCGAGTCCAATACCGAGCAGGAGGTTAATCCGGATTACCAATTCACTAATGACGCGGTTGCCTGCCTCTCGCTGTTTTTCGGGGATACCTGTGATGGCTGATAAGAAGTCTCTTAATTCCTCGAAATGTAGCTCGCCGACTTCGTGGATGGTTTGACCGTCAATGGTAACAAGAAGTCGTTGCCGTTTAAGTTTTGCGCCGTTGCAATCAGGACAGATGCGCTCTACCATCACCTTTCGGAGATATTCTTCCATACCGGAGTGTGCTTCTCCCTGTTTTCGGTAGCGGCGATAGTGTCTATCAATTCGGGTAACAATACCATCGAACCGGATTTTTCGACCGAGGTGGCGTTTTTCGACGGGGCGCGCGCCTTCAGGTTGGCGGATCGGAAATTCTTCGCCGTGTGTGCCGTGATAGAGGATGTCAACAATGTTTTCTGGTAAGTCGGCAAAAGGGGTGTCGAGGTCAAATCCGTAGTGTGCAGCGAGGCTGTACATTGTCCTGCCGTCCCATCTATCAGGATCGTAGTTAAAGGCTTGATGTACGAACGCGCCACCGGTGATACTTCGGGTCTTATCAGGGACGAGGAGGTTTGGATGTACCTGTAAATAGGTGCCGAGTCCTGAACAGGTTACACATGCGCCGCTCGGTTCGTTAAAAGTGAAGTGATGCGGACCGAGTTCAGCCATGATAATGCCGTGTTTCGGGCATCCGAACCCTTCCAACTGCTGTATAGCGTCTGGGTCAGCATCTTCAGGGAACTCGACATCGAAACGCATGAAGCCTTCCCCGACGAGCATGGCGTGTTCAAGAGAGGCGAGTACCTGTTTATCAATATCCTTTTTAACGTAGAATTTGTCAACAATGACTTGGAGATCGTATTCTTCCTCTGGGTCAAGTTCGATTTCCTCGCTGATGTCGTGTTCGATGCCGTCGATTTTGACGTGTCGGCACCCTTTTGTACGGATGTCGTCAAAGAGGTAGTCGTAATCTTCGCCGTAGATTTTGAAGACGGGTGCATGAATCTCGACCTCTGTATCCTCTGGTAAGGAGAGCATCCGTTCGAGTATCTGATGGTGCGAACGGATAGGAATCTCAACGTTACAGTAAGGACAGTGCGCGATACCGATGGTTGCGAATAGCATGCGGAGGTAGTCCAGCAAATCGGTCATGGTACCGACGGTAGAACGCGGATTCATCGTGACTGTTTTCTGTTCGATAGAGACAACCGGAGATAACCCGTCAATGAAATCGACATCTGGTTTTTTCAGTTGTGTGATAAAGCGTTTGGCGTAGGTGGACATCGATTCCAAGAATCTGCGTTGTCCTTCGGCGTAGACAGTATCAAACGCTAATGAGGATTTACCGGAACCGCTGATACCGGTAACGACGACGAGTTGGTCTCGAGGGATTTCAAGTTCAATATCTTTTAGGTTGTTTTCACGTGCACCTTTAACGGCGACAGTCTGTCTCATGCATGCCTCCTACGGTGGATTTTTAGGGTTTAGTGGGGTAAAATGGCTACTTTTTTATCCGATATATCCGAATGGACATCTATTAATTTAACGTACTTAAAGGCAAAATCGGAACGAGTTATTTGTGCCTATAAGAACGGGTTATTTGCATCGAAATAATATGCGGGTTCCTCTACCGAGGTTTGGCTGTCCTTTGTTAATCGGACGGGTGCGGAGAACTGCTCTATGATTTCTTTTTGCGCGAGCCATTCGCATGCCAATTCCAGTGCGAGTCCGCGTTTACCGAAATGCATATAGATGTCGGTTATCGTGCGTTCTTCGCCTGATTCCTCTAAGAAATCGAGGAGCGGTTTGAATAATATCTGTAAGTTGTCTTCCAAATACATGTCTACCTGTTCAAGCGCGTCTCGAAGCATCGCCTCATCTTTCGGTTTGTCTATCAGGTCTGTGAAAACGGTGTTGAAAAAAGACGGATTGTGTTTGAGTGCCTGATAGATAACCTTCCGTCGTGGTGTTTCGCTATGCTTGAGTACCTCAATACGTGCCAATTGCCTGACCATATAAGTTAGATAGAGAAAAGTGTAATCGTAATCCTGCTTGAGGTGGAACCACTTTTCGGCTTTTGCGAGTATTGTCGTTGCCATGGCGGCGGCGTTGAAGAGTTGTGAGTGCATATCGCGTTCTGCGACACATAAGTAGGACGGATCACCGACGCTGAAGTTCGCGTCTCCATCTACAGAAAAGAGACTGTCTTTAGAGAAGAGGACGCGGCTTTCGGCGAGGATCGAATGGAGTGTGCTGCCTTGTAGGGTACTGTCGAGCAGTTTCCTGTAATCGCTGCGGGTGTAGAGTTGGACACGGATCGGGATACCTTCTTCGATTAATTGAAACTGCCGCTGCTTGAATTTTGTTCCATCTCGGAGGATTAGGGTCATCTGAACGGTTGTTTTTTCCCAGACATTGTCTTCAGCGAGGTTGCTGGTGAGGATTGCCGCGAGGATGTATCGATCCTGTTCGAGTCTGTCTGTTATACTTTCAACTGCGTTTTGGATCTGTGCGTGAATATCACTTTTCAGACGCATTTGATCTTGTTTTGCATCCGTTCTGTCATAATAGTAGGCGGGTTCTTCGACGGCAATCTGGCTTTTCACAGTGAGTTTCATCGGCATCGCGACCTGCTTGACGATCCCTTTCCATGCCAACCACTGGCAGACCAGATCGAGCGATTCTTCATCAAATTCTGGTATGCCTTCACTGTTGTGTAATCCGCGTCCTAAGTCGGCGTTCAATTCGGTCATGGAACGCGGCGTTTTCTGCTCAGCCAAATAGTCGAGAACGGGTTGAAAAATAAATTGCCGTTCATCAAGGTAGCCGTTAATCGTATCAAGCGCGTCCTGAAGGACCGGTTCGTTTTTTTCGCGGTTGATAAAATCTGTATAAACACGATCAAAGAAGTCAGAGTTGTACCGGAGTGCGGGCTGGATGACCTCGCGGGCTGGGATTTCATTGTTCAGGAGTACCTCTATGCGTGCTAACTCCTGTACGACGTTTAGGAGCGATAAGAAACAGGTGAGATAATCTTTATTGACGTAAAACTGTTTTTCGGCATAGATGAGGCTCGGCAAAGTACCAGCAATGACGTTGAGAAGTTGAAATTGTTTATCACGTTCGCCGATGTTATTGAGGTTCGCGTTTTTGTCGTACCACTCTTGGATGGAGGCATCCCGTGAAAAAAGGAGCGTGCTGTGCGAGAAATAAGAGTGCATAAAAGAACCTTGTTGCGCGCTTTCTATCGACTGCTTAAAAGCGTTTCGTGGCGTTATGTTGGCGTGGATGTTTACGCCGTTTTCGACGAGCGAAAAGAAAGATTGTGTCGGGCGAATCGCATCTCTACCGATGAGTTCGACATCGAGGTCCGATTTCTCCCATACTTGTGCGTAAGAGAAGCTGCCAGCGACAATGGCGGCGAGGATATAGGGATCCTTTTCAACCTTCTCGACGAGTGCGTCCACGGCTTTGTGGTACTGCTGTTCAATAACGTCTTGGGATCGCATGGGGTCTCCTATTTCGATGTATTCTGAAGCCGAATTTTGTTTTACCAAATAGGGAATTCTCTATTGTTAATTATACTATAAATCTGTTAAGAATGCAAGTAAATTTGACAAGGATTGTCAGTTATGGAATCAGTCATCGGTAGAGGCGTTTCATCGTTTTTATCGGACATCAAATTGACACCACTTTTTGCAATAATTTTCCATTTATGCTAATATTGACACCAAGTGGAAGCTCAGAAACGGAGGAACGTACGATGAGATGGGTAAATTATGGGTGGTTTGCGTTGATAGTGGTGCTAATCAGCACGTCTGCTGTCTTCGCACTGCATGATGAAGATCAGGGACCTGAGAAGTTTGGACGCTACGAATTCAAGGAACAGGACATCAAAGCTGCAACGGACGCGTGTGAAGCTGGGGGTAGACCGGGACCCGAATTCGTACCGACAGTCCGAGACAATGAACCGAACTTAGCACTTTTGAAGGATGCGAAAGCGGAGGCATCTTCTTCTATAGCGGGCTGGTGTCCGCAACGGCACTGCACCGAATATCTCAACGACGGTTTTTATAACAACTGCCGAAGTTGGATTATCGGAACAATACCGGGTTGGGCACAAGTTGATATTGGTGATGTTGCGAATGTGAATCGTATTATTTTCGGTAGCGATCATTCGCAAGGTTTTCTTGACAGGATGGCAGTGGATTTTGATGTCCTTGTTGCAACAACGAAGGCTGACCCGGATTCCGAAGCGAATACGTGGGAGAAAGTCTACACGCACAAAGGGGACCCCGTCAGCGAGACGACTGAATTCACTTTTGATGATGTAGCGGCTCGATGGCTCCGCATCCATGTCCGAACGAACGCTGGCACGCGGATCGACGAACTCGAGATTTACGGTGGCCGGGATCCGATGGCTGTTGAACCGAAAGACAAACTCACCATAACGTGGGGAACCCTCAAAATACAATGAATTCTAAAAAATCGTTAGCGATAGGCATTATCGGTGCGGGGCGTATGGGGGGGCATCACCATAAAGCGGTAGCCGACTACGGTGGACGCGTCGTTGCGGTGCATGATGTGCGGCTTGACGCGGCCCGTGAACTTGCGATGGATGCCGACACAGCACTCGCGACGACCGAATTAGGTGCGTTTTTTGATGTAGAGATGGACGGGGTGGTGGTGACGACACCACCGCCTGTCCGATTTGAACCGATTCAGATGGCGTGCGATCGCGGTATTCCGATGTTGATCGAAAAACCGCCTGCTCTAAATATGGCTGAAGGCAGGAGATGCCTCGCGTGCATTGAGGAGGTGGGTGTTATCGCTGCTGTCGGATTCCAACTCCGGTACCATCCGCTCTATGAGCGGCTGCAAACGTTAATCGCGACAGAGACGATACATCTTGTTCGGACGGTCTGTACGATTGACTATTACCTCACATTCAGAATGCCGTCGTGGTTTCTGAAGTCTGAGATTAGTGGCGGTCCATTACCGGAACAGGCGGTGCATGTCTTGGATTGTGCACGGTTCGTTATGGGGAACCCGAAACCGGTACAGGCGCATGCACTCGCAACGAAAAATATGGCGTTAGAGCGGACAGAATTCGACGCGGAAAACGCCATCCAGATGACGTACCAATTAGATAACGGCGTTTTCGGGACACATACGAACCATTGTGGGACGGAAAGATTTTGTTTTGAAGTTGAAGTCCTCGGACCGCACCTGCGGCTACACGCAAATATGACAGACAGTACCATTCACGGCTATCTTAACGGCGAAATCGTCAACGAACCGGTCGTTGGTGAGAACAGTTTGGAGTTAGATAAAACCGGCGCGTGGCTGTGTGCCATTGAAACAGGCGACAGGTCACTCATTCGGTCGCCTTTCGCTGACGCAGTCCAAACCCTCGCGTTGATTGATGCTGCGGTCCAAAGCCGCGGTACTGGCAGATTTATTAACGTGGAAGAGTTGAATTAGAAAAGCGCGAAGCTTGGAACACATAGGGGCGAGGTCTCCTCGTCCGTATAGAAAGCGGATAGATGGAAAGATCCTTGAAATCCGTTGGGGAAACCCCACTTCACCGAACCATAAGGAAAATAAAAAATGATCGATTGGATCTATTTTCGGAACAGCTGAAACTCATGTAAAAAAGTGCAAGAGTTTCTTGACACACATAACTTACAAGCGGAAAACCGTACGGACGCTCGAAAAGAACGGATGGATGCCGAAGCGGTATGGGATTTAATGGGCAGTGCGAAGCATATCGTTGTCGCGAAAGGGAAGCGCGTTGAAACTTTCGTGCCGTCTGAGGAGACACAAGAACCGATCCTGAAAGCGGTCCTTGGTCGTAGTGGTAGCCTGCGGGCACCGACAGTCCAGAGTGGGGATGCCTTTCTTGTCGGTTACAACGTGGCACTCTATGAGAACCCACCGTTTGTCTAAATCCTACGAGGACGGAAACCGATGGCAACCATTGAAAAAGTTTTGATTACCGGTGCGAGTGGATATTTAGCACAATTTATTATTGACCGGTTGCACGGCACGTACCAATTGACGCTTACCGACATTGTTGAACCAGCGCATATACCTGAAAACACGACCTTTATCAAAGCGGATGTGACGAATGCTTCTGAAATTGAAACAGCGTGTACGGATCAGGATGCGGTTGTGCATCTCGTCGCCTTGGTACGCGGACGGTCCGGTAAACCTGCTTCCTTGTTTGCTGATGTGATGGTGAAGGGGACATGGAATGTTGCAGAAGCCTGTGTTCAGCAAGGTGTTCGGAGATTGGTGAATATTTCGAGTATCTCGGCGTGCCCTCCTGCGCCGAGTGCCAAACTGCCTTACGAGGTCAACGACGATTTTCAGTTCGGTCCGGGGGACCTCTACTATTCGTTGGCGAAGTATCTCGGTGAACAGATCGGTGCAGCGTATCATCAGGCACGTGGATTGGACGTAATTCATGTCCGTCCGGGTGTTATCGCAGGAGATGGGCAAAATCCCGGTCCGTCAGCACCTGATGTTGTAACGGGTCCTTGGTTCGTTTATGTGGATCCGAGAGATGTTGCGCAGTGTGTTGCTTGTGCGATTGAGACGGAAACCGTAAACTATGGCGCGTACAACGCTGTCGCTGGACGTGCAGATTCCCGTTTTTCGTGGCAGCAGGCAAAAGACGATTTGGGGTATTCACCGGAACATAACTGGCCAGATATCCCCGGTGACGATGCGTAAGGACGTTTATGACTCCTGAAAACAGTAAAACCCAATCACGAAGTGCTGAACTCCGTGAACAAGTCGCCGTGCTTGATGCTGAACTTACTGAGGATTTCAAAGCACAATTCTCAGTATCTCCCTTCTTGTCGCGGAAAATTGTGAGTTTTCAAGGAAATAAGGATAAACCTGCGTATAGTTGGTACAAATACAAAGAAGCCTTCTCAGTCCCCCTTGTTGAATATTTCCTCAGTAGTTACGATGGACAAATATCAGAAAAGGTGCTCGATCCGTTTGCTGGGATAGGCACAACGCTGTTTGCCGCAAGTTCTCAAGGAATCCCTGCCGATGGTATAGAATTGTTGCCTATCGGACAAGAGATTATCCACGCACGCCTTTTGTCTGAAAGAGAAATGTCGTCGGATGATCTCGCTACACTTGAGCATTGGATAACCTCTTTTCCTTGGAACGAATGTCGAGAAAGGGTGCCATTCAGTACAATCCGAATCACAGAGAACGCCTATCCGCAAGAAACAGTGGAGACAATCGAAAGGTATAGAGGGGCACTCCATGAAGAAAATGAGAAAATCCAGACGATTCTGCAATTCGCACTACTGTGTATTTTAGAAAGCATCAGTTACACCCGAAAAGATGGACAGTATTTGCGTTGGGATGCTCGATCAGGTAAGAGACGACCTGGGACAAAGGCTTTCGACAAAGGTGAAATCCTTCCTTTTGATGCTGCTATAACCGCTAAGCTCAAAGAAATTTTATCGGATATCCGCAATGCTGAGACCCCTCTAACGCTTTTTCCTGTTAAACAGACAGCGAAGGATATTAGGTTATTCAAAGGTTCATGTCTTGAGATTCTTCCAACACTTGAAACGGCTGCTTACGGTGCAGTTATGACTTCTCCACCGTATTGTAACCGTTACGATTACACGCGGACTTATGCACTTGAACTCGCGATGTTAGGATTGACACATACAGAAGTTTCTGATTTACGGCAAGAAATGCTCAGTTGTACTGTAGAAAATAGAGAAAAGGATCTCTTGAAAATCTGTCCGCAGTGGAATCCATTTATAGAAGCAGCCAGTCAGCAAAAACTACTACAGGCAATATATGCCTATCTTGAACATGAAAAGGCATCCGGCAATTTAAACAACAGTGGCATCCCAAGGATGGTTCGCGGATATTTCTCTGAAATGGCATGTGTCATCGGCGAATGCGCTCGCGTCCTAAAGCCAAATGCGCGTCTTTTCATGGTAAACGATAACGTACGCTATGCGGGTGTAAGCATCTCGGTAGACACGATTTTATCCGACGTTGCGCGGTCCCTCGGTTTTGAGGTGGAAAAGATCCTTGTTGTCCCCGGCAAGAAAGGAAACAGCAGTCAGCAAATGGGAACGTATGGGCGGGTACCCCTTCGGAAATGCGTATATGTCTGGAGAAAGAGATAGTGCCATATCGCCGACATTTATCCACCAGTACCGACCTCATAACTGCTCCCGAGGAAATTCGCGCCGGTTTCGTTGCTTTGGCTTTGGAAAGAAGTCGGCAAGCGTCCCCTTTTGTAGAACAAGCGCGTGCTCTGAAAATTTCAGCTATGCGTGCTAAACGCCCTAGCGAACTGCTTGATATTCAGGGAATACGAACTGCCCTACTAACCGCGTCTGGATTTTCAGAAAAAGCAACTACACATACAAATGAAACCGATAAAACAATTGCTATTCAAAGTTTTATAGAGAAATTTTTAGAGCCAGCAGGGACGAATTTTGTTGAGGAACTGGTCTACAGATTTCTGTTGACACGCGGAGATTCATTAGGGGCTCAATGCGAAATATCGCAGGGAAACTGGCAGAAAGAAAAGTTAATCGAGCTATCATTTCTGCACTGACACTAACCGAAACAACTTATCAGTGGCTTAATGCTGCGAGTAACACGTGGATCGACGGGACACGCGACGATGCGGACATAGAATTGAGTCTCAAAGGACTCAGTTGGAAAAAGGACAAAGAAATACGAACACTGGTTTACAATCGTACAATTCCGCTTGTAGGAAAAAACATAGACATGTGTCTACTCCATTGTACACCAGATGAAGTGAAACCTGCAACTTACAGAATACCTGAGAAGTTTATTGCCTTTGGAGAGTTGAAGGGTGGAATAGATCCAGCAGGGGCAGATGAACATTGGAAAACTGCTCAAACTGCCTTAACACGTATCAAAACCGCTTTTGCTAATGTGAATCTATCGCCAGATCTCTTTTTTATTCCGGCAGTTATCGTTGACAGCATGGCACGAGAAATTTGGAACCAACTCGAGGAAGGCACTCTGAAAAATGCAGCTAACTTAACAGAGCCGGATCAAGTCGCATCGTTAGCTAATTGGCTTGTTGGTTTGTAGCCGTAACAACTACTTCACTTTTCGCCTATTTAGAGAACGTTTAGAATTAAAGAGACGGTTCTCTGTTTAAAGTCAGAGATAACCTGCCTCGGATAGTAGATTAGCGAGGTTTCTTTTTCTACCACAACGTCCTATCAAAATCTGCAGGGGTTTACCTTGGAAGTTCACTGTAAATTGTTGTCGATGTCTTGGATTCGTCCAGTTAATGCCCCGTCCGTGGAACAGCACTGGAACGTAGACGGTTTCTCCACCTTCCTTTCGATTCGGAGCGATAGTAGCGGCAAATTTCAAACTGTTTTCTAATTTTTCGCGGACATCTGATTCCTCGGCTTTACCACTTTTGAGTTCAATTGGAACCGCTATGAAGGTCTTTTTAGCATCATTGTCGTAAAATAGCATCCGGTCACACCGTTTTCCGCTCTCTCCACGTGCGTCAAATTCTTTCTCTACATCTATTATGACCTTCTGGCTGGGTATGTCGGTAAGGTATACCTGACAGCCTTCTCCACTGCATGAATTCGTGAGGCTGTCTGAGGATACCTGCTCTTGAATGTGGGTAAGACTTTTATTCAGATTCAACCGCATCGCTCGCTTTGGTTTGCTCAATTCTGTTTTGGAGTCCTGCGGACTGGTTATAGAGGTCCTCCGCTATATCCAAATGATCCTCTGGCTCTATACCTTCAACAAGGTCAAAGGGGAGTTCTGTGACCGGTTCGTTCTTATAGAATTGCCACGCGCCGACCTCTTCTTTTCTCAGGTAGTCTGCTGATTCACTTGTGGATTCTCCGAGCTTCTGCAATTCACCTTCGCGGATTAGGTTTCCGATTTGTTGGAGGAGATAGTTGCTATGTGTTGTAATCAGGACGCGAACACCGGCTCTGACCAAACGGGCAAGGGTTTGCGCAATTTTGGTTTGTGCACCCGGATGTAGGTGAGATTCAGGTTCTTCAATGATGATCAAGTCCCCTGGTCCGATGATACCTTGCAGAAGATAAACTAAAGGTGCAAGTTCAGATACCATCGCCGAGGCGTGGCTCATCCGCAGTGTCTCTTTCCCTTGATCTGGACGGTATAGAAATTCCGAATACGCTTCTGGCGTGGAGCGTTTAACCTCTATTCTACCCTCCAACAGATCCGTCTCCAGTTGTTCAGCGGCGCGACGTATGCTGCTCGATGATGTGCCGATTTCCGTGTAACTGATGACCCACTCCAGAAAATCCGCTATCATTCCGGAAAATGTAGATGATTCAAGGCGATCTAAACCGATGCGCGTCGTCCGCTTGATGAGAGAAAGTTTGATCACACCGAGGCTTTGCATGATGCCGCTCCGAGCGGCAGGCAAGTAGTATGAATCCGAACTTCTCCACCGACGGGCATGTAAGGTCCGAAATAGACGTTCAACATCGGGTATCTCATGCAACTCAGTTTTACGCCTTGCGTCGTTTGGGGCGAGGAGAGTCATGTCTGGGTTGATATGCCCGGTTATAGTGGGTTTAGCGGATCCAGCGGCTTGCATCTCAAAATCCCAATACTTTTGATTGCCTTCGCGAACCGACAGTGAAACTTTCATCGGGTTGTCTTGGCTGCCGGTGAATCGAATTAACTTAGAAACAGTCTCAAAGTCGAAGCACCGTATAAGTTCGTCTGGGAAGCCTTCCTGATCTGTGAGTATAGACTGTGACCGAGTGGTTATCTGTTGGGGTAAATCAGAAAATTTAAACGGACGCTCAGGCGTGTTTAATTTTTCGAGTGCCTCTAATATGTCTTGTTCTAACGCCTCCCGCTGACTTTGTGGGTAACCGTCTCGCGAACGGTAAAGAAAACTAAAATGGGAAGCAACAAAGTCTGCCCAAGGAAATTGTGGGATACCCCCAAAATGTTTGTGTAATGCGTAGATGAGCGCGGCGAGATACGTCTTGCCGGTGTTACTCTCACCGACGAATACAGTCAGCGGACGCAGGTCTATCTCTGCCTTTTCTATGGGACCGAAGTTTTTTACTTTAATGTAGATGTCCATTGTTTTTTCTCCTATTGGTAATGACTTCAAATCAATTATATGCACATCTGCAATCAATTTCAAGGAAAACAAGGGGTCATTGTTATCTTATTCCTTGATTGTCTACAATTCCGTGTCCCTCTTTGATGCGGAGGATTTGGTTTGATTTTAGATTAGAAAACTGTTCTATGTGTCCGCTCTGCCAGTGGATTTCGAGGGTGTCGATTTCTGTCCGTTTCCCGAGTCCGAAATGGACGCGAAGATCGCTTTGCGATAGGTAACTTGCACCGCTGCGGACCTCTTTATAAAGAGACAAATCCCGCGCCTTTAGGATTATCTTTGTTCCGATTCCCGATGCGTTGCTCTGTGTGCCAATCGGTTGGATTGTCAGCCAATGGTTACGATTGCCGCCTTCGTTGCGGAGGAGTGTTGGAGGTTGATTGGAGTTGTTGAGAAAGATATCGATATCGCCGTCGTTGTCGTAGTCGCCGAACGCTGCGCCGCGGCTAACCTTCTTAGACAGTTGTGCCAACCCGATTTCAGCGGAGGCATCCGTAAAGTGATAAGTGCCATCTTGTTGGCGCGCATTACGGAAAATCAAATCAAATTGCGGATACGTGCTGTCTGAGAACAATGCGATGTTTTCTTGAAGATGTCCATTGGCAACAAAAAGGTCGAGAAGTCCATCGTTGTCGTAATCGAAGAATTCGACTGCCCACTTAAAATAGGGGAGCGTCACTGCGCCAATTCCTGCTGTAAAAGAGACATCCGTAAAAAAAGCGGCACTTTCGTTTTGATAGAGGACCACTGGCAGTGAAGAAGCATTGCTGACAACGAGATCCAGATAGCCATCGTTATCGTAATCACCGAATGCGCTGCCCATACCGCTTCCGGGAAACCCGTTCCCATCATAGCCTGTGCCGGTAAGGTCGGCAGCCTCAGTAAAGGTGCCATCGCCGTTGTTCCGGTAGAGAAAATCTGCTTCCATATCGTTGGCAATATGAAGGTCTGGGTAACCGTCGTTGTCATAATCGCCGATCGCGACAGCGAGACCGAGCGCGCGGTGTGAAATCCCAGAGGCTTCCGTGACATCCGTGAAAGTACCATCGCCGTTATTGCGATAGAGGATGTCAGGTTCGCTGACAAAGTGGCTGCCAGCAATCTGATCCGTAGGGCTACAATAGGTTCTGATACCGCGCGTTTCCCACCATTGGTTATCGTCAATAGAGAATTTCATGTAGTTAACGACGTATAGGTCAACATCTCCATCTACATCGTAATCGAGGAAAGCACAACTGGTTCCCCAGCGTTCATCACCGACCCCAGCCTGTTGTGTAATATCCGTAAAAGTGCCGTCTCCGTTGTTATGGTAGAGTGTGTTACGTCCGTAGTTGGTTACGTAAATTTCGGGGTAGCCGTCATTGTCAATATCCGCGGCGGCGCATCCGACACCGTAGCCGATGTCACCGACGCCTGCTTTGTCTGTAAAATCGGTAAAAGTGCCGTCCCCGTTGTTGTGATAGAGTGTATTTCGTGGGAGTTGTGCTTGTGATGTTTTTTCAGTGTTAGGCGTAGGCGGTGGGATAGACGTAGCGTTCACGACATAGAGATCGAGATGCGTATCGGCATTAAAGTCAAAAAAGAGTGCCCCGGATCCGAGGGTTTCTATGAGGAATTTTTCGCCGGTTCTGCCATCAACGTGTTGGAACGTGATACCTGCGATGGCAGTCGCATCAACAAATTTGACTTCGGCAGTCGCAGAAGTCATCAGAATGAAGAAGAGGGGAATGCAACAACAGAGGCATCTCATTGTTCGTCGGCGTACGCTTTCTGTTTTTCGCGGGCATGCTGTGCCTCATCTTGTAATCCGAGTGTGTCACAGATTTCGGAGAGCGTATCCCAATAATTCGCATCTGTGGGAGCCAGACGGACAGCTGTCCGTGCGTGGAAGAGAGCCTTGTCCAAATTTGTCTTCAATTCTGTATAGCAGACTGCGATATTATTATGTGCGATTGCGAGGTCTGTATCAACAGCGAGTGCCTGCTGATACGCTGCGATAGCGGATTCAATTTTCCCTTGCTTGTGGTATGCATGTCCTAAGTTGTAGTGTGCAGTTGCTAAGTCGGGTGCGAGAGAGATCGCGTGTTTATAGTTCGCAACGGCATCAGCAAAACGGCGGCGAGCGAGGTAGACGATACCGAGGTTATTGTAGCCTCTCGCGTCATCAGGATGCTTTTTGACCCACATTTCGGCTTTCTCAAGGAGTGGATCCGTTTGGCTGAGGGTTTTAAAAAACGCCATCGCCGATGCGGCTTTCTCTTTTTTACCGAGTTTGATGTAAATCTGGGCGAGTTGATAGTATGCCTCCGTATTGTCCACCTGAATTTCAATCGCTTTCTGAATAGTGGTGGTTGCCGTATCTAAGTGTCCCTGCTTTGCGTAGGTTTTACCTAACCCTAAAACGGGAGCGGCATCTTTCGGATTAAGGCGTATGGCATCTTTGTAGGCGCGTGCGGCGTCTTCAAAATTGCCCTGTTTCAAGTGGATTTCAGCAAGTCCGGTGTACGGATCACCCCATTTAGGGTCTGTGGTGATAGCGTGTTTAAACGCCTCGGCGGCGCGAGGGAGGTCACCCTGTTTGAGGTAAACCAAGCCGATGTTATAATGGGGTTCAGCCGCCATAGGAGACAACGCGAGTGCCTTCCGGTAAGCGTCGAGTGCGGCATCGTATTGCTTTAATTCGGAATAGGCAACACCGAGTTTGTTGTAGAGGATCGGGGAATTTGGGTCAAGTGCGATGGCTTTCTTGTATTCGGCGACAGCCTGCTCGAATTCGCCTTGTGTATGGTAGGTGGTGGCACTTTTGTAATACTTTTCAGAAGGTGTATCGGATAAAGTGGTATATGAAAAAGAAACGAGGAAGATCAATATGGTGGGATATTTTAGCATACGCTTTCCTCCAATGTAAGGACAGCGTTTGCACCGCCCTATAGTCTGTTGCGTTAGAGTCAGCGCGTTTTTCAATTTTAAGTCGCGTTAGATACAGTCTATAAAAATTCCAGTTTATTGGATAAAATTTTCGCGCTTGAGAAGCAGCGTAAGCATCTCTTTGATTTCGGTGTATCGTGCTGCTAAAATATTGAACTCTTGTCGAATATCTTGATTCTCTTTCGTGAGTCTATCCACTTCTTTTGTGAATCTATCCACTTCCGCTTGTAGTCTTCCATTTTCCGCTTGTAATCTTCCATTTTCTCGCTCAAGGATAGCGATTCTTCGGAAGAGCCAAGCGAATCCGATGATTCCGATGCTTACGATGCCTATATCAATAACAGTGATTCCAAACCAACTGAAATCCATTTTGGTTTCCTTATAATAGGATATATGCGATGTGATGTGCTGGTTTTCTGTCCGGTTCAAATCGATAAGTTTTTCGGGACGAGGCAACCTCGTCCCTACGAAGAACAGTCTGGATAAAGGGTCAGTCGCGATCAGTTTTAATGCTCGCCCATGTTGTTGCAAGTTTCTCTGCGGGTTCCACCGGTAGAAAATCACCGCTCATAATTTCGTTGACTTCTGCTTCAGTGATGATTCGATTGAAGACAAATACCTCGTCAATGACACCGGTGAAAAATTCCTCGCCGGGGTGTCGTGCACCGACCATAACGGAACCGTCAATTTCATCAACGGGTGGAGGTTTGGCACCGCCCCCTGCTTTTTTTCCGTCGTTGTAGATAACGATTTCGGAGTCTGTGTCGTGGGTCACCGTGAGGTGTACCCAATCTTCGGGTTGGATGTCGTCACTAACGGCTTTTTGTGCCCAACCCCCACCGGATGTCGACCAGAAATAAGTTTTGCTGTCCCCTCTGTTTAAAATTGATGCCCACTTCAAGGTCCCTGCTGTCACCATGTAATTCCAATCCCGAATTTGGGTATCGCCACGCTTAACCCAGAAAGCGATCGAGAATTGCTCTCTTAATTGCAAAGTATCATTGATAGGTACCTTTACATGCTGTTGCTTCGTTCCATCAAACTCTAACGCTTTGCCGAACTGTCCATCTACCCATGTTGGACTTTTGATAAGCTCGCCATCGTGGCCATGCAGGGAACTGTCTGCAGCATTATCACCTTTTCCTTCATCAAAAGAGAGATACAAAACGAGGGATTCGTCATCGAGTCCTGCATACAAAGCAGTTGTGAGTGAGAACAGGACGCATATAGCGACAAGCCCGCGTATAACTTGTTCAAATTTGAGCACAGTGCGTTCCTCCTTGTTAAGAGTTGTCAGCAGTCGGTTGTCAGTTGTTGAACTTGTGGCAAGTATCTTTGTTGTTACTGCCACTGGTCGTTACTGACGGCTGAAGGTTAATAACTTAATATGCTGGCAGCCGATGGTTTCCGATGGCTGACGGCTTCTTTTTAGCAGGCACCACATTTCTTACAGACGGTCGTATCGCATTCACTGGTCATAAACCCTTTTTCGTGTTTGTTGAATTCAAGTTGTAGGAATTGGGGTTTAACGTTTAGGTCAAGGTGGTCCCACGGGTTGACTTCATGGAGTGGACGTTGGCGCGTAGCGTAAAAGTGTGGCATTAACCCGTGTTTTCGGAAGGCTTGGTTCCATGATGCGCCGTTTGCGAGTTCCAAGATAACTTTTCCGAGCCGTCGGTCGCCGCGTGCGAAGGCGGCTTCTTGGTGTGCGAGTCTGGCACTTGCAGAGCCGACTTTTATACTGCCGAGTTGGTTAATTTCACGTTTAAGAAAATTGAGTTTCCGAGAGATGGTTTTCGGAGGTTCCATCGCTACCCATTGGAAAGGTGTATGCGGTTTTGGCACCATCGGTGAAATCGTGAAACTGATACGTGCGATTCTTCCGGTTCGTTTTGCGTGTGGGAGTACGATGGTGCGCATCTCCTTTGCCATATCAACGATAGCTTGGACATCTTGCGGTGTTTCGTGTGGCACACCGATCAGAAAATAGAGTCGCAGGTTGAGGATATCCCGCTTCAATGCTTCTTCAAAAATGTAATAGAGTCGCTCGCGGGGAATTGCTTTATTGACGACCTTCTGAAGGTCTTCAGTGGCGACTTCAGGTGCTATAGTAATGGTGCCTTGTTCGCTGTCTGCGAGTGCATCGAGTAGTGGGGCGCGGACGGTTTCGGCACGGAGTGAGGCGCAAGAGATGCGGAACCCGCGTGCAACGAGTCCTGATGCGATTTCATCAATTTGTGGATGGTCAGAGATAGAAGCACCAACCAGTCCGATCCTGTCCGTAATCCCGCGTGCGCGCTCAGCGAGTGTAAGTGTGCTTTCTACAGAACGGTGTCGGGGCCATCGACGGGCATAGTCGGCGACGCAAAAACGGCATTGCCTACCACATCCGCGCACGATTTCGATGAGGTGTGCGTTCGCGAATTCAGTATTCGGTGTGTGAATGTGTGTACAAGTTTCGACATCGTCGAGTTTTGGGACGGCACCGGCACGAATACGCGGGGGTATACCCGGTTTTGGCGTAACTGCATTGATAGTGCCGTCATCGCGATAGGTTACGTCGTAAAAACTCGGTACATAAAGCCCTGGAACAGTCGCCAATGTTTCGAGTAACGCATGCTTTGCGGCGCGAGCCTTCTTCCATTCGTTAAAGTGATCCATGAGTTGATGGATGGTATGTTCGGCTTCTCCAACAACGAAAACATCAACGAAATCAGTGATCGGTTCTGGGTTGTAAGAGATATTGATACCGCCTGCGATGACAAGGGGGTCCCATTCTGTCCGTTTTTCGGCAAGCGGTGGTATATTCGCAAGCTGCAAGGTACGCGGGATGTTCACATAATCGGATTCAAAGGAGACTGAAAACCCGATGACATCAAACTGGTTAAGTGGGGTTTGCGTTTCGAAGGAGAAAAGCGGTTTTTGCTGAGTGATAAGTTTCTGAATATAATTAGATTCTGGGACAAAAACACGCTCACAAGCGGTATCCGCTCGGCTGTTGAGAATAGAATGGATCACCTGAACGCCGAGACTTGACATGCCAAGTTCGTAGGTGCTCGGATAGACAAGTGCGAACCTGTTAGGTTTTCTGAAATTATTCTGCGCACCGTGTTCCTGACTGTGCAGGTGTTGGTAGTGTTGACGTAAGTTGAGCATTGTTTTGAGTATTACTAAAGTGTGCCTTGAGCGAGGCACCTACGAGCTATAAAAGGGTGTGGCGCGCTTAACCAACGCGCCAGTGGCGAAAAATATGTGAAAACGAACCGAACCCTTTGTGTTATAAAAACACAAATGGGTTTCAAACCAAGTTCTGAGATTTCAAACAAGAAATTTCAGTCGTTTTTATGATAAAAAGCGTATATGATAGGAGACAGATAGCGTTGATACCTATTTATCGTTCCGGTTTTTTGAGTTGACGCGCAAAAAAGCCGGAATTTCCCAATCTGTGTCGCGCCGTCGTGCGCTTTGCTCTCGTCCTCTGGCAGGTCTCCGTCCTCTACCTTGTGGCTCATGCTCTTCGTCTTCAGCAGGTTCGGGATTGGGTTCTGGTGCGTGTGTCGATGTGTTCGTTCTACGAGCGGGTGCTCTACCGCCTCCGGGCCGGGATCTGCCGCCGCCTGCTGTACGTTGTTCGGCTGGCGTCGATGGTTGTCTTTGATAAACATCTGCGTCATCGTATCGCGAGGTTCTGCCGCCACTGCTAGCCCGTGGGGATCCAGTTCCCAGTGCGTATCTATTATCGGCAATAGTATCGAATCCGGTGGCGATGACAGTTACGAGGACTTCATCATCGAGTTCCAATTCATCTTTGTAAACGAGACCAAAGATGATTTGTGCGTCTGGTGCGGTGTCTTTAATAACCTGCATTGCCTCGTCAAGTTCATACATCATAAAATCAGGGGGTGCGGTAATGTTAACGATCATACCGACAGCCCCGGCGATGTTGGTCTGTTCGAGGAGTGGCGAACTGATGGCTTGTTCTGCGGCGATGTGTGCTCGGTTATCGCCAGTTGCGTGTCCCATTCCCATCAATGCGCTTCCAGCATTTCGCATGATGGACTCAACATCCGCGAAATCAACGTTAATTTCGCCGGATTCGGTAACGATGTCAGAGATACTTTTGACGCCGTGTAGTAGGATCTGGTCTCCCATACGAAAAGCCTCTCGTATCGGAAGTTTTCTGTCCATTGTATCGATGAGCCGTTGGTTCGGGACGACGATCACAGAATCAGCGGCTTCACGGAGTTCTTGAAGTCCGGCTTCGGCGGATGCTGCGCGGCGTTGTCCTTCAAAGTCAAATGGACGCGTAACAACACCGATCGTCAGTGCGCCGGATTCGCAGGCAAGCGAAGCGATGAGGGGTGCTGCCCCGGTTCCGGTTCCGCCCCCCATACCTGCTGTAATGAAGACCATGTTTGCGTTTTCAACAATCGCCTGAAGTTGTTCTCTATCCTCTTCAGCGGCTTTCCTGCCGATTTCAGGGTTTGCTCCGGATCCCAAACCTTCGGTTGTATTATAGCCGATCTGGATTTGGGTTGCCCCGAGACAGGTCAATAGTGCTTGTTGATCGGTATTAACGGCATAAAATTCTATACCGGTGAGTCCGGCTTCAATCATACGTTTAACTGCATTTCCACCTGCTCCACCGACTCCGATGACTTTAATCCGTGCGCGTAAATTTTCAAATTCTTCTTGTTCAAATTCTATCATATTGGATTTCAGTTACCATAAGATGGACATAGCAACCTAATTCCTCCTATCATCAATATAGCCTCAATCTCCAGACCGAGGTTCCTTCATAACTGATGTTGGTTCGCGTTTTCACATTAAATTATACGCTATAAGCAAGTTTAAGTCAAATATTCCTGCCCGTCTCATTTGGATGGGATATAACGGTTCGCGCAATAGGTTTAATATCCAAACCATTCTTTGATACGTTGCAGGAAGTTTCCGACCCCCCTTTCACGATGCCGAGCGTTCTGTTCCTGTTCTTGACGGCGCAAAGATTCACCATACAGTGCGAGGCCTATACTTGCGGCATACATTGGGTGGTTTACTCGATCCGTTAATCCTTGTAACCCACGCGGGTAGCCGACCTGTACGCGAAGTTGCAGCATCGCTTCAGCGAGTTCTTGAAGTCCATCCATAAGGGCGGTGCCTCCGGTAAGTATCAATCCACCTGGAAGCGGTATGTCGCCTAATTCCTCACCGATTACTTCTAAGATTTCTGCCATTCGGTATTCAATAATTTCTGCCAGTTCGATACGGTCAATGAACCGTGGTGGGTTAGCATCGCTTGTAACGGGGATGGCTCTATCATCAGCCGGATCGACCAATTCCGTCCAAGCGCAACCGCGATGAAGTTTGAGTGCCTCCGCTTCAGGGAGGGTAACTTTTAAGTACTGTGCGATATCGTTGGTAACGTGCTGCCCGCCGACTGGAATGACTGCTGTGTGTTGAATAGAATCTTCTTTGTAAATGATGATTTCAGTTGTTCCGTCTCCGATGTCAACGAGAGCGATACCGACTTCACGTTCATCTCTTGAAACGACTGTCTGTGTCGCAGCGAGGGGTGCGGCGACAAGCGTCTCTACGATAGGCACGCCAGCCTTTTCAATACTATTAAGCAAATTCTGAATAGCCGTAGTGCCCCCTGTAATGATGTAAGCATAGGCTTCGAGACGCGCCCCGGACATACCGACGGGTTCCCTAATACGATCTTGAGCATCGACGACGAAACTTTGTTGGATAACATGCAGTATCTCTCGGTCTGCAGGAATAGAAATCGCTTTCGCCGCGATCATTGCGCGGTCAACATCTTCGTATGAAATCTCGGTATTGGCGACTGAAACGACACCGTGCGAAGTCTGTCCAATGATATGTGCTCCGGAAATACCGACACAGACAGCGTCTATCTTTACACCTGCCATCAATTCCGCGTTAGAGATAGCTTTACGGATTGCTTCGGCGGTCTGGTTGATGTCCACGACAACACCTGCCCGAAGCCCTTCGGCGGGTGCGTGTCCAACACCGATGACTCCTATCTTCTGGGTACTTCCTTGTAATGTATTTGCAACGATGACCGAAATTTTGCTTGAACCGATATCAAGTCCAGCAATAATGTTTTGTTTTGGCATTTAAGTGCTTCACCTCCTTTTCCATCAAACTTGAAAAGCGATAGCCTCGGAATATTACCGTATATTATTGGTTATAGCACACGATTATTGGTTTTTCTTACGTGCTGCCAACCCGCCTAAGTATACTGTATCTTCATATCTTGCATCTAAGTACAGGTGTTCTGGCTTGGTTCCGACACTGATAAGTTCAAGTCCATAGGTATTTTGCTGTTTTAAGAACAGCGCAACGTGATGCAGTCCTGATTCGACAGCATCTCCAGCGAGCCAAACAGTCCCTGGAAAATTATTGAGACGGAGTTTAATCTTCCGTGGATCACTTGCGTCAATATTCTTGATCTGTCTTGCAAGGCTTCGTTCCAAAAGCAAGGCAGTTTTCAGAATATTTAATCCGATGGTGAGCTCAGATATCTTAACGACCGTCCCGACCTTCGGTGACGTATCATTAACGACTCTGAGGACAGCCATGTTTCGGAATTCCTCAGGGATTGATGAACTCGTTGCAACCTTATCTATATGTTTTAACACATGTCCTTCGCTATCTACCAAAAAAAATGAATAATCTTTACCGTCCGTTGGGTTAATTCTCAGAAGCGCGAACGGGGCACGCTCGGTAATTTCAATTGTCAGCATCCGTTTCATTACATTTTTGGTAACGTAGGCATCTTTTATATAACTCAAGTTTTTTTTCAGATAGGTGGCTGTCTGTTCTTCAGAATCTGTGACGATATTTTGTAGTTTTTTGCCTAAGACATCATAGATTTGTAAATCAGTATAATGCATATTACCAGAAAGTTCAAGCGAAACATATTCAGCACCGAAAAAGCTGAGGATCGTTTTAGTGATGAACGCTAAAGTCAATAGGAGAGCGATGGTGAAAACGATTCGCCGGAGCTGGTATATTTTGGCATTCGGATGCTTACCGAGTTGCCGTGGTGGCATTGAGTTTTGCCGAGTATATTGTCCACGCTTCTTACGCAAGAATGAACCCTCTTTTCTGCGTTCTGATAGTTTAGGAGATCCTTTTACTTAATTCGATGCCTGAAGCCTTTTTAAGAATTCACGTCCGATCTTACTAATGTCGCCGGCACCTAATGTAATCACGAGGTCCTCAGGTTGCGTTATGTCTATGAGAACATCGGTAATCTCATTGGCATCCGGGACATAAAGGACTTGTCGGTGTCCATGTGCTTGTATTGATTCTGCGAGTTTTTCGGCGGTAACGTTTTCTATAGGGACCTCGCCTGCTCCGTAAATTGATGTAACAATAAGTACATCTGCCTGATAAAAGGATCGGGCAAATTCGTCTGCTAAATCTCTGACGCGTTGGTATCGGTGTGGCTGGAAAACTGCGATGATGCGGCGCTTGTAGCCGTCTCGTGCGCCGCTGAGTGCTGCTTTCAATTTCGCTGGATTATGTGCATAATCGTCAACGACGATGATATCGTTTGCTTCACCGAGTATCTCAAAACGGCGATGAACGCCTTGGAACGCCTCAAGACTCTCTTGAATCCGGTCAAATGGGACATCAAGTTCGAGGGCGACAGCGATGGCTGCTAAGGAGTTAGAGATGTTGTGCCGTCCTGGCATTTTGAGATGAATTTCACCGTATAGATGTCCGTTTCTTCGGACCCGATAGCGCGATGTTGGTCCTTCTACGGTAATCCCTTCGGCGATCAAATCCGCGCGTGTATCGAGACCGTAGGTGATATAGCGTTTCTTAATCCCTGGGATGAATTTTTGGATATTTTCCGAATCCAGGCAGAGTACCGCTGCACCATAGAACGGTACTTTATTAATGAATTTGAGAAAGGTTTCGGCGATTTCATCAACGCTGCTGTAATAATCGAGGTGGTCCGCATCAACGGACGTAACGACAGCAACTGTTGGATAGAACATCTCGATAGAGCCGTAAGCCTCGTCTGCTTCAATGACCATAACATCGCCTTCACCGGTTCTGGCGTGGCTGCCGTCTACGAGTTTCCCGCCAACGACGACCGTCGGGTCAAGGCTGCTAAGGACTGTCGCTGTCATAGCGGTGGTAGTTGTTTTCCCGTGTGTTCCACTGATTGCTACGCTATAGCGCATGCGTGTGATCTCGTTGAGCATCTCTGCGCCTCTAACGATTGGAATATTTGAAGCCTTTGCAGCAATAAGTTCTGGATTATCGACTGGAATCGCTGGCGAAATGACGACAACATCGGCACCGTGTACGTGCGACGCGGCATGCTTATAATGGATAGTCGCCCCGCGTTTACGCAAATGTTCTGTCGTGTATGACTCCCGAATATCTGATCCTGTTACATGAAACCCAAGATCGAGCAGAATTTCAGTGATTCCACTTAAACCTGCACCGCCGATACCGATGATATGTATGTGTCGTGTTTTTCCAAACATTTTTTTCCTTAATAAAAGTTCGTTAAGCGTGCGAAAGAATAGATTTAGCAATATCATCGCTGGCGTGAGGCTTACCGAGTGCGCGGCTCGCGATAACCATCCGTTCGTGCGTATTTATGTCGAGTAGGGTGCTGGTCAGTTTTTCGACAAGCGTTTCTATTGTAAATTTTCCTTGTTCCAACACGACAGCGGCACCTTCTTTGGCGACACTGTGTGCGTTTAGGACTTGGTCGTTTCCGGTTTGTGAGGGTAAAGGTATAAAGATGGCTGGAATACCACATGCGGTGACTTCAGCGACAGTCATTCCACCTGCCCGGCAGATCATAACGTCGGCGATACTGTAGATTTCTTCAACGGTATCAAAGAAAGGACGCACACAGTGTAAGAACTTACCGTCTAATCCGGTGTGTTTTTCATATTCGCTTTGAACTATTGCTGCCTCATCTGCGCCGGTTTGGTGAACGATTTGGATTTGTCCAGCAAGTTTGAGCAGGTGTGGCAGTGCGGCAACAACAGCCTCATTAATCGTCCGAGCGCCTTGGCTTCCGCCCATCACAAAGACAGTTTTTAGGTCTGGCGATAGCCCGAATTTCTTATACGTTTCGGTATTTCTCGAAAATTCGGCGATGGCTGGCCGGATCGGGTTTCCGGTGACCTCAATATGTTTTGTGTGTCGGAACGCGTTGTTCTCGCGCGCAGATGCCATAGCGAGGTAGACTGCCTTCGCCCAGCGTGCTAAGACACCATTCGTTAAACCGACAGAAGCGTTCTGTTCTTGGATCACTATCGGAATTCTACGGAGGAGCGCAGCTAAAAGCACTGGCCCGGAAACATATCCACCAGTTCCGATAACGATGTCCGGTTTCAGCTGCGTCATATACTGCAAAGATTGGGTAAGTCCACGAATCGCCTTCCAGATTACGGGCCCCCATTCGAGCGTTATGCGTCTCGGGAAACCGGCGGCTGAAATAGGTAGGAAACGGAAACCGTGTTTCGGGACCAGCGTTGATTCCAATTTGCCGGCACCACCAACGAATACAATGTCCACTGTGTCATCCAAGCGTTGCAATGCTTGAGCAATGCCAATCGCCGGATAGATGTGGCCACCTGTGCCGCCACCGGCGATGACGACGCTCTTCGACGTTTCTATGTGCTGGAGTGCCGCTGTATCATGACGACTTGTCTCTGATATATTTGTATCGTAATGTTTAGAAGTAACCATAGTTGAACCTATCGAAACGCCATCTGACATAATCGGTTAATTGGGTCTTATTCAGTCTCCCGATTCATACCCCTTGAAATATTGAGAAGGATGCCGACACTCAATAAGCTGAGAACGATTGACGAACCGCCATAACTGATAAAAGGTAACGTGATCCCTTTCGTCGGTAGCAGGCCTGTCACAACACCGATGTTGATAAAGGCTTGCAAACCGATTAAAGTTGTGATACCGATAGCGAGCAGGGATCCGAAATGGTCACTCGTATAGCGGGCGATGTGAAGTCCTCGCCAGATAAATAACATAAAAATGATTGTTACAGCTGCGGCACCGATAAAGCCGAATTCTTCTCCTAACACGGCAAAGATAAAATCGGTGTGTGGGTAAGGCAGCCGTGAGATTTTTTGTAAGCTGCTATCGAGTCCCAATCCGAGGAGACCGCCGCCTTCAAGAGCATCGAGTGAGCGTGTGAGTTGGTAATTGGTTGCATCCGGCGATTTCAACATTGCGACATAGTCCATGAGTCGTTTCAGTTTATATGAATCTCGGGCGATGAGTAAACTGAGACACCCGACGCCGATGCCAGAAAGTGTTAGCACGTGCCAGATACGCATCCCACCAACAAAGAGTACGATGCATACGGTTACTGCCAACAAGAACGCCGACCCGAAATCTGGTTGGCTTACGACAAGCCCAAAAGCGGCAGCAATAATCAGGATATTCGGAAGTACACCGTTAAAGAAGCTCTTAATGCGTTCCGGGTTACGGCTGATGAAATTCGCGACGTGTATGACCAATGCTATTTTGGCAAGTTCGACGGGTTGGAAGTTGATCGGTAAATTTCCGATACGGATCCAACGTCGAAATCTCCCACCTTCGGCCCCTTGTACACTTGATCCTAAACTTGGCACGAAAACCAATAACAACATGACGAAAGAGAGTATTAAAAAGAGGTTCGCATATCTTGCATAAAACTTATAAGGTAGATAAGAAGCCATGTACATACCGACTAAACCGAGTACACATGCGATGATATGTATTTGCAGGTATCGGAAACTGTATCCGTCATAGTGTCTGGAAGAGAGGAGATGGCTGGAGCTGTATACCATCAAAACACCGATCGCAACGAGACAGAGAGTCACTGCTAATAACACTTTGTCCATTCGCCCCTGTTTCCCCGGAGATAGTGTGTCGAATATTGGTTCCTGCTCTTTTTCACGCTCAAAATAGTCGCGTGTGTTTGTCCACCAGGGTCCAGGTTTTCGTTTCGTCTTGAAATTCTTCCTGCTGCGGGAAGAATTCTGGTAACTTCGGAACATCGTGACGTTTTTCCTTCCTTGTGTTACTTGAGATCCAAAGAGCCGGTTTGTTGCGTATTTTTTATCAAATCGGTTGAAGGGCATTAACGGCTGCTTTAAAGTCAGCACCGCGTGCCTTATAATCTGTGTACATATCAAAACTTGCATTTGCTGGTGACAACAGGACGATGTCTCCGGGTGCTGCATTTTTGTAGGCAAGCTGCACAGCTTCTGCCATTGTTTTTGCGTTTATTATATCTGTGGTATTGACAAGGGTTTTTTCAATCTGTTGCGTGTATTCACCGAGCATCACAGCGGTCTTGACCCGCTCTTTAACAAGTTGACGTAGCGGTGTATAGTCGTTCCCCTTATCGTAGCCCCCCATTATCAAGATAATGTTTGAGTTCTCGATTGCTTCGAGTGCTGCCTTAACTGCTGCGACATTTGTCGCCTTCGAGTCGTCTATGAATTCGATGCCTGTCAAAGTTCTCACGGGTTCAAAAGCGTGAGATAGTGCAGGATGTGATCGATCAAATGTCTGTAGTGCTTGCTGAATTTGGGGCTCCGTCGCGCCGAAAATCAGTCCAACAGCAATTGCGGCGAGGACGTTCTGTACGTTGTGTGCCCCGCGAAGTGGGCTATCAGCGACATCACACACCTTCTTACGGGTACCGTCCAATAGTGTAAACAGTCCTGTCCCATCTCGAAACACGCTTGGGAACGTCGAATTTTCAGGTGGACCCGTGTCAGTAAAATAAACGACTTTCGCCGCTGTTGATACAGCGAAATCGTTGAGAGTTGGATCCGAACCGTTGAGGATCATCCAGTCGGCAGGTGTCTGATTATCCGTAATTTTCTGTTTTGCTGCGCGATAGGCAGCCATCGTTTTGTGGCGGTCTAAGTGATCGCGTGATAGATTCAGTACGACACTGACCTTCGGATGAAAGGTAACGGTACTTTCTAACTGAAAGCTGCTCGCCTCAACCACAACGATGTCTCTATCTGTAAGGTTTTGCACCTCCGCTGTCAACGGGACACCAATGTTTCCTGCGACGCACACGTTTGAGAACCGGTCGGTAGCCTTTAGGATTGCTGCCGTAAGGAGTGTCGTTGTCGATTTTCCTTTTGTGCCAGTGATTGCGACAATCGGTGCTGTGCATCTGCTTGCAGCGACTTCCAATTCTGCGAGGATCGGGAGGTTTCGTGCCCGCGCTTCACAAAGAATTGGAATCTCAAGTGGCACCCCTGGTGAGACGACTATAAAATCCGCTTCAGCGATGCATTCTGGCGGATGTCCACCCAAAAATTTTCGATACGGGCTGCCGGCTTGCTCCGAATTCTGCGAGTTGTCTAACGCAGCGATTTCTGTTGACAGTGTGTCAGCGGTGCGTGTGTCTGTAACCGTAACAGTAGCACCGGATGTCTGTAGTAATTGTGCAGCGGCGACACCACTTCGATTTATCCCAAAAACTGTGACCTGTTTTCCTCGTAATTGCACGCAAAAGCCCCCAACGCGTGGTGCAAAGCGACACCTACCGGAGTTTCAATGTACTCAAAGCGATTAAAACTAAGATGAGTCCGACAATCAAAAACCTGATAACAACTTTAGATTCCTTCCAACCGGAGAGCAGGAAATGATAGTGAATCGGCGACATCTTGAATACGCGTTTGCCGAATGTGCGGTATGACCAGACCTGAATGATAACCGATAGTGTCTCAGCAACGAAAATAGCGCCGACAATCAGAAGTAGAAACTCTTGTTTTATAAGGACAGCCACGGTTCCGAGCGTCGCTCCGAGTGCTAAAGAGCCAGTATCTCCCATAAAGACTTGCGCGGGATGCCCATTATACCATAGGAATCCTAAGCCTGCGCCGACCAGTGAAGCACAGAAAACCGTCGCAACTTCGCCGCTTACTGGTAGGTGGAAGATATTCAGATACGCTGCGATCTCATTGTGGCTCGTCATGTAGCCGACTATGCCTAAAGTTCCGGCAACGAACAGCGTGCAGCCTATCGCGAGTCCATCCATTCCGTCTGTAAGATTGACGGCATTAGAGGCCCCGACAATGACCAAAGTTGCGAACGGAATAAATAGGATGCCTAAATTTGGCTGGACATCTTTGAAAAAAGGGAGCGTCAGCACTGTTCGTGTTGCCGGATCATCGGCGTGCATCGGTCCCCATTTATAGAGATACCCGGCGATCGCCAGTGCCCCTATTGTTTGAAGTACGATCTTATGCCATCCGCGCAGCCCTAAGGACTGCTGTTTTAGCAGTTTGCTGTAATCATCAAGAAACCCGAGTCCGCCAAACCAGAGGGTCGCCAAAATCATCAGGTAGATGTAGTGCTGGTCCAACCGTGACCAAAATATCACCGATATTAGCACGGAGACGATGATGAGGACGCCGCCCATCGTTGGGGTTCCGGCTTTGCTTTGGTAATCTTTGGGTCCTTCTTCGCGTATATGTTCGCCGATCCGAAGCTGCTTGAGCCGTCTTATCATGAATGGGCCCAAGACGAGGGCAATGATAAGCGATGTTGCCGTTGCATAAATAGCACGAAAACTGATATAACGAAAGACGTTGAATGGCGAAAAAATATCGACGAGATTCTCGTACAGGAACTGGTAAAACATTTTATTCTACAAGAAAAGCATCAGCGATTTTGTAATTTGATTTACGCCGTATCTCCGAGCTTGTTATCCCTTTTCAATTTGGAAAAGCTTGCATCTGCTTGGCTTAGGAGATTCGTCGTATAAGTATAAGTTAATGTATTTTTCTCTGCGTGCGTTGCAAACGCTAAGTCAATCAGTTCCGATACCAATTGCGGGAATTCAATACCTTGATGTGCCCACAAATAATAGCCATACGAACCGGGGATCGTATTAATTTCATTGACGTAGACATTTTCATCGGCATCTACGAGGAAATCAATACGTGCGACACCGGCACAATCTAAAACCTGAAAGGTGCGTTCTGCAAGCTGCTGTATATGTAACGTTAGTTCTTCTGAAATGGGTGCAGGAATTTTCCGATCTGCACCTGCCATCCCTGAAGATTCATCTTCTTGATGGATATATTTATCATCAAAGCTGAGGAAGTTCGCTGCTGTTATCGGTTGCTCGCATACGGAGATCGTTGGTTCGTCTGTTCCCATTACGGCACAATTAATTTCAAGCGGGTCCTCAACGGCTTGTTCAGCGAGCATCCTCCGCGAGTAGTGTCCGGCGACCTCAATAGCACTGAGCAGCTCATCCTGATTTTTGACATGGGCGACCCCGATACTGGAGCCTCCCATCGCAGGTTTGACAAAAAGCGGATAGGAGAGCGTTGTCTCGACATCTTCAATGATCGCGCCAGCTCCGATTTCCCACTCTTGCTGATCCCACCACACATAAGGAAGTACAGGGAGTTGATTTTCGTTGAAAATCGCTTTCATCACGATTTTATCCATACCGACAGCTGAGCCGACTACCCCGGCACCAACATACGGTAGATTCATGAGTTCTAACAGACCTTGGAGGGTTCCGTCTTCGCCATGCATCCCGTGTATCGCCGGAAAAACAACGTCTACCGGAAGAACAGTCCGCTTGCGGAGGTTCTGACCAAGCCAATGTTTGGAATTGACAACAAATTTCGGTTCCGGATGGAATTCGACGGTAACTTTGTCGAAATCAGACGGATGTGGTAGAGAACCTCCAGTGAAGGTGGATAAATCGTGAAGTGCGTCGCCTGTCAGCCATTCACCGTTCTTCGTGACGTAAATAGGGATGACATTATGGTTCTCTTGCAAAGCGAGGCAGACCTGGTGTGCGGTTACGATTGAGACTTCGTGTTCAGGTGTGCGTCCGCCAAATATAAGGGCTACATTGTATTTTGACATATTTATTAAGTAGTTGTCAGTTATCAGTACGGTTTATCTGCGAGACACCTTTCAGTTATCAGTTAAAGAGGGTTGCTGTGGCAGGAGCATCATCTATAACTGCCACAGGTTGTCTCTTAACTGGTAACCGATACCTAAAAACTGATAGCCGACTGCTGTTCCTCGTTATAATTGTCCGGAAGGTCATTCTCAAAGAGGACAACATCCCCTGCTTGTACCTGTGTCGCTAAATGCTGTTTGACCTCTTCGAGGTTGAGAGCGACGATAATCTGTTGGCTTGGGTATCCAGCAGCCTTCAAACCGTCAAGGATCGGTTTGGTTTGTATGGGTCCAACTAAGATAACCAGATCACAGACATCGGCGGCTTCTTCTCCGAGCCGTCTGTTTTCTTCGTATTCTTTTTCGCCGAGTTCTATCATACCGGGCGTTACGAGTACCTTTTTCCCGTCCCCGATTTCATTGAGGGCTTCAAGTGCTGCTTTCGCGCCGACAGGATTCGAGTTGAAACTGTCATCAATGATGGTCACACCAGCGGCACCGGTTGTCAGTTGCAATCGATGCGGTACAGGTTCGACCTTAGTGATGGCTTCCCGAATCTCTTCGATTTCCATTCCACATTCGATAGCGACTGTCATAGCAGCGAGGATGTTAGAAACATTGTGTTTGCCTAAAAGTCGCGTCTGAATTTCTGTGTCAGGAATATCGAATTTCTCAGTATTCGCGTGTACGGTGAAGGCGAGTCCGTTATCGGTGTATCGAACATTCGTAGCGATCAGGTCAGCAGTATCGGTGCCTGAAGGCACAGGAGATGCTTCGGTCGCGTAGCGTCTGACGGGACTCCCAGTCTGCTCCCGTTTATCGGCAAGTCCGGCACAAATTTCGTTATCGCAATTGAAGACAGCAAGTCCATCCGCTGGTAACGACGCAATGAGTTCGTATTTTCCTTTTGCGATATTTTCTATGCTTTTAAACCGCTCCAAATGTTGGGGTCCGACAGCCGTGAGAATACCGATTTGCGGGAACGCTAAATTACACAATTCACGGATGTCGCCGCGTTTATAAGCGCCCATTTCAACAATAAAGACCTCGTGTTCTGCAGTCAGGTCGCCACGGATAACCTTACAAATTCCCATGGGTGTATTGTAACTGTTCGGTGTCATTAAGGTGTTGAATTTCTGTGATAGGATTTGATGCAAAATATACTTCGTACTCGTTTTGCCGTAACTTCCGGTAATACCGATGACTCTGGGTTGAAGCGTCTTGATACGTCTCCTTGCAGAAAGGAGGTATGCTTCATTTATCGTCCGTTCCAAAGGATAAATGAGTAGGTTCGCGACCGTTAGGTTGATGACGGCTATCTCACTAAAAAGGAGGATAGCGATTCGCCACGGGTTTGTTTTTGCTACGAAGACGAGTGCTGTTGCGGTAGCAGCAAGTAGACAGATCGAAAGTCCGAACACGCGTTTTGCGCGTGCTGTGTAGACGAGCGGTTTTTTTGCTTTGGTCTTTTTGCGTCGTGTGCTCAGATAGATTTGGAATGCAGCCCACCCTACGCACAACACAGGAAAAATCCACGTGTTGTGATACGCTGGGTAGAACGCTGTGAGAATCAGAAGGCCACCAATCACAAGAATCTCTTTGGCTTCAAAACAGTTCGTCGGATGTTGGCGTATCCACTTCAGGTATCTGCCGGTTTTATAACCGTCAAGCTGAAGTATATGGAGTCCACTTGCGGTTCTGACGATTGCGCGTGCCAAACAGGTTAACGTGGCGAAGTAGAAAAGTATTGTACTTATATTCTCCAGCGTCATTGTCCTTTTCTTCCTTGTCTTGAGCTTGTGTCTATAGTGCTTCTTATGCGTTTGCGATTTTTAGAAAACTGGCGACAATTCGGCAAAATTGCGGAAATTGGTCGAGGTAAGAGAAATGTCCCGCCTCTTTCAGTACCACTAATCCGGCATCAGGTATCTCACGTTCCATGACTTTTCCGAACCATACCGGTGTATCCTTATCGTGCTCGCCCCAGATAAGAAGCGTTGATGCCGAGATCCGGGGTAGCAGAGAACGTAGGTCTTGGTTCACGACTTTAACAAGTGTAGCACGCATTTCGCCAGCATCTTGATAGTCTTTGGAGCCGAGGCGTTCGGAAAGTGCGTTCGCGAGTTGTTCGCCGGATGTCCCACACCGTCGGATCCATTTACCGGCTTTCGCCAGTCCTACGCGCAGATAGTATTTCGCAGGCCGTTTCGGTTTAAGTCCAGCACTGTCTACAAGGATGAGTTTGTCCACTTTCTCAGGGTGTTCCGCTGAAAGGATAATTGAGATTCTTCCACCAAAGGAGTGACCGATGAGATGTGCCTTGGAAATGTCAAACTTCTCCAGAAACGCCGTGACGAACTGCGCGTAGTCGGACGAGTCCCAAGGTGTAGGCGGTATTTGACTGTTGCCGAATCCGGGTAGGTCAAGTGCGTAGACTTTGTGTGTTTGTGAGAGCCATTTAAAGACGGGTTGAAAGCTTGCGGCTTCGCCACCCCATCCGTGTAGTAAGATGACGACATCACCTTCTCCTGCAACCTGATATGATATGTTAAGATTGTTAATTTCTGTGCTTGGCATTGATAACTCTTTCGCGTTTTCCGAACCGTTAAGGCGATTCTAAAAAATCCGCAGCGACAACCCTATCGTCAAAAGGAAATTTTTTGCCGTGAATCTCTTGATAGTCTTCATGTCCTTTACCGGCAATTACGACGACATCGCCTGATTTTGCGGTTGCGATTGCGTGGTGGATAGCCTCACGTCTCCCTGAAATAGACACATATTTTGCATCATGTGGTAAATTTGACACAATTTGTGTAATAATTGCATCAGGATCTTCAGTTCTCGGATTATCAGAGGTAATTACGGTGTAATCGGCGATTTGTGCGGAAATATTTCCCATTTTGGGACGTTTTCCGTTATCTCGGTCTCCACCACATCCGAAAACGCAAATGAGTTCTTGTTTAGCGATATGTCTTGCGGCAGTCAATATATTTTCCAATCCATCCGGTGTATGTGCATAATCAACAATAACGGCGAAGTCTTGTCCACGATCAACGAGTTCAAATCTGCCGGGGACGACCGTATTGGCGAGTCCGTCCTGAATAGCTGGTACAGGACAATCGTAACGAAGTCCGACAGCGATAGCTGCAAGTGCGTTATAGATGTTATACTCCCCGAGGAGTCGTAGTTTAACCGGGAAACGTCCTGCTGGTGTAATTGCGGTGAAAGCTGAGTTGTTATATGAGAACGCTATATCTTCACTGTACAGATCCGCGCGATCGTCCGCACCATACATCAAAACCTGTGCCCTTTTACAAGCTTCCGCAATACGTGCTGTTACAGGCGTGTCGCTATTCAAGATTGCAAACCCATTATCGTTGAGTTGCTCAAATAGCATCAGTTTCGCCTTCAAGTATTCTTCCATCGTCTGATGGTAGTCGAGGTGGTCTTGCGTGAAATTTGTAAAGACTGCGGTGTCAAAAGTGAGTCCTGCCAAGCGTTGTAGTGCTAATCCTTGGGAAGAGGTTTCCATGGTAACGTATTCTACACCTTCTGTGACGAATTGTTTAAAAAGTGCGTGGAGTGCGAATGCGTCGGGGGTTGTGAGGGCAGTCGGGAGTATTTTTTCTTCGCCGTGTGCGTTTATGTATCGGTGTCCGACTGTTCCGATGAGTGCGGCTCTTTGTCCGGATGCTTTGAGTATGGCATAGACCAGATGTGCGGTTGACGTTTTGCCGTTGGTGCCTGTAATGCCGACGAGTTTAAGGTGTTTTGCGGGGTTTCCGTGCCAATTAGCCGCGAGCAGGGAGAGTGCGCGCCGTCCATCGGGGACTTGTAAGTAGGTCGTAGATGCCGCGGGTATTTCCAACACCGTCGCAGGTTTTTCGCCTATGATACCAACCGCCCCCCTCTGAAGCGCATCAGCAATGAAAGTGTGACTGTCCACATGGATACCTTGATAACAGACAAAAACGTTACCGGGCTTGACTTCTCGATTGTCGCTGACAATACCCGTAATATCAATATCAAGGGTTCCGGTATTGGCAATAGGGTTTAATCCATGGAGTAGGTCACAAAATTTCACAGTCCTTCTCCTTTCACAGCGAGGTTTCGTGCTGGTGCCTTCTTTTTTACAACAGGCGCGGATTGATGGGTTTGAGGCTGTATGGGGTCGAAGAATTCTGTCTGTTTCAAGTATTGTATTGTTTCGGTAGCGATCTTTTGAAAAACCGGTCCTACGATGCGTCCACTGAATCGTGCCCCCGTCGGTTCATCGAGCATAACGATGATTGATACCATGGGGTTATCGGCTGGTAGGAATCCCATGAAAGACATAATTTCTCTTCCCAAGTAGCCTTTTCCGCCTTTTTCAGCTTTTTGTGCGGTTCCTGTTTTTCCGGCGACACGATAGCCTTCAACGCGTGCGCGGCGTCCGCTGCCTTCCTCAACGACACCGACAAGCATCTCTGCCATCTGCTTGGCAACGAATGGCTTCAGGATTTGCCGTACTTCGATCGGATATGTTTTTTTAATCACCTGTCCGCTACTGTCCTGAATTTCTGACACAATATGCGGACGCAGAAGTTTCCCGCCGTTGGCAATGACATTTAGTGCATTTAGCATCTGTAGCGGTGTGACCATAATACCTTGACCAAAAGGCACGGAACCGAGTGAATGACTGTCCCAATCTTTGACTGCATCAAGGCGACCGTTGTGCTCGTATGGCAGATCCACCCCCGTCGGTTTACCAAAACCGTACATCTCAATATAATCGGCAAAGTTCTCAGCTCTGAGCTCCTTCACAATCTTAATCATGCCGATATTGCTTGATTTTTGGATGACTTCACTAAGTGTCAACCATCCTTTCGGTGAAACATCACTAATAATTCTACCATTGGAGAGTCGATAGCGTCCATTCTCACAGAAAACCGTTGACTCAGGTGTCATGATACTTTCGTTTAGCACAGCGGAAGAGGCGATGATTTTAAAGATTGATCCGGGTTCATAAGCGAACCAGACACCGATGTTCCGTTTTGCGTCCTCACTGCTGTCGGTATATGCGTTCAGATCGTAGGTCGGGTAGCTTGCGAGGGCGAGTATCTCTGCGGTTCGCGATGCCATGACGATCACAGTCCCACGCGGTGCGTTCCACTCTTTACAAGCGGCTGCCAATTCCTTTTCGGCGATGTCTTGGATGTATTCGTCAAGTGTTAAAACGACACTATATCCGTAATCGTGAGTGAAGTCCCCATCTGTTCGTAGGAGGTTTATCGGTTCATTTCGCGCCGCAGCTGCACGCTGCGCAGCTTGACGTTCCTTCGCGCTCAAAAGGTAGTTGTTGTACTGAAATTCAATCCCTTCCCCCATATCTTGGTCATTTATGTGCCCAATAACTTGGGACGCGAGTGCGCCTTTCGGGTAAATGCGTTTCTGTTCGACCTTGTGTCCTATCCCGCGGATGTCTTTCTGGATTGAACGAATTTCATCAATCCGTTCATAATCCACATCTCTCTTGAGCCAGACGAACTGTTTATCCTTACGGTCAAGTTTTTTCAGCAATTCGGACTCTGGGAGCTCCAAAACGGGTGCGAGTTTACGGGCAACATCTACCGGATGGTCGCGCAAATATTGTGGATCGGCATAAATGGAGAGACTGTGACGACTCAACGCTAAAATGTTTCCGTCTCGGTCTAAGATTTTGCCTCGTTTTATGGTAGCTGTCCGTGGAGAAAACCATGTGCGTTCCGCCGTCTCTTGATGTGTCGCATCGTTGGAGACCTGTAGTTTGAACAGTTTACCGACCAGCAGTAGGAACCCGACCTGCATCACGATAAGCACAAAAACGAGGCGGCGAATGGATAAATGCTGTTTGTTTTTCATGTTATTTCCTGTTAATATTATGATGATTCCAAGTACCTTCCAAACGGGGCGGAAGGCAAATTAGAAAAAACAAAACTATTTGTCCCATATTACCTGTGAGGTTTCCGTTGGTTCCACCATCTTCAGTTCAGTGACGATTTTCCGAACGCTCTGCACACTCGTTAACGCCGATTCTTCCAATTCAAGTTGGTGAATTTCATCCTGAACATAACTTTTCTGTCTTTCATAGACCGGTTGGCGTCGTAAAGCGACATCTTTAGCGTAAGACGAGAACCAGATGCTACCTGCAAAAACACAAAAGGACAGTCCGGAAACGACGTAGACCCACGGAAACCTCTTTTTCGGCTTAACTTCCTCTGTTTTTGTGATACGTGCTGAATGGAAATCTGATGTTTGCATGTTTTAGTTTCCTGACTGGTTTTCGGGAACGGAGTTGTTCCCTATCACTTTATGGCTGTTTCCTAAAGGCTAAAGATTTTGGGGTTATTTGCTGGCAAACCCCTATAATTTCTAACGTTGAAGATTATATTTAAGATACACTTTTTTGATGGCACTGAAAAGCTACAATTTGCGAGCGACACGGAGTTTAGCACTGCGTGATCTCGGGTTGTGTTGAACCTCAGTCACGTCCGGTAACACTGGACGTTTTGTGAGGATCTCTACCGATGGGCTGTGTTCACAAATACAGATAGGCGTTTTAGGTGGACAAATACACGTTCGCGCCCATGTCTGGAAGCGACGTTTGACGATCCTATCTTCAAGTGAATGAAAACTGATAACACACAAGCATCCGTTGGATTTCAACAGTGTGACTGCGACATCCAAGCCTGCCATGAGGTTTTCGAGTTCGGCGTTGACATAAATCCGCAGTGCCTGAAAGATGCGAGTGGCTGGATGAGTTTTGAACCTACCTTTCGGGACAGATTGTGTGACGATTTCTGCCAACTGTGTTGTTGTCGTTATCGGTTCGCGTTGTCTCTCCGCAACAATCCTGTGTGCGATCCGTTTAGCGAAGCGTTCTTCGCCGTACCGTCTGAAAATATCAACAAGGACATCCACTGGGCTGTCGTTGACCACTTGCATAGCCGTCAGCGTCGTCTCTGCAGGTGCTTCGTTCTCATGTCCCGAATTCATGCGCATATCCAAGGGCGCGGTGTGATTAAAACTAAACCCTCGGTGGGGTGCGTCTAACTGCAGAGACGACACACCTAAGTCGAGTAGGATACCGTCTACGGCATGGACCGCGTGGCTTTCGAGTAGGGCGTTCATCTCAGCAAAGTTGCCGTTAATGAGAGAGAACCGATCCCCGAAAATCTGTAGTCTATCCTTTGCAACGGAAAGGGCATCGGTATCGAGATCAATCCCGAAGAGATGTCCATTCGGTGCGGCGGCTTTTAGGATGGCGGTGCTATGTCCACCTAATCCGACAGTTCCGTCTATATAAACACCATCCGATTTCGGTTTAAGAAAGTCAACGACTTTATCACATAAGACAGGGATATGGCTGATATCCATAACTTTTGAGTGTGTATCCTGATACTTTTAATAATATTGTGTAGCAAGAATCATGCCAATCTGTTTTTCTCTGTTGACGGTTCACATCATGGGTCTATCCGGTTTCGATAGATAGCTGTTACGAGTTCCATAGTTTTGACTGCATCTTCAAAACAGGTTAACGGTTGTTGATCCTGTTGGATACAATCGACGAAATGTCGGCTCTCTGCATAAAACCCGTAAGTTTTGTAAGTTTCGTTGGAACCTGCTGCCTCTTCAGTGGTGATTTCGGTTGTGCCTTCAGGGGTGTGAAGGACCGCGCGGCCACCGGCATCCGGGTTGATATAGGCGGAAATCGCACGGGCGTGCATTTCAAAGATATGGATACGTCCGCCGACTGCCCAATTCGTGCAAAGATACCCCGAAGCACCACTCGTAAACTTGACGAGTGCGTTGAAACTGTTCTCTCGTTCGGAATAGAAGCTATTGATGTCGCTTGCGACGGCTTTCACCTCGCCGCCGCCAAGCCAACGGAGTGCATCTACAGCGTGAACGGCATCACAGGTTAAAACATCTATCACACCGTCATAGTAGAGTGCGTTTGGTGTGTTCTTATGGAAGGTTGACATACACTGGATAATCGGACCGCGTGCCTCGACCATCGTTTTAACCTGCTGTAAGAGAGGAATAAAACGACGATTGAAGCCGACCATCGTTTTGCAGCTGTTCTTTTCTGCAGCGAGTGCCATCTCCTTCGTCTGATGGAGCGTAACACCCGGTGGTTTCTCAATAAAGACATGAAGTCCTTGCGATAGACAGTGGATCACAAGCGGATAGAGATGTTGCGGCGGCATCAAAACATACACCGCGTCGGGAGATGTTTTTTCGAGCATCTCGCGATAGTCGCTGAACGTCTGCTCAATCTCAAACCGTTCCGCTGTCGCCTGAAGTTTCGACGGCACGAGATCACACAACCCAACAAGGTTGACATCTTCACAGTCTCTGAGCGACGGGTAGTGGACACCGTTCGCCATTCCACCCGCTCCAATTAGGGCGATATTGATTTTTTTCATTTTAGATCCTCCTTGCAAATCTTTCCTTGCATGTTACAAGAGGGCGTGTTAAAATGCAACGAACTTTTGACGAAGGAGGAACTCTAATTGATGGCAGATCATACCGATTCGAGGCTTGCAGATGCGCCTCCAGAGAATCCAGTACGAGAAGCGTATTATTGGTGGTCCGGTGAGAAGTATGGTGGGCGTTCCAGTTGGGATCAACTTGCGGTCTTATACGGTGTGCGCGGTGTCGGTGACTATTTCACTACTTTGTTAGCGCGGGTAATTTGTTGACAATGTTTACCGTTTCCAGACTGACGGTAATTACTTTTCCGATGAGTTTGACAATGTATTCTGGGTCGTCTGCACGGTTGGGGTCGTTGACGATCCCGCTGCGTTTGTCTGTTTTGACGCGATATTGGTCTACTATCCACTCCAACGC
>JAJEEK010000062.1 GCA_022821065.1 Candidatus Poribacteria bacterium
AAATGCTAAAAAACTGCCTACGACAAGCACCAAATCGCGTTTTTACAAAACTCTCGTTTGATTCAGACGATCCTGTATAATCAATCTCCGCAAAATTCGCAAAATTCGCGATTCAGACACCCATCCGATAAACCGTAAGGACATCAAAAAAATAAAGAGAATTATCCCTCAATGCAACGAAGTAACAAATTCTGCCTACACATAGCAGGATTTGCATTGCTTTACATTTTTCTTTGTAATTTTGCGAGAAATTGAGTATACTATTATTACGATGAAAGATCGGTACTATGCGCTTGTTGCCACAGTGATTGGATTCTGCGTATCTCGACTGCCGCATCGGATGAGTCTCGTTATCGGTGGATGGTTGGGAACACTCGTGTTTTGGTTTGCGTTTCAGCAGAGAAGATTGGCATCCGAACATCTGCGTTGTAGCCTGTCGCTTGCAGATGAGCAAAGCGTCAGAACAATTGCCAAACAGTGTTTCCAAAATCTCGGTAAAACTGTCGTAGAATTCATGCGGTTTCCACGTCTGGATAAGCAGCGAATCCGACAATACGTTAAACTTGAAGGCGTTGAGCATGTAGAGCGTGCGTTGGCACAAGGGAAAGGTGCGATTATTTTAACAGGACATTTCGGGAATTGGGAACTTCTCGCTGCCAGCATTTCTGCCACAGTTGCCCCGCTGACTCCTATTGTCCGTGAATTGCGCTCACCTCGTTTAAATGCCTTGGTATCCCGCTACCGTGAGAAAGCGGGATATGCCACCATCGACCGAAATACAGGGATACGCCGTGCGCTTCGGTGTCTCAAACGTAACGAATTGCTCGGCATCGTCGCCGATGTTGATACAGCCGTAAGCGGTGTTTTTGTCGATTTTTTTGGCAGGCGCGCTTATACGCCGTATAGCCCAGTCGCTATTGCCTTGAAAACAGGCGCAGCTATACTACCGTCGTTTATTATCCGTCAACCCGACGGTTCACACCGTGCAATCATTGAACCGCCTTTGGTGTTGCAACGGACAAATGTGAAAGAGAAAGACCTTGTTATTAATACACAGCGATTCACGAAAATCATTGAATCCTACATCCGGGAATATCCAGCGCAATGGATCTGGATGCATCGACGCTGGAAGACACAGGATTAACTACATCTCTATAGGAATATCCTTGTGTCTCCTGCTTTGCATAACATGTTGTAACAGTACAGAAACACCGGTCAGTGCCCCGGATGAATCTGTAGAACCCGTTCCAAAACAGAAACTGGACAGATTTTCGACGCAACACACGGAAGCCGGTATCGTCAAATGGACGCTTGTCGGTGAAACTTCCACATTTCATGGAAGTTACATTGAAGTGGAAAACCCGACCGTTCAGATTTTTGAGAATGGTGTTGTTTCTATGACCATCAATAGTCAGAAAGGGAAACAATTTCTCAATGGCACTCAGAAGGACAACCTACATCTTACAGGGAATGTCGTCGGTGTCAGCGAAAAAGGTAAATTGCTAACGGAGATTCTCCATTGGCAGAACCTTGCAGGTAGATTGTATGCGCCAGAGGAAGCCACGGTCGTACGCGGTGATTCTACTTGGGTCGGAACAGAACTGTTGGCGAGCCCTGCACTTGAAACTGTAAAAATGAAAAATAATGAATTCACACTTTATCCTAAAGACGAGAAAACACATGAATATCCTAACACCACAATTGAACCAGAGTAACTGTAAACGCGGAGCTCAGCGTTTTCAATTTTTTGCCTCCGTTGGATTTCTCGCGCTTCTGGTCTTTCTTGTTTCCCTAACTGTTGTTGCTGAAGACCCGAAACCTCCAGCGACCCATACGGTAGAAACACAAATGACAGAAAATACCGAGCAAAAGGCGGACACGGCTGAAAATACGGATGCCACGTCAGAAATGTCGAAAGAAAAGATCACCGGCACCGCGGATAGAATGGAGAGATATGATAAGGAGGGTATGACGATCCTTATCGGCAATGCCAAGACGGTACGGTATAACGAGGCAGATGTTGAAGTCGGGTTTCTTAACGCCGATAAAATTACGCTGAAGAGTGATCCGGAAACTGATACAACAAGAGAAATTATTGCTGAAGGCAATGTAGAAATCCGAGATCAAGATATCTTTGCTACTTGTGACCATGCCATCATGAACAACTTGACGAATATCATTACGCTCAAAGAGAATGTCGTCGTCTTACAAGACAAGGATAGACTTGAGACCAAACTTTTCACTTTCAATCGGACGACTGGTAAACAGACTGGCGAGGGTGGCGTTAAATTCAAAGTAACCGTTACACAGGCGGCACCAGTCATTACGGAGACAGCAGATAATAACGAAACCGACACTAATACCGATGAAGCGGAAACGCCTACAACTGCTGCTGAGGAACCAGAAGCCCCAGCGCAAGAAGACGCTGATGCTGAAAGCGGTACAGATGAGAAGTCCGAAGCAGACGATGGAGACACTGAAACTCCTACAGATTCAGACGGTGGAACGGCTACTGATACCGAGATTCCGAATGATGCAGATACGGATACCGAAACGGAGGAAGCTGAGACCCATTAATCCAGCGCTGTAACCTGAGAACTTCGGATCTCTCGAACCCTTTTTTCTGTAGGACTTACGCAATTTTGGATGTAAACCGTTCTATTAGATGAGATTTTTCGTCCAATCCAGCGTTTATGTATCACAAACTAACAGTTTATGATACATAACGCGCATAATGAGGCATCGTAGTTGGAAATTGTGGCAAAAGAATTACAAGCACACAGACTCGTAAAACGTTATACACGGAAGGGCCCGGTTGTTGTTGACGAAGTAAGCCTCTCGGTGCAACAGGGAGAAGTTGTCGGGCTGTTGGGACCCAACGGTGCTGGCAAATCGACAACTTTCTATATGATGGTCGGACTAATTCGTCCGAATTCGGGTAAAATTACGTACGCCGATACAGACATCACTGCCTATCCGATGTATAAACGCGCAAGGCTCGGCATCGGTTATTTGGCACAAGAGACATCAATTTTCCGTAAATTGACGGTTCGGCAAAATATTGAGGCGATCCTTGAGGCAAAAGGAATAGCAAAACCGGAACGCGAGCCCCGTATCCGTGAATTGACAGATGAACTGGGCATCACAAACCTGCTATCACGCAAGGCGTATACACTCTCTGGTGGTGAGTGTCGTCGAGCGGAGATAGCACGAGCACTCGCAGCTGAACCTGATTTTATTTTACTTGATGAACCGCTTTCGGGGATAGACCCCATCGCTGTCGCGGATATTAAGCAACTTATAGCGCATCTACGGGATCGAAATTTAGGAGTGCTCATCACAGATCACAACGCTGCTGAAACCCTTGACATCGTTGATAGGGCATACATCATCGTTGATGGAAAAATTACGCTCGCCGGCACACCGATAGAACTCGTGAACAACCAAACGGCGAGAGACCTCTATTTCGGGCAAAACTTCTCCTATCGGGTAGAGTCGCAACACATCTGAAACAGCGACGGAGACTAATGAAATGTACAAAGCGCAGCTCACCCAGGCACCACAACTGTCGCAGAAGACATCTATTACACCGCGGTTACAGCAGGCGCTTAAAGTGCTAAATATGCCGCTGCAGGAGTTAACACATTTCATTAATCAACAACTTGAACAGAACCCGTTCCTCGAACTTGAAGAAGATAACGAATTAATAACCCCTGATGAAGAATTAGACCTAACCCTCGAATGGAGTGAATCTGAAGCCGGTCTTGATCGGGAAGATACGGCTGTTGATATCGACTGGGAAACTGCTTTTGAGGACCGTGTATCACTCAGCGAGCGTATGAATTCCAAACATGTAGATGCTGATGAAACGCCGCCAGATAGAGTATACGAATGTTCACTGCACGATTACCTTATTGAGCAGTTAGACCTCATCCCTTCCAACATTATAACCTCAAACACAGAACGCGCTATCGCTGAATATATTCTTGGAAATCTAAACGAAGATGGAAAATTAGAACTCGGACTGTTTCAAATTCCGTGTGAATTTTTACCGACTCTTGAGGCAGAAAAAATTTCAGCCGAATTATATACGACTGTTCAAAAAGGTCTACAAACGGCAACAGGCAATACGCAGGTCAAATTCTCAAAAACCGCTACGATTTCAAGAAAAAAAATAACACACGCCTCAACTGAAACTGAAAGTACACCTATTGTAAAGTCCGCGTGGAAAATTAACGATTTAGATAATGACAAAACCTATACTATTAAATATGAACAGGCACCTTGTAGTTGTCAACCTGCACTGAATTTCTATCAACTTACTTTGGAAGATATTGCCGAAGCTATTGGATGTGAAACTGCGCTCGTTGAAACGGTGCTTCGCGAGATACAAGACAATTTTGAGCCTTTAGGCATCGCACACCGAGATACCAGAGAAGCACTGCTCATCCAGATTCGGAATCAGAAACCAGAAAGTATACCGGAGATAGCCGAAAACTCAACACAGGTCGGGGGTCGGAATTTTTTCAAAAATCTGTCTGTTCAGTCAGTTGCCCAAGAGATCATCGAAAACCGTTTTGACGCTTTTCTCAACCAGAAGTGGCACTATCTCGCAGAAGCCCTGAAAATTGACATCGCAGTTATTGATACGGTCGTCAAATGGATAGGAACCCTATCTCCTTATCCGGGACGCTATTTCGCTGACCCGACGACGCAATTTCTTAAAAGTGTCCCTGGTATAGATAGTGTCACACCTGATGTGGAGATACAATTTCTCAACGGTAAATGCCAAGCTGTGTCTGTGGACAATTACGTTCCGCGATTACATATAAATCCATACTACTTAAATCTGATGCGAAATGAGCAAAGCACCTTAGATACTGAAGCGAAGGAATGGATAGAAAAACGGTATCGCGATGCCTTAAATTTGATCAATAGCCTTGCCCAACGCGGTAGCACGATCGCGCGCGTCACTGAAGCAATCTTTGAAGTCCAGACAGATTTCTTGACTGAAGGCGTTAAAAGTATAAAACCTTTAACATTAAAGTCGATTGCTAAACGGGTAGGCGTGCATGAATCAACTGTTAGCCGAGTGACCAGTAACAAATATGTGCAAACACCACACGGGATGTATCCGCTCCGATTCTTCTTTAGTAATGAGTTAGCGACGACGCAAGGTGAAGCGGTTTCGGCAAAGCAGGTGAAAAATCTTATTCAGGAGATGGTCAGTGCGGAAACACCGGCCAAGCCGCTGAGCGATCAGGCGATTAGTAACGCTTTAAAAGCCAAAGGCGTTATATTAGCGAGGCGAACGGTTCAGAAATATCGCGACGAATTAGGTATTCCGACATCACGGGAGAGGTCCGCTACCCATGCGAGCACTCGCGCGAATTGAACGACTTCCAACAAGAGTGAAGACATTTCATGGGTCAATCGCCTTGTACCTTGTTCAAGAAAAATAAAAAGAAGGGAAAATTTGATGAAAGTAACGTATTCCGGACATAATTTAAAAATTACAGATGATATTCACGCACACATCCTAAGTCGTGCCGATAAAATTGAAGCGCGTTTCGGGGACATGCAGGAACTCAATGTTGTTCTGAAATCTGAGAAGCATCGGTTTGATGCTGAGATGAGGGTAACTGCCCCTGGTGTATCGTTTTATGCGAAAAGCGAAACGGATGAGATTTTATCGGCATTAGACTCCGCAACAGATAAAATGCTCAGTCAAGTTCGTCGGTATAAGGATAGAGTAAAAGATCGGCGGCATAATGCTCCACATCGTGAAGTCGTCGCACAACTTAATCCGGAGAATGCAGAATCTCTGACGGATGTTGATATCAACGAGGCACCTACCATCGTAGCAACACAAGAGAAATTCGCGTCAAAACCGTTGACTGTTGCGGAAGCCGCGACGGAACTCCAAGCGTCGAATGCAGCGTTTCTCTTGTTTCTAAATGCTGAGACGCGACAAGTAAACCTGCTTTATGAAATGGCGCAAGGGACTTATGGGTGGGTGGAACCGCTCTTTGCTTAACAGCGTGATAGTTATAAGGGGTTGGTTGTAAGAGGTTGGTGAAGCAGGAACATATCAATGTTCAGGACCTCTCAACTTATAACTTACAACTTATAACCCATAAAGGTTAAAAAACATGGCAAATATTCCGAAAATCTATGCCCCTCAAGAAATTGAGGGGAAATGGTACAAATTCTGGGAAAAAAACGGCTATTTCCACGCAGCGGCAACCTCTGAGAAGCCGTCTTACGCGATCGTGATTCCGCCACCGAATATTACCGGTAGTTTGCACATCGGACACGCCCTCGATAACACACTCCAGGATTGCCTTATCCGATGGCGGCGCATGCAAGGGTATAATACACTCTGGATGCCGGGGACAGATCACGCAGGTATCATGACTGAACTCATTATGGAGCGAAACCTCGCTGATGAAGGCATCAGTAGGATCGCGCTCGGCAGAGAAAAATTTGTCGGACGGATGTGGCAGTGGAAAGCGGAAACCAGCGACTATATCATCTCCCAACTCCAACAACTCGGATGCTCCTGCGATTGGGCGCGAGAGCGGTTCACTTATGATGAAGGATTCGTTACAGCAGTAAATACTGCCTTTCTTCACCTCTACAATCAAGGGCTTATCTATCGCGATACCTATATGGGGAACTGGTGTCCACATTGTAACACTGTACTAAGCAACTTAGAGGTTGAACCTATTGAGATAGACGGAAACTTTTACCACATCCGTTACCCCGTCAAAGACAGCGAGATTGTACTGGAAATTGCGACAACACGCCCAGAAACGATGTTGGGAGACACCGCTGTGGCAGTGCATCCTGACGATGAACGCTACCAGCATCTGATCGGTAAGACAGCAATTCTACCACTCTGTGACAGAGAGATCCCGATAATCGCCGATGCCTATGTGGATACTGAGTTCGGCACTGGCGCGTTAAAAGTTACACCCGCCCACGATACCAACGACTACGAAATCGGCTCACGACACAATCTCGAACAACTGACAATTTTCACACGAGATGGATGCATAAACGAAAATGCACCCAAGAAATACGTCGGTTTATCCCGATGGGAGTGCCGCGAACGGGTCGTAGAAGATTTGCAGAACTTCGATTATCTCGTCAAAATTGTCCCCCATCGGCATGCCGTTGGTCATCACGACCGCTGTGGTACAGTTGTTGAGCCAGCTATATCCCCGCAATGGTTCATGAATGTCCAACCGCTCGCACAGCGCGCCATAGAAGCCTCCCAAAAGGGCGAAGTCCAGTTCATCCCAGAACGCGAAACTGCTCGTTTCTATCATTGGATGGAAAATATCGAACCCTGGCCGATCTCACGCCAAAGGTGGTGGGGACATCGTTTGCCGATATGGTACTGTAGTGAATGTGAGCACATCACCGCCGCAATAGCCCGTCCCCAGCAGTGTGAGTGCGGCGCAACTGATTTCTATCAAGATGAAGATGTATTAGACACCTGGTTCAGTTCCGGCCTGTGGCCATTCGCTACAATGGGATGGCCAGAAAAAACGCAAGAACTCAAAACCTTTTATCCAACCGCTGTCCTCGTAACTGGCTGGGATATACTCTTCTTCTGGGTCGCAAGAATGATTATGTTAGGACTCGGATGTATGGACGAGGTACCGTTCCGAACTGTCTATCTACACGGACTCGTTGCCGACGAGAAGGGACAGAAAATGAGCAAATCGAAGGGCAACAGTATCGATCCGTTAGAAACCATCGACACTTACGGAACGGATGCCTTCCGCTTCGCACTCGCAAACATAAGCACCCCGATCCCTTACGTTCCGCTACCAGAATCGCAGATTGAGTCAGGCAGACGCTTCGCCAATAAAATTTGGAACGCTGCCCGTTTCGTTCTTATGAATTTAGAGAAATATCCAGTACCAGATGGATCGGACGCAATAGATACCGAACAGGAAACGCTCGAAATAACGTGGATACGGAGCCGCCTGAGTCATACGATTAAAGCGACAACCGATGCACTCGAGAACTTCCGTTTCTACGAAGCGGCACAAACACTCTATGCTTTCCTTTGGCATGAATTCTGTGATTGGTATCTCGAATTCGCTAAACAGCGAATCGTCCAAGAGAAACCAGAGGCACTCTGGGTCGCTGCAGATGTTTTGGAACAGACAATGCGGCTCCTCCACCCACTCATGCCGTTCCTCACCGAGGAAATTTGGCAACAACTTCTACTGAACGGAACCGGTACGACCTCTGAGGCGGCCGTTTCCGTAACAATCGCCGCCTGGCCCGAACCGAAAGGCGAAAATCCGATAGCGGAAGCCACTATAGCGACCCTCATGGAAGTCATTGAGAGCATTCGCAGCATACGAGGCGAGCTGAACGTTCCAATCGGGGCATCCGTGGAGGTTCATATTCAGTCGCCAGACAGTGAAGTGCGTGAGCAACTCGAAACTTACCTTGGACAGTATCTACCGGCTTTCACACGCGTGGCAACTATTGCTATCGCTGAATCTTTACAGAAACCGCCTGCCGCTGCTGAAGCGGTTATCGGAGACCTCGCTATTTATATTCCACTTGCCGATGTCATAGATTTAGATGCTGAACATGTGAGGCTTAGCAAACGACATCAACAAGCGACGAAGGATGTAGCAGCAGCACAAAAGACCTTAGATAACCCAAATTTCATTCAGCGTGCCCCAGAACAGGTCGTCGCTCAAAAACGGGAGTTACTCGAACGACTCCTGACAGAGCAAGAAAAATTAGCGCGAAGTCTTGCGATGCTGACGGAATCAGGAGGTTAAATCGCTATTGATATGCAACAATCTGAAAGACCCGCGAATTACACATTAAACAACGACCAATGCTTTGTTTGTGGTATGAACAACCCGTTCGGCTTGCAAGTCCATCCTGAGATTAATGACGCGGGAGCATCCGTTCGTATCGAATGTACGCCACCGGAACACTTGCAAGGTTGGGCAAATATTCTTCACGGTGGTATCCTCAGTACATTGTTAGATGAAGCGATTACCTACGTTGGCATCGGTACCTTTGAACAGCACGCTGTTACAGCGCAACTTGAGGTGCGTTTTCGCAACCCGGCACCGACCGGTGTGAAACTCTCTGTCCTTGCAGAACGTATTAAGGTTTCTAAAAGGTTAGTTGAAGCAAAAGCTGAGGTAACGCTCACGGACGGCACCATCATTGCCACTGGCACTGGCAAAGTTATGCCGGTCGGTGAAAATTTCGCACCTAAGGTGCCGACACAATAGGAAAGTCGACGCCTGCGCTTGTGGCTTAAAACAGCGTTTGTTCTCAAAGACGAAAAAAGGGCATATTTTCTGAAAGAATATATGGAAAATCCGAAAACCGCGATGAATCCAGAGGTGCGTTCAGGGTGGGACACCGATGTCCTAATCATTGGTAGCGGTGCTGCTGGACTTCGCGCTGCGCTCGCAGCGAGTGAACATGCAAATGTAACCCTGATTACCAAAACCACTTTGACTGAGAGTAACACGCATTATGCCCAAGGTGGGATCGCTGTCGCTATGAATCTTGATGACACGATCGCCTTACATATAAAAGATACCTGTGCTGCTGGTGCCGGTCTCTGCGATGGGGCAGCCGTTGAAATGATGGTATCCGAAGGCATTCCTCGGGTCGCGGAACTATTGGACTGGGGCGCGAACTTCGATTGGGAAGGAACACTACCCCGCTTCACACAAGAAGCCGCACACAGTCGGCGACGGATTGTACATAAAGGCGATGCAACCGGACGCGAAACAACGGATGTCCTTATTCAACGCGTACGCAATACAGAACGTATCCATATCCTTCAAAACGCTTTCGCTATTGACTTGTTAACCGATGCAGGTGCTAAGAAAAACAGTCAGGAATCGGTTAAATGCTACGGCGTTACGGCGATTGTAGAAGAGCAGGTCGTCTGTATTCGAGCCAAAGCCACAATTCTTGCAACTGGCGGGCTTGGACGTGTCTATCCGTGTACTTCCAATCCGCAGATCGCTACCGGCGACGGCTTTGCTGCAGCATGGCGTGCCGGATGCGAAATGATAGACATGGAGTTCGTGCAGTTCCACCCGACAACGCTTTTCCTTGATGGGGCACCCAATTTTTTGATCTCCGAAGCCGTTCGAGGTGAAGGCGGTACGCTCTTGAACATCCGTGGTGAACGGTTTATGGGGAAATATCACGAAAAGGGCGAACTGGCACCCCGGGACGTCGTCAGCCGTTCAATTCAAAACGAGATGTACCTGACACAGTTCCCGTGCGTTTACCTCGATATTACGCACAAAACCACAGACTTTATCCAGGAACGGTTCCCTACGATCTCTGCAACGACAAAACGCTATGGACTCGATATTAGCATTGACTTAATCCCCGTCCGTCCCGGCGCACATTTTATGATGGGTGGGGTCCGCACGCATACCGATACACAAACAAATATTGAAGGACTTTACGCCTGTGGGGAGGTCGCATGTACGGGTGTCCACGGTGCCAATCGTTTGGCAAGTAACTCTCTGCTTGAATGCCTCGTTTATGGCGCGCGTGCAGGTAGAAATGCTGCCACTTTTGCAAGTACACAACCGGCACACCCACCGAATTTACCGATATTCAGTAACGTGAAGACATCCGATACACTATCCACTGATACGACAGTAGAGATGGACATAGAAGGGATCAAAAGTGCTATCCGAGAGACGCTCTGGGAAAATGTGAGCATTGAGCGAAACGGCGAAGGTTTACAAAACACCCTTGCTGTGCTGGAAGATATAATGGAGCGTTTAGGAGATGTGGGAACCCGTTCCGATACCAAAAATGTGTCGACAATTGAAACAGTGAATATGCTTAACGTCGCTTTGATGATAACGCAATCTGCGCTTGCTCGAACAGAGAGTCGCGGTGCACATTATCGTTCCGATTTTCCGACACAAGACGACGCTACATGGCAACGTCGCATCCTTATCACACGGGATAATCCAGCAGAAATAGTCCCATTATAGCATTATAGTGGATCCCGTAATTATTTACATACGTTTTGAAGAGACGGGCAATGAATGGTTTCCCTACTACGAACGCTGCTCTGGTAAGGAAAAAGTGTATAATTATAGTAAATTCCAAAAATAAATACACACTTTCAACCCCCCGGTAGGTGCGGTGTTTTTGCTGGGGGTTTTTGATAGGGTGTTTCTTCAATTTCCGTCCTAACCGCACCGATGCTAAGTGTATAAGTAATTACAGGATCTACTATAATTTCAAAATCTACTATAATATATCGCATACAAAAGGCGGGGTTACAAACCCCGCCTGCGAAGGAACCTATTTTCAGATTTTACTATAAGACAACAATTATTCGGCGTAGAACCTATCAGCGGTTAAAAGCCTTGTAGTCGTTTATGTCCTATTTCCGTTGCCGAGTTCACCGCGGGCGGTTCGTCCGATTTCCCATAAAGCTGGACATAGTTATCGTAACTGTCAATAACCTTCTTAATGTGAAGCCGTGTCTCACGAATCGTAATTTTCTCAACGAATAGGTCAATATCTTTAATACTTCTTGTTGATACCCACCGTTTCATCCGTCCAGGACCGCCGTTATACGCGCCAATGACCAGCATTGGGTTGTTATCAAACCACGAATTAAGATCGGCTATATATTTTGTTCCCATTCGGATATTAGTATCGGGTTGCTTGAGCATCGAGGTGCGGAACCGTCGGATTTTGAGTTGTTGGGCGAGTTCTCTGCCGGTCGCAGGCATAATCTGCATAAGTCCGATCGCGCCTGCCCAACTCACGGCATCCGAATTGTATCGGCTCTCTTCGAGGATCATTGCGGCAACTAAAAAAGTATCGACATTGTACAATTTTGCGTATTTATCAACTGCGCTGGCGTAATAGCGCGGATAAAGTTTCCGTTGGAGTTTCTCCAAATCTGCGCGCTTCGCATTTGCGAACGCAGGATTCTCAAGCGATTGCTCAGTTACCTCTCGCGCTTTGTCATACATCGCGAGCCCTTCATAGCATGTAATCAGGTCATAAAAACAGTTCTGCTCCGGGAGAGAAGCCGTATTTATATGTCTATCCAATTGGGTAACGGCATCCTCGTAAAGCCTAAGTTCCATGAGGGCTGGGACTTGTGGTGGACTCTGCTGCCGCTCTGGTAATTCCGCGTCCTGAATGGCTTTCGGCTCCAATTCGGAGCCAGAGATTCCCAAGATCGCCTTTGCCCTTGCGGAGTAGTACCAATAACGTGCTTCTGCCACTTCCTTGTATATCTTTCGCGCAAGTGCCGGTTTGTTCTGACGTTCACGTATCTTCGCCATCCAGAAATGTGCCCCCATCGCGTAACGATTTCCGGGAAAGTGTTCCTTCAACCCTTTGAAAGCGTTGTAACTTTCCTCATAGCGGCGTTCATCGAAACGTTGCCAGCCTGTTCGCCACGCTGCGACATCCGCGTAAGGACTCTTAGGTGCAGCTTTGATTAGGCGTGAATACGCATCAAGTGCGGATTCTGATTTGTCTTGTGCTTCGCGAATTTTCGCAATATCGTAGAGTGCCTCATCTACTAATTCATCTGTAGGATAGGTTTTTACAAAATTCTCAAGGCGACTGACCGCTGTTTTTAGATGTCCCTTCTGGCGGTAACTTTGTGCAATCTGATAAGTTGCACGCGGGATATAACTGTTTTTGCCACCGAGTGCGATCACAGCATCAAAATTCTTAATCGACGTATTCGGCCACTTGCGTCCCTGATTACTCCGTCCAGTCAGGTATAGTGCTTGCGCGCGAAGTTCCAAATCGACGGTTTTAGGGATCAGTGCTAATTCGTTCACAGCAGATTTCCACTGTCTGTTTGAATAAAACACCATTCCGCAATTAAGCCTATCCATTGGTGTCAATTTCAGGGATCTATATGTTCTTACGAGTTGTTTTAATCGACCGAGTGAGTCTCTCGCTACGCTTAGAGATTGCTTTTCTTTAATGAGTTCTCGGTAAACATCAAACGCAGCAGAAACATTACCTAATGCTTCATCGCAGCGTGCTAAAGTGAAAGCTGCCTCTCTCGCGTATTGCGGTTGATCGACGAGATCAGTTAGGTACGACTTCGCTGTTTCATAACTTTTCTTTTCCGTATGGAGCTGCGCTAACGCCCATTTCGCGTCTGAAAGATAGAAACTTGAAGGATATTCGTTGACGAGCTGCGCATACCATTTTATTGCGCGGTCCTTGTTGTTCATACCTTCGTAAAGTTGAGCGAGTCGATAGATGGCGGAATCTGCCAATGGATAGCTAAACGAGATGACACGCGCGTAGTGCCGAACCGCTTGTGGACGGTTTCGCAGTTTTTCGTAGTTATAACCGAGCGCATGATGGATTTTCAGTTTTTCCGACTCGGGCAAGTTAGTCTCCAATAGACTTTCAAGCTTTGAAACTGCGCGTTTGCGATCGCCTTTATCGATGAGTGCGAAAGCCTCTTGCCACGCCTCACTACGTACTTCATCGGCGGAAACCGGCGTTTCTGATGCGAAGCAGGCACAAACCAACATAGGCAATCCCCACAGAAATAGGCGCATTATAACAGTATTTAATATGTGTGGATTCGCTCTTTTATTTAACTGAATTTGGTCTCTGCCAAAGAAATTTGGATGTTTCATTTCAAACCTTCTCGGTGTCCTCCTGATGTTCATTCGCGTGGAGAAAATAAAAACGATGATAAAGTTACTATTTTAACTTTTAATTATAACGTTACACATCGGTAAAAAGCAACAAAAAATTGAACTGCTACATTGGAGTTCGCAAAATACAGAAACCGCTTGCCAAATTTCGATAGCTTGTGTTACACTTAATATAGGTTTAATGGACTCACAAAATTAGATTGAGAACGTATCTTTAGAAGTAGGGAGAAATACTGATGGAAATAGTAGCATTCGGAAAAACAGGTTTAAACGTTTCACGGTTGTCGATAGGGACCGGGTCAAACGGTTGGAACGGTCGTTCAAACCAGACAGATTTGGGGTTTGATGCCTTCCGCGACCTGCTCCTGTTTGCATACGAGAGCGGCGTGACATTCTGGGATTCTGCCGATCAGTACGGAAGCCATCCGCATGTCAAAGCGGCACTCGAAGAATTACCGAGAGAAAGCGTTACGATCACCACAAAGACGACATCCCGTACACGGGAGACGGTGGAAGCAGATGTGAAGCGGTTCCTCAAAGAAATCGGTTCTGATTATGTCGATATTGTGCTGCTCCACTGTCTGACACAAGTAGACTGGCCACAACGCTATCCAGATGCGATGGAGGCACTCGTCCGCTGCAAGGAGCAAGGATTGATCCGTGCACACGGTGTCTCTTGCCACGACTACGGCGCGTTCCAAACATCTGCTATGACAGAATGGGTTGACGTTGTTTTGGCGCGAATTAATCACGCAGGCGTTAGCATGGACGCATCGCCAGCAGATGTGATCCGCACGATGGAACAGATGGCATTCGCGGGCAAAGGTATCTACGGCATGAAAGTCTTAGGCATGGGCAAATTGGCGAAAGATGCTGAGAGCCAACGCGAAGCAATTGAGTTTGTGATGAATCTCCCTTGTGTACACGCAATGACGATCGGTATGACCTCGGAAAGTGAGGTAAAAGCGAATGTCGCCGTTGTCAACGAGCTATCGGAGAAAGGTTTATAGAAACTTTCTATTTTATGTTGGCGCGAGGTGCTGCTATGTTACACAGTTAATATCGTGCAGCTCGCGCCCTGTTAAAACGTGAGAGAATACATGGACAAATATGAAATTGTTATCGGTTTGGAAATCCATGCCGAATTATGCACAGAGAGCAAACTTTTCTGCAACTGTGCCTACACATTTGGTGCGTCGGCGAACGATTGCACCTGTCCGATTTGTTTAGGGATGCCGGGAACATTACCCGTCATCAACAGACGCGCCGTCGAGTTTGCCATCCGTGCTGGGTTAGCAATGGACTGCGACATCACCACGTCCAGCAAATTTGACCGGAAGAACTATTTCTATCCGGACCTACCGAAGAACTATCAAATCTCGCAGTATGACATCCCGTTGTGTCAGAACGGGCAGGTCACGTATGAATTTAATGGCGAACTACGAACTGTCGCGCTACGCAGAATCCATCTTGAAGAAGATGCTGGGAAATCTATCCACGCCGAAGTTACAGGTGATCCAACTCGTAGTTTTATGGACTTCAACCGTGCCGGTGTGCCGCTTCTCGAAATCGTGAGCGAACCTGAGATACACTCCCCCGACGAAGCCATCGCCTACTGTCGCGCTGTTAAGGAAATTTTAGAATATATTGAAGTCAGCGACTGTAACATGGAAGAGGGGAGCTTACGATGCGAACCGAACCTCTCCCTCCGTCCTAAAGGCAGTAAAGAATTAGGGACACGCACAGAGATTAAGAACAAAAACTCGTTTCAGGAACTCATCGATGCAATGGAATATGAGGTCAAACGGCAGGCACGGATTTTAGATGCCGGTGAAGAGGTCGTCCAGGAGACACTCCTATTTGATGCCAGCACGGGCAAAACCGTTGCGATGCGCGGCAAGGAAGAAGCAGACGACTATCGCTATTTCCCAGAACCCGATCTTGTTCACGTCCAGATCAGCGATGCGTGGATAAATGAAGTCCAACCGACACTCCCGGAGCTCCCCGCAGCGCGTCGGAAACGTTTTGTCGCGGATTACGGTATTTCTGCCGAGAACGCAGAACTCCTAACGACGACGCGACACCTTGCCGAATTCTTCGATGAAGCCGCACAACTCAGCGGCGAACCGACCCTCTGTGCCAACTGGATTATGGGCGACTTAACCCGACTCCTCAACACGGCAGAAATTGATATCCAAGATTCAAAAGTCACGCCAGCACATCTCAGTGAACTCATCCAACTGATTGACAATGCGACCATCAGCGGCAAAATCGCGAAGTCTGTGCTTGATGATGCGTTTGAAACCGGCAAGATGCCGAAAGAGATTGTGGAAGAAAAAGGCTTGGCACAGATTACGGATACCTTAGAGATAGAATCTATTGTGTTACAGGTTGTAGAAGAGAACCCAGGTCCCGCCCAAGACTACCGTGACGGTACAAAGAAAGCGATCGGATTCCTCGTAGGTCAAGTAATGCGCGCCACCCGCGGAAAGGCAAATCCGCAGTTGGTGAATCAGATTTTAACGCGAGTGCTATCCACGGATTAATGGACTCCAGTAAACATGCATACAAGGGACCTGAAATACAGAGACAAAACTTGGGATCTTCAATATGCGGACACCAAAGAATACACCCACTGATTCCACACCTATCCGGCAATGATGATCCCGCAAATTGCTCGGAAACTTCTTGCAGAGTATGGAACAGAAGGTGGATGGCTCCTTGATCCCTATTGTGGCACTGGGACATCTCTGGTGGAAGCGTCCCTATTCGGTATGCACAGTGTTGGATGCGATATTAACCCGCTTGTACGCCTGATAGCCACCGCGAAATCGACACCGATTTGCCTATCGACTTTAGACGAAACATTAAACAGGTTGAACGATCCTTCCAACATCGCGGGTAAAACCGCTACAACGATGCACGAAGAAAACATCGTCATCTGCCAAAGAACAACGCATACATGACAATAGGACAGATTACCCTCACATCCGTAACAAAACAGTTCGGCGACACCGTAGCGGTAGATGATGTATCGCTACAGATAGAAGGCGGTGAGTTTTTTTCGCTGCTCGGACCGAGTGGATGTGGAAAAACGACGACACTGCGC
>JAJEEK010000022.1 GCA_022821065.1 Candidatus Poribacteria bacterium
CGCAAACCATAGTCATCTCCTGATACCGCAACCTGCGAATATCAAGACGGTCGCCGTATTTCCGAGGTCTCCCGCGTTTAGGACGTTTCGGGTGTTTCGGTAAACGATAGAAAACAGCATTTGATTTCGCCCGACACAAGATATGATGTCCGAAACTCAAAACCATTGTAAAGACTTTCCGGCGTGCGAACCCGCGATCAAAGATGATAAGTCCCGGGGCGATCTTTGAACAGATACGTTTCAACACCGCATCGGTTTTATCGCGGATCGTCTGGGGCACCACGAGTTTCACCCAGACCGGAAAAAGCTGCCAATCTGTCGGTGTCTGACACAAGACACCTAACGCACCAAACTCGTGTCCGAAGTGAAACTTTGATTGATTCACACGATGCCTTTGATAACTGAAGTTGCGAAAAAAATGTAGCCCCCATTGGGATTTGCCAGTTTTCAGTGCCTTCGTCTCATCATAGACGTAAACCCATGTCTCAAAGAGACCTTGGATGCGTCTGATGAGAAGTGCGGCAACGGAAACCTCGGCGTTCCATTTGCCACGCGAGAGGAACTTCGGAAATGACCAATACTTGGTTTCTGAAGCACTTGATTGATAAAGTTCCGTCAGCGTGCCATTGCCTCTGTTAGCAATGAATCCGAAGATAAACGCTTGGAAAAGCGCGAAGTTTTGTTGATTGAATAAATACCGAAAATCCGATAGAATATCTCTTAAGCAGAGGAGGAGGTCCATTTTTACGTTCCTTTCAAAACGGTGATATGTTTATGAAAGGATACCTCTTTTTCTGCTTTAAAACACCTTAATTCTTAAAATTGTCCAAACTTTAGGAAATCTGTTAGGATATTGTGGAAAGAAAACAAGGAGGACGGACGATGGCAACGGGCACAACTCTTGAGAGAATTTATCCGTTTTTTATCGTCAAAAACCTTGTTTGTTCTGTAACGTTTTATGAGAGAAATACTGCTAAGTCTTCACATTTACCCGCATGAAAGTCAGCACTGACGCGTTTCAGGGTAGCGTCGAGTTTTCCTGCTTTTACGTCTGCCTCTAACTGTTTGTCCCACGCTTGCCAATCGGCTTCAAGGGTTTGATAAAGTGTGTTTTCGAGAGTTTCCAGCAATGCGTCTTGTGTATCTGCCTCACACTTCACTTTGGGATATTCTTGTATCCATCCTATCCATCGCTTGCCATTTTTCTGGATTTTCGCGGTATAGACTTCGCCATCTTCTACATCATGAATTTTGACGGTTTGGATGCAGCCCATGTTTTGCACCTCCGATAAAGCCTGTCTGGACGATATTTGGTAGGACAGTATTATGTGATAATTTGGGTGAAAAGTCAAATTTATTTTCTATGTCTGATGCGCTGTTTGCTGAGTTTCAGTCCCGTGGATTGGGATTCCACGAACCGCTCGCCGACACCGATGACGGTCTCCGCGCCTTTGAACTCAAGGATTATGATGGGTATGTTTTGTGTTTCGGAAAACCGCTTTGAATAGAAATAGGATGAGGAATGAATAATTTCAAATTTTGGATCGGTAAAGTTCTTACCAGACTTCCAGCGCGTATAGACAACTCTTTTACAAGAATGGACAACGCTCTCCACTGCAAGTCGCAAGGTTTCAGACCTTTCTCACTGGGTATTATTCAATTCTAAAATTTGTTGCTCTATATCAATTTCAAGAAGTACTTGGCCTTCCTCTCTCGCGAGCCTCAAGGCAGTTTGGAAATCCGCACGTGCGTCTTCAATGTTCCCCAACATCTTTTGTATGTTACCTCGATTGGCGTACGCTTGTGTAAACTTTGGCTTTAGATCAATCGCTTTATCACAGGCCGCAGATGCTTGTTCATAATGCTCACGAACCGCTATCACATCGCCTTGAACAGATTCGTACTCCGCCAAAAACAGTCCTAAAGCCCCCAACTCGCTGTAAGGTATAGCAAAATTCGGATCTAGACGAATCGCTCTATTATAGTCTGTAAGAGCGGATTTATAATAGTTGTAAGCCGATTCCAAATCTCTCCGATCAAATTCGTGTTTTCCAAAAGCCGCTTTCGCATTTCCGCGATTACTGTAAACAAGAGGATCACGTCGTTTTTGTCTAACAGCTTTATTATACATATCAAGTGCCGATTCATAATTATTAAAATCTAATTCTATACTGCCTATACCCATATAGGCATCGGCGTACTTCGGCCTTAGATTAATTGCTCGCTTATAGTCCACAATAGCGGGCTCATATTGCCCAAATATACCCTTTACAAGGCCTCGACAGTAGTACGCTTCAACATAATCCCTTTTTAATTGAATCGCGTCACTATAGTTCGCAACAGCGGACTCATAGTGCTCAAAAGCCAATTCCTCATTTCCGCGAGCAAATTCGTCTTTCGCCAGACTCGCCCACGTATTACCCCGATTGTGGTACGCTTCAGCATAATTTTTATCCAAATTGATGGCTTCAGTGTAAGCTGATAGCGCTTCTTCTCCTTGATCTTCCATGTTATGAAGATCTCCAATAGCAGACCACGCACGGGCAGCAATGTAATTATCCTCCCCTTCCGTGCTCTTAACGATGTTACGCCACTCTTCAATGGCTGCATCAATTTTCCCTTCCTTTTGGAATTTCTGAGCACGATACATAGCTTCCTTTATAGGATTAGTATCTTGTCCAAGATCCGACATTTTTTTACCAAACCAAAAGAACTGTCTAGACCGTCGATTCTCGAGGGTTTTAGTGATGTCTGCAATGGGTTCCAGCTCGTTAGAATTTGATGAACGCTTAGCGAGACAATACCCAAGATATGAGATAACAACACCAACGATAACAAAAACCATCGTAATAATTTTGTATATATTATCAACTAGAAACGAGATATTTTCTTTGATATCCATACTATCTCCTACCAATCCATTATTGCTGTTGTCTCATTAGATGATTGATGTTTGTCAACTACGTTAGAAGGCATCGTCCACGCTGACATTCCAACCATCCCCACTATAAAAACCAAGACAAAAAGTATTATTGAAACTGTTATAAATTAAAACCACATTTTAGAAAATCGCATCATAGGTTACCCTCCTCCCGAAACTCCTTACTATTCACTTCACCGCCCATAGATAACCCTTTCATCAAGAACCTTCAACGCTTTCTGCTCCAAGTTATAGGCTTCAGTGCGTTTCCGATTCGCTTCCAAAACTGTGTCGTTTATTTCTCGTTGTGTGCTTTCACTGTGCAATAACGGAACACTGACTTGCGAAATATGCTCCTTTTCTAAATAACTAACCACAGAACCACAAACCAATCTATGAAGTAACTCTTGACCGTAATCACTTGATAACCAAGCATACAGATAGCCCGCAATACTCTTACTTATCGGCACTAAAGAAATGATGTTATCAGTTATCGCCCAACCATCCCAATGCCGCGGAGCAAGCACGGTGTTCCCCGGTGTTCCAGCACGGGTTATCAAAATCATATCTTCCTTGATTGTGAGTTCATTCTTAATTTGCTCAGTGTGTTTTGAAATTGAGAGATATTTTTTATTGCTTGGATATAACTCGTAAAGTTGCTTCCCACCTATAAATAACACCCCAGCTCCTTCTTCAACATAAATCCTTTTAAACCTTCCAGGTAAGATAACAGACTGACTGATTCGACTATCTCCAAGCTTAACCACTTCTCTTGCAGTTCTCTCTAAATGTTGTTCAATTACTTCCACCACCGGAACATAGTAAGACCCATCCAATCGACCATAAATCCGACTTAATGGCACAGAATAATTAAGAACACCCACCGTTTCATCAAATTGTTTGGCTTGTTCATGTAGAACCTCAATAGATGCCAATTCTAACGCCTCTTTTAGCAAAACTTGTGCCGTATCCATCAATTCATTGGACTCATCCCGCAAGTTGAAAGATTCCTCAACCAAATCATGAATTTCCTGTTTGAGAATAGGCGGTGGATTCGGAATTGGAATAGCGTTCAAGTGCTTAGGTTCAATGTGTTTAATAACTGCTCCATAGTTATTTGTCTCTACGAGCAATCTTCCGATTCTCGATTTTAAGTAAGTGTAAATATACCCAGGGTATTCTGTGGCTTTTATACGAATCACATCATCTGATAAGGACTGGTTTTCAAGAGTTTTAGAGACATAAGAAACAACACCAATTGTACCAGAACGGGTAAGCAATACTTGCCCTCTCTCAACTCTTGTGATTTCAATATCAATACCTGTTGTAGGAGAAATAAATTTGCTAGCTTTTGGAGAGATTTCTGTCATTTGTGACGGAAGAATAAACGGCACCCCGTTTTTCTCTTCAACATAAATTCTTTTAAACCTGCCGAGATAAAAAGTATCTTCAATAAACTCGTCACCCAAACGGACAATGTCCCATTTGCACCGCCCTAAATCCAGCCTTGCCTGTCTTCCTTCAGTCCCGTAGACACCCGCCTCTAACCGATAACTTGTTTCAAAAACTTCTTGAAGATTAACAGTTGTCCATTTAAAATCAGAACTTTTGGGTTCTTGATTTTCCGTTGTTTGTGAGGAGTCGTAGGGTTGTGCTACCATGTAACACCCTCCTCTTGTTTCCATTGATCAAAAACGGTGGGAACTTCACGACTTTGATCGTCAATGATACGAACTCTGCTTTCGGTCTCATAGATGAATTCACCTTCCGCGACTTCCCCTATTTCAGATACATCGGGATCTTCTGATACCCAAATCTCATTACCTTGTTCGTCCCGTTTAAATAGCGTATTACCCCGTTTGTCGTGACCAACCTTCTCCACCATCGCCATAAAGATGTTGTATGGCTTAACACCTGAGAGTTTCTCTGCTATTATTTCCTCTTCGGATTTTTTCTGAAGGATCAAGACTGAGGTTTGGGTTCCGTTCCCGGGCTGAAAGGCATCCGCGTGCAAATCTATACTGGCAATGATTCTTGTCCTTTCAATCAACCAGTGGCGAATATACCCAAGTCCCGGATTCCCTAAAATTGAATCTGGCAGAACAATCGCCAACCTGCCCCCGGGTTTGAGGAATTGCAAACAACGCTCGATAAATAACTGCTCGGGCGGTGCCGATGTTTGAAGATCAGAAGAAATGGTCCAACCTGTTTGTCCGCTAATATTGTATCGCTCGTTACGCCAAATATAACCGATCTGAAATTGCTCAAGGATATGGCCATCCTTGATTGGGATTTTGCTACCAAAGGGTGGATTTGTAACGATAACATCAAAGAACTCAATAGTATTAGCGTTTTTGATCCCACTCGCGTCAATATTTAACGCTTCTGCTAACTGTTTCTTGATATCTAACGACCATTCATGTGGAGGTAATAGCGAATCATTTTGAAAGATATTACCGCTGCCATCATTATTCATTACCATGTTCATTTTCGTGGCTTTGACCAAATCAGGGTTGATGTCAAAACCGTAAAAGTTTGACGATGCAATCTCATCTATTTTTTCTTTTACCACACTTCTCTCATGATCCTTCCATTGACTTTCAGGCTTGTCAAAATCCGCTTCAGCTTCACTTTTTAGTTTTTCAATGACATGGTTCATTGCCATGACTAAGAAACCGCCTGTGCCGCATGAAGTATCACAGATTTTTTCATCTCGTTTTGGGTTAATCATTTTAACCGCCATGTCCATGATGTTCCGCGGTGTAAAAAATTCGCCTCTATCGCCCCGCAAATTTGATCCGACTAATTCCTCATACGCCTTTCCCTTAACATCAACGTGAGTATCAATTAGGTAATAGGGTTGGAGTTCTGATACCACCCATGCCAGCGAACGAGGTTTCAGTTTAATTTCATCGTTGGCTTCAAAAATCTGTGGATGTTTCTTTTTTACCTTCTCAAAAATCTTAGAAATTCGATTCTTAACCGTTAACTGCCCGTCCGGATAGGACCGTTCTCCTGAGGTCGTGTAAAATTCAAGGGGGCGTCCAACATTCTGCTCATCAAGTGTTTTACAAAAGATAAGTTTTAATAGTTCAAAAAACGCTGGTTGTTTTTGCAGGCCGTCAGTTACATAAATATGATTATGACAAGTCCTGAAAACCATCAAGAGGTTATCTTCATAAGCCTTTTTCAAGGTGTTACGCTTGGGTCTGTCAACATCTTCCAAAGAACCATCGACAGCAGGAATATCATTGAATTCCGGAAAATCATATTTTCCCTCAACTTTCACTTTTCTTAACACTACTTTGTATTTGCCATTTGTCCACATACCCCATTCACAATTCGGACATATATTCATGTAGGATTTGAGTTGTTCAATCCCATTTTTTTTATTTTTGGGTTCTACTTTTTCACTCTTGCATTCAACAATCATCCACACATTATCTTGTGTCAATTCAGAAGCGTCTTTAGGGAATACTACAATATCAGCACGCGGACGG
>JAJEEK010000117.1 GCA_022821065.1 Candidatus Poribacteria bacterium
TTCCAATTCTTGGATGAGGTATCCGGGTTTGATGCCTTCTTTCTCGGCATTACTGCCGCGTTCTACTTGTGTGACAATAACGCCTTTTTCGCCTGAAGAATAGCCGTAACGCTCAGCCAGTTCAGGGGTTAGCTCTTGGACTTGAAGCCCCGCCAACTTTTCTTCTTCTGCTTGCTTTACTATTGGTAGTTCATCATCGGGTGAGAGTGAGGCAACCGATTCTTCTGTGCGTCTGCCCAATTTAACAGTCAGCTGTTTTTCTTCGCCGCCCTTTCGGATGACTGTCACTTCAACAAATTTACCAATTTTTGTTGCGCCAACAATATGCCGCAAGTGATCCGAATCTTGGACTTGCTGCCCATCAAAAGTCACAATAACATCTCCGCGCTGGATCCCTGCTTTTTGAGCGGGGCTTTTCGGTCCGACAACTTCAACGAGTACACCGCGTGGCATATCAAGATTCAGTTTTTCCGCCAATTCATCACTCACGAGATCCATCCGAATGCCGAGCCAGCCGCGTTCCACCTTACCGTTTTCTATAAGTTGTGGCAAGATCTGTTGTGCCAGATTACTCGGAATAGAGAAACCGATGCCGATATTTCCCCTGAGAATGCTATTCGTGGCAATTAGGGTATTAATACCGACTAATTCGCCACGAATGTTAATCAGGGCACCGCCGCTGTTCCCTTGATTAATTGGGGCATCGGTTTGTATGAACTGTCCATAAGTCGTGAATCCTGTCCTGCCCTTCGCGCTAACAATGCCGCGCGTCACGCTTTGGGAATAGTTCAGCGGCGTTCCGATAGCGATAACCCACTCACCAACTTCAAGTGCGTCTGAATCGCCGAACGGCAAGACTGGAAGTTCTTTAGCATCAATTTTAATAACAGCTAAATCACTACCACCGACCTCACTCTGTGCATCATCACGTCCGACTAACTCGGCATCATACTCTTTTCCATTTGATAGGGTTACCTTAATAGCATCGGTGCCCGCAATAACATGGTTGTTGGTGAGGATATAGCCGTCGTCACTGACAATTACGCCGGATCCAACACCTCTGGTAGGCATTGGGTTAGGGATCGGATCGGGTTCTTCAAAAAAACGTCTGAATGGGAGCGGGAGTTCATCGCCGAAAAAGCGTCTAAATTCCCTTTGTTCCTCAGGTGTCAGTTGATTTCTTCGTGATGTTGCAATCCTATTTCGTCTTGTTTGTGTTGTAATTTGTACAACTGCTGGACGCGTCTGTTCCACCAAGTTAATAAACGCTCGGTTTGCGCGTTCGAGGTACTGAAAATCTTCGGATGTTTGAAGTGTGTCGTTCGTCTGTCCGATTGCGGTTTGTAGGGTCAACTCATCTGTATCCCAGCCGATGACGAGTCCGGTGACGACGATGAGTGCGGCTACAATCATAAGTACCCGTATAGGTTTTTGAAATGTCTTTCTGAGTTTCATGGTATAACCTCCAAGGTGATTAATTTTTTTACGGAAATTCCGGTATCAGAGGGGACCGGAACTATCTTTCAGGACTTACGCAATTTTGACTGCAGCCTGTTCTGTTAGATGAGATTTCTCGAAAAACAGAGCGTTCTGATGTCACAAACTGGGAAGTTTGTGGTAAAAAAGCGCAGCATGCGTAGGTCCTATCTTTTTAGATTTTTTGTGTTTTCTTCATAGAGACACACCTATTGGATAAAAAAGTTGCAAAAAAGTTGGAAAAGTTTGGTGTGTGTAAAAAGGTATGATGTGTGGCAATTTTTATTTATTCGCCTCGTGAGATCCGATCCACGTGTTCACGGACGATAGGTTCGGGGCAGAGTTTTATAAAGAGCCATGCTCCCGGAACAAGGATAACAAAAGCACCGACAATGATGTCGTCAAATCGACCGATGATTGGGAGAAAATCGAAATCGAGCGGATTTATTAAGTAAAGGATAGCGAAGGCGATTGCGAATAATTCGACGAAGATAAGGATCGCCTTTCGATAGATCGGAACACGTTCATCGTTAAACAGCCGCCACGCCAGTTTAACGAAATTTGGGAAATGAAGAAGGAGGCGGAAAAGACGAAAGGAACCGAGTCCTTTGCCACCAAAGAAAAAAGGATTCATCATAATGTAGTAGTTTATCAAAACTGTCTTTTATATGCAAATTAAATTTTTTCTCGATAGGAGAGGCGGAAGGGTGGAAGATTGGAGCGGTGTTAAAAAGTCAAAAGTTCGTCTTGACCGGTCGATTGTTTTTTGGTATAATACTATCCGCAAATAGCATTAGCCAATCGTAAGGAGAGATTATGGCAACACAAAATTCGCTTTCTGCAAAACAGATCGCAGCGCAGCTGTATACCGTTAGAGAGTTTACGAAAACCGAATCCGATATTGCGGAGACGATGAAGAAGGTTCGACAGCTCGGATATGAGGCGGTGCAATGCTCTGCACTCGGTCCGATTGAACCTGAAGCACTGAAAAACATCGTTGATGGTGAAGGTATCCGTATCATTGCAACGCATACGGGTTATGACCGGATGCGTGATGAACCGCAAGCTGTCATTGATGACCATCAATTATGGGGATGTAAGCACGCCGCAATCGGTGGTCTTCCAGGTGAATACCGTACCGCTGAAGGGTATGCGAGATTCGCGAAGGAAGCCTCCGAAGTCGCTGCCCGACTCGCTGAAGGTGGTTTGACTTTTTCCTATCACAATCACAGTTTCGAGTTGGAACGCTATAACGGACGGACAGGGTTAGAAATTCTGTATGCCGAGAGTGACCCGAAATATTTTAAGAGCGAGTTGGATACATATTGGATTCAACACGGTGGTGGTGATCCGACGGCGTGGATCCGCCAGTTAAAAGGACGTGCCGACATCATTCATCTTAAGGACATGGCGATGCAAGGTTCCACGCAACGTTACGCTGAAGTCGGCGAGGGTAACCTTAATTGGCCGTCCATCTTAGACGCGTGTATCTATGCGGGTGTGGAATGGTACATTATTGAACAGGATACCTGCTATGAGCGCGATCCATTTGAGAGTTTGGGGATCAGCCTCAACAATTTGAAAGAGATGGGTTTCGCGTAGCAGCGTAGATTAGGTCAGGACTTACGCAACTTTGACTGTAGTTGGTTTTGTTAGATGAAAGTTTTCGGAAAACACAGCGTTCTTGCGTCACAAACTAACAGTTTGTGGTACAAAAGAGCGGCGTGCGTAAGTCCTATAGATGCTATATTGAAGTGGGGCGGGAAACCCGCCCCCTATAAAAGAAAACACATTTTTATTTGACTTTCAATATGACTTATGATACAATTAAATGGATTATTCTGTATAATAACGGGGCGTGGCGCAGCCCGGAAGCGCGCTTGAATGGGGTTCAAGAGGTCGCTGGTTCGAATCCAGTCGCCCCGATTTCTAATATGCAATCCGATTTGCCAGTGTTGTGACCGTAAATCGTGCAATCAATGGCAAAGAAAGGAGGGGTTGTCGTAGTGAACAAATCGTGCATTAACGTTGGTATCTTAGGCTGGGGCACCGTCGGCACCGGTGTTTCTAAAATTTTATTAAACCAGAATGCCCTTATTGCGAAAAATAGTGGCGTTGAGTTATCTCTAAAAAAAATCGTTAAACGGACGCTACCGGCGACGCGGGAAGGCGTTGAACTCCCCGTGGACTGCCTGACAACCGATCCGACCGAGGTCGTTGACAATCCTGATATCGATATTGTCGTTGAACTTATCGGTGGTGTCTCGGAATCACGGACACTGATGCGTCGTGCGATCCGAAACGGCAAGCACGTCGTCACAGCGAATAAAGCCCTCCTCGCTGAATATGGTGCTGAATTGTTTCAACTCGCTGCAGAATATCGCGTAAGTCTTAATTTTGAGGCGAGTACGGCTGGCGGTATCCCGATCATTAAAACGCTGCAAGAGAGTTTCGCTGGCAACCAGATTCACTCACTTTACGGCATTGTGAACGGGACGTGTAACTACATCTTGACCGAGATGCATGAGCGTAGTGTCGATTTTTCGGATGTGCTGAAAGCGGCACAGGATATGGGATATGCTGAGGCCGATCCCACACTCGACGTTGACGGTATTGATGCCGCGCAGAAACTTATCCTTCTGATTGCGCTTGCCTACCGAAGCAATATTTCCCTATCGCAATTCTATGTTGAAGGCATTACCGACATCACGCAAAAGGAGATTCAATATGCGCGTGAACTCGGTTATGTGATTAAGTTGCTCGCTATAGCGAAACTCGGTACGGGCAACCGTGTAGAAGCCCGCGTGCATCCGACCCTCGTGCCGGAGCGTAGCCTATTAGCGAATGTTGGCGGTGCGTTTAATGCGGTCTGCGTCATCGGTGATGCGGTTGGACCGACGCTCTTTTTTGGTCAGGGAGCCGGTGAGATGCCGACAGCGAGTGCAGTTGTTTCGGATATTATTGATGCTGCGAAATCCGTGCAGCAAGGTGTGAGTGCCTCAATTTCGCGGGCATGGCTTGCGGGTTCACAATCGGAAGTCGATGTTTCACCTATTGACGCTATACAGACGCGCTACTACCTCCGTTTTGTCGTCGCTGATCGTCCTGGGGTTCTCGCGAAAATTGGTACGATCTTAGGGAATTGGCAAATTAGTATTGCCTCTGTTATCCAGAAGGATCCGCACGGTATGGAGACCGTATCGCTTGTTATGCTGACGCATAGTGCGCTGGAGAAGAACATGAAAGCGGCACTTGCAGAGATCCATAAACTTGAAGCAGTGAAAGGGGAGACGAAACTTATTCGGATTGAAGAAGAAGTCGATTTTTGATGTGTCGTTGTTTGGGGCAGGGCTGCTTGTTTGCCCGTCCTTGCTCTCTTGCGTAGCAAGGAAAACCTGAAGACTGTCTGACAGATACTTGAGGTATATTTGAACATGAGAGAAGGCATCAGGGATACGTTAGTGTTCGATATGAAAGACCTTCGGCACGAGGATTTCAAAGCGTTTGAGGTGCTGGTGCCGGCTGCGTCCCTCGGTTTGGTGTACGAAGAGGCGGAATTCACAGAACCGTTGTCTTGTGCGGTCCGACTCTTTCGCCAAGGTAACGACACTATCTATGTGGCGGCTGATATTGAGACGAAGATTTCGGTGGAGTGCCGACGCTGTATCAATCCGTTTGAAGTAGATATAACGACGACGCTTGAACTGTTATTCGCTGTCGGTAGCGAATCGTTGGAACAGAGAGAAGCCGATGAACGCTATTACGATGGCGAGATTTTAGATATTTCAGAAGATGTTCGACAGGAAGTTATCCTTGAGGTACCGGTGTGGTCCCTCTGTTCCGAAATGTGTAAAGGATTATGCTCACATTGTGGTGCGGAACTCAACTTTGAGGCGTGTGCTTGTGAGACGACTGACGAGTCGACAGTTCTTGATTCTAATCCGTTTTCGGTTTTGTCGAAAATTCTGGAGAACAATTGAAGGGAAACGGACATTGCGTGTGAGAGCGAATATTAGATCGCGACTTTAAAGACTATAGAGAAGATTTTTAAGGAGATGAACCATGGCGCATCCGAAACGGAAAACGTCAAAATCGAAAAAAAGAATGCGGCGGAGCCATCACGCGCTCCACGATAAAGCGACAAGCGTCTGTTCAAATTGCGGAGAGACAATCATTTCTCATCGTGTTTGTTCTGGATGTGGATATTACAACGGGCGTCCCGTGTTAACGAGATCCACCGATGAGGCGTAGGTGAAGTGTCAGTTCGGAAGACTGACCTAAATCCTCGGCAAGTTTTGCTTGTAATTAGGAATCTCCAACGCTAAAAACAGCAAGAGAGGGATAATGACGCAACTTCGACATGCAACCATCACAGGAACGGGTTCTTACCTTCCTGATGGGGTTGTCACCAATTTTGACCTTGAGAAAATGGTGGATACAAGTGACGAATGGATTCGTCAACGCACAGGGATCGTCGAGCGGCGTATTGCTGAAGACGATGTCGCCACCTCTGATCTGTGTGTAAATGCTGCGCGCTGGGCAATCAAAAATGCGAATATTGATCCGCTTGACATTGAATTGATTCTTGTTGCGACCGTTACGCCTGACACGTTTTTCCCGTCAACGGCGTGTTATGTACAGAAGGGCATCGGTGCGAAAAACGCTGCTGCGATGGACTTGTCCGCTGCATGTGCTGGTTTCCTTTACGGATTGGATTTAGCTGATGGCATGATTAAATCTGGACGCTATGATACAGTTCTTGTCGTCGGTGGTGAGGTATTTAATAATATCGTTGACTGGGATGATCGGAGTACATGCGTCCTCTTTGGAGATGGCGCGGGTGCTGCGGTTGTGCAAGCGACAGATGAACCGAAAGGGATCCTCGCGTCCTATATCGGCTCTGATGGCGATTATGCTGACATTAATTTGCTTGGGATTCCTGCTGGTGGGTCGAGGATGCCGATTACCGAAGCAGCGATTGACCAAAAACTTGACAAACTTAAGATGAACGGCAGAGAGGTCTTTAAACTCGGTGTACGGCTTATGCCAGAAGCTGCTCAGCGCGTTTTAAGCCAAGCAGATGTCAGCGTTGAGGAGATAGATCTTTTGATTCCACATCAGGCGAATTTGCGGATCATTGAAGCGGTGGGTGATAGACTCGGCGTGCCGCGTGAGAAGGTCTATATTAACGTTGATAGATATGGGAACACTTCCGCAGCAACGGTGATCATTGCTTTAGATGAGGCGATCCGTGAGGGACGTGCGAAACCAGGGGATCTGCTGTTGTTTGTAACTTTTGGTGCTGGTTTAACATGGGGTAGCACACTTCTACGGTTGTAGTCAGTTATCCGTACGATTTTTCTGCGAAGAACCTTTCAGTTATCAGAAAGGAACTTTTTGATTAAATCATACTCCTTTTTAATTGACAACTGATAACGAATAGGACTTACGCAATTTTGACTGCAGCGTGTTCTGTTAGCTGAGATTTCTGGTAAAACATAGCGTTCTTGTGGCACAAACTATGAAGTTTATGCTACAAAAGAGCAGTATGCGTAAGTCCTAACGAATTCAGTTGAGAGCCATTTTTACTGAAAGTCGGAAGCCATTCATAGAAGAAAATGACACAACTCGCCTTCATTTTTCCAGGACAAGGTTCGCAACAGGTAGGCATGGGTGCAGAATTGGCGCGAGCCTATCCAGTTGCTGATACTGTCTTCCAGGCGGCGGATACAGCGTTGGGACGCGCATTGCGTCAACTCTGTTTTGAAGGACCGGAAGCAGACTTAAAACAGACCGAAAACACGCAGCTGGCGATCTTGGTTTGTAGTGTTGCAACGTTACGGGTTTTAGAGACATTCGGTATTGTTCCGAATGCAGTTGCTGGACATAGTCTGGGCGAATACTCTGCACTTGTAGCAGCAGAGGTCCTTGATTTTTCGGATGCGTTGCGTCTGGTACAGGCCCGCGCAAGTTACATGGCGGAAGCGGGAGATACACAGCAAGGCACGATGGCGGCGATCCTTGGAATGGAAGCTGATCAGCTCCAACAACTCTGCGATACGGCTGAAGGGGTTGTGAATATCGCCAATTATAACTGTCCTGGACAGTTAGTAATTTCTGGCGAAGTGGCAGCTGTCAACTCTGTTGTCTCACTCGCTAAAGCCGAAATCGGTGAGAGGCGGTGTCGGCTTTTGCCGGTAAGTGGCGCGTTTCATTCGCCACTCATGGCACCCGCCCAACAGAAATTTGGTGCTGTGCTTGACTCGATAACATTGCATCCCCCGAAGATTGATATCGCTATGAACGTAACCGGTGCGTTTGCGACGGATGCAGATGATATTCGGCATCTCCTATTTCAACAGATAACGGAGTCCGTGCAGTGGGAGAAAACGCTGCAGGCTATCGAAAAAACGGGGATTACACATTTTATTGAGGTTGGACCGGGAAAAGTCCTGTCCGGTTTGGTAAAACGGACGCTTCCCGAAAGCAGTGCTATGAATGTTGAAGACGTTAAGACGCTCTCCGTCGTAACGGGTGAATATGGAAGTAGTGGATAAGATAGATATGACAACAGAACAGAATCCCTTTAGAGAAGATTTACTGAGCGGTAAAACGGCGATTGTTACAGGTGCCTCGCGCGGTATTGGCGCAGCAATTGCGCATAGACTCTGTGAAGCCGGTGCGAATGTCGTTCTCTGCTCACGCTCCGCTGAATCTGTCGCGCAGATTGCCGATACATTACAGGACAAGGGGTATACGGCGTTTTCAACGGCAGCCGACATCTCAGAAAAAGCAGACGTTGACACCCTCATCGAAAAAACGATTGAGCAGTTCTCGCAAATTGACATTCTCGTGAACAACGATGGGATTACCCACGATATGTTGCTCATGCGCCTCAAAGACGAAGACTGGGACGCTGTGCTAAAGACGAATCTAACGGGGACAATGTATTGTACCCGTGCTGTTCTACGTCCGATGATCCGTCAGAAAAGTGGACGAATTATCAACATCTCATCGGTTGTGGGATTAGTCGGGAACGCAGGACAAGCGAACTACGCTGCAGCGAAAGCCGGTATGATTGGTTTGACAAAGGCAACCGCGAAAGAGGTTGGTACCCGCGGTATCACAGTAAACGCTATCGCTCCGGGGTTCATCACAACAGACATGACGGCAGAAATACCGGAGGAGAATCAGAAGCAGCTGCTTGAATTGATCCCGCTGCGGGAGTTTGGACATCCAGAAGATGTGGCAGATGCTGTCTGTTTTTTAGCATCAAACGCTGCACGCTATATCACCGGTCAAGTTCTTCAGGTTGACGGTGGCATGGTGATGTAATTCATCGGCTTCGGCTTTTGGCTTTCGGCTTTTGGCTTTCGGAACCGCAACGGTTTTCTTGCTGACTGCCGACGGTTGACCGCTGACAGCCATAATTTATAGGAGATCAAAGAACACTTATGGCAACAAATCAAGAACGCCTTATCGAAATTATCGCTAAACAACTCGGTGTTGATGAAGATAACGTCACACCGGATGCTTCTTTTATGGAAGACTTGGGTGCTGACTCACTTGATACAGTTGAACTGGTCATGGCACTTGAAGAGGAATTCGACATTGAAATCCCAGATAGTGATGCGGAGAAAATTCAGACTGTTCAAGATGCGCTAAGTTATCTTGACGAGCATGTATAGGTCAAGACATATCGGCTGTCGGCTGTCGGTTGTCGGCAAGAATGGCTATCGGCTATCAGCAAAGAGGTTTATGATTAAACTAACCTCTCTTTGCTGAAGGTTGACTGCTATTTTGCTGACGACTGATGGCTGACTGCTATTTTTCTCACTGCTGACGGCTGATAGCCGACAGCTAATCAAAAAGGATCGGTCTCGTGGAGCGTGTAGTTATTACAGGAATCGGCGTTGTTAATGCAATTGGCAACACGAAAGAAGAATATTGGGATGCGCTTGCTGTCGGTAAAAACGGAATCGGACCTTTAACCTATTTTGATGCTTCCGAACACCGCACGCAAATCGCTGGAGAGGTAAAAGACTTTCAGGCGGAGCAGTACCTGGATCGCCGCGCCGCGTCCAGACTCCCGCTATTCATCCAGTATGCTCTTGCGACTGCAATTATGGCGCGCGAGGATGCTGGTCTGGATCTTGATAAAGTCGATCCGTACCGTGCGGGGGTTCAAATCGGCTCTGGCATCGGTGGTATCGGGGTCCTTGAGGAGAACGCAAAAACCCTTGCTGAAAAAGGCGTGAAACGCGTTAGCCCGTTTCTTGTGCCGTACATGATTATTAACATGGCGGCTGGACAGATCTCAATCCATTTTAATCTTAAGGGTCCCAATTCTACCTCCGTCACGGCGTGTGCGAGTGCGAATCATTCTATGGGGGATTCGTTTCGTATCATTCAGCGTGGCGATGCGGATGTCATGTTTACAGGTGGAACGGAATCGGCGATTACGCCGTTAGCCGTTGGTGGTTTCTGTTCGATGCGGGCGATGTCGGAGCGGAACCACGAACCTGAACGCGCCTCGCGTCCGTTCACAAAAGATAGAGACGGTTTCGTTATGGGTGATGGTGGTGGTGTGCTTATTTTTGAATCGCTGTCGCACGCGAAAAAACGTGATGCCCATATTTACGCGGAAGTCATCGGTTATGGAATGACTTCGGATGCTCACGATATGGTAAGCCCGCCGGAAAATGGCGAAGGCGCGGCGAAAGCGATGGAATTCGCGCTTCGGGACGCTGGTCTGCGATTAGATGCGGTTGACTATATCAATGCGCACGGCACCTCTACACCGATCGGTGATGTCGCTGAAACGAACGCCATTAAATCCTTGTTCGGTGATCGCGCGTACAAAATTCCTATCAGTTCTACCAAATCAATGGTGGGGCATCTGCTCGGTGCAGCGGGGGCTGTGGAACTTATTGCTTGCCTATGTGCAATGGAAAAAGGGTTTCTGCCGCCGACGATCAACTACGATATGCCAGACGAAGCCTGCGACCTTGACTACGTTCCGAACGAGAGCCGTGATGTGAAGATTTCGGTTGCGCTCACCAACGCATTCGGTTTCGGTGGACACAATACGTCTATTGCTCTCCGCAAATTTACAGGTTAACGAATGTCTAACGAATTTGCGTTACGGCGTACGGAGTATGCCTACGACTATGCACTTAGTCTACATCGGCTTTGGAAGCAATATTGGTGATCGACTGGCGCATATCCAGAATGCTATCCACGCCTTAGCAGAAGCGGAGGGAGTCACCCTGCAAAAGATTTCTTCCGTTTACCAAACCGACCCTGTCGGATATGAGACGCAGGCACAATTTCTCAACGGTGTCGCTGCGATCCAAACCGACCTTCCTCCGCTCTCCTTATTATGCTCCTTGAAAGACATTGAAGCCTCTGTTGGTAGACAACACCGTATCCGTTGGGGACCGAGAGAGATTGATTTAGATATATTGATGTATGGGGATCTGTGTTTCCAGACGGAGAAACTCGTCATTCCGCATGCAGAGATGCATCTCCGCCGTTTTGTATTGGTACCGTTAGCAGAGATCGCGCCCGCCCTTGTACACCCTGTTTTTCAGAAAACTGTCCAAACTTTATTGGAGCGTCTTGAGGATGAGAAGTCTGTTTCTAAATCAGAATTTAGGATTAAGACACAACGAGTGATCGTGTCGAAATTACAGGATTATTAGGATGAGAAAAATGAGAAATCATCTTGTTTGCTGTAGTCCGAATCCACAGATTAAGGATCTTTGTCCAGAAGTTGAAGGGCGAAGTATGCTCGTGTTCATGAACATTAAGAGCTAAACATCTTCGTCGTACTCAATGTGTGGGCACGGAATTAAATCGAAATGTTCCAGAATAGCTTTATCTATGCTTTCTGCCACGTCACGGAAATCCTGTTGTGTTTTACTGAAATACTGCATATTAAGCGGAAAAGGTTCGTCCGGAATCAAATCATCACGTTTAGTTCGCTTGATGAACAAATCACTGACGAGTCCTGCGTTGTGAACAACTATGTTTCTTACTTCAATAAACTCAATAGCCGTAGTCAATTTTGAGTCGCAGCAGTCTACCTTAAGTCCATGTCTTTTTTCAAGAAACTCCAATATTTCCCGCATTCCTTTGTAAGAGAGTTCATGAACCCGCTTTTCTGCTATGTAAGATATAAAACCTTCCATATTCTTAAACCTCAATACATCTCGAATTTCCACTTTTTCTGATGACTTGAGTGTTTCTGGTCTCTCGGTATAAATTCTAGAAAGCATTTTAGTTAAGTAGCGTTGGAAGGCATCAACATCTCGTGTTAGAAGAACTTGACCGTACATTTCACTGAATCGTTTTCCATCAATTTTATTTGCAAACTTTTCCCAACGCGTCAGTAAGTAATTCCACGCTCTTTCTTCTCCTTCGCCCTCATTTGGTGTTTGATTGATAATGTAATCTATATTACAGAATAGTGCCTGATAAAGTGTTACAAAACGGAAGTTATCGTTTAATTCTTTACCAAGTTCGTTCAAATAGCACGAGTTCATGCTCATAAATCCTCACAACATAAATTTGTAGGCACTTGCACTTAGTGAAAAAGCGAAGTGTTCACCCAAAGATAGCAAATTAACCTACTGATAACGGCAACTTCTTCCAGTGTCTATCAAAACAAATTTTCCAGATTTGAAGTTTGGGTGCCAGTTAGTGAATTGTGAATACTTTGTTATTCTAATTCCAATCCATCCTATCGGTAAATATAAAGATACCACAAAATTCACCTGAAGTCAATCTAATTTGACCGAAATTTAGACATAGACTCCAACACCACAATATGATATAATTTCCGTAGTCATTTGAAAGGAGAGTAAAAAGATGAGATGGTTTGAAACTCGCGGTCCTGTTTATCCTGAGGATAATTACGTCGTTGCCCGGAGAGATGAACTTGCGGATTTTGTCAAGCGGGTAGAAAGAGGCAGGTACATTGTTCTCTTTGCGCCGCGCCAGACTGGCAAAACTACATTCTTCCGAAACGCCCTCAACGGACTTGAAGACCAAGAGAGTACCTATTTCCCAATACAACTTAATTTTGAAGGATACGTCGATAGTGATGCGAACGCCTTTTATCGATCTCTTGGCAAAGAAATTTGTAAGGAGATTAAGAAGGTCTTTCAAAAACGTCAAGAGAATCCTTCCGATAGGCTTAATAGTTATTTGGCGAACGCGCAAATAACTGAATCTATTTCGATGCGGGAGTTTTTTGAAAATCTGGGGGATTTGCTTGAAGACCAGCGATTTGTCATGATTATTGACGAGTTTGATGCTATTCCACAAGATGCGCTCAGAGGGTTTCTACACTCGCTGCGTCAGATTTACCTCTCTGAACGGCATCGGTGTCCACACAGCCTCGGCATTGTCGGTGTTAAAAGCATCACACAGCTCAACTATGATCGCTCTATTTCTCCCTTTAATATACAAGACGAATTCAAATTGCCCAATTTCACGCTTGAACAGGTGCAAGAGCTGCTTTCACAATATACCGATGAAGTCGGGCAACCGTTCGCGTCCGAAGTTATTGAAGCTATTCATAGACAAACAGCTGGACAACCTGTGCTTGTCAATCGATTCGCGCAAATTCTTACCGAGGAAATGGACATTCCAAAGAGTGAACCGATTACAATGGAACACTTTTCAGGGGCACGTATCCAACTCCTGCGCGAAGGACACACGAACATTGATCATCTGATAACCAATATCCGCAGAGACCGACGATTTGAGGCACTCCTCATGAAAATCGCCTCCTACGATGAAGGTGTAAGATTTAGCCTTTATAATGAACACATCAATGAACTCGCCACTTACGGTGTCATTGCTGAAGGTGCTGACGGTATGTGTGAAATTATCAACCCAATTTATCACTATTGCATCATGGACGCATTCAAACCGATAGTGAATGGGCTGGAGCGGGAATATCTACCGGATAACAATCGCTCAGGATTTGAGGATTATCTTACGCCAGATGGACATGTTCAGATGGCAGCACTCCTTGATAACTTTCGCGACTTTATCGCACGCGTAGGTTTCAGAATTCTACAAGTACCCGATACGCCGCAGGAATATGTCGGACAGCATCTCCTTTTTGCCTACCTTGAGCAGTTTGTTCAGAGTGTGGGTGGGACTATGTACCTTGAGGTGCGAACAGGGCGCGGTAGAATGGATATCCTGATTCTTCACAGAAAGCAAAAATACATCGTTGAAACAAAAATTTGGGGCGGGGATGGCCGTTATCAGGCGGGTAAGGCGCAACTTGCGGCGTACGTCAGATCAGAGGGTGTCGAAGCGGGATACTACGTTGTGTTTGATCATCGCAACGCGCCGGAACCGCGCGTGGAGACAGAGACATTAGAAGGGTTGACAATTCGGAGTTATGTGATTCCTGTGATTCAAGAACGCCCCTCAGGTTGAAATACTTGCAATTTCCGTGCAAGTATGGTATAATTTCTGAGATGCCAATCCGAAATACACAAGATATACACCCCTAAATGCCAAAGGAGTCTTGCCGAAGAATCACACATAAAACATGAACATCCATGAATACCAAGCCAAACAAATTTTAGAATCTCACGGTGTCAATACACTACCGGGTGAAGTCGCTGAAACGCCGGAGGAAGCGGAAGCCGTTGCCAAGGAACTCAATTGTAATAGATACGTTGTCAAAGCACAAATTCACGCGGGTGGCCGCGGGAAAGGTGGCGGTATCAAACTCGCGAACTCACTGCCAGAAGTTAAACAACAGGCTGAAACACTCCTCGGTATGCAACTGGTGACACCCCAGACAGGTCCCGAAGGAAAGCGTGTCCGAAAAGTGTTGATCGCCGAAGCAGCAGAAATAGAGAAAGAGTACTACCTCGCTGTATTGCTTGATCGGGAAACATCACAACTCACGTTAATCGGTAGCGAAGAGGGCGGTGTCAATATTGAAGAGGTTGCAGCGCAAACCCCCGAAAAGATTATCAGGGCACAGATTGATCCTGCTTTCGGTTTAACCGACTTTCAAGCGCGGCAGTTCGCCTATCAATTAATTACCGACACAACCTACCGTTCGATTATTCCGAACGCTACAGCACTCATTTTATCGCTTTATAATGCATTCACGGGTTGTGACTGTTCATTGGTAGAGATCAATCCGCTGGCAATCGTAAAACGGGGAGACGAGTTAGACATTGTTGCTTTGGATTCTAAGGTGAACCTCGACGACAACTCGCTCTGGCGGCACCCGGACATCGCTGAAATGCGTGATCCGTATGAAGAGGATCCGAGTGAATTGGAGGCAAGCGAGTCCGGTTTGAGTTACATCCGGCTTGATGGTGACATCGGTTGCATGGTAAACGGTGCCGGGTTGGCGATGGCAACGATGGACATCATCAAACAGAACGGCGGTGAACCGGCGAATTTCCTTGATGTTGGTGGCGGTGCATCCGTTGAAGCGGTCGCACACGCTTTCCGTCTTATTCTTGCGGATGAAAACGTGAAGGCTGTTCTCGTTAACATCTTTGGCGGTATCATGAAATGCGACACCATTGCGAACGGTATCGTTGAAGCGGCGAAACAGGTTGACCTTAATGTTCCACTCGTGGTTCGATTGGAAGGAACGAATGTGGAACTCGGCAAACGGATTATCGCTGAGTCGGACTTGGATGTTCAACTGGCGGAGGGTTTATCTGAAGCGGCACAACTCGCTGTGACGGCGGCGAATCTTGCGTAATAGTGATACGACGGGGGAATTAGACGCGTGGAGAAACTTGAATTAAAGGATATAGACGTTACCGGGAAACGCGTGCTCGTGCGGGTAGACTTCAACGTGCCGATGCAGGACGGAAAGATTACAGATGAGACGCGTATCACTGCTGCATTGCCGACACTCTTGTCACTCATCAACGCGGATGCTAAAATCATCTTGGTGACACATTTAGGCAGACCGGAAGTCGGTTCGGCCTCTGATCGGGAAACGCTCTCAACGGAACCGATTGCTATAGCTTTGAGCCGGAAACTCGGCAGGCGCGTCGCACACGTCAAGGATTGTATCGGCGAATCGGTAGAAAATGCGGTTGCGGACTTAGACAACGGTGATGTGTTACTTCTTGAGAATGTCCGTTTTTATGCTGAAGAGACCGAGAACGATGCCGCATTTGCGCAGCGACTCGCTTCACTTGCGGAGGTCTACGTTAACGATGCTTTCGGCACAGCACACCGGGCGCACGCCTCAACTGAGGGTGTGACACACTATCTGAACCCGTGTGCCGCGGGACTCTTGATGGCACGTGAAATCTATTATCTCAGTACGACGCTCAGAAACCCACAGCGTCCATACATCGCGATTCTCGGTGGTGCAAAAATATCGGACAAAATTACGTTGATTGAGACGCTTCTTGAAGAGGTGGATAAGCTTCTCATCGGTGGCGGTATGGCATATACATTCCTGTCAGCAATGGGGTTTCGTATTGGCAATTCGCTTGTCGAAACAGAGAAACTTGATGTCGCGAAATCACTTGTCGAAAAAAAGGGGTTCTCAGATACCGTCGTTTTACCGGTAGATCATATTGTCGGACGAGATTTTGACCCGAAAACTGAATCGCAGACTATCGGTGAAATAGAGATCCCTGATGGATGGCAGGGATTTGACATCGGACCTGAAACCGTATCGGCATTTGGTGAACAGATTGCACTTGCAGGGACAGTGATATGGAACGGTCCCTTAGGCGTTTATGAATTTGAGAAATTTGCGCGAGGCACGATTGCGGTGGCAAAGCAGATAGCCGATTCCGGAGCGGTTAGCATCATCGGTGGTGGCGATTGTGTCGCTGCGGTGCAGCGAGCCGGTGTCGCGGATCGGATGACCCACATCTCGACGGGTGGCGGTGCCTCCTTAGAATTTTTAGAAGGGAAGGCACTCCCCGGTATTGTTGCTTTAACGGATTCAGGAAGTGAGTGAGTGTTCTAAAATCAGTAAAGTGCCTAAAATTGTTGTAGCGTCTCTATTTTTCTCTGCTAAAATTACAACAAATTTTCCAACTTTAGCGATCCTTGCACCTTCTGAGTTTAAGAGTTAAAAAATGTGTTAAGAAACCATTCATAATCCAAAGGCAGTTAGGATTAACCGGAAACCACCGTGAAACGTAGTGGAGCAATGCTCAGAGTCAATCGTTAGGAAACCGTTCGGTTTAGGTAAAAAATGTGTGCGACTGTTTCCACAAAGTGAATAAAATGGTGGTTAAATTTACCGTTAGCCCTTATTTTTGACAGGAGCCGGCCCATCATCATTCAAAGGCAGTTAGCATTAACTGAAAACCATTGCAAAACGTAGTGGAGCAATGCACAAGGGCCCCATAATTAAAATATGTTTGATAAAATAGTTCCTCGTAGTGAAGATTACGCGAAATGGTATACGCAAGTTATCCGTCAAGCGGAGATGGCAGATTACGCGCCGGTGCGCGGTTGCATGGTCGTGCGTCCGTACGGCTACGCGCTCTGGGAAAATGTCAAGGAACAGTTGGATATCCGTTTCAAGGAGACAGGACACGAAAACGCCGCGTTTCCACTTTTCATCCCGATGAGTTTCATCGAGAAGGAAGCGGAACACGTTGAAGGCTTTAAGCCGGAACTCGCTGTTGTCACACACGGTGGCGGTAAAAAACTCGAAGAGCCGCTCGTGGTGCGTCCAACTTCCGAAACGATTATCGGCTATATGTATAGCCAGTGGATCCAGTCTTACCGCGACCTACCTGTGCTAATCAATCAGTGGGCAAACGTTGTGCGTTGGGAGCTGCGTACGCGTCTCTTTCTCAGAACGATGGAATTCTTCTGGCAGGAGGGGCATACGGCACACGCCACACATGAAGAAGCGGTAGAGGAGACGCTCCGTATCCTTGATATTTATACCGATTTTGCTGTCAATGAGGCGGCGATCCCTGTAATCCCCGGACGCAAGAGTGAAAGCGAAAAGTTTCCCGGTGCCTTGACCTCCTATACGATTGAGGCGATGATGGGTGATAAACGCGCTCTCCAAGCCGGTACATCACACGACCTCGGACAGAACTTTGCCAAGGCGTTTGATATTCAATATCTCGATGCGAACCAGAAACAACAGCATTGTTGGACAACGAGTTGGGGCGTAAGCACCCGAATGATCGGCGCGATTATCATGACCCACGGTGACGACCAAGGGTTGGTATTACCACCGAGACTCGCACCGACGCAGCTCGTTATTGTGCCAATTGTTCCGAAAAATAGAGAGGATGATAAGCAGTCTGTCATGCAAGCCGTTGACGGTATCTGTGAGACCTTGAACGGTGTCCGGTACCACGTTGACGATAGGTTTGACTATTCACCCGGATGGCGATTTAACGAATGGGAACTTAAAGGCGTGCCGCTGCGCATTGAGATAGGTCCTCGCGATCTGAGTAACCAGCAGGTCGTTTTGGCACGGCGTGATATACCCGGTAAGGACGGCAAGACGTTTGTGCCGATGGATAACGTCGCGGAGACAGTGCCGCAGATCCTTGAGACGATTCAAGCGGATATGCTGAAACGGGCGACAGATTTCCGTGATGCGAATACCTTTGAACCGGGGTCCTATGATGCTTTCAAAGCGGTTATTGAGGAAGGGTTCGCTCGGGCGCGCTGGTGTGGTGACGCGGCCTGTGAAGATCAGGTCACGGAGGAGACACAGGCGACGATCCGATGCATCCCGATAGAACAACCCGAGCGGGATGGTGAGTGTATCGTTTGCGGTGAACCTGCGGAAGAGATCGCAGTTTTTGCGCGGGCGTACTAAAAGATAGCGGTCAGTAACAGAGACATTTAACTTAATCAGAAACTTCTTTGTTGATAGCCGATGGCTGACAGCCGATAGCGATAATAAAAATATGAGCATACTTGTTAACAAAAATACAAAAGTAATCGTTCAAGGCATCACGGGGCGTTCAGGACGTTTTCATACGGAGCAGTGCGCGGCTTACGGTACACAAATCGTTGCTGGTGCTGTCCCCGGTAGAGGCGGAACCGATGTAAACGGTATTCCGGTGTTTGACACCGTAGCGGAAGGCGTTGCGGCAACTGGTGCAAATACATCGCTGATTTTCGTTCCTGCGCGTTTCAATGCAGCGGATTCTGTCATGGAGGCAGCAGAAGCAGGTGTTGAATTGGTTATCTGTATCTCCGAACACATTCCGGTCCTTGATATGGTGAAAGCAAAGGCATTTCTAAAAGGAAAACCGACGCGACTGATCGGTCCGAACTGTCCCGGCGTGATTACCCCGGGCGAATGTAAGATCGGTGTGATGCCTGAGTTTGCATATACGCCCGGCAACGTTGGGATTGTTTCTCGAAGCGGAACGCTAACTTACGAAGCCGCCTACCAACTAAAACAGCTCGGCATCGGACAATCCACCTGTGTCGGTATCGGTGGCGATCCTGTGATTGGGACAACCTTCGTTGATGTTCTTGAACTCTTTGAGACGGATGACGACACGCATGCCGTCGTTTTGATTGGTGAGATCGGTGGAACAGCGGAAGAACGGGCAGCGGCGTTCGTGAAGGACAAAATGACGAAACCGGTTGTCGGGTTTATCGCTGGACAGACCGCGCCACCGGGTAAACGGATGGGACACGCGGGCGCAATCATCTCTGGTGGACAAGGGACAGCAGCAGATAAAATTAAGGCTCTCAAGGATGCGGGGATTGCCGTTGCGGATAGCCTCGCTACCATCGGTGAAACCGTCGCAGCGGCTTTAACCTAAAACCTTGGAGGTCCAGCATCATGGCATTTAGCGATTTCAAAACGATACCCGAAGTTCAGGAAAAATTTAGCATCAGACACATCGAAAACGACTTTATCGCAATTACAGAAACGGCTATAACGCCCTCAGAACAGTTTTTGCAGGAATTAGCATTTAGTCGGCAATACATAGACGTTTTTGCCTCCGAAAGTGCCCGATGTGAAGCGGTCATTTTTCCTGTTTTGCGGGAAGTTTACAAAGAATATGCTGAAGATTACGCACTCTGGATAAAGAAACCGATCGTCTACGATGAAACCCTCAGCGGCACCCCGGATTACTTTATTTCAACACGATCCGAATTAGGTATGCTTGTTGTCGGTATGCCGTTGATAATGTTCGTTGAAGCAAAGAAAAATGATTTTGAACAAGGGTGGGGACAATGTCTGGCAGAACTGGTAGCGGTACAAAAAATCAATGGCGACGCGGATATCCCCATCTATGGCATCGTGAGCGACGGCACTTTTTGGCAATTTGGATACCTCGTCGGCGACGCTTTTACGCGAAACCAGACCAGTTTTAGCGTAGATGATTTACCAACCCTTTTTGGCGCGATTGATACCGTCTTCAAAACAGCA
>JAJEEK010000098.1 GCA_022821065.1 Candidatus Poribacteria bacterium
AACTCCCACGCGATATGGTAAGTATACAAGGTGCCATCCACCAACGCCCCTCAACGGTTGGGTGCCACAGTGACCCCGAAACATTGGAGGCTGCTTTAGCGAATGCCCTTGCGTTCATCAATCAATCCGAAAATCCATTCATTTTAGCGGGGGCTGAACTGCATAGATTCGGATTTCGAGACAAATTACTTCGGCTTGCAGAAGAAAAACAGATCCCGGGAGTGACAACTCTATTGGGCAAATCAGTGATGCCGGAAGCGCACCCGCTCTACTTGGGTATTTACGGCGGCGCAATGGGCAGATCGGAAATCACAACGCTTGTTGAAACTTCCGATTGTATTATTATGCTGGGTGCCTTCATGACCGATGTCAACCTTGGGATCTACACGGCAAACCTGGCGCGAAACTGTAGTGTCTATGCTAGCTCGGATAAAATCACAGTCCGTTATTCCACTTATGAAGATGTTACTTTCGAGGGTTTTATAGAGGGTTTGTGTTCTCCACAACTCGCCAAACGCCCCGAAGTCAACTTGGAATGGGTACTCGAAGTCGCAGACCCTTTTCTGATGGTCCCTGACCAAGCGTTAACTGTGCAGCGTTTGTTCCAACACCTCAATCAATATCTGCGTGATGACCTGACGGTTATCCCCGATGTCGGAGACTGCCTTTGGGGTGCTGCAGATTTACGTCTGCCGGAACACACGGAATTTATTTCTCAAGCATACTATACCTCAATGGGGTTTGCAATTCCCGCTGCTGTCGGCACCCAACTCAGCAAACCCGATGCCCGGCCGATTGTGATCGTCGGAGATGGAGCATTCCAAATGACCGGCACCGAATTGTCAACAACCATTCGCTACGGACTCAATCCGATCATTCTGATTTTAAACAACAAGGGGTACGGGACCATTCGTCCTCTCGTTGAAGGCTCCTTTAACAATATAGAGAATTGGAACTATACACTTCTGCCAGAACTTTTCGGGGCAGGAAGGGCATTTTCTGTCCAGACCGAGGGCGAATTTGATGCTGCCATGAAGACTGCACTTAACGAGACGCAACATTTTGTCCTGATTGAAGCAGAAATTGATAAATTAGACATGTCGCCTGCCCTTGCCCGACTCGCAGAACGGGTTTCTGAGAAAGTTTAAGTCTAAAGGTAAGGAAGGGAACTATGATGGGAATTGGTTTTTTTGAGCTTATATTCCTGATATTGATATATCCATTAGCGGCTCTGCTCGGAGCAGTCATGATTGGCATTGGTATTGCATTGGGATTCAGATGGGGCGGTAGATGGTTGTTGAAAATTATTTACACCGATCCCGAATTTGAGAAATGGTTGAAAGGGGTTCTCAGTCCTTCTGAAAACAAGACAAACAACAGTATACTCAGATCCACTACAGAAAATCGGAACGCATCAAATTAATCTATGGTAAAAGAAAACCGAGAGACAGAAAGCATCTTACCACTTTTCAGGCAGCTGCTTGAAAAAGCCGATAATCTACTAACCCGCTTGGACGCTCGCGCAGGAGACACACAAGGCGAGTGCCTGGACGCCTACATCGCTTTTCAGTGGCGTGCACAGAATGGGACGGGGTATCTCGTGCCTGTCAAACACCCACATCTCGTGGATAGTACAGACCTCATCGGCATTCATTCACAATGTGCGGCATTAGACCGAAACACGCGACAATTCTTGCAAGGGCTGCCAGCGAACCATGTCTTATTATGGGGGGACCGCGGTACGGGGAAATCTTCGCTCGTCAAAGCGATGTTGGAACGCTATGCCGATAAAGGACTTCGGTTGATCGGTATCGGGAAAGAGGGACTTGTACATCTACAAGAGGTTGCCGAGGTGTTGTGGGAACGTCCAGAACATTATATCCTGTTCTGTGACGACCTCGCTTTCAACGAAGACGAACCCGAATACCGAGAATTGAAAGCGATGTTGGAAGGTGGAATCTCCGCCTGTCCGGACAACGTTCTCATCTATGCAACCTCAAACAGGCGGCATTTGATGCCTCGGCTGGTTCGAGACAACCGGTACCCGCAGAACGATGAAGATGCGTTATATCCGCGCGAAGCGACGGAAGAAAAGGTCTCGTTGAGCGATCGTTTCGGTCTACGGCTCGCTTTCCAACGGATTTCGCAGGAGACTTATCTACAGATTGTCTCACACTACGCCCAAAAACGGGGACTCTCTGTTCCGATGGAGACGTTGCACCGTGCAGCATTGGAATGGGAAGCCTCCTCAAGTGGACGCTCTGGACGTGTCGCTTATCAGTTCGTTTCGGACCTCGCCGGAAAATTAGCACTCGAATCAAATTTTTAGCAAGAAGAAAATAGGACACTTTTTGGAAAACGGGCGAGGTTCCCTCGCTCCTACGCTTAGTATCTTGGACTAAACAATAGCCTATAGGGAACAGTTCCTATGCCGTTCCCTATCCTTTTTCAATAACCCTCGCGATTTCTGCAAAGACCGCCTCAATCTCCGATTCATCCAGACAGGAATATGCGACCCGTAAGGCTGTCTCACCGAGTGCGATGATACCGATGCCGTGTTCTGCGAGCAGTCGCTGTCGAACGGTCTCTGCGTTTCCAGACTTCAGCCGCAGGCATACGAAATAGCCGGCGTGGTTCGGATACACATCCCAATATCTCTTATACCGTTCATCGGACGCAACCCTCTTTACCTTCGACGCACGCGCTTTGAGTGTCTCATAGTTGCGCTGCTTCTGTTCCGCGTAACCCGGTGCCTGCATTGCCTGAAAAACAAGCGTTTGCGAGACCTGTGATGCGCCGGAGGTGTTCGCTCGGATGAGTCCGCTTAATTTTTCTTCGAGCGGTTGCATCGCTGCTGCGTCCAGCCCGAAGGTGAGAAACGCCACACGTAATCCCCATGCGTATTCCTCTTTCGTGGCACCGTCTATTTTCACAGGTACGACATTCGGGTGGCATCCAAGCAATAGACTAAAAATCGATTCGTGCATGACCGTCTCGTCATACCACAAACCGGCATAGGCATCGTCAACCATAACAAGGATGTTACATCCTGTTTCTGCCCGCGCCACGATTGCATCGACAATCTGTTGTGTCTCTGGTTGCGTAACTGCATAGCCGGTCGGATTGTGCGGAAAATTAAGGAGGACGATCAATTTTTCGTCGGTAGCATCGGCGAGCGTTCGGCGAAAACCGTGTACGTTAAAACCGCTTGAGGCGTTAAAAAAAGGGTAGGTTTGGACAGCCGCACCCGCTTTGGTCTGGAAGATAAGCCTGTAATTGCCCCAAATCTGATCTGGAAGAATAAGCACATCTCCGCTGTCCACGAAGAGTTCAGCGAGCAGGCTAAACCCGTGTGTCATGCCGCTGGTCACAATCGGAAGGCTGAACGTTTTCTGACTGAGCGACGGGTTTTCTCGCAAAATATGCGTTTTCCACGCTTCTCGTAACGCCTGTTGACCGAGCACAGGGGCGTAACCGTAGACGCTTTCGGGTGTGAGTTCCGGCACCAGTTTTCGAGAAACCGGCAGGTGCATCATATCAGTTGTACCGGCTGAAAAGTCCAAAGCGATCGCACGCGTCGCGTTGAACTGATACGCCTGCGCGTTCGCTTCCGCTGTTTGGCTTAAGATACCTTTCGGTAGGTAGATGCGCTTCCCTAACTCGGAAAGGAGTCCGCCAACCGCTGGTGAAGCGGAGCGAATCTGTTCGTTTAAATCGGCTGCTAATGGATTTAAGTCTTGCATAGTTCCTCAAGCCGCGGAAAATGTAATTTTTGAAGAATTAATGACGTTTAAGTATCTAACAATTCAATAACAGATGTATGACACACCGCGTTTATGGTCGTGCGATGCGTTGCACGTCCAAAACCAGAACATAATTCATTAAGCATTTGCCTTCATGGTAGGGCAATCTATCGCACGTTTAACATAATTTATTACCAACTTTACTGTATGTAATTGTGGACTGCTACCAACTTAATGTCAACAATTTTCCGCCAAGACTCGTTAAGCATTATACACAACGAAGGGGCGCGAGTATCGTTTAGACGGGTTCAGCAGCGGAAATCAAAAGAGGTTATTTCTGATGAAAACTGAATTTAAAACAGTATACCGGTTAAGCGTTGTGCTTGCGATGTGCGGGCTGATGCTTTTTATCTACACGGGCTGCGG
>JAJEEK010000094.1 GCA_022821065.1 Candidatus Poribacteria bacterium
ATTATCGGTACGTTGGACGGTTAGTCGTCGATTTTGATGCATCGGGTGTTTTAGTTGCTGAATCGATTGACGCTGCAGTTAGCGGTGCATACGTCACCGATGCCCAAGGTGTTACAGATACCGGCAATGCGGAACCTTCTGCACGTGTCGTTGAAATTACCGAAGCGATACGGAATGTCGTGACCGCCAAGGACGGTAATATCTTTGGACAAACGAGTGTCTATCTGAACGGAAACCGCGGTTCTATCCGTACAGAGGAAACAAATATCGGTAACCTAATCGCCGAGGCAAATCTTGCCGCAGGGAAACGGGTTGACCCGAGCGTGGTTGTCTCTCTGAAAAACGGCGGTGGTATCCGTGCCCCAATTGGTGTAACTGCTTATGGCGAACTGCTGCCGCCCCCTGCAAACGCCTTGGTCGGTAAAGCAGCAGGTCAGATTTCACAGATCGACATCGAAAATACACTCCGATTCAACAACGGCTTGACGCTTTTAACCTTAAGCGCGGCGGAGCTGCTTGAAGTCATAGAACACACAGTTGCTGCCTCCGGTGGCGGCTCAACGCCAGGACGTTTCCCGCAAATCGCAGGCATGGCGTTCAGTTTTGATACTTCACTGCCGGAGGGTTCAAGGGTTCAGTCGCTTGTGATTACCGACGCAGATGGAAATCCGACAGACACAATTGCCCAGAACGGTGAACTGGTCGGGGACGCGGATCGCACGTTCCGAATGGTCACGATCACTTTCCTTGTCGATGGCGGAGACGACTACCCGTATGCTAATTTCCCGAATACGAACCGTGTTGACCTGACTGAAATGATGACAGAGGAGCAGTCTGGTGGACAGGCGATTTTTGCTTCACCCGGTACAGAACAAGATGCGCTCGCCGAATATCTCGCAGCGAATTTTGCCGCAACACCGTTTGGTATGGCGGATGTTGCAGCAGAAAACGACGAACGTATCCAAAACCTTGCATTCCGTGTTGACAGTCTGGTTGCGCCAGTGGCAGACGAGAACGCGTATGATGTCGCACTCAGCAAAGGTTTGAACATGATTAGCTTACCGCTGATGCCGAACGAACCGTACACAGCAAGTTCTTTCATGGAAAAAATAGGGGCAACAACCGTTATTGAACTTGACTACGTTTCGCAACGGTTCATCGGATTTACCGCACATTCTAACGGGATCGGATTCCCAATTGAAGGTGGGAAAGGTTATATTGTTAACGTCACTGAAGCGAAGCGTATCAGTTTCACGGGTAGCGCGTGGCAGAATACAACTGAAGAAGCCGCAGCAGCACCGGAGTTGCTACCCGTTACTGAAAAGGGGCTGCAGCCGTCAATTCCGAAGACGTGGGCATTTGTCTTACGGGCGCAGCTTGAAGACATCAGCGGTGTGGCACTGATTGTCTATAACGGACAGACCAAAGTCGCAGAAGCAGACGATGCGAACGGTTTCCACGCTGCTTGGGCAGACCTGAACCGTCAAGCGGTGGTCTCTGCTGGCGATACATTAACGATTGAAGTGCGCGACACAACCGGTAGCCTCATCCGCACGCTTCAGCATGAAATCAGTACGGCAGATGTCCGCCGAGCGTTCACTGAACTCCGACTCACACCAGCAGATTTGATCCCGAAACGAACTGTACTACTTGCCAATTATCCGAACCCATTCAACCCAGAAACGTGGTTGCCCTATCAATTGGCAAACGACGCGGAAGTTGTCATCCGTATCTATTCCGCAACTGGACAACTCGCCCGAAACATGCCCCTCGGATTCCAACGGGCGGGATACTATATCGGTAGGTCGCGAGCGGCTTATTGGGATGGACGTAATGATTTGGGTGAACGACTTGCTTCAGGGGTCTATTTCTACCAATTGAGCACCCCCGAATCATCGGCCACTCGGAAGATGGTCATCAGAAAATAGTATCATAAGACCATAGACTTACAACTACATTTATCTACGGTAGTGCGAGGCATCGGTTCCCGCGCTACCGTTTTTTAATTCGTCTCGTTCTACGCAGGAGACTTTCTCCATTGTCCGTCAGTGACTTGGTCTATCAGCATACGTGCTTTTTGGCTTGCACGAACCTGTTTTTCGATTTCAACAGGGTCCCAGTCTGCTAACAGTTGTGCCTCAAGTTCTCGGTAAATCGTTTGATATGCTTCGTCGTTGGCGAGATTCCGAAATTCACCCGGGTCTTCGGCAATGTCGTAAAGTTCTGGTGGGTCGCCGAGGCTATAGTTGAATTTATATTGCCCCTTCCGCAGCATCGCCATGGGCCGTTGAACGCCGTGTGCGAGGTATTCGGAGAACGCGAAATCTTTCCAATCGCTTTAAGGTAAAAGACTGTTTCCATCCAACTGACTTAAGGAATTTGCTCCGGCAATATCAACAAACGTCGCTGTCAGATCTACGAGCGAAACCACTTCATCAATGCGCTTGCCTGCGGATAGTCGGTCAGGGAACATGATTTGTAGTGGAACCCGCGCAGATGCTTCATAGAAATTCGATTTCCGCCACATGCCGTGTTCACCGTTCATTTCACCGTGATCGCTGGTATAGATAACGACGGTATTCTCCAACTGCTCAGTCTCTTCAAGTGTTCTGAGTAGGTTGCCAATCTTTTCGTCGAGGTAGGTAATCAACCCGTAATAGCCTGCTCTCCCACGACGCACGAGTTCTTCTGGAAAGTCAACACACCCGAACATGCATCGCATCCGTTGGTAGACGGGATGCTGGTTTTCGAGGTGTCCCTCTGGAATGTCGGGAAGATCAATCTCATCAAGCGGATAGAGGTCCCAAAACCGTTGTGGCACGACGAGCGGGAAATGCGGCGCTATAAACGAGACGTTGAGTGCCCACGGTTGTTCCTTCCGAGCGGGGTCTCGAAGATACGTTAGTGCCTCTGCTTCTGCGAGGTCATCAATTTCGATTTCTGTAGTTGTTCCCGAGCGTGCCTGTGCGAGTCCTTGCCATGGACGTTTTGCTGATGGCGTGCCGTCATCCCAGTCTGTAAGTCCGTGTTGTCGTTCTGCGTGTAGATCGCGGGCGAGTTGTGCGCGAAATCCGTGGAGCTGATCCATGCCACCGAAGTGCTGTTTTCCAGAGAGGACGACATCGTAGCCTGCTGCGCGTAGACTATGTGCCCATGTAACCGCATCTGGACGCAAGGGCGCAGCGTTGTCCCACGCGCCGATTTTATGGATATACTGACCCGTCATAAACGACATCCGAGACGGCATACAAAGCGGTGAATTGCAGTAAGCGTTGTTAAAGGTGACACCTTCTTCCGCGAGCCTGTCCATGTAAGGTGTCTGGACGAGCGGATGTCCATAGGGACCGCTGTACATCGGCGCGTGCTCGTCTGACATGATGATGAGGAGATTGGGATGTTGTTTTGCGGGCATGGTGTTCCTATATCATGAGAAAATTGCCAATTTCCTCTAAGATACCATCTCTTTTACACACTGTCAAGAGAAAACAACAGGTTTTTTTTTACCAGAATACAGTTGTCTCCAGCAATATCAGTATGTAGCGAGTTCCCATAAAATCCGAAAAACATTGACACCCACTGCAAATCTTGATAAAATGTACAACAAGTTCGTGAAAATCGCTGTGCGGTGATTCTCTTAGTGAACTTTGGCATATCGCGAAGAAGGAGGAAAACCGTGTCAGTTACAACAAAAAAATGGGTACTTGATACTGTTGAGAAATTATCTGTCTCTGAGATAGAAGAATTGAAGCATTACTTGGAATACCTCGTCTGGAAATCGCAAACGCCAACAAGAACTTTAGGAAACCCGAAAGATTTGCCGAAACTTGACCGAAGAGGTCAACCCAGACAAATTTTAGCAGCCATTAACAAATCACACGATGTAACAGCGGAAGACGCAGCGGCTTTGCTACACTCAATTAAAGAAGGAGAGATTCCAATGCGCTTTGACTCCGACTTTTTGAGGAAACAAAAATAGCCGTCAACGGAGCGGCCTACTTATAGTAACAAAATGTTTATAGGAGGATGCAAATGAAAGAGAAATTAGCCAAAGCAACGTATATGTGTGTTGGTGCGCTCATTGCGTTCACTGCTTACTTGTTGGGAAATGCGAACGATAACATTAACGCGCAGCCTCAACTCCAATTGCCAGTCATTGATAAAATTGTTGTTCGGCAGCTAGAAATTGTTGATGCCCAAGGTAAGATTATCGCAGTCTTGGGAAAGCGCGACTTAGCAGTGGGTATGAGCGACATCCTCCGCGTTTATGATGGAGCAGGGAGGTCAGTTATTGCTTTTGGTCAGGACGCTAATGGAGGTATTGCTGCCATTTTTGGCAAAGAAGGAAAAAGTCGAGCTAGCTTAGGCATTGATACCGATGGTGATGGTGGTGTTGTAGAAGTTCTTGGCAAAGAGGGAGGCCAAGCTTTATTACTTACTGATAGGAATGGAGGAACAATTGCTGCCCTCAACAAAGGCAACCAAGTTGTCCTCCAAATTGGGGTTACTCATACAGGTGCCGGTACAATTAGCACAAGGGACAAATTCGGGTACATAACGGGGAGTGTGCCTTAAGGTGTAAAGGTAGTACAACTTCCGCCCACATTTCCTCTACCCATGGAACACCATGGAGCAGGTTTCGCGTTTCATTAACTACATATCTTGGTAGGTAAAATGTCAATACAACCTAATTGGGCAATTGTTTATTTTTTGCCAAAGTTTCTCTTACCAGTTTTCTGGTTATCATAGGTTTGTGAACATCAAATGCCCAGAAAAGTTGATTTGCCAACTTCTCTACAACGTTTATCAACTTTTCGTTTTCCATAAGATGATGCGGCAGACATTGTGTAGATGCTAAAACATCTGAATCAACACATTCCCGTGATGAATACGGTTGATCTTCATAATACATAAGTTTTTCACCAGAAACCTGGCATAATTCCGTTTTGACTTCAAGGTTTCCGAGGTAATCACATTTCTTGTACAAAGACCTCGCGTACTTAATTGTAGAACCAATTCTCCCAACAATATAAGAAAAAGTAAGGAGTTCTCCGTCTCGTTGTGATCTCAGCATATTGCCCCTATAATAGACAATACCATGATCGTTTAATTCCAAGTAAGTAAGATTATCTCTCGTTCCGGTCAAACAACAGGTTCCTCCCGGAACTCTTCTCACTGGTGATGGTTCTACTTTCGGTACCAGTACTCCCGTTACTATCTCATAAATATCTTCTGTCGTAATAACAGGTCGGTAGGGAAATACAGGTTCAACAATCACTTTAACATACGGTTCGTTTGCAGCGCAGAGGGATTCCGTTCTTTTCTCAATTCGCGTGAGAATTTGGTGGGCGACTACCTGTGAATCTTCTCGGCGTTTGAGCATATACGCTATTCGGTCTATATCTGCAAACTCATAGGGTTGTGTAATGCTGCCCGTACGAATATAGGTTTTCGTTGACTTTGAAATAGCGTGGGGAGCTTGGACGCTCTCATCAACACGAATCACAACAACCACATTGTTGGAATTAGGCACATCAAGGATTATAACTTCGGGCATAACTGCTGGGTGAATACCAGTGAGCGAGCTTTGCTGGATTTGCTCCTCAATTCCCGCTTTCTGGGGGATGCCTTGAATTGGAAAATTGACCTTGTTGTTTGTTTGATCTGCCTCTACCCCTATGACAAAAATCCCACCCAATGTATTTGCAAAAGATGACACAATTTTAGGAATATTCGTAATCTTTCGCTTATACTCTACGCGAACGCCTTCTGGGAACTCGCGGCAAAAATCTTCGACATCTGCAAATGTGATTTCGTCTTTTGATTTGGTAAACACAACTATTCTGTCCTTATGCCCCGTAACCTAAATTGCTGATCAAGAAATGGTTGGGTGGTGTTCAATTCCGCTTTGTCCATAGAACAAGTCCTCTCCCATGTGATGAGTTGAAGAACGTGCTTCTTGTTCTGGAAACATTGCGGTAATGTCTTTAAATAAGAGCGGTTCAATTCCAGAAGGTGGCTGAAATCGATTTTCCTCCATAGATGGAGTAGAGACGTATTCGTGCTGTGTCAACACCGCAGCAATATCTTCCGGCAGCGTGACCTCATTTCGCCGTTCAAAGTCTGCAAGGCTATCGTAACCTTTACGAAACAACGCATAAATATCTAATCCGTTTTTCTTTGCATAAGTTAGATCTTCTTTAGCCTTCTCCCATTCCTGTTGGGACAACCAAGCCCTAGCGCGGGTGTAATAGACCTGAACATAATCGGGTTTTAATTTTAATGCCTTTGCATAATTCGCAAGAGCCATGTCAAAATTACCCTGGAGAAAATAAACAAAACCGCGAAAGTGATAGGCATGTGCATCATTTGGACTCAATTTTATTGCCGTGTTATAGTTTGCAATAGCAGAATCAAAATCACCTTGGAAAAAATAAACATCGCCGAGTTTACGATAGGGATAGGCATCGTTGGGATTCAGTTCTATCGCCTTGCTATAGTTCACAATAGCAGAATCAAAGTCGCGTTTACCGCTGTAGGCGTTGCCAAGATCAATGTAAGCACCAGTATATTTAGGATCAAGTTCTATCGCCTTGGTATAGTCTATAATTGCCCTGTCAAACTCGCGTTTCAGACCGTAAACGTGACCACGACTATAATAAAATTGGGAACAATCAGGTTTGATATGTATTGCCTTATCAAAATCTACGATAGCGAGCTCAATTTCACGTTTGACAGCATAAGTGTTGCCGCGATGGTAATACACCTCAGCAAGTTGCCGGTTTCGTCTTATCGCGTTATTATAGTCTTCAATAGCGAGGTCAATTTCGCCTACACTGGCGTAAGCAATACCGCGCTTAATATAGGCATTCGTATAATCTGGATTCAGTTTTATTGCAGTGTTGTAATCTTCAATCGCCAAATCAACCTCGCCTTTGGTGACATAAGCGTTGCCACGATGGTAATAGGCTTCCGGGTAGTCCCAATCGTAGCTGCGGCTCCTGTGTATCGCGGTGGTAAAATCCTTAATTGCTTTGTCAATTTCACCTTTTGCCGTATAAACAATCCCCCGGCCGCAATACGCTTCATGAGGTTTTCGGGTGAGACTTGTTGCCTCGGTATAGTCTGCAATCGCCAAGTCAAACTTGCCCATTTTCCGATAAACCTCGCCGCGGTGGAGGTATGCGATGACGAAATTAGGTCTTTGTTCAATGGCTCTACTGAAGTGCTTGATAGCCTTTTCATAATGTGCTCGCTTCTTCTGGCTAACCATTTTCTGAATCTCCTTTTTGTGCCTCGGCTGCCCCCATATAAAAATCTACACAAGCCTCTAAATGGACATCTTGATTTTTAATAAATCCATGCAGGTCGTTGTAGACCCTTTCGGCAGAGACATCGTGATATCTCTCCAGATGTTTACGTATCGGCTTTTTGAGGTCCGCTGGAATACTGATAACATCGTCCTCGTTAGGAAAAATAAAGCCATCCGGATGCCTAACAAATACACTCTTTTGAGCAATAACCCGATTTATCGGTTCATAAGGTTCTGCGATGTAGCGATCTATTAGTTCTTTTTCTTGCAAGATAATCCTGCCATCTTTGCTAAGGGACTCTTCACGGTCACAAATCATAAAGAGGGCGATGAGATAATCCGTTGTGAAATCTATGAGGTTGGTCTTACCACCGTAGTGTTGGATTTCAGCGAGAATTTCAAAATCTTGAACTGTTTTTCGGAAAAATCTTCTTGCCGCACTCAACATTGCTTCCTGAACAACCTCTATATCAAAGTGTTCTGCTTCAACGTCAAAGTCCGCGCGTTCAAGGAAATCTCGATAAAGTTTTGAGGAGACCTTCCCATAATAAGGATCTTCGCAATAGTGCTCAGGCTCACCTCGATAGAGATATTCTCCAGTATCGGTTTTTTCTTCTATTTTACGGAGTATTTCATCAACTGTACTTGGCTCGTTTGGTTTTTCTTTGTCCATTCACTTTCCTTTGTAATCGCAATGCTGTTTAAAAGAATAACATGTTTCGTAAGGCATGTCAACTGAATTTAATCAAGTCATGCTCAGTCGCGATAAGGAAATCGCTCCTACAAAACTCTTGAATTATTCTTTGTAAAGTGCTATGCTGATTTCATCAACAAATACAACACAAAGGAAACAGTATGGCAACCGAAACCAGACCTAATATCTTACTTATCACCAGCGACCAGCAGCATTGGAATACTTTGGGATGCCTCAACCGCGAAATACAGACACCTCACTTAGATGCATTGGCACAGCAAGGAACGCTTTTTAATAGAGCGTATTGCCCGAATCCTACTTGCACGCCGACACGCGCATCTATTATCACGGGAAAGTATCCGAGCCAACATGGTGCTTGGTCGCTCGGCACGAAACTCTCTGAAGATGAGCACACCGTCGGTGAAGACTTTACAGATGCAGGCTATCGGACTGCCTTGGTGGGAAAGGCACATTTCCAACCACTCCACGGCACCGAGGAATTTCCATCTCTCGAATCCTATCCGATCCTCCAAGATTTGGATTTCTGGCGGAGTTTCAACGAGCCGTTCTACGGATTTGAACACGTCGAACTGGCACGTAATCACGCTGACGAAGCACACGTTGGACAGCATTATGCTATCTGGATGGAAGAAAATGGGTGCACCAATTGGCGGGATTATTTCGCGCCACCGACAGGGAACGCACGGGGTCAACGCCGAAAGTGGCCGATCCCAGAAGAGTATCATTACGATACATGGATTGCGGAGCGTACGAACGCGCTCATGGAAACGTATCAGCAAAACGGTGAGAACTTCTTCCTTTGGGCAAGTTTCTTTGATCCGCACCCGAAATATCTCGTCCCAGAGCCGTGGGATACGATGTATGATCCCACAGAATTGACGGTTCCATCCGTGAAGGAAGGTGAACACGATAACAATCCGCTGCACTTCCAATTAACACAGCAGCGAAAGCCCGATTTCTCTGCTTGGCGTGAAAGCGGAAAGGGGGTCCACGGTTTCAGTTCACATTTGCGGGATCGGGAGGAACTCGCTAAAGATATTGCCGTCTACTACGGAATGGTGAGCCTGATGGATAAATACATCGGGAAAATCATGGCGAAGCTGGATGAATTGGGACTTGCAGATAACACCTTGGTTGTGTTCACATCCGACCATGGGCATTTTTACGGACAACACGGTCTCATTGCGAAAGGTGCATTCCATTACGAAGATGTGATTCGGGTGCCCTTCATCGCGCGGTATCCGGGTGTTGTGCCTGCAGGACAGCAGTCAGAGGCGTTGCAGACGCTGGTGGATTTAGCACCGACATTCCTCAGTGCCACCGGTATTGATATTCCGCGCCCGATGACAGGTGTAGATCAGATGCCGGTCTGGTCGGGACAAGCAGAACAGGCACGCGATCATATCATCGTCGAAAACCGTCATGAACCGACAACGGTACACGTCAAAACCTACGTTGATGATCGGTATAAACTGACGGTTTATTACAATCGGGAGTACGGTGAGTTGTTTGATCTGAAAGAAGATCCTGGAGAGATCAATAATCTCTGGAATTCGGCTGAACACACGGCATTGAAGGCAGAGATGGTCATGAAGTTGTTGTTCGCGGAGATGGGAAAAGAGCCGTTGTGGATGCCGCGAACTTCGGGGGCATGACATCCTACATAGATACAGTTCCTGCGTACTCAAGAAGTTTTTGAAATCTTCAAGGTTTCCGTACAAAATTCGGTGCGGTTGCAAACTGCACCTACGGGGCTTAGGAACATGAAGCCGTATCTACCGGTTTTGAGATTTAATATCGCCGCTTCCAGTGCCAACTGTCGCTTCCTGAGATGAGGGGACGGATGTTTTCTGGTAATGTCTCAATAAACTCAGGACTCACCTCGTTGCCGGGCCACTCGCGCACCATCGGTGGTGTGTAGCCAGAGATAAGGATAACGCGCTCCTTGTCGCTACGGATGGCAGTCGTGCTGTGGATCAACGCTTCGGCAAAAAGCAGCACGGAACCGGCGGATGCTTCGACTTGGTAGATGAGTTTGTCATCAGAGAGTGCCGCTTCAATCATTTCGCTCTGATTCCACGTCAGGCGATGGCTGCCGGGTATAACGCACGTCCCGCCATCGTCGGGACCGACCTCGGTAAGATACGCAAGCGTCTTGACAAAGATACAGTGGAACTTGTTCTGTTCTATGTAGGTACCCCACCCGTGTTGCGTCCCACGATGGAAACCGGTTGGGTTATAACGGCGTTTATGGAGTTCGTCCAATTCTGTATCGGGGTTATGACTATTAATGATCGCTTCGGTTTCCTCAAGACGTACCGCGCCACCGACGACTTCTTCAACGAGCGGTACAAGTTTTGGATGCGCGGCATATTCTAACAAGGCTGGATCATACTCCACAAGATTGCCGAAAAGGATATGGTGTTCTCCACCGGGACGGGCGTAGACGCGCTTGGCATCCCGACTTTCGTCAGCTTTCATTCTATAAAGCGCGCCTTTCATACGTCCAATTTCATCCTCGTTTAGGACGTTCTCTAACAACACATAACCGTAGATGTCGAAATGGAGTCGTTGTGCTGGCGTTAGGCAGACCGTTTCACTATTTTTCATTTTCCACCTCCGGGTTTACAAACTACTCTTACAACCCTCGTTTAATGTGTCCCCAGAAGGTAGTGAGTTTTCCGGCTGGGTCAACGGCGAGATTGAGTGCTTCTTCTCCTTCATAGACCAGCATATCGTCCACGTAACCGTTTGCTACCTGTCCCCATACATAGAAAGCGACCCATTTGGCAACGGGACCGAGTGCTGGCATCCGAAAGGGGAGTCCTTTTTCCGGCTTGGCACCCAAGGCATCGTCTCTGTCCTCGCCCATGTAAAAATCAAATTCGCTTTTGCCGACATCAGCGATAATGCGGACGTACTTCCACGTATCTGTTTCAAAGTCGTCAATGGGTTGCCAGGCACCACCATCGTAGAGCCGAACAATGCCCGCGTCCCAATTGATGTAGGTGCATCCGTTGTTTTCGCCAAAACCGTCAGCGGTGGCGACTTTAAAATTAAAAGACCTGCCGCCGCCTTCAATATACACATAGAATTCGACCGAAATAATGGGGTTTTCGGTTTCTATGGGGATACCGAGCCCGTCTCCATCCGCACCGCCTAAAATAGCAAGTGCTTTTTTATCGGTTTTGACGATGTCGTTAGAAACTTCAAAATTGCCGCCCATTGCTTCCCAGTCTTTCGGCGGGTTACCGGTGGCGAATTCCTCGAATCCTGTTCGTACGAATACCTTTTGTGCGTCTGTCCTTCCTACGAAAACAAAAGTTAAAGCAACAGCAAGCGTTAAGAGAACATATTGGCAAAAAGTCATCTGTATATTTTTACGCATTCTTATTCCTCCATTTATGGTAAAACTTATAATTAATTGGGCACTCTTAAACAGTCTGAATGCCCATTGAGGTCATTCAGATTGGCACAACCTAACAGGTTATGCTACAAAGATGTCTATTTATTTTTCTCGGTTACCATAGTTTTCACGGCATCCAGATATTCCACTCTCCCTTTTTCTCCCATTTACGGCATGTGAGACATAAACACATAAATCGAATTGCGAAACGTGGGGAAGGACCGACATTCATTGTGCCGGAATGCGGGAGCAGGTGATGAAAAAACAGTACATCCCCCTGTTTAGCGACGACCTCCATCGGTTCGCCTAAATCCATCTTCGGAAATAGGGCGCGTACATCACGAATATGGTTCGAGAATTCTGGGTTTTTCTTACGGAATTCACGAATGCATTGCGGACCTTCGGGCCATATTACGGTCGTTCCACCGTGCGAATTGGCGTCGGTGAGATAAGTCAGGCTGGTTGCTCGGAACGTGCCGGGATCCAACCGAAAATCTCGGAAATCGCCATCCAAGTGTGGCGACGGACTTTTCCACTCTCCTGAAACGGGGAATTGGTTGAGTGCCCAGATACCATCCGGACGGTGATCTTTACAATGTGGAATTTCTGGATATCGGGATGCAAGTTGGTTGAGAATAGTGATATAATCAGAGGTACAACACGACAATACGTCCGGATTGGTAACGCCGAAAAGTTCAATACGGTTGCCATTTGACATCTGTTCCATGTAAAATCCGGCAAGCCCTGGACGTTTGAAATGTCCCCACGAATCGGGATTATCCGCCTCCATACCCATCATGCTCCACATTGCTGCTTCTGCCTTTTCGACAGTTTCTCGTGGAATCAATCCGGGAAGGAGTAGATAACCCTCTTCTTCAAATTGTGTCAACTGCTGATCTGAAAGCATTTTTTAATTTATTACTCCTGGGCGAAAGAAACGCCCAATCAAAACCACAAGGTATAATTAAAAAATTTTAATCCTCAATCGTGAGTTGGGTAACATCAATAGAGGGTTCAGGGTACTTCATGTCCAGTTTTTTGAGCGTCTCCACGATGCACTCTGTGATAACAAGGTTCCGATACCACTTTTTATTTGCTGGAATTATATGCCACGGTGCCCAATCCGTACTACATTTTTCGAGCATAACTTCATACGCCTGCATATAATCCTCCCAATAGGCGCGCTCGCGAATATCAGATGCCTCAACTTTCCAATGCTTGGTCGGATCGTTAATCCGAGATTCGAGACGCTCTTTCTGTTCATCCTTGGAGATGTGAAGGTAAAACTTTAGGACAACTGTCCCATTTTCAACGAGCATCCTCTCAAAATCGTTGATCTGCTGATAGCGTTGCATCCAGACCTGTTCTGGCACCAGATTATGCACGCGAACGACAAGGACATCTTCATAATGTGAACGGTTAAAGATGCCGATTTTTCCTTTAGATGGCACGGCTTTGTGCGCGCGCCATAAGAAATCACGGGAAAGTTCATCGGCAGTCGGGACTTTGAAGCTGACGACATCGCATCCTTGGACATTGACTCCCTCCATCACACGCCGAATGGTGCCGTCTTTGCCACATGTATCCATACCTTGTAGGATAATAAGCAGTGCGTGTTGACTTTCCGCGTAAAGCAGCCCCTGAAGTTCGAGCAGCTGCTTATGCAGTTTTTTGAGGCGTTTTTTCGTTTGACCTTTCTTCTCGTAAGTTCCTGTATACCCAGACGGGTAATCATCCAAGTTGATGAACTCACCGGGCGTAACAATATTCTTAGCTTTAAGTTCCATTTTTCACCATTAAATCTTGCCACCGCTCCGCTACGTTGTGTGGCGTACTCACCCATAAGCAATCAGCTTCACGGTGGTTGCAGATGGAATCAACTGGATTTGGATCATGAATAGCCACGAAGAAAACATTATGACCGGAGATAACGACAGTAACTGCCACACGAGCTACTGCCAGCTATCAACCGCCAATTACTGTGATAAAGATTCATAGTAGTTATCAACAAGTCGTCGGTACTCAGGTGGGACATCTTCCTTAGCGACTTGGGTGAGTTGCTTCTTCTCCTGAAGTGTATTGAGCCGTTCTTCAAGTGCGGCTTCCAACTTCACGAGGTCCCGGATAACGAATTCATAGTTCGGGAACGGGTTTGATCGATTTCCCGGACGGTAATCCATGGTATCCAAGACATCAAGCCAGAGTTCGTTAATCTCACGTCCGGATTCTCTACCACCGGCGCGTGCCTGTTCTTGGTTTTCGTTTTCGGCTTCTCCCGGTTGTTGCCCCTCCTGTCCCTGTTGCTGTTGTTCTTGCTGTCTATCCTGCATGGCTTGTTGTGCCTGTTGCATGCGTTCTTGAACCTGCTGTTGCTGCTCAGCGAGCTGCTGCTGACGCTGTTGTTGTTCCTCCGTCTGCTCTTGCCCTTCCATCGCTTGAAGTTCGCGTTGGATGTCCTCCATCTGCTCTCTGGATTGTTGAAGTTGTTGGAGTGCGGCTTCTAGCTGCTCCTCTTCGGTGCTCGCCATATTGGCTCGCGCCTGTTGCAGATCCCCTTGTACTTGTCTTAGCGTCTCTATTACATCCTGCTGGTTCAGGTCAGCGGCACGGAAACTACGCCACTGTAGGGCGCGCTGTGCAGTTGACATATCGCCTGCGGTCTGTTCTTCCGTAAGCCGTCTTGTAGCATCAGCCACATTTTGTGCTGCCTCTGGGTTCTCCTCGTTGAGTTGCTCAGGTAGGTTTCTCAGTGTGTTCTCAAGAGATTGAAGGTCGCGTTGTAGTTCACGCTGCTCGTTGGCAAGTTCGGAAGCTCTCTGCAAATCTTCTGGACGCAGTTCTGCTTGCCGAGAACGGTTTCTGAGTTCCTGTGTCTCCTGCTGGACACCAGACTGCTCTTGAATTAACTGCTGCGCCTGCTGTGTTGCCCTTTCGAGTGCGGAATCGGCGAATTCGGATGCGACCTGTTCCAATTGTTCAATCGCCTCTGCAAGTCTCTCTTCTGCTTTTTGCCCTTTAGCGGCACTCAGCTGCGGTTCCTGCTGTTGCATGCTTTCTGAGGCTTGCTGCATCTGTTCGCCTGCCTGCTGCATCGCCTGACCGGCTTGATCCAAGCGTTCTGCTTGTGTTTCTTGTGCGTTCTGCTGCATCGTGCCGAGCTGCTGTGACATCTGTTGCGCCTGCTGCGACAACTGTCCCTGCTGTTGACTATTCTGTTGCATCTCGTTCTGAGACGGTTGGCTCTCACGTCCCATCTGCTGGCTCTGTTGACTCAGCTGCTGTTGATCTGCCAACATCTGACGCGCCTGATCCAACATCTCCTGCGTCTGCTCTTGCATTTCCGAATCAAGTTCGTTCTGTTGGTTCTCAAGTTCGCTTTGCAGCTCCTCCATTTCGAGTTCAAGATTTTCAGCAAGCTGCGGATTGCTGTTCCGCATCTGTGTTAGAACTTTCGGTAATTCAAGACTGACTTTTATCAGCAGTTCAAGTGCCTCTTGTTCCGCGGGTATAGCTTCATCAGGTTCGACAGCATTTAGGCTATCCGCTGCTTCACGCATTCTGGCGATAGCGTCTTCCAAGTTCATGAGAATTTCTGGCGTGACTGCCGATTCCCCTTGCATTGCCAAACTAAACTCATCTGCAAGTCTCTGTGTTTTATCGATTAATTCATTCTGTTTATTCGCCGTTGCCCTAACTGCACTGCGATATTCCTCGGTAATTGAAGGCGGTTCCGTGTTAATGTGATTCGCTGTTTCACGGATAATCTGCTTCTGTGTGGCAACCATCTCCAAGGCTGGATTCGATTCCTGTTGTTGCTGTTCTTGTTCTCCGTCCTGAGCCTCACCCTCTCGGAAATTCTCATTAAAGGGACGGATCTCAATGAAGTAGATATCGCTATTGGCTTCACCGGGCCCCGTGCGTGTGTTATTATCAACGGCACGAGCAAAATAGGAGATAACATCCCCCGGTTCAACATCAAACTCCTCAAGATAGAACGTGTAGCTGCCATCGGCGACGCGGCGTTGGCGTGTATGAACGGGTGCCGGTTCGGGGGTGGTAGCTTCCATCGCCAGTTCCTGTAGTTCATCAGCCCCGACACGATACATGAGTTTCAACGCCGAGATCCCGTAGTCGTCGGTCGCCTCAGCGATGACTTCCACTTCACCCAGCTTCGTCGTTTTTATATCTCGCCCGGGTTCTTTGATGACAACTTCAGGTACTTCGTCTGGAATCGCTTTTACGGCGTATTCAATAGGTATCTCGTTGTTGAAACCGTCAATACATAACAATTGAACAGTATACGTTCCATTTTCAACAACATCAATCGTTGTTGTGAGTGTGTTTCCACCGGAGATAACCATTTCGGTTGTGACGGGTTCGGCTGTTCCAATCAACCTTTCCGTGAAAGACCGTTCCTTAACATCACGCCTCAGGGAAAATGTTGCGGTCTGAATGGCTTTGTTGGTTGTGAGTTTTAGTTCTGCCTGTGTCCCGACCACCGCTTGGATATCGCCTGTCCCTGTTTGAACGACCGGTTTGAGTCCAGTGTAGTCTGGATAAGTGTAAGCGACAGAAATTTCCGCCACTTTCGGCATCTCAAACACTTCAACAGTGTAGCGTTCCGAAGTTATCCCGTTTGCAACGACATAATATTCAATATCCGTATCAATGTTAAAAATCTCATAAGCAAATCCTCGCTTATCATCGAGGTTTTGCAACATGTTGATCTGTTGTTGTGTTGACTTACTCTCACCGTCAGACGTTTTTTTATCTTTCCTTGCGGTTCGATTAGGGTTCTCGGGGCTGGAAAGTCGATCTGCGTTATCCGTCTCCATTTCATTTCGACTATCGTTTTTTGAAATATAAAGAGAATGCGCATCCTCGTAGGTTAAGACGACTTTATCAGCGGATTTTCCAGTGACTGTAACGTGAATCGGTAAACTTTTACCTCGGAGGATACGGGCATTCCCCGGTTCAACGGTTAATTTGGTCGTTAAAACGGGATCGGTTTTCTCCCAAGGTACGAGGACGCGGAGGAGACTGGTATGGATTTCTGTCGGAAAGATGAGCGCGAGTACACAACAAGCGGCAACAACTAAAGCCGCGATGCCGACCTGTTTACGGGTGCGGCTATGATCAATTGTCGCTTTAAAATCTATACCCTTTACGCGCTCGGTGGTATCTTCAAGCAGGCGTTGGAGCATGTGAGATTCAATAGGGTCTGTCGATTCCCGATTTCCGAACTGGACAGCACTGACGAGTCTATCCTCTAAGTCCGGATGGTTGTGCTCAACATTGAGTGCGACATCTCGGAGTGTCAGTGATGCTCGGAGTGGTTGAACGAGGTGCCTGTATAAGAGGTAAGCGATCACACCGACTCCACCTATTAACAGCGCAATCCGAACAAAATCTGGGAGTGGCATCAACCAATCAACAATAGCCTCACCCATAAATAAAGCGATTAAACCTGTGAGGACAATAGCAAAGCCTGTCCAGAAGATACTCCGTTTCCAGACGCGCCGCGCTTCCACAATCTTTGCCTGTAATTCTGCGTAACCTTCTCTCGTATTCATCAATTTTCCTCCACCCACATTATTCACAATCCATAAGATTCTATCGACTCTTTTTCACTCTCACGTCCTTAAGATGCAGACGAAACTTGGAATATAACATCAATACCGACTCTTAATAACCAAATGATCACTGCAGTAAGACCTGCTTTTGTTTTACTGATTTCTGTGAGTGTCGCGACCGCTACGGTTAAAACGAAGATATTCCATATAGCCAAAATATCCACAAAACTCAAAAACACCAGCAGATACTGATTTTCGATGAATGGCACCAACATGTGAATTCCGGGGATAACCCTTATATCAATGAGCGCCTCAACCTCCTCAACGCGTCTAAAAACTGGAATGAATGCTATATTGATAAAAAGTATCAATGGATTAATTAAGATCGTATGCCACCAAGCCGCGAAGATGTGTTTAAATTTGAGAGCCTCATTAACCTTGAAAACTCGCGAGACCACGATAAGTATAGCACTGAACCCAACAGCGCATAGGATCCCGAGGACAATCCCACTCACTGCAATCAATACCATAGATGCTGCCTTGATAGATCCAAGCAGCTCAAAACCGGCTAAACGACTTGCATGCCGCGGGCTAAGGAACCGCAGTGTAAATGGAAAAATCATCCATGCCAGCAACACGACAAGGACGCAAAAAACAGCGAATGCAACCCCCCATTTTGGTCTGGATTTCAGTCGTGTAAACGTGGCTTTCGGGTTTGCAATGAGATCAATTAGATTTCGCCAACTCTCTCGCATAACAATTATTTTAAAGCCACCGAAGCACTGAATTGTCGGCACGCGAAGCATTTAAGACGCTAAAAAACATAAAAATTCAACACAGAACAGCAAAACATGCAGCCGCGCGTTGGGAATTGTCACCTTTTAGGACAAAGTCATTGGAATAGAGTTCGGCTGAAAATAGTCCCCTATGTGCCATATCAGATAAAGACAATGCTACGGCCCACTTTTTTCCGCCTCCAGTTGTGTCTTCTGCCAACCGTAATCAACATCTCCTTTATAGAATTTGTCTGGGTTCTCAACTGCCCAAATTTGTTTATGGATGATCCAATTATTTGGATCTAAAGCGAGTGCCTTTCGCCATTCAGCCATCGCTTCGTCTTTTTTACCGCTTTCGAGCAAGACGAGCCCGAGTTGAAAACGGGCAGCCGCTTCGGCGTTCGTCTTTATGGATGGCTTGTCCAACGATTTAATATCATTGAGTAGTGCCGCATTGTACCCAGAGTCCGATAACCACTTCTTAAGCATCGCAACGGTTTTTTGATCTTGGACATTAACACTGAAAGGTGCTTTCACCAACCGTCCGGCTTCATCAATCATGACTCCGTAAGGGATCGCTTTGAGATTATAGCGGTCACCGAGTATGTTCTGTGAATCAACGAGCGTAACAAAATCGGCATCTGCTGCATCGTGCCAAGGCTGGACGACAGATGCCCCTTGTGCATCGATGGCAATTGAAACAAGGTTTAAAGTTTCTTTGTGTTCGGCGTAAAATTTCTGCCAACCTGGCAGTTGTCCACGGCACCCTCACCACGACCCCCAAACATAGAGAAACGTCTTTTTCCCTCGAAAATCGCGTAAGTGTCTTGGAGCACCGTCTAAATCGGGGAGTGTAAATTCAGGTGCGAGGTGTGTCGGATGGATAACCTCTAATTGGTTCACTGAGGGTTTGTAAACCTCAAAACCAAAAGTTTTCGAGATGTGTGCGGGTTCCACGTACGTCACGCCACCGATATTTATAGCACCCTCGTCCGCATTTTGAAATTCAAGTGGTACACATAGTTCCGATTCTACACCACCGCAAAGTACCACCATCTCCGTTCCTTGTGGATATTCTACCTTCAATCCGAGTTGTTTGGCGAACGGTTTCAAAGGGACGAACCATGTCCCATCTTTGGAAATAGGTGATGGGGTCAATTCAACATGTCGTCCATTTACTGACACCTGAAAGTCCTCTTTTTTCATACTCTCCCCTTTAGCGAACCCTATCTGTACACCTATGACAGCGCACAACATCACCAACGTTAAGAATCTGAGCATAGTCTGTAACTTACGATCCGATACTATTGCGATAATCATTCTGTATTTCGCTCCCTATGCTGTGCATCGTAAATTAGGAATTCTATTATCTCCTCAGCGGTTTTCGGTGTCAGACCGGACCCTGGTTTTCGCATCATTTTATACACATATTGCCGCCATTCTTCCGACGTGAAAGTAGAATTAATCGGGCGTGCGACGGTATGGCATCGACTACATTTATTGGTAAAAAGGTTGTAAGCCTTCTGCATCTTCTCGGGATAACTGGCGACATCAATAAAGTTGGGTCCCTTATCCGCTGGGTACGTTTTTAGGGCTGTCCGTGGGGCGCGCAAGGCGTAGATCATTCCTATTCCTACAAGGATGATGATCCCCAAGACAGTTCCCCAGACAATTATCTTTTGCATGTTTATCTGTAACTTAGGTGCTTGAAGTCTCTTTAGTAGGACTTACGCAATTTTGGATGTAACCCGTTCTGTTAGATGGAAGTTGTCGGAAAATACAGCGTTTTTGTGTCACAAACTAACAGTTTGTGGTACATAAAGAGCGGCATGCGTAAGTCCTCTTTAGAATAGGCGAGGTTTTCGACCTCACTTAGCATCCGGCTCCGAGGCTGCTATACGGCAACAATGTCCTTTACCTTTTGTACGATAACATTTGCACTAATGCCGTGATGTTCCAGGAGTTCTTCTGGTTTTCCAGAGCGCGGTATTCCAGTAACGGCGAGTTTGTGGACGCGAACATCTTCAGTTGCGACAGCATCCAGTACAGCATCCCCTAAACCGCCTTCAGGATAATGGTCTTCAACAGTCATCAGCGTCTTGTTCGTGTCGGCTGCAGCTGCTTTCAGTGCTTCCGCGTCGACCGGTTTAACAGAATATAGGTCAATGACTCGGATAGCGATCCCTTCTGCGGCGAGCATCTGGTGTGCTTTTAGGACCTCGTGAACGGTAACACCACCAGCAACAACGGTTACAGTATCCTCGCTGCTCTGGCGAATAACCTTACATCCACCAATAGGGAACTTTTCATCGGCATCATAGAGAATAGGCGTTTTTGGACGCGAGGTTCGGAGGTAAACGATCCCTTCGTGTGCAGCTGCTTCCGCAACAAGCCGTTCAGCACTGACTGCGTCGCTTGGATAAAGTACGACTGCCCCCGGAATTGCTCGGAACATGGCTATATCCTCTAAACCCATCTGTGAGGGGCCATCTTCACCGATAGAGACACCGCAATGTGAACCGGCATATTTGATATTCGCTTGTGAGATTGCAGACATCCGAATTTGATCGTAAGCGCGCGATAAAAACGCAGCAAAGGTAGAAACGAAAGGAATCTTTCCGCGCTTTGCCAAACCGATACCCGCGCCGACTAAGTTTTGTTCCGCGATGAACATCTCAAAATACCGATCTGGATGGAGATTCATAAACTGTTCGGCGTAGGTGGAATTTTTGGTATCTCCATCTAAAGCGACAACATTCGGGTTCGCAGAGCCGAGTTTAGCGAGTCCAGTGCCGTATCCACCGCGTGTCGCGACATCTTCGTTGGTCGGATAGTCCGGTGGCTCACATTCAGTCGCAGCATGACCGACACTATTATTTGCAGCAGTAGGCGGTTCAATCTGAACAGGTGCTAACTGTAAGGGACCGAGTTCGGCTAATGCTTTGTCAAGCTCCTCACCTTTAGCGAGTGCCTTCCCGTGCCAGTTGTCAGCGTTTTCAAGGAACGAAACACCTTTCCCTTTAAACGTCTCCGCAACTATCATAGTAGGCTTGTCAGTTGAGGCTTTCGCTTGATCAAGAGCTGCCAATATTTCATCAAAATTGTGTCCATTAATACCAATAGCCCGCCATCCGAACGCCTCAAAACGCTGGCAATAGGTGTCAATATCAAAGGCGTACATCGTCCGTTGACTCTGCCCGAGTGCGTTGACATCCACAATTCCGATAAGGTTATTAAGTTGGTAGTGTGATGCCAAAGCGGCAGCTTCCCAGACGCCCCCTTCGGCGGTCTCACCATCACCGAGCAGTACATAGACACGGTAGTCGGATTTGTCTAAGAATTTTCCGTTGAGTGCCATCCCGAGTCCAAGTGATAAACCTTGCCCCAGTGACCCTGTCGCCACCTCTGTCCACTCAAAACGGGGTGTCGGATGTCCTTCAAGGATGCTGTCAATTTGGCGTAAGGTAGACAGTTTCTCGGTGGGTATGATACCTGCTTCAGCATAAGCGGCATAGAGTAATGGTGCAGCGTGCCCTTTAGATAAGATGAATCTATCGTTGTTAGGATTTTGTGCCTCATTAGTGTCATAACGCATCGCGTGAAAAAAGAGCGCAGAGACGATATCCGCAGCGGAAAGACACGTCGTCGGATGCCCAGACCCCGCCTCTGAAGTGGCGGTAATAGAGTGAATTCGTAAGTTAGTCGCCTTCTGTTTAAGAAAGTTTTTCAAGTTTTCCACAAATTTGTCAATCCTTTAATTTAAATTTTCCTTGCGGTTAAATCAAGTGGGTTTGTTACTTCAAAGGTTCTCTTTTAAGTCCCCTTCCACTTCGTTTCAGGGGCGGCTTTGTTCTCATAAGTCTGAATTGAGGAAAGCATAGAGGACACAGAAACCGCCGAAAATAAATGATGAAAACCTCTTAACCGATAGCCATTCTTGCTGAGGGCTATTCAACTAACTGACCCGCTCTGCGTTGCGCCGCTAAAACGAGATAATGCCCTTTACAGGTCTTGACTAAGTCCTCGAAAATCCCGATAGCTTGAGAGAGGTCTTGTAATTTAGCGTATGCCTCCGCTTGCCAGTACTTGGATTTCGCGACGATTTCATTAGGGTCGATTGCGTTGTCTTCAGTGCGTTGGGCTTCGTAAGCGATAGCCTCATCGAATTTTTCGATTGCGCGTTGATAATTCCTTTCTACATAGTAGGCTGTCACAGCGTCGGCGTAAGCAGTGTTGCTCTGTTCTTGGGGTCGGAAATGTTCGACGACCGGTCTGGCCGGTGGCAACTCAAGCGTTGGCAGTTCGACCTCTAACTCGTCCTCATCAGCATCGGTATCACTATCATCTTCCACCTCCTCATCTTCAGTTTCATCATCCATATCGTCATCGTCAGGCAGTGGGTCTATCGGTTTTACAAGCCGTTGTTCATCAGTACTCTCATCGTCCTCCTCATCAAGGGCATCTTCGTCATCTTCATCCTCTATTTCGGATGCCGCTGCTTCACGAAAAGCACGAGAAAGGGCTGTATTAGGCTCGTCCTCCTCTAAAAAATCATCCTCCGGTTCAGGCTCGAAGTCATCTACTTCGTCATATTCATCTATTTCATCAAGGTCATCTGCTTCTTCAAAATCATCTTCTTCGTCATAATTGAATGTCATGTGTTCCTCCGTTTTCTGTTTCTTTAGGACTTACGTATTTCTTTATGAGGTCTTATAGCAAGCAGCGGACGGGGTTACGTGAAGTTTAAAAAACGATTCGGCAATTTCATTTATAGTAAAGTTTAGAATTAATAGGACACTCCGCACCGGTTCGGTTAGGAAACCGAACCTACCGGCGGGAGGAAAGTGTCTCTTTATTTTTACGTTTCACTATAAATACTGAAGCTTCATCAAACCCCGCCTGCAGTGAAATCTGCGTAAGTTCTATTCCGTAAAAGCCTCTAATACTTGACCTTCACATCCGCCCAGGTAGTGGTCATTTTATCAGCAGGTTCGACCGCCAAGACTGCGAAATAGAGACCGTTTTTATACATCTGCTGAATGTCTTCTTGTTCCAAAGCAACACTAAAGATTGCGACTTCATCAACGGTAGCATCGGCAAACCGTCCAGCACAGCAGGTGTCATTGCCGATGTAGACTGGACCATTATCCGGATCAATTGGATTTTTAGCCAGTGCCATATCACTTTCGACTTCACCATCAATATAGATGTACCATTCACCGGTGTCGCTGTCAAAAGTGGTCGTGTACATGTGCCATTCGGTAATATCTTTGGGACCGACTTCACCGTCTCGCCAACCGCCCGGTTTATTCCAACACCCGCCGTTACAAACGGGCCAGGAAACAGTTCCTCCGCCTTGATTAGGATGGATGATATAAGCGTTTCGTTTTTCGACCATCCAACCGTGCTGGTTCCAAGTATCCGTATGGCTTTTCACCCAAATTGAGACAGTTATCGCTTCCGTTGGATTTGCATGGTCCGGGATAACGACGTGTGCGCCAGCACCATCAAACTCAAGTCCCTTCCCAAACTTACCATCAACCCATTTTGGACTGTCCACGAGTTCGCCATCTAAACCGTTTTCGGATGCATCGGTTGCGACTTTCCCTTTACCTTCATCAAATAGCCACATTCCAACAACGGTGTCAGGATCAATTTCGGATGAGGCAGCGGAAATAAATAGAATACTAATTGAAAATAGACACATCAGTACGATGCTCAAGAGCCCAAACCTTCCAGAGAAAATATAACTGAAATTCATTGTGACCTCCTATTGGTAATACAACAACCCAAATCTGTTTAACAAATCTAAACGATTTTAAAGGCATGAAACGCTTACGATGCCAATATATCTATCATATCAGATTCATAGGTATATGTCAAGTAGAAAAATGCAATTTTCAGCAGAATTCAGTCCTCCGACAATTTATATAGTGTTGACATAAGAGAAATATTTGTCTATAATACTCTCATACATTCATCAAATACAAGGCGTAGGAAAGTATGAAAGGAATAGCACTTATATTTTTAATTTTCGGGTTTGGCGTAACGTTCTCGTTTGGACAGTCTGTAGCGTTAGAAGATAAGCACAACGATGTACGGCAACTACAATTTAGCTCTGGGCACAACACCCTTCTTGCACAAGGTTCAGAAGAACAAGACGCAAGTGTACCAAAAACCGAACCGAACCGTTCAACACAAGGAGATAATCCTGTAGAGGACATTGAGCGGACAGAACAGACTTTGGAAAAGGCACCGAACAATCCGACACAGCAGACTGAAATAGCAAACTCGGAGAACGACGAAACCCCTGAAGAAACACACACAGCGCGGAAAAAAACGCAACGGATTTTAAAGGTTGTTAGCGACTATGAATTAGCACCAGATGCCGTTGTAACGACTCTCGTCATCATCGCGGGAGACGCGAAACTACACGGGCGTGTTACAGGAAATGTCCTGGTACTCGGTGGAGATGTTGAACTCGGATCAGGTGCACAGGTGAACGGAATACTTCATGTTATTGGAGGACAGGTCGCCGGAAACCTCGAACGAATAGCGAGTCTTCAGGTGAGTAATCGCTGGCAGATAGTACCTGCTGCTGTAAAACTTGTGATGCATCCGTATAGCAGCATTTGGGCAACCGATGAAGCAACCGGATTTCGATTTACAATCATCAGGTTCGTGCTTCTGCTTATCATGTACATGCTGATAGTAGCCATATTTCCGAAACCGGTAAACGCAGTCAGTGCACTATTTGTACATCGACCCATTGGAAGTATCCTCTTCAGTCTCCTGATGTTGGCTGTGATACCATTGATTCTTGGGTTCCTGACCGTTTCAATCGTTGGCGTTCCGTTTATGTTGCTGGCGTTGTCGCTCCTACTACCGTTAGCACTCTGTGGCAAAGCGGCGATTTTTCTTACGCTCGGTAGTACCCTCTTTTCAGGTCGCTTGAGACCCCTTGCATCAATTTTCGGTTATATTCTGTATTTTATGGCGACATCCTTGCCGTATATTGACTGGATAACGTTTCTTGTTGTCAACACTATCGGGATCGGGATTTGCGTGTTGAGCGGACTCAGACTAATGCGCCAGCAAGACACGCGTCGAAACACGACCCTCCTCCCCGGTAACGAGTGGGGATCCTGAACGGGACTTACGCAATTTTGACTGCAGCTTGTTCTGTTAGATGAGATTTCTCGGAAAACATAGCGTTCTTATGGCACAAACTATGAAGTTTATGCTACAAAAGAGCAGTATGCGTAAGTCCTACTAAATAGAAAGGACTTAGTGAACATGCAATTAGCATCTCCGGTTTTCCTTATTCTGCTCATTGTAATCCCGTTGATGCTCATCGTATTACGCCATTTACCGAGAAGGACCATCCGCCCCGTTATCCGTTTCTCTGACTTTAACCATGGATTCGCAGCTAGTGTTCAGAAGATGCGGCAATCTTTCTCGGTCAAAGCGATACCGCTATTGAAGGTTCTGAGATTTATTGTGCTCGCGCTGCTCATCATTACGCTCGCGCGCCCACAACTTTCGCAAAGTCGTGAGCACAGTATTGCACAGGGAATCGACATTCTTTTAGTCCTTGATATTTCAGAAAGCATGCGTGCGGAGGATTTTGCGGGGTCGAATCGCATTCAAACTGCGAAATCGGTCATCAAGGCGTTTCTTGCGCATCGCGAGAACGATCGCATCGGACTGGTTATCTTCGCGGGTGAGAGTTTCACGCTCTGTCCTCTGACCTTAGATTATCCAGTCTTGGTGGAACTCCTTAGCGATGTAGAGATTGGACAGTTAGAGGATGGAACCGCTATCGGTGATGCCCTTGCAACAGCCACACATCGTTTACGCGCTTCGGCGTCTAAAACCAAGATTGCTATCTTTTTAACCGATGGTGAAAACAACGCTGGAAGTATTGCCCCCGAAACGGCAGCATCACTTGCAGCATCCGATGGGATTAAGGTTTATACCATCGGTATGGGAAAAGAAGGTGGTGTGCGTATCCCTTATGCCGACACGACGTTTGGCAAGCGATATCGAGAGGTTCTAACCTATCTCGACGAGGGGACACTCAAACAGATTGCTAACACAACAGGTGGAAGTTACTTTCGCGCAACAGATACGCAATCGTTGCAGCAGATTTATGCAGAGATTGATAGATTTGAAAAGACGAAATTCGAGGCAATTAACACCATCGTTCGCAAAGAGTTGGTCGGATACTTCTTGATACCTGCAGCCCTACTGTTGGGAATCGAGATTCTATTGAGTAATACAGTGCTACGAAAAATCCCTTAATTTTTAATGGAAAGCGCGGATACGGAGAAGAACGGCAAAACTCCAAATCCACTTACCCCAACCGCAAGGAAAATTTAAAATATGGAAAATATTATTGCTTGTAATTTAGCAAGTTATCGGCAGTTCCGTGAAGGCGCGTATAGCCATTTGGCAGAAATAGGTCTAACAAATGTAGAAATCGGTGTGCCTTCTGTCGAAGCCGTCGATGCGGTTCAGTCGGAACTGAAAGCACACGGACTGACTGCCACCAGTCTACTTGGCAGATGCGATATACAGTCCGAAACGGCTGTCTCAGATTTTCAACCAACACTGGAGATCGCCGATAAGATGGGTGTGAAGATCATCTTTATCAGTGTTAATGCAGGTGATACGGACAAAAACGCTGTTTACGATCGTCTCCGCGCGATTGGAGAGCATGCCGCGCCCGGTGGGATTAAGGTCTGTCTGGAAACGCATCCGGATTTGATACACAACGGCGACATCGCACTTGAGACGATGCAAGCCGTTAACCACCCGAATATCTGTGTTAATTTCGATACAGGGAACGTCTATTATTATAACCACAATGTGACGGCTGTTGGCGAAGTCCAGAAGGTTATTCCACACGTCGGTGCGGTTCACCTTAAGGATACAAACGGCGGCTATCGGACATGGCATTTCCCAGCACTCGGTGAAGGCGTGGTTGATTACAAGGCAGTCTTCCAAGTCCTGAACGATGCAGGTTTCTACGGGCCCTTTACGATGGAATTAGAGGGCATCGAAGGCGAAAACCTTGACGAAGCGGGTGCCAAAGCTCGGGTCGCAGATTCACTACAACACTTGAAAGATATTGGAGTCATCTAATGACTACGGATCTCTGTATTATCCGACTCGGTAAAGGAGAGCGCGTCAACGACGCGCTCGGAAAAGTCTTGGATACGCCAGATATGACGACGATTGGGGCTTTCGCTGTTTCCAAAGAAAACCCGACTGAACTCCACTACCACGATTTTGATGAGTATTGGTATTTCACAGAAGGAACAACGACAGTGACGCTCCGAACGGCGGAGGGTCAGTCTGAATCCTATCGTATCGGTCCTGGGGATTTGGTTGTTACCCCTAAAGGCGTTGAGCATGGACACATCCCGGACGATGTTGTTAAAGGGGTGCAGTGGGTGAGCGTGATTCATCCCGATGCTCGCCGTGGGCATTTACACCGAATTTTTTAATTTTTCCTTGCAGTTCGGTAAGGTCGGTGTTATAACAAAGTGCCCCTCCGTATATCCGCTTTCCTAAGTGCAAGCCTATAGAGGCTTGCAGGACAATGTTCCAAGCTACGTGCTTTTGTTTTTTAATTTTCGTTAAAGGAAGTAAATCATGTCAACACAAACGAATCCGTTGCCTCGGCGGCGGTTAGGACGCACGGAATTAGAGGTTACCTGTCTCGGTATGGGTGGCGCGGGGCTCGGCAGAGGCGATGTTACCGACGATGAAGCCATCGAGGCGGTGCACCGAGCGATTGATCTGGGCATCAATTATCTGGATACCGCACCGCTCTACGGTGAAAGCGAAAGGCGGGTCGGACTTGCGTTCGCTGATAGTGGTTGGCGGGAGAAGATTTATCTCGCTACGAAAACTGGGACACACCCAGAGTGGCGCGGTGATTATAGTGCTGCAGGCACACGCCGAAGTGTCGAAAATAGTCTGCGGTTGTTAAACACGGACTATCTCGATGTCTGCTTAGTGCATGACCCGGATAGTATGGACCCTGTCGTGGCAAAAGGGGGTGCGTTGGACGAACTGCAGCGGATGCGCGAAGAAGGGTTGATTAAGTTTATCGGACTCGGCGTGCGGCAACACGAATTCCATAAGATTGCCATCGAAACCGGTGTTGTTGACGTGATCCTAACGTACTTGGATTACACAATTTTGAGTCAAACGGCGAATGAATGGTTGTTACCTTTTGCTGTAGAAAACGACATCGGCGTTATTAATGGGAGTCCGATTGCGATGGGATTGCTCTCTGGGGGTGAACCGGATATCTCCGCTGAAAGGGCACATTTAGATGGTCGTGATGCCGAAAAAGCACATCGGCTTTGGCAGTGGGCAACGGATAACGATTTGAACGTCCTGAACCTTGCGATTCAATTCTGTTTCCGTCAACCACGGATTGCGATGAGTCTGACAGGTTCTAAAAACGCAGAAGAGGTAGCGCAGAACTTCGCTGCCGCGACGGCACCGGTGCCAGAGGACGTATGGGAGCAACTACAAGAATTCTTGTAAAATGATTGATGATTTATGAACCACCCTCATTTATGTAAATATGATGCCCTGTAGGAGCAAGCTGGGCTCGCGATTTTTCTGCAAAACTGATATCGAAATCGAGAATTGACCGTATGAACGCAACATACGTACCAATCCACCGTAAAGGTGTACCGATATTATGGAGACTCTTCTTCAATTTTTAGTTGTCCCCATTGGGTTATTTTTTTTTTCATAAACGATACGTCTAAAGCCGCATCATCTATCCAGTCCGGTGTCCAGTCAACACCGGGCGTATCCGTCAGATTCTTTAACGTGTCGGACGTAAAGTCCCATACAAATATGTCCGTATTCGTCTCGGAAGTATGAATAGCAAGCAATGCCTTTTGGGGCCCCATCCAACTTTTGGAAGACACCCCCCACCCCGCAGGCATGACCTTCTCCCGAACCTCACCCGCATGTAGGTCTACAATCACTACCCGGCTCTTAACCACCTCAATTACATCCCCGACTTTGCCAAAAGTATGTTCCGAATACATGATGCGTTTACCATCGGACGACCAAAGCGGTTCACGGATGAAAGTGCCCCCATCCAAGAACAACTGCTGATTCTCGCCATCCGCATCCATAATATAAATGAAGCGACTCCCGACAACATAGGCGATCCGCTTGCCATCCGGGGACCAGTCGGGCTCCTGTGCCCGTTCACGTTGCCCCTTTTTATAATCTGTCAATTGCTCAACGTTTTGGGTCAGAATGTCAATCGTGTGGATATTCCCGTTTTTCTTTCGGTAACTTGTAAAGGCGATATATTGGCTGTCGGGCGACCATGTCAGGTATCCCCCATCCATTGCGGGATGATGTGTGAGTCGCTGTTGATTGCTGCCGTCGGCATTCATAAGGAACACATCATACTCTTGATCTATCCCAAACTTGCCCCAGATGCGTAAAAACGCGATATATTTTCCGTTTGGGGACCAGCGCGGTTGTGTACTAATCACGTCTTCCTTATTGTTGTGGGTAATTTTTTTGACGTTCCTGCCATCATCATCCATCACGTAGAGGTTTCGTGTTCCATCGCGGTTAGAAGTAAAAACGATTTTGGCGGATACATGGGGTATGAACATAAAGAAAAAGGAGCCCAAGATTGTGAGCGTCAACAATTTCATAATTACTCCTGAAAAAACGGTGCCCATCAGACAACGAGCACCGTAGGTGTGAAGCAGCAGACTTAGTGGTGTCCACCCAGCGTGAGATATACAGGGAAGGTATCTTCGGATGCAAACCAGTCGGTATCACAATTGAGACGAGTCGTCCCATAGATTCCAACCTGACCGGGTCGGAGTTGTTGGACATTTAGAGAGAGCGAGGTATCTTCACCTTCAAAGTCACCGGCGGCGACGGTAAAAGAACCAAAGTCAGAATCGCTAAGAACTGTCCCATCGCCGGGAGAGTTTCCTATGTAAACTTCTAAATATGCTTCCCATGAAGCATTCGCCGAGCGAGCACTTTGGTTGTTGATGCCTGCCCAATGCTCCGAGACAACGATATCGGTTTTATCGTCATGGAGGTCATTCAAATTCGACGGTTCAAATCCCCAAACATAGGCCCCACCCAAGTAATTTCCGCACCATCCGACATCCCCCACCAGAGCATTAAGAGGTGCTTGAAAAAGGCAGGCGAGTGCCAGTATTGCAAATAGTGTAAGCGTTGTCAATATTTTCATAACAGTCTATCTCCTGTAATTTTCGGGATTGCTTTGGGAAGGCAAAAAGTGTGTTGCGTTCCGTGGCAATCCTTTCCAGTTCGTACGTATAGCAGGGCCATTTAGTTTTACACATTTACTTTATCTATGTGAACACTCCTCCGCTGTAGGAGCGAGCTGTGCTCGCGATCTTGCGAAAAAACGTTAACGTCTGTCAATGAAAACCAAAATCGGGACCGAAAACTAAATACCTCTGGTACGTATAGCATGATAACTTTCTTTTCTACCTATTTTCTGATACAATAGAAAATCATGGCTGTCATTCTCATCTAAAACTCACAACGATAGTGCTATTCGCAGTATGGGGGTGTCGTAGTACCGATGCCACATCACAAATGCTTACGCCATGAGAGATATTATATCAATTCTGAAATTAATTGTCAAAAAAATGCGATTTTTGACACAGAGTCATTCGGTTTCCCATTTTCACGAGACCCGATAACTCCTGACTGAATTGCGGGTTTATTTCCGCTTTTTAGGGGGAAGCGACACACCAAGACGCTCGCGGACGACCTTTCGTATCTTGTTTCGCCGAGACTTTACGGTGTTTGGCGGGATCTTCTTTAGTACAGCTGCTGATTCAGCCTCTGTCAGTCCCTGCTCCCACAACTCAAAAACTTCTACGTAAATGGAACCCATCTCCTCAACAACCTCTCGGATTTCGTGGATGCGTTCCTGCAGGTGATACGCTTGAAACCTGCCATGCCTTTCCTGTTCAGCGGTAGCAGCATAGTGTGCTTCAGACGACTCCTTGATAAGGCTCTGTTTTTTTCCATTCACAAGGAACGCTTTGCACTTGCTACGCGCGACCTGCTTCAGCCACTGTTCTGCGGAGCCTATGTCATCTGCTTGCCGCCGGATACGTCGTACAATTGCCAAGACGGTTTCTTGGTAGATATCCGCTTCTTCCTCGGCATTGCGGATTTCATAATGGATGATAGTTTTCAGCAGTCGCTCATACTTCTCTATGAGGGTAACAAGTGCGTCATCATCTCCATTCTGAATGCGTGCCAGCAATATTTCATCTGAGAGGTCTGTTGTGTTCTCTGTTTCCATTCATACAGCAAGACCTTGAAAAACACAAAAAAGGTCACGGTAATCCAAAAAACACCTCTTTTTTACAAAAATCATGCTGAAATTTCTAAAAAATTGTGGTAAATCAGGATTTATCAAGGTTCTTTAGGTTTAACTAAAGTTTGGACAATATTGTAAACTTATGCTGCCTCGTCAAAAGGCGGGTCTGTATCTTCTTGAAAACCCACCTTAATATTCTGCAAGTTTGTTTTTTTGGAACTTGGGAAAAAATGTTGAGGCCGCTATCTGCGAGCGGAGATAAGCCACCCGTAGGTTTCCTTGTGTGGGTTTCTCGGAGCGATACCAATAAATGCCGAGATGTTGACAGACCTTCTCAACGCTTATCTCTTTTTTCGTCACATCGTGCGTTAGGAATTTCACCTACAAGTGTTGGAGTATACTTGTATGGGTAGGTCTGGCCTTATAGGAAAAGATATGTATCACAGGACTTACGCAATTTTGACTGTAGACTGTTCTGTTAGATGAGATTTCTCGGAAAACACAGGGTTCTGGTAGCACAAACTATGAAGTTTGTGGTACAAAAGAGCGGTATGCGTAAGTCCTGTATCAATAGGGGTCAAGGCAAATTCAATGGGACAGAAATTTAAAACTATCACCTAACTGCTGCTGAAGTTTGGACAATTTTTAGTGGGTTGGGTTGAACGGAACCGAGAAGATAGATGTGCCGAGACATAAACCCCCAATCTAACAGACAGGGACTAAGATCAAGAACGCAGTGAAACCCAACTTCTGACTCACCCTCCGAAAACGGAAAAACGTTGGGTTTCTCTCGGTCTCTGTTCAATACAGTATATCTGGAAAGTCTTCATTTTCTGTTGCTTTTCAGTGTTTTTGTGGTATCCGTTCAACCCAACCTACATAAGAGGGTCGTTTTTTCTGCGAGTTTATTGAGCGTGCAAAACTGAAAAAAATACTGGACGTTTTGAAAACGCAACGCGAACGCGACACGAATTGTCCAAACTTTAGTAACTGCTCTTTAAAGACTTAATTTTTGAGGCGAAATCGTGCAAAAAAAATGGGAACTAAAGGAAGGACCGCGATACTACGAAACTACAATGTTGACGTTGCCCCTGTTTTGTGTTATATTTGTTAGCGGGCAATAGATAGAAAGAACAGAAAAGGGTTTCGACCTCTTTTCAGATCAAAACCCTATAGGGTGGAGGTTAGCTAACTTTAATGAAATTCAAGGGTAAGACAGCATTGATAACCGGCGGGAGCCGTGGCATCGGAAAGGCGACTGCACTGAAACTCGCTGGTGAAGGTGCGACCGTCGCTGTCCACTATTCGCGCGCGATGGATAAAGCGGAAGCGGTCTGTGAACAGATTCGCAACATGGGACAGAGAGCGATACCTGTGCAAGCCGATATCGCCGATAGAGATGCTGTCAACAGAATGGTGGCGACGGTGAAAGAGGAACTTGGAACAATTGATCTCTTAGTGAACAACGCAGGCGATGTCGGGGATACGACGTTTGATGAACTTACACCGGAACATTGGGATCGGATTGTTGCGATTAACTTGACGGGTCCTTTCAACGTCCTGTGGGCAGTTAAACCGGGGATGATTGAACAGCAGTTCGGACGTATCGTTAATGTGTCGTCGATTGCTGCGTTGGCAGTCCGTCCGAATCAGTTGCCTTATGCGGCGGCGAAAGCCGGGGTGATCTCACTGACGAAATCGTGTTGTGGCCCGCTCGCACAGCATAATATTCGCATCAACTCGGTTGCACCGGGTGCGATTGCGACGGATATGTTAGGGGAGGTTTCGTCAGAAATGGTCGAGCAGCTGCGGTCAACGACACCACTCGGTAGGCTTGGTGAACCGGAAGAGATGGCAGATGTAATAGCGTTCCTTCTGAGCGAAGAATCGAGTTATATGACGGGTGCAACGGTAATTGCAAGTGGCGGGCGTATCCTCATACCGTGAGCATCAGCTCCGTCTCACCAATTTCCAGATCAAAGGCGACGAAGGTTTGCTTGCCTTCAATGAGAAATGTATTGCTCTGAAAATCGCGTCGGGAACGGACTTCACGCAGGCCCCATCCGTTGATTTGAATGTGGCGTACCGGTGTATCAATCGCCAAAGTGAAGTTTGCTGTCGGGAATTGGGTAGAAAGGTTAATCTGCTGGGTGCGGTTAGAAACCGCACCTACCGGAAATACCGTAATATCCGTGAGTTCACGTGCCATATAGTAGTGTCCAATTTCCGAGGTTTTCATCCAGAGCGTTTTTGTGCCGTCCGGGTCATAATCGTTGAGCCGTGCCTTGACGGTCTTCAACACATCGAATCCCAATTTTTCACCATTAAAATAGAATCCGGGCCAATGTCCAACGAGAACACACGGCAGTTCCTTTTCAAGGATCGGTGGCAAGCGTCCGCCTTGCAAATCCTCAGTGATAAACCGGTCAGCGTCCCCCAAATCGTAGCCTGTCCATCCGCCGAACCAGTCGCCAGCACATGAGACAATACTGGCGATTGCAATGCCGTTCTCCTTTTCAGCATACCAAATAGGGACATCGGGGAGTTCGTTGTGTTTCAACCAGAGAAAATAGAACGGACGTGGGTTATTATTGACATGTTGAGAGGCAGTCAGGACGGCTTTCGCATACACAGCCTCTTGGCGTTTTCCGAATGCGCCCGGACTGGTCACACCTTCGCACGGAATGCCGACATTATCGAGCATTTCCATCGCTGTGATGATGTAGTCTGTGAGCCTCTCATCAACGGGCGGGTCCACCCATTCTACTTGCTCCCACTCTTCTGTAAGCGTGAACGTTTCCAGATCGACGACAGCCGTGTGGGTAAGCATTTCGGGGGTCAAATCGAAGCTGGGCCAGATAAGTTCTCGGTAAACGCGCATCCATGTCTGATATTCTACTGTTGGAAAATCAGGAAACCCTTCATCGACGCGCCCCATTCCAGCGGGATACGGAATCAGGCTGAATTTACCTTTCACGCCGTTTTCCCAACACCATTCTGCCCATTCCGCTGCGAAATCAGCAGGGATCGTTGGGGGTATTTTTTTTATCTCAGTCGCACTCCCCTCCCAACGGTCCGGCGGCACCCCGGGTTGATGGCGTGCTTTCCATGCGTGTCGTTGCTGTATCCAATAATAGGTAAGATTAATCACGGGACACGAATCGTCAACGATAAGGGAGAGCGGCGTTCTTAACAACGGGTTGCAGACAGTAATGTTCATGATTTTATGCTTTCCGTACGATACGGTTAAATCTCCTGGAGACAGCGTCTGATATAAGGCACGTCGTCCACCCACAGACCGTCAACGCCGCCTGCCTTATGTGCGGATACCGCCCAATCAACATCTTTTGCTGTTTGGATAAATCCTGCTTCTACGACGATCTGGTTTGCCCGAAGTTGGTCAACTTGGCGTGTAACGGCGTGTGTGAAAGCGTTATAGAGTTGAAAATGATTAACGCCTGTCCATCCCATGATGATGCGGTTGGCATCAATTGCGGCGGCTGCCTTGCGGAAATTTGCCATCGGGTTGATGAGAATCGCACTCGTCCGTAATTTGGGTTCTAAACGTTTCGCCTTAACAAGTAGATGTCTCCGGAAGTAAAAGGTAAGAATGCTGGTGAGGTGGAGAACCTCGAAATGACGCACCCGTTCGACAATGATCGGTAGCAATTCCGGCGTGTCCGATTTCGGTTCGATGAAACACGGCATCTGGTTCTTACGTGTGAATTGGAGTGCATCATCGAGGTGTGCCACTGGTTCAGTCGAGTTGTTCACTGTTAATTGCTGAACATCTTTCCATTTCAGTTCATTGAGTGGCGTTGTGCATCCTGTGGCTTTCCGTATGTCGGTTCTATTGAAGTCGATGTGGATTAGCACCGGTTGCTTATCTTGGGTGAGGCAGACATCGAACTCATACCCATCGGCACCGTCTGCTAATGCTTGCTTGAAGGATGCGAGCGTATTTTCGGGTGCACGTCCCATACCGCCGCGATGTGCCAGGAGTTGAATCTTCATTTCTTCTTATGCCACATCCGCTCAAAATTATCTTGTGGGTTAAACCCTAAGATACGTTTCGTCTTGATGTTCGAGAACTGTTGATGCGGTAGGTCCGCGAAGATGTTGAAAATCTCACAACGGGAGGGGAGTTCTTCGAGATCAATCTCCAGCCCCAATCGGAACGCTTCGCCTGCGTCGCGCCAACTGACAGAAAACGGGTTGAGATCCGTACCTTCTGCTTGGTCTTCGTGTTCGCGGAAACTGAGGAACAAGTAGCAGAGTACGTAGATGTCGTAATGCTCGGTGAAGATTTTACAGATTTCCTGCCCTAAACCTTTCGTCAACGGATAGAGTCCGGTGCTTGTGTGCGGCGGGACATCCGGGTTAATCTCATAATCGTAGGTGGTATAACTATCCCCCTGAATTGTGAAATGTGGACCTGTGTTGATAACTCGACGGATACCGTGTTCGACAGCGGCGCGCATTGCGTTATAACACCCGCGTGTGCTGACATCGAAAGCCAACTGTCTGTCGTGTCGCAGTACAGAGCAGTTGAGGATTGCATCCATTCCTTCAGCGGCGCGCATGACTTGATCCAACGAACCGACATCAATGTGCATCGATTCGTGCTTCGTCTCAATATCGTTGATGTCCGTAACGCGAAGCGTGTAGTAAGATTCTAACGCCTTGACGACATGCGGTCCGAGATAACCGTTACCGCCTAAAATGAGTACCTTCATGGCTACGCCTCCTCTGCCTGTGCTGGCACGAATTGTGGATCAAACTTCAGATGCCCCTTGGCTTTTCCGATGGAAAAACGGGACCCCGGAAACTCTGACTGGATATGAAAAATCCGCCACGATGACGAAGCTTCAAGTGCACATCGGAAAGCAGCGACTGCGTCGCTCATCTCCAGCCACATGCTTTTTACATGGGGGGCATAGTCGGCTGTCGCTGCGGCATCAGCAGTAATAAGGTTGCCGAGACGGAGGCATGTCACGTCGATTTTACCTTCGCGTCCGAATTCCCTGCATGTGAACTCACCGAGATGCTTTGAAAGTACAAAGCTATCGACGGATGGACGCGGTCGCCAACTCTCTGTGACTGTCCAATCTTCACCGTGTTGCTCGAAAAGGCGGAGTGTGCTTGCGTAAATGACGTGCTTCACGCCCTCCGCGACCGCTGCTATCAATAGGTTATAGGTACAGCGCGTCTGGTAGTCAATCGCGTAATTCTCCGGTTGCTCGGCTTCAGCGAGAAGGTTAGGCGGTGTTTCGGCGATATGGATAATCGTATCCATACCACGGACCAACTCGTTGGTTGACTCGTCGTGTCCGAGTTCGCTATGTACAAACGCGCCTTCAACATCCTCAACCGGATACAACTCCGTTAGTCGGAGCGTATGTTCTTGCGCCAATGCGCTTGCTAAGTTGCGCGCCAGTTCGGAACCGGCGGAGGTAATCAAGATATTCATTTCCTATAGAGCCTCCCGAATCTTTGCCGCGGTGTTGCCAATATCTTCCATATCGCCCTCGCTCGGTCGCCACGGTAACCGGAGCGGGTCACTCTCCCATCGCGGGATTAGGTGGAGATGAAAATGGAAAACGGTCTGAAACGCTGCGGCTTCATTCGACTGAAAGAGATTAAGCCCATCCGGGTTCAATGCTGCGCGGATCGCATTTGCGATCAGAATCGCTGCTTGCATAATTTTACTGCCGATCTCCGTGGGCATATCGAAGATATTTCTATAGTGTTGTTTCGGTATAACGAGGGTATGCCCTGGATTGGCAGGAGCAATATCCATAAATGCCAAGACGTGTTCATCTTCATACACTTTGGTTGCTGGAATCTCACCAGCAACAATCGCACAAAAGATACAATCCATTATATCATCGCTTCCTTCGATTAAATCTTGGCAGATATTTTAGCAGGTTTGGCGCAGAAAATCAATAGTAAATAGTTGTCAGTGCTCAGTCCGGTTTTCTGCGAAGCCTTTCAGGGGTTCGTACAAGAATGCGGAGAGGTAGGTTAGAAAGGAGAGGAAGTTAGAAAAGCGTCATCGCGATGCTTATTTGCAGCATCAAGTTAGTGGGTTTTAAATCCCGAATCCCGAAGAAACCCCCAAGCAAAAATCCTGCGAAGAGGTTTGCGTAAGTTTTGCTATTTTTATGAACAGGACTTACGCAATTTTGAGTGTAGGCGGTTCTGTCATAAGAAATTCTTCGGAAAACACAATGTTCTGGCAGCACAAACTAACAGTTTATGGTAGAGAAAAGCATCATGCGTAAGTCCTGATGAGGTCTGTTACAATATTGTCCGTTATTTTCGTTTAGGGAGAGCATTGATAGCATACCATAGAAGCGTTGCCAGACTGCGTTGCTTATGCCCTCTCGGCCGCGAGCGTCTTCTGTAGTGGATACTACCGTGTCTGCATCCCATCGCATTATAGAGTGTAGTTTTTTTGGTATTCACGAGTTTTAAAGCCCCTGAAACCGTCAATTTCGACATCCCAAGGTCCTCCAAATGCCCTAATTTGAAAAATTAACGCAAAATATGGTTCACCGGTTACAAAGACAGAAGAGGTCAACTTCCCATCAATTGCCGTAAAACTACAAGCAATTTTCAATTACTCGTTTGAGACGCATAACAGAAGAATAGGTTTAAACAATATCACATCATTTACTGATATGCCTTAAACCCATCCACCACACGGGGTTTATGGTAGAGGTTCACGATATTCCCTTCAATGGTTGCGGTCACGCGTCTGCCATCGCTGAAGGTTACTTCAAACCGCGTATCGGAATCTTGCGAAATTTCTTCAGTCTTCGGGAATTGGATGTCCTTCTGTTCTATCCATTCGTGAATCAGTTTTGCGAGGGAATCTGTGTTATTGGGTGCAGACGCTGCATCCTTGAGCTCAATTTTGAAAACGGGTACATGCCTTCTGCTGTAGTTGAACCAACGAGATGTCCGCAGGAACGGCACGAGTGCTTGCAAGGCTTCGGCGGTCCCAATTCGGCTCAATGCTTCCGACGAAAACCCACGTACATAAGCAGACTCACTCATGAGTGCTTCTCGTAACGCTGGGATGGCTTCTGTTGCGTCGGGTCCAATACGCGTCAAAGCCTGCGCAGCAAAAAACGCTAAATCCGTGTCTTCTGGGTCCTCCAGAACGCGTATCAACGCCGGTACCGTTTTCGATGCTGGTCCCTTGATCATCCCGAGTGCTGAAGTTGCATGTCGACGCACGTCTTCAGATGTATCGGTTAACAACGCGATGAGCCCGTCAACCGCTTCGGCTGCAACCGGTCCCATTTCACCGAGCGCATACGCTGCAGACGCGCGAACATTTTCGCGTTCGTCTTTTAACGCTGTGATGAGTGCAGGGACAGCAGGGGCGCCAATAGCGGCGAGTCCGTGCGCAGCGTCACAGATATGGAGAATCGGCTCCATTTCAAACGCCTCTTTTTCGGTATCAAGTGCATCGCTGAGAGATTCAACAGCTGATACCCCGATTGCCCCAAGCGCATAGATAGCGTTCCGTCGCACCGGCTCATAACTATCTTCAAGGGCATTGACAAGTGTAGGAACGGCTTCGGCAGCATCTTCACGCATGAAACCTAAAGTGTTAGCAGCTTCCGTCCGTGCGGCTGTGTCGCCCGTATTCAACGCCGCGATCGCTGATGCCACATCTATCTGGTTATCTGGACGCGCTGTCTTGTATAAATCTGCTTTACCGTACATCCAATTCCACATATATGTCCAGAGAATCTCCGCATCGTAAGGGACATGGTTAACTTCGGGCGGTTGCCAGATAGCGGTCTCGCTGTTCCAAGAAGGTGCCGTCGGTTGTTCAGTACGCATAAAGACAAACTTCATGCCGTAGCGATTTAGGGAGGCATAACTCTGAAGGAACGAATGGACCATGTCAAAGTGCATAATCCAAACGGTGCCGAGTTCACCAGACATCGGAACTATATTTCGATTTAAGAAATTCTCAGGGAGCCGTCGCGTCCCGTTTTCACCTTCGGTATGCACTTCGTGCGGTAGGCGTTCGCCATCCAGCATGAACTCTCGGATGTACTGCGTTCCGGGTATGATACAGGTCGGTCCCTGCTCATCGAGACAAGGTTGTGGGTAGTAAAAGAGGATTGCCCAACGCGGTGTTCTGTGTCGCGGCCGCTTTCCACCGGCGTGTCCATCTTTGTGAAGCGGCATCATCAACCGCTCCTTGCCGTTCTCTTTGCTTCTCGGCGCGCTGCCAGCAAAATTTGGATGACAGTGACGGTGTGGATGCATGACATATCCGTTCCCCAAAATGCTGGTCAGCGCGCCGCGTACCTCTGGAGATTCCAAGACGACTTGAAGTTCTGGTACCATTGGCAAAACGTTATTAAGCGGATTGTGGTGTCTATCGCCTCGGAAATCAATCGCGCCTGCGAAGAGCGCGTCTGTTTTGTTGTAGATAGTTTCATGGATGTGTGTCGGCACGTCTGTTGTGACGTTGACATATCCATTAACAATAAAATGTCGGATCTGCTCATCATTTAAAAGATGTTGATTTTTAATTTTTCCTTGCGGTTCGGTCAGCTAGATTTCACTTATCAAGAGCCTTCCCGTATATCCGCCCTCCACTTCGTTCCGGGCTGCGTATCAAGAAACTGCACGTAATGTAATAAAGCACAGTCAAATGCCCAGAAATTAAAAACTTTTTTAAAACCACGCTGCCTTATCGACGACGTTTTGTAAGGGTTCACCGTTCGCGAATCGGCGTGCGTTTTCTAAGACGACTTCAAACCGCCGTGCTGGAAGATTCTCCGCATCTTTGACAGCGATATGTGGTGTTATTAACACATTCGGGAGCTGCCAGAGCGGACTCTCAGCGGGTAACGGTTCAACTTCAAACACGTCCAAACCGCAGCCAGCAATGACCCCCTCTTCAAGTGCTGCGATGAGATCGGCAAGTTTCGTGGTCTTACCGCGTCCGATATTAATGAAATAAGCACTATTTTTCATCCGATCAAACCGATCTTTATGCCACATCCCCTCGGTTTCGGGTGTGTGCGGTGTCGTGGTTATAACAAAATCAGCGAGTGGAAGGAGTGTGTCAAGTTCTGAGGGATCGTGCTTCTCAACAAAAGGCACCTCATATTCCCAGCGTGCGTCAACCCCGATCACTTTCATCCCAAATTCGCTACAGAGTCGTGCGGTTTCATGTCCGATACCGCCAACGCCGACAATCAGTGCTGTCGCTTGTGCGAGGTCAATGTATCCGTGTTTACGTGCATCTTTATCCCAGACACCTTGATGTTGTGCGTCCATATAATAGGGTAACCCGCGTGCAAGCGTAAGCACGAACATCATGATATGCTGTGCGATATGGTCATTGTAGATACCGCGCGGGTTACAGACGATAACTGGATGTTCAATCAGTTCGGGGTAATAATAACCGGGAAAGGGACCTGCTGCGGGATTTTGTAGCCATCGCAGATTTTTCGCCAACGGCAGTTGTTCAGGAGACACCCAACCGCAGACAGCATCGGCATCTGGGAGGTGTTCCGCGACTGCTTCGTCTGTCTCCGGTAAAACGACGGTATATACGGGTAGTTCATTAAGAATACGCTCAGCCCACTGGCGTGATTCGGCGTTCTGTGGTGGCATGAGTATAAGTTTTGGCACGGGTTTCGTTCCTCTCTGTAGTTTTATGGCTTAAGATATGCCTATTTTAGCATAGCAGAATTAGAAAATCAAGATTTGTGAAAAATTCCTTGAATGTCTACTCAATTTCGGTATAATAGCAGTATCAACCATCAATCAGAAAATTCAATCTAAAAATTGAGAAACAGTATGTCTATCCCACTCAAGATTAGTTTTGATAAAGGTACTCTCGTGCTACAGAACGTCCCAGAGGCACTCCAGTCAGATTTACCAGATAGCCGTTGGGATGAGCGCACCCTCACCTTCCGAGCACCTGCCTACCGCTATCGACACATCGTCTCGCAGCTGCGGGCACACAACATCGCGTATCAAGACACAGCGAGACAATTTACAGTCGAGTCCTTCAGGCACGGAAAATCAATTACGCCTTACCCCTACCAAACTGAGGCAATCGATGCGTGGCACGCCAACGGCAAACGCGGTGTCATCAGCCTTCCCACAGGTGCGGGCAAAACCTTTATCGCAATTCTACTCATCGCAGACACGCAACGTCCTACACTGGTGCATGTACCGACAATCGACCTTATGCACCAGTGGCATGCTGTGTTGACAGAACACTTCGGGCAAGAGATCGGACGCTACGGCGGCGGTCAGCACGAATTGCAAGATATTACGGTGACAACCTATCAATCCGCAGTCATGCACGCCCCGCATTACGGGAATCGGTTCGGTTTTGTTGTCTTTGACGAATGCCACCATCTACCCGGGGAACAGTATCAATACGCCGCGATCAGCAGCATCGCACCGTTTCGATTGGGGATGACGGCGACCCCTGAACGGGTTGACGGCAAAGAGAGTCGTCTCTACGCGCTTGTCGGCGAATGTTGCTATGAGGCGAAGGTCCAGGAACTCTCTGGGAAAACGCTTTCGGAATATCGCGTTATGACGATCGCGGTTGAGATGGAAGACACAGAACGGGTGCAATACGAAGAGGCGCGCCGTACTTATTTAAGTTTCCTTAAACAAGCGAAAATCAATATGGGAACATCACGCGGATGGCATACCTTCCTCTGGAGAGCGTCGCAATCCGATGAAGGTCGCGCTGCCTTCAAAGCGTATCTGACGCAGAAACAACTGAGTTTCGCTTCTACCACAAAACAGGAATGGGTGTGGAAACTGATTCAGAGACATCGCGGCGACCGAATGATCATCTTTACACAAGATAATGACACAGCATATCAAATTGGGACGCGTTTTTTCCTACCTGTGCTAACGCATCAGACGAAACTCAAAGAACGGAACGACTTTTTGAACGGGTTCCGTGACGGCACCTATTCCATCTTAGTTACCTCGAAAGTATTGAATGAAGGTGTAGATGTACCGGAGGCGAATGTTGCTATTATCGTCTCCGGGAGCGGGAGTGTTCGGGAACACGTGCAGCGGCTCGGACGTATCCTCCGTAAACGTGAAGGCAAACAGGCGGTGCTTTACGAACTCATCTCTAAACAGACCGGCGAGCATTTTGTCAACAGACGACGCAGACAGCATCACGCCTACCAGACCTCTTAAAAATTCGTACCGTCTAAAATCACGGAGCTCGGAATGAAATGGAGAGCGGATCCGAAAAAACAACGCCAAAGTCCAAAACCACTTCATTTAACCGCAAGGTATAATTAAAATGCTTACCAAAGACCTACTTCGGTATAAAATCAAGAGCGGGAAAATTTCACCACAGTTCGTGAACCCAACTGACGAACAATTACTGGCAGTTGCTGATCAATTGATTTCTGTTTTTGAAGGTGGAATAAACACGCCGCGCGCAACGCTCTTGGAATCGAGTAAGCAGATTATTGACAGTACGCCTGGGGCACCGATCGTCAAACGCGGACTCGAAAAACTCCTGTTAGATCGGACAGAATTTGATACGGCACCCAACGAAGAACTGATTGCGTTTCGGCAAAAACTTTTTACAGAGACGAGCCGCCTACTTTCACAAAAACAGTTTCAGAACTACGAAGATTACCAACGTACGGTATTAGATACAATAGCAGAGGGATCGCGACCAGAGATCGCTCCCACAAGAAACGAGGCCGGAGCAGCGGAATCGCGATCAAAGATCGCTCCTACAGGAGACGAGGCCGGAGCAGAGGGATCGCGACCAGAGATCGCTCCTATAGGAGAGGTGGAATTGGGTGCTAAACTCTACGCGGATTTACCGAGCAACCAACCGGTTTTGACGTTCAATACGCTTTCTGCAGAACGCCTCCTGCATCGCTACAACGCTGCGCAGGTACAAGGATTACTCCTTCATTGTAACTCGTTGACGTTAAAACTCTCTGATTCTATGACAGCTGAGCTCCGCCAACTGTTCAAATACCTTAGATTCAACCAACTCCTCTCCACAATTCGGAAAGAAGGAGAATTGTATGAAATTACGGTGGACGGACCGCTCAACCTGTTTTACAAAACGAAACGTTACGGCATGAATTTGGCGAACTTCTTCCTCGCCGTTTTGCATCAGCCGAAATGGGAATTGGCTGCGGAGATCCAGTTTCGGAACAAGCGGGTCTCACGGTTATCGCTTGATGAATCTTGTGGTATTAAACCGATTTCACAGCAGTTTCTCGCTTATATCCCTGAAGACATCCAATTGTTTCAGACGATGCTTAAAAATAAAACAGAGGATTGGCAGATTCGTCCGGGCAGCCAATTCCTCCCGTTAGCGGGTGATTTCTACTGCTTTCCTGATTATCAACTCATTCACAAAAGCGGCGTGGAGACCGCTATTGAGTTGTTCCATCCGTGGCATCAGGGACACCTCATTGCGAGACTTAACACACTCGCTGAACAGAAAGATGTATCCCTTATCCTCGGTGTCTCAAAGGAGTTGGAAAAAAAACCGCTGATCGCTGAGGCTTTGGAGACCTCCGCATATTTCTCACAGTTCGGTTTCACATTCCGAGATGTTCCGACGATGCGATCTTTACTCCCAATTTTGAATTCGTTCGTGTAGGTTCGCGCGATAACATGAAGGTAATCGCGCACCAAAATATTTACACACTGTGCGAAAAACTGACCCTTGATTTTAACCCTATCTTCTGCTAAAATGTAATGGAACGATGGAGGGAACATTATGACTTTATATAAATTCGGCGCGCTATTTTTGATCGCAGGTCTAACACTCTACCTCACAGCGTGTGGTACGAAAGCGATACCGTACGCCCAAAACACAGATGCCCTTGAACCGAACGAAGTCGCTATCGCACACTATAATTGGGGTATGCAGTCTGCTAAGAACGGCAATTTTGCACAAGCCATCACCGAACTCAAGTTGGCGATCCAAAACGAACCCGGATGGGTTATGCCGTTCTTTACATTAGGTGTTGTCTACGGGAATCAAGGTGAACTCGACAAAGCCATCAAAGCATGGGAACGTGCGACGCAGCTGGATGTCAACTTCGCAAAGGCATATTATAATCTCGCCGTCGCCTATTCACACAAGGAAGAGAAGACACGATCCATTGCATCACTACGTGAGGCGATTCGTATAGATAAGGCAGCACTTTCCACCGCAAAAGCGGACCCTGCATTTGAGCGTATTCGCAACACCGCAGAATTCCAAACACTGGAGCAAGAAACTACCCCTAAACATTAAAACCTTACGCCCAGAGGAACACACCAATATGGCATATATTGATAAATGTAAGGAAGAAATTGGATGGTTAGAGGAATTGTGACATGGAATGGTTCGCAGTGTTTGTCCTAGTAACTGGTCTCGTAGGTCTTAGTATAGTTGTACGAGATGCCATCAAAAATGCTAATAAAGGCTAATGTTGAGTTGGCAGGGTATACTCGCGTGCCATTTCTACATCAACGGACTTTCTAAGGAATAGGGACATGGCACGTTATACCACCCTTTCACCGTCAGAACTCGCGCACATCGTCACACAATACCCGATCGGCACATCCGTGAAACTTGAAGAGATTCCGGGCGGGTTCGGAAATAGTAACTTTAAACTGACAACTACAGACGGCGAGTTTCTGCTGAAAATTTGCGATGAGAAAGATTCGGCAGAACTCAACTTGCAAATCGCGCTCCTGCAACATCTCCGTCAGCACAGATACCCGACGGTGTACCCGATTCTAACGAAGGATCAGAAACCTCTGATTCGCGGGACGTTTGGGAGTGTAATGCTCTATCCGTTCCTACAAGGAGAAGTACCACTACCTTCACCAAATATATCGGCACAACTCGGTGAGGCGTTAGCGAAACTGCACTGCATCCCGCCAGTTGCAGGACTCCCACGCTTTGCAATGGGTATATCACAGATGTACCCTTTTCTTAATGAGGTACAAAACACAGAATTTGCTATGCACCCGTTCGTCGCCTCGCTAAAATCGCAATTGGAAGAGATGGAACCGCACCTGAATACACCACTCCCAATGGGACTTCTTCATGGGGATCTTTTTTTGGACAATACGCTCTTCGACGGTGAAGAGATGGTGGCAATTCTCGACTTTGAGGAAGGCTGTTACGATACCCTGCTCATTGATGTCGGCATGACAATCATCGGGTGCTGTTATACATCAGATCACCAACTGAATTTAGGAGTTGTCCGGCGATTTCTGGATGCGTATAACGCCATGCGCCCGTTGACAGAGAAAGAATGGAAACATTTGGATTGCTTCGTTCACTATGCTGCGCTCTCCATCGCGTTTTGGCGATTCAGACAATTTAATATCCGCCGTCCAGACGCACACCGCGCCAATACATATCAGGAGATGATTACCCGTAGTACTCAATTTAAACGTCACAAGTCGGACCTGTACGGTTGACTTTTTAAGATAGCCTTAAAACCCGTAGCCCATAATGTAATGGAGGGGTTTTTGCTTGGGTGTTTCTTCAGGTATAAAGAACGCACGTCAAAGTCTAAGCGTCCGAAGTTCCTCCGCAAGGTAAAATTAAAAATGTCTTTAATACGATTAGAAAACGTCACCAAATTATACGACCCTGACCTGATTCTCGATGATATTTCGATTGCAATTGAGCACGGCGACAGAATTGGGTTAATTGGCCGTAACGGAACTGGAAAAACAACGTTAATTAAAATTTTAAACGGTATGCTCTCTAATTTTAAAGGGAGAGTTGTGTCTGCGAAGGGTCTACGCACCGGGTATCTGAGTCAAGAACCGGACCTTGCGCGCGATTGTACATTAAGACAGGAGATGCTAAAGGTTTTTGAAAAAAGGCGTGCGCTTGAAGACGATATGCTCCTATTAGCAGAAGAGATGGAGACAGAGGAATCGCCACAACTCTTAGCGGAATACGCCCGAGTTCAGGAACAGCACGAATCACTCGGGGGTTACGATTATGAACATCAAATTAACCGCATCCTCAGCGGTTTAGGTTTCGCTGAAACGGATTTCAACTTGCCGATAGATGTACTCAGTGGGGGTCAGAAAAGTCGAGCGACACTTGCAAAGTTACTTCTCGAAAGACCGGATCTGTTGCTTTTTGACGAACCGACGAATCACCTTGACATCAATGGGATCGAATGGCTCGAAAGTTATCTTAATACCGAATACGACGGTGCTGTCTTGGTTGTCTCACACGATCGATATTTTTTAGACAAGGTCGTTCGTAAAGTCTGGGAACTCGAAGCCCATAAAATAAAAATCTACCGCGGGAATTACGCCAAGTACATTGAAGTTAAAAACGTTGAAAAGTTGGTTAGAGAACGAGAATACAAAAAACAACAGGCAATGATCGCGCACGATGAAGACTTTATCCGTCGTAATATCGCAGGACAACGGACTCGCGAAGCACAAGGCAGGCAGAAAAAATTAAATCGATTAGAACGTATCAAAAAACCGAAACGCGACGCGCCAACCCTTAAACTCAACTTTACACCTGAAACGCGCGGTGGTAACGATATTCTTCGATGCAAAAACGTCGGCAAAGCCTTCGGGGACAAAGTGATATTCAGGAACCTAAACTTTGAGGTGTACCGTCGTGATGTCGTTGGCATTATCGGTGCAAACGGGACCGGAAAGACGACATTTTTCCGCATGATTTTGGGAGAAGAGTCCGCTACAGAAGGCGAAATTTGGGTCGGTCCGACGCTCAAGTTTGGATACTATACACAAGAACTGGAAGGACTCAACCCCGACAATGAGATCATTGACGAAATTTGGGAACTTCGACCGCGACAGACTCAAGGCGAGATACGTAGTTTTTTAGGCAAGTTTTTGTTCTCTGGCGATGATGTGTTTAAACGGGTCGGGAATCTAAGTGGTGGTGAGCAGAGCCGTGTCCAACTCGCCAAATTGCTATTAGCGAACGCAAATGTGTTGTTACTTGATGAACCGACGAATCATCTCGACATCCCGGCACGTGAAGCATTAGAAACAGCACTATCGGAATACCCAGCAACGCTCTTCATTATCTCTCACGATCGCTATCTCTTGAACAATCTTGCGACGAAACTCCTGATTTTTGATGGAACACCGAGTGGGACTGCGACCCTTTTTGAAGGTAACTACGCTGAATACATAGCGGCACAAGAAGAACATCGAGAAGATAGACAACCTCTGGAAAACGAACAGGTCTTACAACAGAAACCATTGCCTCCGCAGAAAAATAAATCGAAATCGAAGCGAAAACGGAAGATAAAGGCACAACGCCTTGTCGGTAGCAATTAAAGATACGCCAAATTACAAAAATGCGTATTATTTCATGGTTTCCTTGATAAAGAGGACCAAAAATGTAGCTTGGAACGAAGTGGAAAGCGGTGCTGAGCGAATTGCAAAGGAAATCAAAAAATCCTCCGAAAAACGACGTTTTGACTAAAAAATGTGCTAAAATCGTGTATTTTTCGCATTTTAATTTGACATACAGCTGAAAGGAGGGTATAATTATTATGTCGTATACGACGGTAAATATGTCCGATGTAGGATATATTTATTTTTTATCGTCCGTTTTAGCGCATACGTGTTAGTGACAACCCTTATAACATTGACTTTTAACAGCAAGTTTTAGTTTGCAGCGTTGCCAAAAATGCCTAAAGACCCGGAATTCCATAACGAAATTGATGTTGTCATGCGTGTGATGCGTCATGCGCAAGCGGCTGTCAAATCTCGGTTCATCCAAGAAGTTGTTCCCAATCGCCTGACGATTGTTCAGTTTAACGCCTTGCAACACCTTCACTGGTATGGCCGTGATGCTGGCATGTCGGTGAGTGAATTGGGCGAGCATTTAGGTCTCGCGCACAACACCACCTCCGGGTTAGTAAGCCGTTTAGAACGGCACGGTTGGGTTGTCCGTCGTAAATGCGATAAAGATCGTAGACGTGCTCGGATTCAACTCACCCCGCAATCTGAAGACCTTTTCCGCGAAGGTGTAGAACACGCGGCGGACTTTTGGCAAAGTACTTTTGGGCAGCTATCGCCGCAAGAACGCGAAAACCTGATCGGTAGTCTAAAACGACTGAAACAGGTGATGGCAAAACCCGTTTGGCCAAGTTACGCGCAGTTACACCCACGCGATACAGATCATCTTCACAAACGTTTTGAAGCCGATTTGGATGAACTTGCACAGGCAAAACTGAAACTTGTCGGGATGCGACTAATTCTTGCCCAAATCGCGGAAAAGCAGAACGAACACGAACTTGCGGCGTACCTGAACCAAGCCGCTTCCGAGGAAATACGTCACACGAACCAACTGTTAGGTCTACTCGGACATGGTGAGGACATCAAACGGCTCCTGTCTGCACTTATTCACGAAGACAATGTCGTCTATGAAGAATTGATCGCATTGCTTGAAACTGCCCCCCATGCCGAAGATAATGAAGAATTAACGCTTCTACAACAGATGGTTCAAGATAGCCAGAGATATAAACGTTGGTTTCGCAGTGTCCACAAACAAACGAATCAGTGACTACCTTTTGTCAATGGCCACCTAAACTTCTGATTTTTCGTCTCCCAAGAAACGGAAGTCGTTTTCCCGGCCGATGACGCTTAAGAGGAGAACATGCAGTCTCAAAACCCTGAAAGCCTTCCTCCAGAGTGTTACGATGATAACGAACTGATTGAGCGATTTCAACAAGGCGATACCGCCGCGTTTGACACGCTCTTTACCCGCTACCAAAAACGCACCTACCGCTTGGTGCAACGCTACATCTCCAACCGCGAAGATGCTTTAGATCTGACGCAAGATGCCTTCATCCGTGCCTACCAAGGATTAGGCGATTTTAAGAGTCAGTGCCAGTTTTACAGTTGGCTTTACCGAATCACGGTCAATCTGTGTATTGATTTTTTGAGGAAAAAGTCGAGATCTGAAGTGCTTCTCTATGAGTCCGATGATTCGGGTGAGTTGCCGATGGCAAATATTCCGGACCCGCGTTCGGATTCTCCCGCAAAAGCGGTTGAAAATAAAGAATTGCGGGCACATATCCGCAAAGCGGTTCGCCGCCTTCCGCCAAAGCAGCGCCAAATTTTCATCCTGCGCCACTGGGACGGATTATCGCTTAAGGATATTGCAGCGACTGTTGGCAGGTCCGATGGAACGGTTAAGGCACATCTGCTGCACGCGCATCGCAATCTTCGTAAACACCTACGTCCTTACCTACAAGAAATAGATTCTTAAGAGTTTCAGTATGCGCGCTTAGAAAGCGCGCATACACCGAGTGCGCAAGTATGAAACCGCCCGTGCTAATGACATGGACTTTTTGCCGCCTATGCCTCCGCGGTTTCTTCTGCTGCGAAGAGTGCTTCAACGAAATCTTCCCCCACGAAATCCCGTAAATCATCAAGTTTCTCGCCGATTCCAATGAGTTTGACCGGTGCACCGATCTCCGCGTTCACTGCAATCACGATACCGCCTTTCGCTGTACCATCGAGTTTGGTAACAGCGACACCGGTAATCGGCACGGCCTCGTTGAATATCTTTGCCTGTATCAAAGCGTTCTGTCCTACCGTTCCATCAACGACAAGAAGCACCTCATGCGGTGCGCCTGCGTGTCCTCGTTCCATTACACGTCCGATTTTCGCCAACTCGTCCATCAACGGTTTTTTGGTATGCAGTCGCCCAGCGGTATCAATGATTAACACGTCGGCACTGCGATGTTTCGCTGCCTGAATCGCATCAAAGACCACAGAAGCAGGCTCAGCATTCTCTCCGCCTCGTATCAACTCAGCACCTGCCCGTTCACACCAAATTGCGAGCTGGTCCTCGGCTGCCGCGCGGAACGTATCACCAGCGGCGACAAGTACACGCTGACCGTCCTTAACACAACGATTGGCAAGTTTGCCGATGGTCGTGGTTTTGCCTGCCCCGTTGACACCGAGAACCAAAATCGTATATGGTTTTTCATCTTTAACTTGTATCGGTACATCCTCACCAAGGAGATTCAGGATTTCCGACTTTATGACAGATTCCAATTCCGAAGAATCAATTAACCCCTCTACTCTGACTCGTTCTCTGACGTTATCCATTAACGTCAACGTCGTATCAACGCCGACATCTGCTTGGATCAAAATTTCCTCAATTTCCTCCATCAGGCCTTCGTCGATTTTTCTCCCGATCTGTAGTAACCCCGATAACTGAGACATGAACTGGTTTCGAGTTTTCGCTAACCCGGACTTCAGGCGATCAAACCAGTTCTGTTGTTTATCCTCGGCACCATTTTCATCTACAGTATCGGACACGACGTCGCTTTTATCACGACCTTTAAATAGGTTTCTTAGCATTATCTGCGTTATCTCTCCTTCTATGATTATCCATTTAATTTACATCTATAGCCTCAGCAGAAAACCGTATCTGCTATTTTGATATAATACAGTAACAGTAAGTAGAATAGCAAACGAAAATGAGGCGTTAGTTTTCAACTATCAGCAGGCGGTATTTTAGCTACCCGATGATAACAGTGTATACGCGAATTTTCTTGAAATGACTCCCAATTTATTTTATACTAAATTGTCAGTATTTAGTATAAAATTTCGCGGAAAAAAATTGAGGAATTTATCATGAAAACGCACACACGAAACCCACTATTCAGTCTCGCAATAATACTAATAACCTGCTTATTCTGCGCCAGTTGCGCCGAAAAGCAGTTAGAAGAAATCATTGAACAGCAAGACGAAGAAACGACTATGGACACAGCGGAACCAACCCAGCCTGAGGAACCGGTTGTGGTTCTTCCCGGCCTGCCAGCAGACGTGGCAGGCTACACACAGTGGCTCCAATTAAACGCGGAACCGATACCTCCTGTGCCTGGCGGCGATCCGCACAACGGTACAAAAAATGTTTATGTGAATAAAACACGGGAAGAGATCGCACCGAACGGCGAACAGCAATTTCCATATCCTGACGGCAGCATTGTTATAAAGGAAGCATACCGTCCGGGTAAGGACTTCGTCGGACTCATTGCCATTATGCGGAAGAAAGCGGGTGTCGACCCGGATCACAACGACTGGGAATTCATTGAATACGTCCGAAACGCACCGGATGCTGATTTCAGTGTCATCGCTAAGGATGGTGTGTGTTGGGGATGTCACTCCAGAGTCGAAGATATTGATTACGTTTTCACAGAACTTGAATAGGATTTTACTGGCGAGGTTTGATCCCTCGCCAGCCATATTGCCCGCATCAAATTTCACTAGAAAATAAGGAGTCTCTCTTGGATACACACTATAATAATTATGTGAAGCAAATCAGCCACACCATTGGAGGCGCAAAACGCTGGGATATATCCAGCGTAGTACCATCATTCCTACAACTTGGATTCGTCGTAAGTATCGCGCTCAGCCTCTTATTGCAGACCGGTGTGGAGGCGCGTCCTGAATTTGCAACTGAACTTGAGAAAGAATGTAGTTTTTGTCACCTTGACCCTGCAGGCGGTGGTCCACGAAACCGTATCGGCGAAATTTTTGAAGAGAACTATTTTGAATTTCCTGAAGACTTTGACATGGAAGCCGTAACGGAAGAAGCGATGGAAGTCGTCAAGCAGCTCACAACATCACTTGACTTTCAGACTGCATTCATCAAAACAACACATGTCGATGCAGAAGAAAGTACGATCGCAGGTTGTAACTCGTGCCATTCTTCAGTTGACAGATTCCTACTCATGCAAGCAGAGGTAACGTTTAATGCAAAAGCCTCGGAGAATATCAATCTCACGCTCTCCAATAATGCTGGCACAACGATGAACGCGTTTGCAACGGTAGATGCAATTCCGAAACATCTCTACGTCAAAGTCGGACAATTTCGGCTCCCGTTCGCTATTAAACAGAAGGACCACAATATCCTTGTCCGGGAAGGTTATGGGCTCGGTTCTAACAAACGGGATGTCGGCGTTGAACTCGGTGGAAGTGCGGGTAAGCTTTTTTACAACGCAGCATTCTTTAACGCCGGTAATGCCACAGCCAAAGGTGGACTCGGCACACTTGGTGCACAACTCGGACCGGTTCGCGCGGGTATCTCTGGCATCCTTGAAAAACCGGATGAAGAGTGGGAACGCCTCATCGGTGCATTCCTTACCGCTTCTTATGCGGGTTTGAGTATAGAAGGGGAATTTAATTGTGGGAACAGCGGCGAGGTCGCCTCTTTCGCGCCGGATGATGTTGACTCAAAGGGATATTATGTTGGCGCAAAATATCGCGTCCTACCGCAACTCACGCTTGCAGGTCGATACGGCTTGTTCGATCCGGATCGCACAATAAAGGGTGATGGGAGTCAACGCGTGACACTGAGTGCACAATATAATTTTATGGAAAATGGGGCGATCTCACTCTTTTACTGGGCAAACCTTGCGAACGCTGATCGAGGCGAGGATGATGCCATCGGAGACAAAGGCACACTGCGCCAACTCCAAGGTACAGACCAGATTATTTTGATGTCCCGATTCTGGTTTTAAAAGGTGCCCCGGATAGCACCTGAAAAAATAACGCGAAAAATGTTCCTAAACATAGGGGCGGCTTCCTACATCCGTCCCTATGTGTTTATATTTACACATAACGCCACTTAAAGACACTTTTTTATCTTTTTCCAGCCTACCCTAAAATCCCACTGAAAGCGAACCTACACCGTTTAAAGGCTTGGTACACCGTCGAAAAAAGTTGGCACAAGAATTGCGTAAGGTATACCGGAATTGCTTAATTAATAATTTTGCTACCAATAGTTATAAGTGTTGGCAACAAAAGTACCGGCACGAACAAACTTTCTAAAGTACAGGGGGCACTTCTCATGGTGTTTTCCAAACTTTCTAAAAATCTTTCGTTGGAACATGGAAATTCCCGAAATTTGCTACTCAAAAGTCTATTCGGGGTCATAGGGTTGATGGCTCTGCTGCTCGGTGCCTGTATTTTCTACATCGTGCGGGGAAACGTGGGTGCGAAGACCCGATATAATGTTAAGACTTTCGCGCCACAAGGAGAAGTGCCAGAATGGACCGATTTTTCGATTACCTTTTCGGAGGCAATCGTTGATAAATCACGCGTTGGAACAGAAGTCCCAGCAGAAGCCCTTCGATTTACGCCAGCTGTCCAGGGTACTGCCCGTTGGGTAGCCCCTGACAGAATAAGTTTCTTTTTAGACGCACCTTTAGCCCCCGCCGCGCAATATACTGTCAAACTTACATCTGAAATCAATCCATCTGAAGTATTCCAGCTCACCGGCCAAAAAGAGTTCAAATTCGCTACTGAACCTTTTAGAGTTCAGCAGACACGCATGGAATTTAGGAATGACGCGGCTCGTGAATACGCAATAGGTTTCGGTACAATAACATTTAATTATCCAGTAACAACCGCCGATTTAAAGGCGCATCTTTCTATTGAATTAGATGATGGAACAGAAATTCCGTATCAAATTCAAACCAACACGTTAACAGCACGAACGATAACATTCGAGACGAAACGGATAAAACGCAGCAACGTAAACCAAGAAATAAAAGTCAAAGTCGAAAAGGGGTTTAAATGCACTGGCGGGGAAATTGGTCTCGAAAAAGCAAATGTTACACTTGTAATACTCCGTGGTAGAGGCACCCTCGGCGTAACATATTCAGACGTTCGAGAAAGCGACGGTACACCTTATATTTCAGTCAGTTTTAACGCCCCGATACTCAGCGATAGTGTTGAACCTTATCTTGAAGTTACACCAGCAGTAAATTATCAAGTAACATCGAATTACCGGAACATTAAAATCCACGGCGATTTTAAGCGGCGGACCACCTACACACTGAAAATTCGGCGCGGTTTGACAGCCCGTAACGATGCGGTTTTAAAACAGGACTATATGACGCAGCTCAGAATCCCGGACATCCGTCCGCAGATCCGGTTTCTTGGTGCAGGCTTCTTTCTTGCCAGAAAAGGACACTTGAACCTCGGACTCGCAACGATTAACGTTAAGCGCGTAAAACTTGATATTGAGAAAGTTTTTGCCAATAATCTCATCTATGTTTCAAAATTAGACAGATGGAGTCGGTGGAGTAGGAATTTAGGCAAACCTATCCACTCGGAAGTACTTGATATACCGACGGAATTGAACGAAGAGGTAACAACACCCATTTCATTAGAGGATTACCTCTCAGACGAACATGTGGGTATCTTCAAGGTTGTTGTGCGAAATGAGGATAGTCGGTGGTACAGTGCTCATCAATGGGTACTCATTACAGATTTAGGTATCAGTGCCAAGCGTGCGGGGGACAACCTATACGTTTGGGTGAAATCCCTTGCGACCGGCAAACCAGTGCCAGCAGCGCGTGTCAAACTCATCAGCGACAACAACCAGACACTGCTTACGGGTACAACGAATTGGGCAGGTTTTGTCGAGTTTACTGATGTCGCGGAGAAGACTAACGACTTTATACCGTTTATGATTACCGTCGCGAAACGCGACGATCTCGCCTTTGTTCAATTAGATCGCCATGAAATCGCAACTGCGGACTTCGACATCGCAGGACCCGCGTATTTACAGAAAGGCTATGAAGCGTTTCTCTACACGAGTCGGGGGGTCTATCGACCTGGCGAGACTGTTCAACTTGCCGGTATTGTCCGGGGGCCGAAACAGAGACCTGCTGATTCACTTCCTACTCGCATTGAAATTCTCGCTCCAGATGGTAGAATCATGCGAAAATTAAGACAACAGACGAATAAAAGCGGTGCCTGCGACCTGAAAATCCCGATTTCTGACTACGCTCTGACAGGCAACTATATTGCGAAAATGAAGATTGCCGATCGAGTCGTTGGAAGGACCCAATTTCAGGTTGAAGAATTCATGCCAGACCGGATGAAAGTTACCCTAACAACGGACAAATCCACTTACAAACTTGGAGAAGTCCCCAACGTTGAAGTCAACGCGACGAATCTGTTTGGTCCCCCAGCCGTAGGACGGAAGGTTCAGGCTTCATGTCAACTGCAAGCAGTTCCGTTTATCGTTTCTGAGGACACCTTACCACCAGGAACAGATGTGACGAAGTGGCGTTCCTTTGTCTTCGGAAGTCATACCAGACAATTTGAAAGTCAACGGATTGAATTAGGAGAAGCCAAGACTGATGCAGAGGGCAAAGCGCGCTACCAATTTACTATCCCTTCAACATTGAAAGCCCCATCTTTGCTCAACGGTATTTTGACAGCGAGCGTTAGCGAAATTGGTGGACGTGCTGTCACGGCTTCACACCGAGTTGTTATCCACCCTTACTCACATTATGTCGGTCTGCGGCGAACAACTACCGGAGAAGTCAAGATTAACCAGCCGCTTCACTTCGACTATGTAGCTGTTGATAATACAATGGCAGTTGCACCGGGTAGGGCTTTGAAACTCACACTCTACAAGGTGCATTGGAATACAATACTTCGACAGAACTCAGCAGGACGTTACGAGTACGTCTCTGAACCGCAGACGACAGAAGTGAAAACGTACGCGTTAACTTCGGCAGAGACTGTACAGACACTGACATTAACACCTTCAGACTACGGTAGATACCGTGTCAGCCTTGAGGATATCGAATCAACGGCAACGGCAGAAATAGGATTTTACGTGAGCGGATGGAGAAACACACCGGTTTCTATGGAACATCCGACTCGGTTGGATCTGACTCTTGACAAACCGGGCTATCGTCCGGGCGAAACAGCAAAACTAAACATCAAGGCACCGTTCTCAGGGACGCTCCTTCTCACAGTCGAACGAGATCGCGTGCTCAGCCACCGCACGATAGTCATGAAAGAAAATACGGCAACGTTATCCATCCCAGTACGAGATAATTACAAACCGAATGTGTATGTTTCAGGAACCCTGACGCGATCCACTTCAATGGATACAATATCATCGGTCAATAAGAAATCGCTTCTTCCAGCCCGGGCCTTTGGTGTGATTCCTTTGAAAATAGATGCGACCCGAAGTCGACTCTCTATTGAAATGTCACTCAAGGGAAAAAATGATGCCGGTTCGACTGACGATATCCCACTTCAGGCAAACTATGATGCCGATATTTCCGAAAGTGGCGAGGTAGTCGTCCTACCAAACAGTGAGGTGGACATCATGTTCCAAGTCCATGGTAGGCGTTCATGGCAAAAATATGATGTGTGTATAGCGGCTGTTGACGACGGAATTCTCGCGTTAACTGATTTCCAAACACCAAATCCGCACGATTATTTCTATCAACAACGCGGGTTGAAGACGCGTTCTTTCGACCTCTATGGCGGGATTCTGCCTGAAATAGCAGATGTCACCGACAACTCAAGCACGGGTGGTGACGCGGCACTCGCACGTCAAAGAAGGCAACGCCTTAATACGAGCAGTATCAGGCGTGTGAAACCAGTTTCCCTGTGGTCAGGATTTGTGAAAACAGACGGAAACGGGCGCGGGAGTGTCCGATTCAAGGTTCCTCAATTCAATGGGAAATTAAGACTGATGGCGGTCGCTTTTGCTGGATCAAACTACGGTGCTACGGAAGCGTATTTGACCGTCCGAGAACCTATTGTTTTAACACCAACGTTCCCACGATTTCTCGCAGGCGGAGATAAGATCCGTGTTCCCGTTACCCTTTTTAATGGTACAGGTGACGATGGGGAATTCACTGTCACATTGCAAGCAGCGGGTGACGTGCAACTCTTGTCGGCAAGTTCAGAATCATCAGCCTTCAGCCCTCAGCCTTCAGTTAAAGAGGGTTCTCTGGCAACGACAAAAAACGCTTTAACTGAAAACGACCAACTGAACCGTGAAAAATCTCTCAGCATAAATAAAAAAGTTGAAGTAGGCATAGAGGCACAAGTCTTTTTCGACATTGGTGTTCAGGATGCGATAGGAGAAGTAACTTTCAATCTATCCGCGCAAGGTAATGGAGAAACGACGAAAATAGATGTCCAATTGCCGATGCGTTCTGTTGCACCACCTGTGACAAAAACGGGACACGGTGCGGTTCGTGCGGGTAAACCGGTCGATTTTATTCTCCCATCGAATCTAATACCAGAGTCATCCGAGTTTAGTTTGACGCTGACCCCGTTTCCAAATGTTGCGTTTGCCGACAGCTTGCGTTACCTTGTACGTTATCCGTATGGGTGCTTGGAGCAGACAACAAGCAAAGTGTTTCCGCTGCTTTACTTCAGCGACTTAGCACGAACTGTCGAACCGATGCTCGCGGCAGAAGATTCCGTAGATTACTATGTTACATCAGGAATCACGAAACTTGAAAGTATGCTGATGTCAAACGGTCAGTTCTCGTACTGGCCCGGTGGGACGTATGCCAACCCGTGGAGCAGCATCTACGCGTCTCACTTTCTCGTTGAAGCGCGGAAAGCTGGGTATGAGGTTGCAGACCGAGTTTACGAAGCGATGTTGGAAGGTTTAAAAACAGAGGCAAAATTTTCACCCGATATGGAAGATGAAAACGACGCTCAAAAGATAAAAACCGAGATCGCGCTAGCAACCTATGCCTCTTATGTCTTAGCCGCTGCGGGACAACCTGACCGTGGTACGATGCACTACTTAAAAAATAGGGGTGCCGGTGGTCTCAGCGACTACAGCCACTTCCAACTTGCTGGAGCCTTCGCGTTGAGTGATGAACTCGAAACTGCCCTTTCAATGCTACCAGTATCCGTATTACCCAATTTTAACGGAAAAGATACGGAAAAACGGGAGACAGGTGGGACTTTCAACTCACCTATCCGAGCGCAAGCGATTATGTTGGACGTGCTTGCCGAAGTTAACGAAAACCATCCGTCTATTCCGACGCTCGTCAAGAATCTGAGTGAAGCGGCATCCGATGGAAACCGATGGACGACAACTCAAGACAACGCTTTCGCGTTTCTTGCACTCGGCAAGATTATGCAGAAACAGGCAGATCGGAATTACAACGGTACCATCAGAATCAACGGTGAAGATTTCGCTGACTTTGATGCCAACGAGATACGTTTCACTGATGAAGCGTGGGACGGTACGCGTATACAAATTTCCGTGAAAGGCGACGGGACTTGCTACTACTATTGGAGCGCATTCGGTATCCAACGCGATTCATACATTGAAGAATATGAACATGAACTCCAGGTACGCCGCCGCTATTTCAACAAAGATGGTGAGGAACTCACTGGCACGTTTGTCCACGGCGACTTAATCGTCGCAGAGATCAGTGTTAAAGCACTCACAGCGAACTTGGAAAACGTTGTCGTCGTCGATATGTTGCCAACCGGTTTCGAGATTGAGAACCCACGTCTGGAATCCAGAGCAGGGATACCATGGCTGAAAACACAAGGTTTTAAGCCCGATTATCTCGACATTCGCGATGATCGCCTTATCTTCTTCGGTACGTTCCCGCGTCAACGTGAACGTAAGTTCTATTACGCGCTAAGAGCAGTGACACAAGGCGAATTTACCTTGCCACCGATCGCGGCGGAAGCGATGTATGACCCAACGAAGTCTACTGTAAAAGGGAGTATGGCGATCAAAGTGGTTACGGAACAGTCAGTAACCCACCGCTAAAGCAAGGGGAACCTGTGCCAAGATTAATGAGGAAACATAGCCATCAGAAGAATAGTTGTCAGTTAAGAGAACTCTTGTCACTAATAACTGATAACCGAAAGATTTTTCGCAGAAAAATCGGACTGAAAACTATTCTGGTTATTTCGCCTGTCTTTATTGTTCTCCTGTTTGTGCTGGCGAACTGGTGTTTTCCACTGCCGAAAACACGTCTTCACCCGCCACCGTCTTATATTGTCTTAGACCGGAACGGCGAATGGCTTCGGGCGTTCTTAGCCGATGACAACATGTGGCGATTTAGCCTTCACAGCAGTGTATCCCCAAAAACGATAGCCGAAACGAAGTGGAGGCGGATTAACGGAGAGCGACTTCACAGCCACGAGAACGCTAACCGAACCGCAAGGAAAGTTAAAAAAAATCGGGAACCTGTTTTGGCAGAAGGTTTCCGAAAGCCGAAAGCCGATGGCTATTTTGGCGTTTCCCCGTTATTACATCAAGCGATGTTAACGGCAGAGGATCGTTGGTTCTATTACCACTGTGGGATTAACCCTGTGTCCATCTTAACTGCCCTCTACGACAACATCAAAGCTGGGGAGGTCGTGCGAGGTGGCTCGACGATTACGATGCAGCTTGCCCGTCTGATGGAGCCGAAAGCGCGGAATATTCCGAACAAATTTATTGAGATGTTCCGCGCGCTCCAACTTGAACTAACATATTCCAAGTCTGAAATCCTCAACTTTTATTTTACTATGCTTCCGTATGGTGGCAACATTGTCGGAACGGGGGCGGCATCACGGTTTTACTTCAACAAACCGCAGCATGCTATTAGTCTCAGTGAAGCAGCCCTGCTTGCTGCTATTCCGAACGCACCGGAACACTTGCGTCCAGATAGGTTTCCAGAAAATGCGCGGCAGGCTCGAAAAAAGATACTGAACCGACTCCTTGCACATAGACAGATTTCGGAAGAACAGTGGCGTGAAGCATTGCATGAACCGATACCGACAAAACGGCACGCACTTCCATTTAACGCACCGCATCTCTCACGTCTGTTGGTTAGCGGAAACCGGCGGAACATAGAAACTGCAGCAGATGGCAGGATATACACGACAATAGACGCGAAGGTTCAAAAAACCGCTTCGCGCATCCTCAGCGAATATCTGAGTGGGTCGGCTGCCGGGGTTGTAGGTTCACAGTCCCATACTGCAAGTACAGGTGCGATCGTCGTTATGGACACGCAAACCCGGCATGTCTTGGCAATGGTAGGCTCACACGATTTCTTTGACCAGCGGGCATCAGGACAGGTAAACGGAACGCTTGCGCCGCGTTCTCCTGGGTCCACGCTCAAACCTTTTGTCTACGCACTTGCGATTGAACAAGGCTTGATAACACCGGAAACACTACTCTTTGATGTCCCCGTTAACTATGCTGGATATGAACCGGTTAATTATGACAGTACATACAACGGCTATGTTCCTGCGCGGCAGGCACTCGCGGCTTCTCTGAACGTCCCCGCCGTAAATTTGAGTGCGCGCCTGAAAGACGTTACACTGCACGCTTTCCTTAAACAGGCGGGTATCTCTACACTGGCACCAGAAAAGAAGTACGGTCTCTCTATGGTGCTTGGTGGGTGTGAAGTGAACCTGCTCGAACTGACAACGCTTTACGCGGGGTTGGCAAATATGGGTGAATTTGGAGCTTACCAACTCACACTCCGAAGAAATAGCGGTCAGCCGTCAGCAATCAGCAATCAGATAGAGGGCTATGGTTTAACAAACTCCCTCTTTTCCAATAGTTTCCGAAAGCCGAAGGTTTCCGAAAGCTATCTTGCTGACAGCCGAGAGCCGAGAGCCGAGAGCCATTCCCAACAACGCCTGCTCCGTGAAGAGACAAGTTTCATTATAACGGAGATGCTCACGGCATCGCAGCTGCCCGCAAACACTGTCAAAAATCCAGAAGCATTTGAAAGCACGATGAACCTACCGAAGATCGCATGGAAAACCGGGACATCTTATGGGCATCGGGATGCGTGGTGTATCGGGTATTCACCGAAATTAACAATCGGTGTATGGCTCGGCAATTTCGATGGAAAAGGTGTGCCGATGCTCAGCGGTGCAGACGCAGCGACACCAATTCTATTCGCGCTTTTCACCGCACTTGCTGGACAAGAGACACATCGTTGGTATACAATGCCTGAACAACTCAAAACGCGAGAGGTCTGTGCCCTTACCGGTGCCCCGCCTTCACCACATTGTCCGACCCGTAAAAGCGATGTCTACATTCCAGGGGTCTCGCCTGTCAAGGTCTGTTCGATTCACAAACGCATTGATATTGATACAGTTACCGGATATAGCCTCTGCTCTCACTGCCGGAATCTTCCGTTGACGCGTGGTAATTCTATCGAACCTATACAGGGTCCGCAGCGTCAATCAGACGCATCGATTAACACTGTGAAAACGGAGATATTTGAAGAGTGGCCCGCTGAAGCGGCGACCTGGTTGGCAAAAAACGGATTTGCTGTGCCGGTGCTTCCAGAGCATAATCCACTATGTACAGCTCCAATCGCAGGCACTGCCCCGGTTATCCTATCTCCCACAGAAGATACTGTGTACTACATACGAGATGGGGTTCCATTATCACAGCAAAAGATACAACTGTCTGCCTCAACCTCTAATCGGACACAGCAGCTTTTCTGGTTTCTGGACGGTGAGTTGATTTTCAAGGGAAACGCAGAGCAGTCGTACTGGCTTAAACCTGTTAAAGGCGAACATGTCGTTACATGCGTAGATGCCGAGGGACGTTCAACAAGCCGCGTACTCCATATCTCAGTTTTTGATCAATATTAAAAGGTTTTTTGGACGGCTCAAACGTTGAGGAACTTATTCCGCCCAGTGAAGGCATAAAGGAAGGTATTGCACTGGATATTGATGGCAATAAGATGTCCTGGACGGTCTGGAATGCGACGACAAACAAGGTTCAGCGTGCCAATCTTGATGGTTCAAACGTTGAAGATGTCGTCACGGACCGTATATTAACTCTCGGCATTGCGGTGTCTATCTCGCCATAGGAGCATCGAAAAACGTGGCTGTCTATCCGGTGGATGGACTTTGCCAACCCATTTCATCCGCCTCGGATCGCAGCGATAGTCAAGCATCCCCAACCCATTATAAACGCTAACCCCCCGATGGGTGTAATCGCGCCGAGCCAGCGAATGCCGGTGAGGCTCAGCACGTAAAGGCTTCCTGAAAAGATCAAGATACCAGCGAGAAAACACCATCCAGATGCGGTCGTGAGTTGGTTCTGCCATTGCGATACTGCCCACGCTGCAGCAATGAGTCCGAGACTGTGGTACATCTGATAGCGGACAGCGATCTCAAATGTTTCAAGCATTTCTGGGGCGAGTTTTGATTTTAGTGTATGCGCCCCAAACGCGCCAAAAGCAACACCAAGTAGGCTCAAACCTGAACCGAGTGCGAAAAATAGATTTTGCATAGATATCTCCTTCAGGAATTTATCATCATTATAATCAATTATACCTTAAATCCAGCATCTCTAGTCAGATCTTTTTTCACAGTACCCGCGATACTTCGCTTGTAGGACTCGCATATAGTATCCACGCCTCGAAAACGATGCGACACTACCTCATCACAGTTCCCGTTTCATCCACTTCAAAGGCAACGCCAAGCAATCGGTTTCCGAGAAATATTTTCTTGACTTTTTTGTTGCATAATGGTAAGATATAACTTTAACGGCATAGTTCGCTCTATTCCGTATGGTTAACAGTAAAAGGAGAATTATTTGGACGTATGAAACAATACAGGACCGACGAGATCCGGAACATTGCTATTATTGCACATTCGGGAGCAGGCAAAACATCGCTCGTTGAAGCGATGCTTTACAACGGTGGTGCCATTGAGCGTATGGGTGCCGTTGATAGTGGAACTTCTGCAGCAGACTATGCCGCTGACGAGATAGCACGTAAAACGACTCTCAACTGTTCCGTCTGTATCGCAGAATGGGAAGGACACAAACTAAATCTAATTGATACCCCGGGGGCAGAGGATTTTTACGGGGACCTCTATAGCGTCCTCCGAATTGCCGACGCTGTCATCGTTGTCGTCGATGCAACAACGGGTGTCGAAGGCGGCACTGAAAAGGTATGGGAGATCGCGGACATGTATCAGCTCCCCCGTCTCATTTTAATTAATAAAATGGACAAAGAGAACGCCAATTTTGAAAACGCGCTTGCAAGCATCGAAGAAATTTTAGAGACCCAGGCAGTTCCGATGCAACTTCCGATTGGGAAAGAGGACAATTTCGCGGGTGTCGTTGATGTCATACAGATGGCGGCTTACTTACAACCCGATGGTAATAAGCGAGCCTCAAAAGGGGAAATTCCAGCAGAATTAGAGGCGCAGGCTGAAGAGACCCGCGAAGCACTCGTTGAAGTCGCAGCAGAAAGTGATGACGAACTCATTGAGAAATTTTTTGAAGGAGAACTCACGGAAGAGGAAATCCAGAACGGCTTGAAACTCGGTATCTCTGAAAACCAGTTCACCCCTGTGCTCTGCGGTGCAGCATTGAACAATGTCGGCGTGCAACAATTGATGGATATGCTCGTGAGCGGTTGCCCGTCGCCAGTCGATGTTGGCGCGGTCAAAAGTGTTGAGGAAGAAGAAGAAACCCGTGAACCCTCACCAGATGCCCCGATGTCCGCTGTTGTTTTCAAATCGATAGCCGACCCGTTTGCTGGACAATTGAGTTTTTTCCGAGTCTATTCCGGTACATTGCGAGCAGATACGCAAGTCAGTAATTCGACGCGCGGACAGGTCGAACGCCTTGGGAAAACGACGTTCATGAACGGTAAGAACCCAATCAGCACGCCACATGTTGAAGCAGGCGATATCGGCGCACTCACTAAACTTGCTGCAACGCATACAGGCGATACGCTCTGCGACAGAGACGCATCCATCAAACTTGCAGGTGTTGACTTTCCGAACTCAGTGCTCTCTTACGCTATCCGTCCGACGCGTGAAGGTGATGATGAAAAGTTAATGACCTCCCTTACACGGATGTCTGAAGAGGATCCAGCGTTTAGGATTGAACGTAACGATGTCACTAAACAATTGCTTGTCTCTGGACTCGGCGACTTGCACATCACAGTCAACCGTGAACGGATGGCAGACAAATTCGGCGTTGAAACAGAGGTATCACCGCCGAAAATCGCGTATCGGGAAACGATACGTCGGAACGTCCGGAGCGTCCAAGGTCGGCACAAACGCCAATCGGGCGGCAGAGGACAGTTTGGTGATGTCTGGATTAATGTTGCTCCGTTGCAACGCGGTGAAGGGTTTGAGTTCGTCAACAACATTGTCGGTGGTTCAATTCCGCGCAACTATATCCCAGCGGTCGAAAAAGGCATCCGCGAACGGATGGATAGAGGCTTAATTGCCGGTTTCCCTGTCGTTGATGTTCAAATTGATCTTTACGATGGTAAATACCACCCGGTTGATTCTTCGGATATGGCGTTCCAGATTGCTGGTTCTCTTGCGTTTTCTGCCGCATCGGAACAAGCTGATCCGGGATTGCTTGAACCGATCATGAACGTTACAATTACGGTGCCGGAACAGTTTATGGGTAATATCATCGGCGATCTGAATGGACGACGTGGACAGGTCATGGGTGTTGAACAGATCGGGAAAAAGCAGGTGATTCAGGCGAATATTCCACACTCGGAAATGCTTCGGTATTCGGCAGACTTGAAGTCGATGACGAGTGCGCGTGGCACCTTTATCATGGAATTCTCGCACTACGAAATCGCACCCGACGATGTGATGCAGAAGGTCATCACTGAGATGAAACAAGAAGAGGAAGAATAGTAAACGCTCTAAAACGCGTATACAGAGAGAAAATGAACCCGCTGCTGAATCCGTGTTCGCAGCGGGTTCATTTTTTAAGATGAGTATGCCTAATTTTTCAGATTAACCATCCAAATGGAAGATAGCCATCTTTAATTCGGTCATCTCTTCTATAGCGTATTTGGGTCCCTCTTTGCCCATTCCGCTCTCTTTGACACCACCGTACGGCATCAAGTCCGCACGCCACTGTGTCCCCCAGTTCACCATCAGGTTTCCAGATTCGACCTCACGGACGAACTTCATTGCCCAATCGACGTTCTGTGTGAAAATAGCGGCACTCAATCCGTAGTTTGTATCGTTAGCGAGTGCGATTGCTTCGTCAATGTCGTTGACGCGCGTTACACCGACAGCCGGTCCGAACACCTCGTCACAGGAGATTTTCATCTCGGGTTTGACGTTAGCAAGGATAGCGGGTGTAACGAACTGATCTTGTTTGTCACCACCGGTGAGGAGTTCTGCGCCATCAGAGACAGCTTCCTGAATCCATTCGGCGACACGGGTGGCATCGCCTTCTCGGATCATCGGTCCCATCCGTGTGCCTTCTGCGAGTGGGTCGCCGGTGCTGATTTGGGCGACTTCTGCTTGGAATGCATCCAAGAAATCGCCGTAGATTTTCTCGTGTGCGATAACACGCTGTGTTGAGATACAGACCTGTCCTGCGTTGGAATAACCGGACGCAGCTGCGGCACGTGCGACTTTCTCAGGATCGGCATCGGGCATAACAATAAGCGGGGAGTTCGATCCGAGTTCCATCGTGACGCGCTTTAACCCAGCGACCTTACAGATATGTTCGCCGACATCACGACTGCCGGTAAAAGTAATTTTTCGGACGCGCCGGTCTGCGCAGAGCGTATCCCCGATTTCGCCGCCGGGTCCCGTTACACACTGAATCGCTTCAGGTGGCGTTCCGGCTTCTAAAAAGAGCTCAACGAGTTTCAAGGCAGAGAGCGGTGTATCCGTCGCAGGTTTGATGATAATTGCGTTACCACCGGCAATTGCGGGGCCGGCTTTGTGGCAGACAAGGTGCAATGGAAAGTTAAATGGGCTAATCCCGGCAACGATCCCACACGGCATACGCACCGTGAAACCGAGTCTATTCTTGACACCGGGTGCACCTTCAAGCGGGATTGTTTCACCGGTTAATCGCTTTGCCTCTTCTGCGGAAAGTGCGATGATTTCGGAAGCGCGTGTGGCTTCAACCGTTGCCTCTGCTAAGATTTTGCCTTCCTCACGTGTGATAACTTCGGCGAGTTCATCGGCGCGCTCAACCATTAAATCCGCTACTTTCCGTAAGATTTCATAGCGTTCGTAGCCGGTCATCCCTGCCATGACCTTCGCGCCGCGTTCTGCGGTCTGAATAGCCGTTTCAACGTCGCTTGCATCCCCTCTGGGGACAGTATCAACAACTGAACCGTCAAACGGACTCAGTACGTCAATTTTGTCGGATTTATCAATCCACTCGCCACCTACATGCATTTGCATAATGCGTTTTCTCCATTTCTGGTTTGACATACAGTTGAAGATAAAAAATAAATTAGGTAATCGTTTTATTCGCCAACGGCGAGAGTCGCGAGCACAAGAAACACCGTTTTTGCTGGGGGTTTTTGCTTGGGTGTTTCTGCGGATTTCTTCAGCAAAAACACTCGCTCCTACAAAAAGAGGTTCCTACAAAAAGAGGTTCCTATGGGAATCGCGAGCACAAGAAACACCCCAGCAAAAACACTCGCTCCTACAATAAGGGTAAGAGCCGCTGATATATTACCGAATTAAATTCTTAGACTTCATGTGTGTGCCGATTATTTTACCTTTTTGTTTTTAGCAATGCCCAAGTTGTTGTCGCTTTTCCAGCTGCCTCAACAGCAGCATATCCAGCTAATCCGTTATCGATGACATCGTTGAGTTCATCTTCAGAGAGCGCCTGGGTAAAAAACCCGACCTCGTCAAAAAGCCCAGTTGCAGCGACATTGCCGGGACGCGCGCCTATCCAGATCGGCGATTCACTTGTATCCAATGTGCCACCGCTGGGTTCCTCGCCATCCAGTTTCCCATCAATGAACATCTGAACGTTCTTGCCATCATAGATTTTCGCAATGTGGTGCCACTCACCGTCAGCAATAATGGTTTTACCATCAATGCGTCCGACGTTTCCTTTAACGTGCCACATGAACACAGGATAATCAGCATCGTGAATCCATATATCAAGATGTCGGACATTTTCGGGTTCGGGCCAGACATCGCCATTTCGCCAGACGACGTATTGCCAGGAGGCAGCTTCCAACTTTACCCATGCGACAAACGAGTAAGGATCGGCATTGAAAACGTCGTCGTGATCAACACGGACGTAGCTATTACCTTCACCGGGGAATTCCAAAGCACCACCGAATTTACCGTTATTTACCCATTCGAGGGACCCCTTGATTTCACCGTCATGACCACTGACGACATCTTTGACGGTCTTTCCACTGTTGTCATCAAAGAGCCAAGCACTCGCTAAACCGAGTTTCGCAGCGTGTGCGGTAGGACAGAACGCCATTACGAGGGTCGCTAAACTAAAAATGATTGTGAAGGCTTGTATTTGACGGAGAGAAATAACTTTTATCATTTAATCCTCCTTAGACGCGGCAATTGTCAAGTGCATTCTCATTCAATTCAACCCCTAATCCGGGGCTATCCGGGATCGTTGCGTATCCGTCAACAAGTGGGATCGTTGACGGTGTGACGAGGTCAAAAGCGCGCAGTGCGTTTAGTGTAATTGCTGGCATGGTAGCATTCGGCATAATCGCGGCGAGATGCATGACGTAGCAGGTGGTGACGCCGAGTCCGACAATCTGTATCCAGACGGGGAGATGTGCAGCGTTTGAGATAGTCGCCTCACGTATGGCGTTCGCAGCGCGTGAGTCGGGATAGGCAATAATAAACGAGTCATTCATTTTTGCGCGAATCGCCGCAATCGGGTCGGGGTTTCCGAAATGGATTGTTATCGGCATATCGGTGTGTCGTTTAATCTCTTGATAGCCTGCGATATCGGCTTGTCGAATCGGCGTTTCAAATGACTCTATATTGTAATCTTGGAGCTGGCGTACCACCTCAAGGGTCCGTTCGGGTGTCTCAAAGGAATCGTTGGCATCAACGCGGAGTTGATAATCCTCCGGTACAGCATCAACGATCGCCTGGACCTGCTCAAGGACTTCAAACCATGGACGCGCTTTTATCTTATGGAGTCGATAGCCGAGGGCGTAGGCGTGTTTCGCTTCTGCCGCCCACTCCTCTGGTGTCATATCAATAGACCAGTAGCCGAACGCCGTTTTGTCGTGAACCTTTTCGCCTAAAAGTTGATGGACTGGCACACCGAGTGCTTTATCCATAATATCATAAAACGCTTGTTGAAGCGGTGTCGGTGCCCAACCGTTCGCAAATTCAAACGGATTCCTACCGATATAGCGTTGGATGACTTCATCGGACTGGCGAGCCCCGTCGCCAATCCCGACGAGTCCGACATCGGTATGGACTTTGTAGATGTGGTCAATCTGGTAAAGATTGCGACGGGTCATCAATTCATTTACGCCTTCATGATACGGCACTTTTACTTTGATAACATCGATCTGTGTAATCTTCATAATTGCCCCGCGAAATAGTTTTCAGGCGGAATGGTTATCAGTTGCCAGTTATCAGTTATCAGTTAAAGAAGGAGATCTGATTCAGCCAACTTTCTTTTTTAATTGATAACCGAAAGATTTTTTGAAAAAAATCGTACTGAAAACTGAAAACTAATTACCACGCTTTCGACTTATTCATCACGCCGAATCCAACTGACGACATCCTCTGCTTCGCCTGTGCCGCCCTCAACGCCATCGCTCCCGAAAGAGATGAGGTCATAGCCGTATCGGTCGTGTATACCCGGACGGATATAGACGTACGGGTTTCCCCACGGATCTTCGGTAATCGGAATTTGGATGTAGGGTTCGACCCAGTTTATAGGTATGGGTGGTGCTTCAGGTTTCTCCCAGAGCGCCTTCAATCCTTGTTCGGTTGACGGATAATCACCGTTATCTTTAGCGTATCTATCAAGCGCGATACCGAGCGTCTCAATATCAGCATCGGCTTGCGCTTGTAGTGCGCGCCCTGCTTGTCCAAGCAACCGAGGCGCGAAAAGCACAGCAGCAATGACCACAAGAATGATAACGACAACTAAAATTTGTATGGATGTTAATCCTGCTTGTTTAGAACCAATTGATTTCACGCATTTCCTCCGCGTCTTCGGAAAAATTGGGGTTAGAACCCCTTCCATGACTGGCATAGCAAAGACCAAATCGCTATCAGTTGTTCGTTAAAGCGGTTGCAGTTTCCAGAACTGCCGACAACTGATAACTTTTTTAGTGTATCACATCTCTGTCGTTGTGTCAATTAAAAAATCGCTTGACATACCTCACTACGCAACCTATAATAATCTACTATAAACGGAACATCTTATCATAGGAGCGAAAAATATGAGACCTAATTTCCGAACGCGAATTGTGAACCAGATAATGATTCTATTCACGACTATGCTACTGCTTGCGATTTCGGTTGAAGCCGTTGAGGAATTGCAGGTATCTCGACTCAATGGCGGTGTTCAGTACTGGTGGGAAGCCGAGGACTTCGATGAGCGCGATGATGCCGTATTCTTTTTAAACGATGAAAAAGGACACGCTGTTGATGATCTAAAAGGTGCATCCGGCGACAGTTACCTTGTACATAATTCGCCGAATCCACCAAACAACCTTCCACCAGCAGAAGATGTCTTCTTTGTGAAGTACACAATTGATATTGATTCAGGTGGTACTTACTTTGTCTGGACAAGGACCTCCTGGGATCGAACCCCAAGCGGTCGTACTAACAACTCTTTCTTTATTCAGGTGAATGGCACTCCCGACCTCGGAAAATTCGAGCGACACATCAACACACTTGGCGATGCCACTTGGCTCGACGCATGGGAAGATAACAATCCGTGGACGTGGATTGGCGATTCTGCACAACCGCAGGCGTTACAAGGACAAGCAGGCGGTGGACTCCAAAATGGTTTGAAAACTCGATTTGATGCAGGCGAGAACACTGTGATGATTTATCACCGCGAAGGGGCACTTACCGCTCAAACCATGTGTTCTGATGTATTGATGATCTCAACAGTCGATTTTATGCCAACGGATGAGGATTTCGCTAAAGCAGCTCCACTGTCTGTCCAACCAAGGAATAAGTTAACGGTGGTCTGGGCACGAATGAAAACTCGGAACTAACACCACTTCCATTTTATCAGAAAGGTTTTAAAGACTACGCTCAGGTAAAAATATGACTCCACCCAAGAAGGTACTTGTTACAGGGGCAACTGGACAGATAGGTTACATGATATATAAGCGGCTGAAAGAACAGCCGGAAAAATACGACGCTTACGCGCTCGATTATAAACGGGAACAGTCTGTTCGGGTTCCGCAGTCATGGACACTTGACATTCCAGATGAGAAATTCATGCTATGCGATATTGCTGATTTTAATCAGGTGTGCCAATCCGTAGAAGGTATGGACGTTGTGGCGCATCTTGCGGCAGATCCGAGTGGAGAGAGTTGGGAAAGTTTGCTTAACAGCAATATTGTTGGAACTTACAATATCTTTGAAGCGTGTAAAATCGCTAGTGTTAGGCGAATCGTCGCCGCCAGTAGTATTACAGTCTCACAGGGACATCGTGAGCGAGAACCGTACAAGTCGATGATGGAACGGCGACAAGCAGACATACCGAATGATGTCAAGATGATTACACCCGATATACCAGCAGAACCGAGAAGCCTATACGCCGCAACCAAGATATGGACGGAGTCTCTGGCGCGAACCTACGCGTACCGTCACGAGTTGTCGTGTATTTGTGTCCGTATTGGTCAAGTCGAGCGAGACCGTCCGCGTCCACCACAAGGTGCCGACATCTACGTAAGTCAACGAGACATTGTTCAGATATTCGAGCGGTGCATCAGTGCCGATGATAACTTACAATTTGAGATATTCTATGGCATGTCAAACAACGACTTCCGTTGGGTAGATATCTCAAACGCGCAGGAAAAAGTGGGGTTTGTACCAGAAGATCGGGCGGAGGATAATTACGACTATGACGCGTAATGAAACTAAAAATGAATTGCAGCGCAGGCATTAGATTTATAATATATAGCAGGGCTTACGCAATTTTGACTGGAAGTGGTTCTGTTAGATGAAATTTGTCTGAAAACACAGCGTTCTGATAGCACAAACTAACAGTTTGTGGTACAAAAGAGCGGCATGTGTAAGTCCTGTATAGGAGGAATCCGAGGATGGCGAAAAGGGTATGTATTGTCGGAACAATGGACACAAAAGGTGTAGAATTCGCATTCATCAAAACACAGATTGAATCGGCTGGGGTCTCAACGTGCGTCATCAATACCGGTATATTGGGAGAACCGCAACTAACACCGGATATCTCTGCGAATGAAGTTGCGCAGGCAGGCGGTTCATCTTTACAGGCATTGCGAGACGAAGGCGACCGGGGTAATAGCGTTTCCGTGATGGCAGAAGGTGCTGCGGCACTGGTTGCAGAGAAACACGCTGCGGGTGAGATTGATGGGATAATCTCACTGGGAGGTTCTGCCGGTACAACCATCGGGACAACAGCGATGCAGGCCGTTCCGGTCGGTGTTCCGAAAATTATGGTATCTACACTGGCATCGGGTGATACGAGTCCTTATGTCCAGTCGAAAGATATTTGCATGATGTATTCTGTTGTGGACATCGCTGGTATCAACCGTTTGTCACGCCAGATTCTCGCTAACGCTGCTGGCGCGATTGTCGGGATGGTGAACGCAGAAGTGCCAGAGGCAACAACGGACAAACCGTTAATCGCAGCGACGATGTTCGGCGTAACGACCCCTTGTGTCACCAAGGCGAGAGAGATTCTTGAAGCAGCTGGCTACGAAGTCCTCGTGTTCCATGCAACCGGCACCGGTGGACAAGCGATGGAAGATTTGGTGAAAGGCGGTTTTCTCGTTGGAGTTTTAGACGTGACGACGACTGAACTCGCTGACGAGTTGGTCGGTGGAATCCTGAGTGCGGGTCCTGATAGATTAGAAGCCGCTGGACAAACGGGTTTGCCGCAAGTTGTTGCCCCCGGTGCTTTAGATATGGTGAACTTCGGGCCGCGAGACACGGTGCCGGAAAAATTCAGCGACAGGCTGTTCTATCAGCACAACCCGACAGTCACACTTATGCGGACAACCGCTGAAGAAACAGCCGAACTCGGACGGATTATGGCGCGCAAATTGAGCCAAGCACAGGGACCTACAACCGTTATTATTCCGACGCAAGGTGTATCCGCAATTGACAAAACAGACCAACCCTTTGATTTACCCGAAGCGCGCACTGCATGGACAGAAAATCTAAAGGCACAGATCCATGATAACGTTACGGTTATCGAAATGGACGCTCACATCAACGACGATGCCTTTGCAACAAAACTTGCAGAAACGTTGTTGCAGAGCATACAGTAGAGAGGGCAAAAATGGCACGTACTTACAGAACACTCACTGGAGCAGATGTTAACCACTTCATTGAGAAGGGACACATTATCCTGAAAGACTGCTTTCCACGTGAATTGGCGGAAGAGTGGCGAGCGTTTGCCTTTAAACGACTCGGTTATGATCCAGACGATCCGAGTACTTGGAAGGAACCGCGCATTCACATGCCATCTATGAACCGGGTGCTGATTGAGGATGTTGCACCGCGAGCATGGGACGCTATCTGTGATCTACTCGGCGGTGAAGATAGGATTATCACTCCCCGGGGGAACAACGCAAAACCGGGGTGGAGCGATGGCTTTATTATTAATTTTGCGTTAGGTGCGGACACACCGTGGCAGCCGCCTTCTCCAGAAGTCAGCGGTTGGCATAAGGATGGCGACTTTTTTCGTCATTTCCTTGACAGTCCGGAGCAAGGACTCCTCACTATCGTCGTCTGGTCGGATATTTACCCACAGAGCGGCGGAACGTTTGTGGCGTGCGATTCTGTCCAACATGTTGCGCAGTGGTTATATGAACATCCGGAAGGGTTGTTACCCGGTAATGGTTTTGGTAGACTTATTGGAAAGTGTAAGGATTTTGTAGAAATTACCGGAAATACGGGGGATGTCGTGCTGCTGCACCCGTTCATCTTACACGCTGCTTCACAGAATCCGTCCGGTCGCGCCCGTTTTATCACAAACCCAGCGGTTGCGCTTAAAGAACCGATGAATTTCAACCGTGAGGACCCAGACGATCTCTCGCCGGTGGAATTGGGTGTTCTGCACGGATTGGGGAAAGAGCGTCTGGATTTCAAGCCGACGGCATCACGGGAACGTTTAGTGCCAGAGCGCGTCAAACGTCAACAGAAGATGCTTGAGGAGCAAAAAAAACGGCTCGCAATGGAATAGTTCTCGTAAAAGTTGGCGAGGTTTGCTGCCTCGCCAGCATCTTCAAACGAAGGAATAACATTTACTCAAATTGATGTCGCATCTGATGGCACGCCTTACCTTTACCGCGAATAATATCGGCGTGTTGCCATGTATCAACAGTACGGCAGATAGCATCACTTTCACCAAGGCGTTTTTGCAGCTCAGATTTTGTGAACCAGTCGTACCCATTATCTGCCAGGGTATTAAGGTCAAGGTTTTCATCCGAGAACCCGTAGATCCGACAGATACCGTTTTCTGATTCAACATCTTCGATATAGGACATCCACGGCACATCTAAACCGAGCTGCGTTTTGGTGATCTCTTGGAGTGAACCGATTCGCGCGCCGATGTCCCAACCGACGAGCTTCTCCTCTTCCCAACCTTCGCCCCCTGGTAACTCCCAACCGGCTGTTTCAGCGTCGCGGTGCAGCAAGAATTTTGATTCTTGTGCTGATGTATCCTCAATGAGTAGGCGCGTCGTCGTAATCGGCTTGTCAAAACAGACCGGTATGAGGCGTTTGCTATCATCGCTTAATGCATCCAGTGCCGCGGGATTGTAAGGATAATATCCGGCTGCCGGGGGCGCGTTCACCGCGCAATACTTATTGAAGATACCGCACCGGTCCTCCGTCGTGGCTCCTGGTGGTGCTTTGTGCCAGACATGCTCATTGACGACAAGCAAGTCGCCTGCCTTGAGTTCCGGGTCGATGAAGGGTGCTAATTGTTCAGCATGGGGACGGTTGAGGTCCAAGATATGTGTGTCTTTGTCAATCACCTGCGTTAGTTTGTGAGACTTAGGCGAAACAAGAAACGGTCCATACTTCGCATTGAAATCGGTCAGCGGAATGATGGCGAAGACCCAATTCATTGATGACCCGACGGGTCGCCAACGTTTATAGTCGCAATGTGCCCCTGAACCTTTATCACCGGGTGTCCGTAGATAAGCAACGTAGGCAGTGAGATGCGCGGGTTGATCCAGTACAGATTCCACAGCACCAATAACCGTCGGGTGTTCAGCAATAGCAGTAAGTCCCGGTGCAGCAAGACGGTTGCCACTCACTGTGTATTTCGCTGGCTCAGGATACGTCAACGATGATGGATAGGCATCGCGTTTTACCTCTTTTTGGACGACGCGCCGGAGTTCGTCTGCTTCCTTAGACGACAAAACGTTTCGCACAATTAGATAACCGTCCTCATGGAAGTCGGCGATTTGTTGTTCTGTCAGAGATGGTGTTATTGTTGTGGTCATAATGGCAACTCCTTTGAACATAGTAGCATCACAGTTTTTAGTTTTCAAGCTGCGCCAAAACGGGGTGTTCCAAAACGGATGCGATTTCCGCCCAAGCCTCTTGGCTATTTTCACGCGAAAAGTCTGGGATGAAACCGAAATCGAGATAGAGTTTGACCGCAGGAATTCGTCCGGTTGACGTGCCGAGAAAACAGCGTTCGTGGAACTGTTTCAAACGTGTCATCGCCACCGACATCATCGGTTTGGAAAGCCCGCGTCCTTGGTAATCGGGATGAATCGCGACCCAGTGAATCTGTCCCCAATTTTTGCCATTCATGTCTGGCTGCCACCACGCCGTGATTGTGCCTATCTCCTCGCCTGCGTCCGTCGTGAGGAAAAAACTCCGATCCTCCATCGCCAGCAAATCTCGTTTGAACTCGCGGAAAAAAAGTCCATCGTCAATGTTGATATAGCGTTCCGCTGCTCTTTGAATCCGGGTCCATATATGTCCTTCACCTGGACGGTACTTTCGGATATCAAAGCCTTTTGGAACGGGGAATTGTGGGATGTCTTCCATATTCTGACGGATCATTCTGACGCTGTAGTTTTTCATGAGTTGGTGTACTTGCGGAAGATTAACTTTTGAAATCTATTTTCCGTTAATATAACAAACGTTGCCCAAAAATAGCAAGAATATTGTGATAGCTGCCAATAAGTGCGATTAGAAATCGCGTCAGCGATGGAGGAAATCGATGAACAGAATTCCATTGTTTTTTCCGAAACTATATGATACCATGCATCTATCATGGAAAAATCAACTCCCCCCATCCCAATTTACACGATCGGTTACGGTAGCCGGTCAATAGAAGAGCTTGTTGAAATGCTCCATCAGCGTGAGATTACCTATCTCATTGATGTCCGGTCGGCCCCTTATTCCCGCTATAAGCCGGAATTCTCGAAAGAATCCCTTGAGATTGAACTCACAAAACACGGCATCCGCTATGTGTTTATGGGTGACACGCTTGGTGGCAGGCCCGACGATGAAGCGTGTTATGTTAACGGAAACGTTGACTACGAAAAAGTCAAAGCTGCGGAATTCTATCAGCGTGGGATTCAACGTCTTCATACCGCTTTTATGCAGCAACAGCGTGTCGTTCTAATGTGCAGTGAAGGGAAACCGGAAGAGTGTCATCGCTGCAAACTGATCGGTGCGACACTCACGACGCGAGACATCCCTGTGATTCACATCGCTGAAAATGGTGAGGAATTGACACAAGAAAAAGTGATTGATCGGTTAACGGGCGGTCAATTGTCAATGTTTGGCGAACACACATTCCACTCGCGGAAGAAATATCCGTAATTGAACCCATTATGCAAATCAAAATTATCACTATCGGCGTTTACGGATTCGACGAATCCAGTTTTTTTCAGGCGTTGCGCAAAGCAGAAGTTGATACGTTTTGTGATATCCGAAGTCGACGCGGTGTCCGCGGTGCGACGTATGCCTTTGCCAACAGCAAGCGGTTGCAGGCACGGCTTGCAGAACTCGGCATCCGATATATTTATCTCAAGGACCTTGGACCGACGAAAACTGTCCGCGAAAAACAAGCAGCGGCGGATAAAGCGACAAAAACGGCTAAACGCAAACGGACTGAACTTGGGGAAGCATTCATTGAAGCCTACCAAACCGAATGCCTCGCCGGGTTTGAACCGAAAAGTCTACTGGACGAACTGGAATCGGATGCCAGAGTTGTCGCACTCTTTTGTGTGGAAACGGCACCGGAGGCGTGTCATCGATCCTTGGTAGCGGATAAACTGGCAAAAACTTTCAACCTGGAGGTCGAAAATATTCTACCGTGAGAGTCCTAATTGTTGCGAAAACTCGGATGGGCGCGGGCGCGTGCATCGGCGCGATTACAGAGACAGGAGAAAGCGTCCGGCTTATTCCGTTTAACGCTGATCCACGTGAGGGTGCCAACAAAGAATACGAGGTCGGTGATATTTGGAAGATTACGGGTGATCCGGAAACTCCTTTGAAGCCACCACATAACGAAAACTTTGTTGTTGATAAAAAATCGCGTATTCACAGGACGAAAGACACAAGAAATTTGATCAGTGCGATTGAACTCTTAATGCCCCCGAAATCTGGGGATCCACGCCAACTGTATGAAGGTTTGTTACAAACTACAAGCATCGGATCGCTCTACGTTCCGCCTGGGCATGATGTTCCATCTTATAGCACTATGTTCTGGAGAACGGACAAGCAACTCACTCTGGAAACAGATAAGAAGAAGAACCTATGCTACCGCTATCCAACGGAAAACGGCGGTTGCACACTCACTTTCGTCGGTTTTCAAAGACCACTTGAGACAATCCTTGCTGGAACACTCCTGCGCGTCTCGCTGGCACATTGGTGGAAACCAAGAGATACGCCAAATATAGAAGAGCGTTGTTATGTGCAACTCTCCGGTTGGTTTCTTGAAGAGGAAATGCCAGAAGGGATACCCATACCTGAAGATCGACAACCGCTTCCACAAGTGGAAACACCATCTATAGAGATTCTCAGGAACGTTTTCGGGCATGAACAGTTTCTTCCATTTCAGGAAGATATCATTGAACACATTCGCAAAGGAGAGGATGCCTTAGTGGTTCTCCCAACAGGGGGTGGGAAGTCGCTCTGTTACCAACTACCCGCGTGTATTTTTAATGGCTTGACGGTTGTTGTTTCACCGCTAATTGCTCTTATGCAAGATCAAGTGATGCAATTAAAACAGAAGGGAATCCGCGCCGCTTTTCTCAATCACATCCTTGAAGAAGAAGACTATGAAGAATATCTTGCTACAATGCAAAGGGTCAGGAATGGCGAAATTAAGCTGCTTTATATCTCTCCCGAAAGGCTCGTACAACGACCTGAAATCCATGTAATGCTTTATGACTCAGACGTCGCCTGCCTTGCAATTGATGAAGCACATTGTATCGCTCAGTGGGGACACGATTTTCGTCCGAATTATCGTGAGTTGGACTGGGTTCGTGAGCAATTTCCAAACGCTGTTTGTATTGCCACAACTGCCACGGCGACTCCACGAGTCCAAGAAGATATTAAACAATCACTCAACATCCCAGCAGAAAATCAATTCATTGATAGTTTTAATCGCGAAAATCTCTTTATCTCTATCGAACCCCGATTTGAGTTGCTCGGGCAGACATTGGCATTTCTCAAAAAGCACGCTGGTGAATCTGGCATCATCTACTGTCAAAGACGGAAGCATGTGAATTGGTTGTGTGAAAATTTAAAAGAGCATGGAATTTCTGTCTCGCCCTATCATGCAGGGCTAGACAATGAAACTCGCACACAAAGTCAAGACGCTTTCATCAATAGCGATACTCACGTAATAGTTGCTACAATTGCCTTCGGAATGGGTATTGATAAGCCAGATGTTCGGTTTGTTTTACACGCGTGGCTGCCGAAGGATATGGAATCTTATTATCAGGAAATCGGTCGTTCTGGCCGGGATGGGGAACGTGCAGAGTGTCTTCTGTTGTTCAGTCCGGATGATGAAGATACGATCAACGAATTCATTGATGATGGACATCCATCGCAACGCGAAGGACGGATTGAAGCAGTGCAAAAACTCACTGCGTGGGCAACTTCAGACAGGTGCCGCCGCAAAGCGTTATTGGATTATTTTGGAGAGCAATACGAAAACGAAAATTGCGGGATGTGTGATAACTGTCGTAAAGCGAAAATGGAACAGGTCGATTTGACAACCCCTGCACAAATGTTCCTATCTTGCCTTCATTGGGTTAATGAAAGCGAGACAAAAGAGGTTTTTGACGCAGAATATTTTATTGGCACTTTGCGAAGCGAACATACGAGTATCCCTATTTGCCTGCCAGCCGGGGCTTTGTATATCATTGACATTTTACGCGGTGATAATCAAGAAAAAATTATTAAGAATGAGCATGACAAACTTAGGACCTGGGGAAAAGGCAAGAAGTATAGCAAAGCCCAATGGTGTCATTTTGCCCTGCAATTCTTTCAAAACAATCTTTATGAACGAGATGGGGAAAACGGAAGCCTTCATTTGACAGATAAGGGTCGGAAAGTCAACACAACAAAAATTACACCAGCCGATCGGTTCTGGGGGTTTCCAGTGGATTCGATAGATATGGATTCAGAAAATAGTGTAACCACAGAATTTAATACTTATGAATCCGAGGAACAGTACCAGTACGATCCGGGACTGTTTGAGAAACTTTGCCACAAGCGTAGAAATATAGCAGAGGAAGAACTAATACAGGCATCGCGAGTTTTACCGCGTGATTTATTGAAGGAGATGGCAACTCAATTACCACAGACACCGGAAGAATTTGGGCAGATTAAGGGCATAGGAGAAGTAAGGATGGAATACGTCGATGATTTCTTGCCAATTATTCGTGCCTATTGTGAGAAACACGAGGTAGATTCGGCAGAAAGCATAAGTAAAGCACCGAACACTCATGAACCAGTATCTGACAAACCTATACCTGATACCCAGGAACTTTTCGAGAACCTGTGTGACAAACGTAAAGTGGTGGCAGCTCGCGAGAAGTTACCATTACACCATATTTTTAGCAACAAAACGTTGGAAGAAATGGTAACCCAATTGCCACAATCGGTGGAAGCATTTAGGAAAATTCATCGTATTGGTCGCGTGAAAGCAGAAAAATACGCCGATGACTTTTTGCCGATTATCCGTGCGTACTGCAAAGAATATCGCGTGGAGGCGGTAAAAAAAACGACTAAAGATCCCAATGAATACAATCCAGAACTTTTTCAATTACTTCAAGACAAGTGTAGAATATTAGCAAAAGCAGAACACAGAGCAGTTTTTACTAACAGAACATTGAAGGAGATAGCAACCCATCTGCCAAGAACCCGTACAGCATTCAGGCGAATTCATGGTATTGGTACTGTGAAAACGGAAAAATACGTCGATGATTTTTTACCGATTATCCAGGCATATTGCGAAGAACATGGAATTGATTGAAGTCTCTTTTTACTGCATCTCAGAAGCATTTTGAACCTTTGAAGGTAGTTCTTGTATCACAGGAATGACGTAACTCCGAATCGTCAACCCTCCTATCGTTTCTGTCTCTACTCGTGATTCCGGCTCTTCCCGATGATCAAAGACGATGTAGTCCCCTTCCGTTACGCCTTCAGATCTGAGATATGCAACAAGCTGCCTTTTGCCCGCCTGATAACGATTGTCGCCTCTCCATATTTTCGTTTCGATGATGTACTTCTGGTGGTTGTGGGTAATAATGATGTCCATCCTACCGCGGCCGGTCTGCACTTCAATGTACATAAAACCGCCGATGTCTTTCACAAACTGGTCAAGATACGCGAGCAGCAGATGCCTGCCAACCGATTCTTGTGGTGTATCAGGGACTTGCAGAATTTTGAACCCAGCACGCGCAATGAAATCTCGGAAATTATCAAGCAACAACCCCATATCAATCCGTCCTGTGGGTGTAATATAATTGAGAAACTTCTCATTGGGCCCTTTCGGAAGGTACTGCTCCTCTAACCCATTGACTGTTGGTTTAAATGTTCTCATGATACGGTAGAGATAGATTGGATTAAGAATTTCACACATACCATCAGAGGCTTTTTTGATTACACCATACATGGCAAGTTCACTGATGATATCATCGTCCATATTGAAGTCTACGCCTTCATCTCGCGCCATAATTCGCATGAGAACACTTTCAAAGCGTGGGTTTCTACGGACATTAGTTGTTAGGTGCTCAATGTTAGTATTCCGTTCATGTAGCAGCTGTGCGTGTGCTTTTGAAAAGTGCGCCATAGTAATCGGTTCACTTTTCGGAATGTCCAATTCCTCGGTAAGAATCTGTGCGAAGCGGTTGACAAGCACAGGTTGCCCGGCAGTCTGTTTACGGATAGATGCTACAACTTCTGGAACAAAAACTTGTCCAACTTCGTCCGTATATTGCCCAAGCAGCTCGTGTACCTGTTCGAGCGTAAAATTGGGCAAATGAAACTCGTCTTGGATATTGAAGGGAGAAATTGAGCGGTCATAGTTGAGCTGGACAATACTTTTGACCCCGATGATGCCTACACTGTGTGGGCATCGAGGTTTACCAGCAATGTAGATATGGCGGAGCGTATGAAGAAAATCGCTCAACGCAGCCTGCGGGATACCATCAAATTCATCAATAATTAAGACGAATTTCTGCGGGGTTAGCAACCGATCAAGGTTTCTGAAAAACCTTCTCATTGCATGTGGGTTCGTTAGTTGGGTATCCGCCAAAAATTGGCTTAAAGCCTCAGAAGGTGTACCGCCACGTCGCTGGAACAAACTCTCAATTTCTTCGCAAATATCGTGGTAAAGGTTGTCATAAAAATCGGTAACAGAAGTGTTCTTATAGACATCAAAGTTCAGTTGAATTGGAAAGTAGTCTACAGGCTGCTCAACTGACGCTGAACCGGCTACAAGTGATGCTAAGGCATCTTGAAAGAAGGTAGTTTTGCCGGTTTGACGTGGTGCGAACAAGACGATATACCTACCTTCTCCAACACGTTTGATGTAATCGGCGATCTCGTCGGAACGTGAAACGACATAGTGCTCTTGAGGATTGACAGGACCTTGTGTCCAAAAACGTCTCATTTTCCGCTCCTTTCCGCGAAGTGTATCAAGGAAATATTGTATTATATCTGGTCGAGGAAATCAACAGAGAATTCAGTTTCAGTATCCGATAACCACAACTGACTACATACCCCGAATTTTCTTTAACAGATGTGTAACAATATCCGGCGTTGATTCGCGATCTATCCATTCAACGCGGGTATCCTTACGGAACCATGTTAGTTGTCGTTTGGCAAACCGACGGGTGTTCTGCTTCAACTGCTGGACCGCTTCCAGATATGTACATTCTCCGTCCAGATACGCGATTAACTCTCTGTAACCAAAACTTTGGAGTGCGACTGTTTCACGCGCATATCCGGCTGCTAACAACGATTCTACCTCTGCTATCAATCCATTGGCAAGCATCACATCCACGCGTTGTTCAATTCGCTGATAGAGCAGCGCGCGCGGCATCGTCAGACAGAAGGCGATAAACGGATATCGCTGGTTCTCTTGTCGCCATTGTTGCTGGTGCTCGGACATAGGCGTGCCTGTCAATTCATAGACCTCCAAGGCACGGATGACACGGACGACATTGTTCGGATGAATCCGCTCCGCAGATATTGGATCGCAGGTACGGAGCCGCTCGTGGAGGGTATTGACCCCGCGTTGCGCCGCCTCCGTTTCAAGCCGTTCACGGAGTGATGGATCTGCCCCTGGTCCCTCAAATAATCCATCAACAACTGCTCTAAAATAGAGACCGGCACCACCGACAAGCAGCACCTGTTTACCTCTGCTTTGGATGTCAACGATTGCAGCGTCTACAAGGGATTGATAATCGGCAACGGAGAAAGGTTGGGAAATGTTTACGCAATCTATGAGGTGATGTCGTACTGCTTGCTGTTCTTCAGCGGTAGGTTTAGCGGTACCGATGTCCATCTGTCGATAGATTTGGCGGGAATCGACAGAAACAATTTCGGCATCAAAATGTTGTGCTAATTGAATCGCTATCTCTGTTTTGCCGACTGCTGTGGGACCGAGAAGGCAGAGGAGTCTCGTTTTCATGACTGAACGCTTGTGGCATTGCGAGGGTCTACAATCCAACCGCCGCCGAGGACGTATTCGCCATCGTAAAAGACGGTGGCTTGCCCGGGGGTAATCGCGCGGCGCGGTTCGTCAAATTTTACGATCGCTTCCGTTTCACTGATAGGCGTGATGGTCGCGAGACCGCCATCATCACGGGATCGGATTTTGATGTGTGCTCGGATCGGTTCCGTTAGTTTTTCAATCGCAATAAGATTGATACGTTCAACGTGCATCGTGTCTTCATAGAGTGCATCGGATTCGCCGACAACAACAGTGTTGTTCGCTGCGTTGATCTGCGTTACATAGAGCGGTTTGCCGACTGCAATGCCCAACCCGCGCCGTTGCCCGACGGTATAAAACGGGACACCGTCATGCTTACCAAGCACATCGCCGTTTTCGTCTACAATATCGCCACCCTGAATTTTCTCAGGGACCCTGTCTTGGAGGAAGCGTCTATAATTGGTGTCGGCCACGAAGCAGAGTTCCTGGCTCTCAATCTTTTCAGCAGTGCGCAACTCATACTTTCGGGCAAGGTCACGGACCTCGGCTTTCGTATATTCACCAAGGGGCATCATGGCGCAGCGCAACTGTTCCTGTGTGAGCGCAGCGAGGAAATAGGATTGATCTTTGCTGACATCAAGTGCTTTGCGTAAGAGATAACGTCCCGTTTTTGGATCTTGTTCAACGCGAGCATAGTGTCCAGTCGCAATGGCATCGCACTCCAATGTTTTGGCAAGGTCAAGAAGCCTACCAAACTTGAGTTCTCGGTTACATACCATACAAGGACTGGGTGTCCTGCCAATGAGGTATTCGTCCACAAAATAGTCGATAATCTGTTCGCGGAAAGCGTCCTCGTAATTCACGCCATAGAAAGGGATACCGAGTTGTGTGGCGACACGGCGCGCATCCTCAATGCCCTCAAGTGAACAGCAGTTGGGACGTTCTGGTTCCACCTCGATCGTATCGGGCGCGCCGAGGCGCATGGTGATGCCGGTGACATCATAGCCTGCATCAATCATCATGGCAGCGGTGACGGAACTGTCCACGCCTCCGCTCATTGCGACGAGAATCTTTTTCATCTGACTATCCAGTTCAGTTAGAAATCTGGTGTAAAGCACGCTTATCAATTTGTATTAATTATACCACATCATAGCCGATTTGTCAGACAAAATTTGGGGCACTTCAAATTCTTGTGTAAGAGTGGAAGTACTGTAACCAAAGCCCGTTGATGAATAACAATACACCAAGGCGACATCAACGCCAATAAGTGGCTAAGCGTTTCCTGTCTGCTTACATCTTTGGAAATTCTTTTTCGAGTTGTGCTTGAAGTTCTGCCAGTATTTTTTTCTTAATATCACCCATCATCTTTTCCAACACTTGCTCGAGCATTTGTGTATCAGGAATACTTTTTCCGAGTTGCCCTTGAAGTTCGGCGTGAATCTTTGTCTCTATGGTGCCGAGCATTTTAGGCACAAATTCTTTTAAAATTAATTCTTCAGCTGATTGATCCAGTTTTCCTCTATCCTCTTGTGTCATGTGAAATTCTTCTCCTTGTAAGTGTTCGCGTAAGCGTTTGCGTGCCCGATAGAGCCAACTATGAATTGTGTTCACCGGTACCCCCAAAAAGTTGCCAATCTCTTTAGTCGTCATTTCATCAAGGTAGTGGAGCGTGACGGCGGTGCGTTCCTTTTCCGGGAGTTTTTCGAGGAGTTGTTTAACAATTTCATAATAATGCTCAGCAGTTTCTGTTTCCCGCTGTTCCGACATATACCGCGTATAAGAGAGTTTCTCTACAATATTTTCTATACGTGGGTCCTCCAAGGATTGCATCTCAGGTTTTTGCTTTCGCAGCCAATCAATGCAAAGGCGATTGGCGATCACATAGAGCCATCCAGCAAAAAGATTAGGATTCCTGAGTGTAGAAAGGTTCTGATATGCTTGGAGGAAGGTGTCTTGTGTGATCTCTTGAGCATGATGAAAATCACCGATCTTCTGCCATGCCAAGGCGTGAACGCTTTTTTGGTATTTTTCAACCAATGTGGTGAATGCGGTGTGGTCACCCGCTAAAATATCGTGAATAAGTTGAACGTCATCTTTTTGCATCAGGATATTCCTCTCAAATATCCATAGGTGTCAATTTAGGGATTTCTGTGCTCCAGTAGGTTGGGTTGAACGGACCTGAGAAGGTAGATGTGTGGGTGCCAAATACCCCTAAATCCAATAGGTATCAGGATACACTCAAAAACGTAGTGAAACCCAACTTCAGACCGCCAGAGGCGTAGATACTCCACAACAGAAGCGTTGGGTTTCACTCGGTCTCTGATGAATGTGGCGTGTATGAAGCAACCTTCGTTTTTCTATGATTGGACGATTTTGATGGTAGCCGTTCAACCCAACCTACAATGCTGAAGAGGGTTTTTGGACATATACGATTTGGGTGTAGGATCCGGTGCGGTTGGGAAACCATACCTATCTTAATTGGGAAAAAAATAAAAAATCAGGAGATCTGCCAATCTTCTTTTCTGGCGTATCGGTCATCGTAAACATCTTCATTGAGTTCCAGTCCGAGTCCAGGAGTATCCGGTACTGTGAAGGTGCCGGCGGTGAAGGTGTAGCCGGAGGTATCAATGACATCGCTGGTGAGGGTTGCGACTTCGCCGTAGAGGAAATGGGGAATTGTTTTTGCGAATTGGAGGCTGAGAAAGAAACCGAGTAGGGAACCCCAGTTATGCGGTGCGCATTGAACATTGTGTGCGGCAGCCATATCTGCGAGTCGTCGCCAACCGGTAACGCCGAGTCCCTTCATATCGTGTTGGATGACATCAATGACACCCGCCTCAAAGAAGGGATCGTAGAATTCAAGCGGTTCGCGCGTTCGAGTTTCGCCATCGGCAATGAAGGTTTTCAAGCCCTTGTCTTGGATGAAGGCTTTTAGGTTGCGATAAAGTTCAACGTCTTCCTCAAACATCTCTTCTATCCAAAAGACATCACAGTCGCTCGTCTCGTTTAGGAAGGTGATGACTTCATCGTAGGTGTATGCGTTGTTTGCATCAACGAGAATATTGAACCCTTCTCCGGCAGTGCTACGGGCAAGTTGGACAAGTTCTATGTCCCGTTGCAGTCCCGCTTTCCGTTCCATGAGATGGTTACCGCGTCCGATTTTCATTTTGCATGCGGTAAACCCGTTAGCGAGACTGCTTTTGACATCATCTTCAATACGTTTGAGCCCTTCGGCTTTCGTTTCATAAAGGAGATCGTTGAAATAGATCGTGCTGTCGTAAGCGGGTAACCCGTTTGAAAAAACATCGTTCCCTATGAGTTGATAGGCGGGCTTACCGAGGATTTTACCGATTGTGTCCCAGAGGGCGTTTTCAAGCCCTCGGTATTCTTCAACAACGCCATCCTCAGGCTTTAAGAGGTCAAACGGGTTTTGATTGAGCACACTACTGGCTTCCTCAGCGGTCGTTGTTGCCCAACTGCCTGCTCCCCAACCGAGTGTTCCATCGTTGGTATGGATGCGGATAATGCGTTCATGCCATTTCCCGTTCGGGTCAGGCTGTTTTATCTCCTTAGCACCGGAGTTACAACCGATTGCAGGTTGGTCAATTTCGATGGTAACCTGCTCAATTTTGGTAATTTTAACATCGGTTGGATAATTCTGCATATCCGTAATCTCCTTCCACCATCAGGCAAATCAGTCCTGACAAGCCTCAGAATTCCAGCGAAAACCATAAGAACCCATTCCTCAATTTTCTAACGCAAGATCGCCACCGTCTCATTGAATCACATCGCCATCGTCTTGCTCAATTACACCGAGTAGTTTACTGAGTTCGTCTTTCACCATATCGTTGGCTTCAGCTTCGTAGACCTGGTAAATTTTATGCGGTAGATTGTCGTACTGGTCGGCTTCTTCAACCTGTTTAATCAGTACGGGTTTCTTAAGCAGTTGCACCATCCGGAGCCTGTTATTGTGGTCGGTGACTTCGGAATTGGTTAATAATTCTATAAAACGCGCAGCCAATCCGTCAGCGATTCCTTTTTCGGCATAGAGGTTCAAAGTATCCATAGCGGCTTGCTTCGCTTCCGGGGTAGTACCGCTGTTCAACATTGCGACGAGATTGTCAATAGCACTGGCATCAGGATATTTCTGTAGTGCTTTGGCGGCATCCATCCGGACGGTATCATCAGTGTCTTTGAGTGCCTCAACAATTTTGGCTGTTGACACTTCATTAAGGGATACCAAGGCTTTTGCGGCGGCTCGACGGACAACAACATTCGCATCGCTTAAACCTGCAACGATTTTCTCTTTATACTCTGGATGTCCGAGCAGATATAGAGCGGTATCGACCTCCATCTTCAACCCTTCACTATCGATTGAATCGTGAAGTTGTTCTAAACCTGCGGTAGCGGTTGCATCTCCAATCTCTCCGACGGTGCGAATCAATTTTACTCTAACAGGCGTTGGCGTCGCGCTATCACTAATGGTTTTCAGAATTGTGTTAACACCGTCGCCTCCTATCTGTTTCAAGATTTGATAGAAATCGTCGTGTGCGGTTCTATTCCGGTCCTTGACGAGGTTATCAAGAACAAAAGGCACAGCTGGTGCCCCGTGATCAACGAGGACTTGCACTGCATCCTTCTGAATCCTGTGGCGTTCGCCGAGGATATCTATGATTTTTTTAATCTCAAATTCGCCTAATTGAGCGACACGTTGGTCGCGCTCACTCTGGAATCTGGTTTCCACATTGAACATTTCCGCAGCACGCGTTGAAATTGCATTGCTATAAGCGATAACCAAGAGTGCGCGAGGTTCAACTTTGTTTACCTCTTCCACTTCGGCGCGTTCAAGATGCTCAACGGCTTCCATTGTGAGTCCAGCGTTTAACAATTTTTTTCTACCGACTTCCAGTTGGGTGATAACCTGTTTCTGCTGACAGCCGAAACTCACAACTCCTATAAGCAGTAATATTATCAAAGATTTTTTCATGTTCCGTTTACCTTTTCCTCCTAAAATCTCAGTTAGACTCACCTGTCCGTATCTCGCGTCACACATAAAGCTATGAAAAAATAGACACCAAACACTCCTTGGCGTGGTTCGGTAGCTTTAATTTAGGACTTCGCTTGCTCATTTCTGAAGTTCCGGAGACACCCACGGTCTTCCGATTATAGATACTCTCGCATTCTGTGGACAGAGACAACCGAAACAGTGAGTACAGATGCAACGGTTATTTTAAAATAAATACATTTTTATGTCAACAATATTGCAGCACCTCTGAATCTGAAAATAGAATGGACACATTTTTTTCCATGAGTCTCTATATAATAAGCACTGCAGACGGGGTTAAATGAAGATTACGGAAATGTAGCGGAAATCACGAGCGCGGTTGCGAACCGATACACCAACGGCGCATATCGGTTGCAACCGCATTTGCAAAAGGCATTTGCGGGAAGGTGTAGGAATTTATCCGATAATTCGCTATCCGTGAGACAAGCGGGGTAACCCGTTTAATCGTTCGCCACGTGTTACTGTAGTTCATCAAGGAGTTGCTTCAGTGTAGTTTTGACGAGTGTGCTCTCTTCCTTTTTTTCGTGGTAGTCATACAACTTGAACGCGAGATCGTCAATTGACTTTATCGCCTTGATCTGTTTCTTAAACGGTTCTCTCCTCAGAAGTTGTACAAGATGCAAACGGTTGTCCGCGGCGCTAACAGTTCCACCGATAATGAGCGTCGTGATCCGGCTCGCTAAGCCTCTGGCGAGTTTCTCTTGTCCATAAATATCAAGGGTATTAATAGCGGCCTGCTTCGGATCTTTGTTTAGGACATCACTGGTGAGGACATCCACAAGTGCATCCACAGCGGTGGCATCTTTGTGAACAGCGAGTGCTTCGACGAACGCTGTAACGACTTTGGAATCTGTATCTTTAAGTCCTGCGATGAGCGTTTTGGTCGGTATACCTTTGATATTGACCATCGCTTTTGCAGCGGCGCGTCGGACACCAATATCATCATGACTGACACCGGCGATAATGTCAGTTTTATAGGAATCTTCACCGAGTTGATAGAGCGTTGTACTAATCTCCATTGCTAATCCGGGCTCTGAGGTTTCGGTATGAAGGGATTTTAAGGCATCCACGGCTTTCGCATCGCCGATTTCCGCCAATACATGTACGAGTTTACTTTTAAGAGCAGGTGAGGTGGTTTCATCAGTGAGTTTGGCTAAAACAAGGTCTAACCCATCCGTCCCTATATCAACCAACATCCACTGCGTAAAATCTTCATGAAGTGCCGGGTATCTCCCTTTTGCGAGGCTATCAAGAATTAAGACTGCGGCATCGTGTCCCTTATCCACGAGTACTTGTAAACCGGCTTTCCGTACCTCTGAACGCCTGTCATTGAGTACTTGTAAGATGCTCTTCATCTCAGCCTCTGTCAATGCTTCAATCCGTCGCTCCCGCTCACTTTTGAATTTAGCCGCATTCCCGGACCGGTCAGCATCTTTGGTGGAAATCCCATAAGAATACGCGATGAGAAGCAAGGCACGGGGTTCAAGTTTATTCACTTCTTCTTCTTCTGCTTTTTCAAGATGTCCAACGGCTTCCAAGGCGTTTCCGCTGTCAATTAATTTGCTCCTACCCACAGTTAGGTTGCTGGGTCCCCTCTGTTTTGTTTCACATCCAAAACTCGCGAGCAAAAGAACGAGTAGTGGAATGATGACAACCTTTTTCATTATATTCCGTTTCCTCCTGATTTTTTGTTAATACAAGGACGTTTTCGTAGGATAAATCTCTGAATATAGGTTCGCGCTTTGCAGTATATTTGTGTCGTTGCGCGCAACGGTACATTGTGGCTTTTAAATATCCCACTATAAAAATACCACATAATTTGAAAAAAGTCAAGTATAGATTTGGTTCTGAATAAGGTTGACAGGTCAATCGGTTTTGACTATACTAAGAATAAATAAACTCAGCAATTCGCGCCTATAAAAGGGGAAATTTTCGATGAATTTTTTGGAACCTTTCTACGTCAACTCCATATCTCTATTTCGCCAGCACAAAACGGAGGCACAACAAATAAGAGTGCCAACACTATGGCCCTCCCTTGGTATATTGATCCTCTGCATGATTTCGCTGCAGGGACCCATACACGCCCAACTTATGACACCAGAAGAAGTACTCGGCTTCCGAGTCGGTTCGGATTATCAGGTAGCGGGATGGCAAACGGTGTCTGATTATATGCGTCATGTCGCGGCGAATTCGGATCGGGTCTTGGTAGATGAACTCGGAAAAACAACTGAAGGAAACGACCTTCTGATGTTGCTGATTTCGGCATCGGAGAACTTGGATAATCTGGCGCGTTATCAGGAGATTCAGCGGGAGTTAGCAACAGCCACTAAAAGTAGTGAGGAACTGGATGCCCTTGTACAAGAAAGTAAATCGGTCGTACTGATTAACTGTAATCTCCACTCGACAGAGATCGCTTCTTCTCAGATGTCCATGGAACTTGTTTATCAATTCGCGACAGAAGAGACACCCGAAATCAAAGAGATCCTTGAGAATGTAATAATCCTCCTGATCCCTTCAGCGAACCCTGACGGATTGGACATTGTGGTGGATTGGTATAATCGCACTGTCGGTACGCCTCACGAGGGATCAGAAATCCCGTGGTTATATCATAAGTATACGGGCCACGATAACAATCGCGACTGGTTCATGTTGACCCAAGCGGAAACGCAGTTGCTGACACGCGTGCTTTATGAGGAATGGTTCCCAGAAGTTGTCTACGACGTTCATGAGATGAGCTATCGGGGTCCGCGCTTCGTGATTCCGCCATATTTCGAGCCTGTTAACCCGAACATCCCGCCGCTCCTACAACGGACGCTTTCGCTTATAGGTGCACAACTCGCCTTCGATTTGACGAGTGAAGGACTGACAGGCGTGCTTTCAAGTGCTGTCTACGATACATGGTGGCACGGTGGATTTCGGACGGTGCCGTATCGCCACAATATGATAGGCATCTTAACTGAAGCGGCGCGCGTGGAAATAGCAACGCCGATTTTTCAACCGCACCATACCTTAAAAGGCTATCGGCGCGGGCTTGACCAATATGCGCTGCGCACCAACTTTCCTGAACCGTGGCCCGGGGGTTGGAGGCGATTACGAAATATTGTAGACTACGAGAAAGCAGCAGCACACTCAATTCTCGGTTTCGTCGCTGAGAATCGTGTGATGTTGAAAACGAACTTTTACAAGATGGGCCTTGACGCGATCGTAAAGGGGCAAGATGAACCGCCGCGCGCGTTTCTTATCCCGACCCAACAACGAGATATTCATACGACATTGAAGATGCTGGACATTCTAAAGCGCGGCGGTGTCCAGATTCATCAGGCAAACACACCGTTTACTGCCGATGGTGTAGAATATCCTGCGGACACCTACGTCGTTTTAATGTCGCAACCGTTTCGGGCACACGCGAAGGATCTGCTTGAGGTGCAGCGTTACCCGGAACGTCGTGCATCGCCGGAATTACCACCGGAACGTCCGTACGATATCGCAGGTTGGACACTACCGTTCCAGATGGATGTGAGAACGATTGAAGTTGTACATCCATTTGAAGCAGATTTAAGGCAGCTGCCGATGCTTCCAGTGGTACAAGGCACACTTGACGGTGCCTCTGAACCAACAGGCTATCTGTTTGAGAATCGAACGAATGTCGAAACGATTTTTCTTAATCATCTGTTCAACGCGAGGCTTGCAGATAACAGTCCGAAGTATAGGCTTTACTGGGCGCGACGCGATGTAGAGATCGCAGGTAAAACGTTGCCGAGTGGGACTATTTTAATACAGACAGTAGAACCCCCACTCCAGCAGATTGAAGAGATGGCGGCACTCGCCTCGGAATTTGGCATCCATATCCACGCCGATGCCTCCCTCAATGAAGAGATGATCCGTCGGAGATTCACAGGTCTGCATGCACCGCGGCTCGGTCTCTATAAACCGTGGACAGCGAATATGGACGAAGGGTGGACGCGCTGGGTCTTGGATACACACGGGTTCGATTACAACAGCCTCACGAATTCAGAAATCCGAGCAGGGGCTTTGCAGGCGCGGTACGATGCGATAATTCTGCCGGATTTTGGTCCCTCCGGCATTCTTAACGGACATGCGGCAGGAAAATTACCGCCAGAATATACCGGTGGTATTGGGACCGAAGGATTGGCAAACTTGCGTAGGTTCGTTGAGGAGGGGGGTACGCTTATCTGTTTGAACCGTGCGACAGAACTGCCATTGAAATATTTTGGATTGGGTGAAAAAGGCATCGTTAATGTCGTAGATCAGAAAGACCAACCGAACGAAGACGCGTTTTTCTGTCCGGGTTCACTCCTACGTGTGCGGATAGACACAAGACATCCGATCGGACACGGATTAAACAACGAGATGGCTATCATGTTTAAATCGGGTCCTGTTTTTGATGGCGTTCGCGGTGATTCTAAAGCTGTGGCAACGTACCCAGAATTCAATCCGTTGATGAGCGGGTGGCTTGAAGGTGAAAAACGGATTCGTCAGAAAGTTGCGCTATTGGAAACACCGTTAGGCGATGGACGCGTCATTCTTTTTGGATTCAAACCGCAGCATCGCGGGCAATCTTATGGCACTTTTAAGCTGCTTTTTAATGCGATTTATTATAGCAACGTATCTCAGGACTGACATCACAGCACGTGTTATAAATAGTTTGAGCGTATTATTGACTTGCAATATCCGTTTTAAAAAGGTTCCTTTCAGAATATCCAAACGGGTATTAGGGAAGTAAATTTTCCTTTTCGGATTAATCGCCGACGGCCCCTGCAACTTGCACTAAATCTTGGATGTTAATGACACCATCACCATTGACATCTGCGGGGTCGCCCTCTACGGGAACGTCCTGTCCTATACGTGCTGCGACATGCACGAGATCCTGGATGTTGACGACTCCGTCGGCATTAACATCTAATGTGAGTTCTTCGGGATTAGGCACGAATATTGAAGTATCCCACATAAAGATGGTATCGCGCCCACCGCTTGCCAGCGTCCGACCATCAGGAGAAAACGCCACGCTAAAGACATTAGTAGGTGGAAAAATACCACCAACAGAATCCTGATGTCCAATAAAGATATACTTGAGCGTCCCAGTGCCAACATCCCATAAACGGATGGTATCGTCTTCGCTTCCACTTGCCAACGTCTGACCATCAGGACTAAATACCACGTTATAGACATCATCTGAATGTCCAGTAAGGGTTTGCTTGAGCGTCCCAGTCTCCACATCCCACAAATAGATGGTATCGTCCCGGCCACCACTTGCTAACGTCTGACCATCAGGAGAAAACGACGCGCTGAAGACATGCTCCGAATGTCCAATGATTGTCCGCTTGAGCGTGCCAGTGTTCACATCCCACAAACGGATGGTGTTGTCCCAGCCGCTGTTTACCAATGTCTGACCGTCAGGACTAAACGATACATCATAGACTCTACTACCATGATAAGTCAAGGAGGCAGGCTTGAATGGCCCTGTGTCAACATCCGAATTAGTGAGGCCGCGCTTGAATTCACCTGTGTCAACATCCCACAAACGGATAGTGTTGTCCCAACTCCCACTTGCCAACGTCTGACCATCGGAAGAAAATGAGACGCTATGGACATAAGACGAATGTTCAATGATTGTCCGCTTGAGCATGCCAGTGTTCACATCCCACAAACGGATGGTGTTGTCCGCGCCGCCACTTGCCAATGTCTGACCATCAAGACTAAACGCCACGCTATAGACACTACCCCGATGTCCAGTAAGGGTTTGCTTGGGCAAGAATGTATTCACATCCCATAATCTGATGGTCCCGTCCCGCTCTCCACTTGCCAACGTCTGACCATCAGGAGAAAACAATACATCATGGACCTCATGCGAATGCTCAGTGAGTGCCTTCTTGAGAGTACCAGTATTTGCATTCCACAACTCAATGGTGTTGCCCCAGCCGCCACTTGCCAGCGTTTGACCATCAGGAGAAAACGATACACTATAAACATAAGGCGACTGCCCAACGATTGTTCGCTTAAGCATGCCAGTGTTCACATCCCACAAACGGATGTTACTGTCCGAGGCTCCACTTGCCAACGTATGACCATCAAGACTAAACGCCACGCTATAGACATAAAACCACTCCCCAGTGATTGTACGCTTGAAAGCACCAGTCTCCACATCCCACAAATAGATGGTGCCATCTGTGCTTCCACTTGCCAACGTCTGACCATCAGGACTAAACGATATGTCATGGATAGTATCCGAATGCCCAATAAGGGTGTGCTTGAGCGTGCCAGTATGCACATCCCATAACCGAACGATACCGTCTTCGCCACCGCTTGCCAGCGTCTGACCATCAGGGCTAAACGATACACTATAGATATTATCCAAATACCCAGCGATTGTATCGAGAGGGACAGTGTTGATTGTCTCTTTGAGTTTACCAGTGTTCACATCCCACAACCCGATGGCACCGCGGCTTCCAGTTGCAAGGGTCTGATTATCGGGGCCAAAGGCTATGCAGGCGATATACTCATTATATGACAAGATATGTTTGAGCGTACCAGTATTCACATTCCACAAACGGACGGTGCTGCCCGAAAAATCGCTACTCGCCAACGTCTGACTATCAGGACTAAACGATACATCAGAGACAACATCGCGATGTCCAATGAGTAGGTCGAGTTCATCACCACTTTGCGCATCGTATATCCAGGCCCCCAGACTTCCACCAACTGCCAAACGCGTGCCATCCGGAGAATATGCTATTTCATAGACAGTCCCCTTACCTAACCGTGCTTTGGCATCATGGGGTAAACGTATTTGGGTGTAGTCTTGCGCTACACCGTTCTGTAAAAAGAAGGTTAAAGTGACAATCGGAAATAGAACCATCATGGAAAGAAAGTATCTAATATTCACCTGACGCTCCTTTTATCAAGTAAGGTCGTTTGAAATAGGATGTGTAGTTATTGCTTGCCAAGGCGATGCTAATACTTGTAGCCTGTAAAGGCGAGGGCCCTTTGGTGTCCGTTTAGCAGGTTTACCTCATCCCTTTCTCTCAACGGCAGAGTACTTGAAGATTAACACCAAAAACTTTGGCAGCCTCTCCAATCCTAATAAATTTATTGCGCTTAAACGTGTTCAATGTGAGTTGGGTTTACGCATCCAGCACGCGCGTGCGATCAATCGTTGAACTCCTGAGAGTTTTCCAGATTCAAAGAAGAAGGGTATTATTTTTTTCTTATTAAAGACACAATTTTTGGCGAAAAACGTGCATCAAGAAAAAAATTGGCGTTAAATTTACAAATTTTCGCGCTGATGCACTTTTTCTGTTTAGCATTTCGTCTTTAATTGTAGAAGGTGTAAACCAGACCTCTGTTGCTGAATTTTGCATTTACCTCTTTAACGAACACCAACACGAAGGAGAAATCTTTTGGAAAAGGTAGACGATGTTCAACTCATCCGCAAGATTTTATCGGGCGACGATACTGCGTTTAATGTTTTGGTGAACAAGTACCAAAAGAGTGTTCATGCCCTAGCCTGGCGGAAGATCCACGATTTTCACCATGCGGAAGAGATTATGCAAGACACTTTCCTTAGGGCATACAAGAAACTTCCGACCCTCAAGAAACCGGATCAATTCGCTGGTTGGCTCCATGTCATCGCAAATCGGCTTTGCGTTGATTGGCTGCGCAAGCAGAAACGGAGGCAAGACCAGAAACTTGTGACACAATCCTTGGCGGATACACGTCCAGAAGAGATCGAGGCATCCTCCTACACACATCATATATCGGAACGGCGGATGACAGAGAGCACTGAACGTTACCGTGAACTTGTGAAAAAACTTTTGGAAAAACTGCCGGAGAACGAACGTGCGGTCGTAACACTCTACTATCTCGACGAAATGTCAACGAAAGAGATTGGCAAATTCATGGGAGTGTCGGTGAATACAATTACCAGCCGACTCCAACGGGCGCGAAAGCGTCTACAAACAGATCAGGAGCTCTTAGGTCAAGAGTTCTTTGGTCATTTACAACTACCAGATAATCTGAAGGAGAATATCATGCGTCAATCAGATCAACTTCGGAGCAAGTTTGATTCATTTATGGAACAGGTCAAATCCGATCCCGCATCAAGAGAGAATATCCTTAAGGAAGCGTCGATTGAGATTGAAGATGCGCTTAAGGGTGAAATCACGCCCGAATTGGTGCATCTTGCTGCCGATGAGATATATCCCTATATGGGCAAACTCGGCATGGAAAAACGGATACCTCTACTCCGTAAGTATATGGAGGACGCCCCAGATAATAAGGAGCGTTTCTGGGCGCACGAGGGGTTAGTCTATAGTCTCGCTTCTCTTGAGAGGAATCAAGGTGCTATCGAGGAACATTCTCGGCTTTACCGTTGGACAAGCGAGTACTTGTCGGATGAATATGTTCTGCAGGCTGCCTCGAATATGAAAGTGGCTGGATGTTGGGCGGCTGAAGGTCGTATCAATGACTGGATTCAACTCTATAATGAAGCCTCTGAACGCTTAGAGAACCGTGGAGTGAGTTATCATAATCGTTGCGAATTCTTGCAAGCCGGGGTGGATATATTACGGGGCAACGACAGGTTCGATGAAGCACTCCTTGAAATAGAAAAGTTGGAACGTGCTAACAACGAACCCGATTCAGAGCATTATTTTCAATTCTGGTTGATTGCGAAAGAAAATCGACTTCTCATGTACGGTAAACAGGAAGATTGGGATCGTTTCGATCAAATTTTTACGGAAGTGAATGCATATCTGGAAGGAGAGTTGAAGAAACGGGACGCGGGTCAACCTGTAAATCTCAGCAACCTTATGTGGCTTGCTCACGATATCGGTTGTTGTCTGTTGTGGTCAAAGAAGTATAAGGAGGCGAGACGTTTTCTACAAGTCGCCATTGATTTGGAAGATAACAACGATTATGGACACTTCCAACTTGCCGCAAGCATCTGGGCTTCTGAGAAAGACAGAGAAAAGACTTTACATCATCTAAAGGTCGCTCAGGATTACTATGTGGTAAACCCGTATAATCAGGATACATACTATCCGACCTTCCTTGAGACCCCTGAATTTTCGGATGTAAAAGAGGACCCAGAGTTTCTGAAGGCTCTCGGACAGAAGTTAGAAAACAATGAAATTTCCTGATGCGATCATCGCGGGTGTAAAACCGCTTGTCGAAAATAAGCTCCGGGCAGGATTGTCTATCCTTGGCATTTTCATTGGGATTGCAGCGGTATTGTGCATGGTCGCTATCGGCGATGGTGCGAAACGCATCATCACCGAAGACATCGAAAAGCTCGGTGGGGCAAATCAACTCACACTCTGGACGCGCATGTCCACTTTCAAACGTGGACGGCCCCGGCGCACCACCGAACGATACACCGTTGAGGACGCTTATGCGATTGAGGCAGAATGCCCCGAGGTTCTATATGTCTTGCCGAATCATGAAAATTACGAAATCTTGGTTACCAGCGAAGACGGGAGTCAGACCAGAGCACTTTTGGAGGCTTCTACTGCAGACTATGCACTCGGCATGGGATGGGAACTACAAGCCGGCAGATTTCTCACCGAAAACGATGTAGAGACCGCAGCACAAGTCTGCGTTTTGGGGTCCGGTGCTGCTGCTGATTTGTTTGGAGAAACCTCTCCACTCGGTCAAGAGGTAAAGGTCAGGTATCATTGGCGAACACCCTTACGGATGCGCGTCGTCGGGGTGATGAAGCCCAAAGGTCGTAGTCTCACTTGGATCTATTGCTTGGATGATGCCATCTGTCTCCCATTGACGACCTATCAACAACGGCTTGAAGGCATAAACTACGTTGAACACTTGATTGTCTTTTTTCAAAAGGGTACCGATTTTAACAGTATTGTTGCTTCTGCTAAGGATACCCTGCGTAAAAGACATCGCGGACAGGATGATTTTATTGGGTACTATGTACCGCAACTGACGTTCCATCGACTGGAGCACATCCAAAAGGTGATAAAAATTGCTTTGGGTAGCATCGCTGGTTTCTCGCTGTTTGTCAGTGGTATCGGCATCATGAATATATGCCTCGTTTCTGTGGGTGAAAAGACGCGAGAGATCGGTTTACGAAAATCGGTGGGTGCGAAACGGATCCACATTTTTTGCCAATTTTTGACGGAATCGATCTGCCTCTGCCTTTGCGGTGCGGTGCTCGGCATCGCGGGCGGTTGGGGTGCAGCACACGGAATGGCATGGCTTGCGGTACGGATTGTGCCAATTGTGGAGACGTGGCCCGTCGTCCTCTCCTTTTCGTGGATATTGACTTCTGTTATCTTCTCGATTGCGATAGGCGTGGGTTTCGGTGTCTATCCTGCGATACAAGCAGCCCGGCTTTTACCTATTGATGCTCTCCGCACAGAGGGTTAGTGAATTCTTCCTTTGCTAAAAAAGATCAAATGGATTAATCCGGATCCCTATCTCCAAGAATAACACATGGATTTTTACAGCTACTGGCAAGAGAAACGGTATGTTGAGGAACATCCTTAGCAAGTCAAATTGACTGCTAAACGCATACCTTTTTCAAAGGTGTGCCAATGTGGCAGGCATTCCCTCTGGATTACGTCTATTTCAAGCATTAATATTGGCATAAATATTGCATGCTATTCAATATTAGGATGGATATTACATCAAATCTTAAAAAATAGCCCTACATTAATTACGGGTTTTACTATAAAAGCGCGCTAATCATGGAGGAAATCAACCGATGCAACTGCAAAAAATTCAGGCAATAGTAATGTCCATCACACTACCATTTATCCTAATCACAAACCTACAAACTTGGGCAGATGAAAACCTACAAACCGTTAAGAAAGAACTTCCGGCAGCCAAAACCGATCAGTCCCCGACCATTGATGGTATTCTCGACGATGCCTGCTGGAAAGACGCACCGCAAGCCCTCGATTTCACTGATGAACGCACCGAAAAACCTGCCAAGAATCAATCCGCCGGTTGGCTCGTTTACACCGACGAAGCCATCTACGTCGGGCTTCACCTCTATGATGAGATGCCTGATAAAATTGTGGCACGCCAAGTTAAAGACCAGACCCGGATCAGTGGAGAGGACTGGGTTTCTTTCAGTCTCGATCCGTTCCACACACACCAGTTTTCTGACAGAAATTTCTTTATCGTAAACCCACTCGGCACGAAATATGCGCATCTCGCCACCGGACGCGCAGAAAAAAGTGAATGGATTGGATTATGGAAAACCGCAGCACAGATTGTTGAAGATGGATGGATCGTAGAAATGGAAATCCCGTGGCAGATGCTGGATTACCCAGACACAACAGAACCCGTTCGTATGGGAATCAACCTTGATAGGTTTCAACAACGTACTGGAGAACGCTCATGGTGGTGTAATTTAGGGGTTCAAGAGTTCCGAGAAAACGATGGACATTGGATTGACGTGCTACCACCGTCTCGTAAGCGGGAACTCAAACTATTACCCTATCTGATTGGCGGTATCAGTGAAACGGAAACTGACGAAAGGGAATATACTGCCCGCGGCGGTGCGGATCTGCGTTATGAAGTTACGCAGCAACTACGCCTTATCGGCACCGCTAACCCAGATTTTGATAACATTGAACAAGCCGTGGAAGGCATCGATTTCTCCTACGGCGAACGCTACGTGGAGGACCGGCGTCCTTTCTTTTCTGAAGGGAGCAATGTCTATAACCTGAGGCCCCTTTTTCATTCGCGGCGGATAATGGACATGGACGGAGGCCTTAAACTCTTTGGAAAACTTGGGAAGAACACTTCGGTTGGCACTTTAGGCACCTATCATCGCAACAACCAGAACTTCATCCTACGCGCCTCACAATCACTAACGGCGACATCCAATATCAGCACTGCGTTTCTTTCGCATCATCACCGAGACAGCGAAGCGAACAACGTAGTCCATTTTTCAGGATATGTGAGACACGGTAAGTTTTCAGCGGCACCAACACTTACGCAAAGTTGGGCGGGAGAATCAGATGGCAGGGCAGGAAATGTTAATTTAAATTACAATGGTCCCCTTTTTCAATCGTTATTTGCTGTGTTTTTTTCGGATCCAGATTTTGTTAATAATCTCGGCTATCATCCGTTTACCGGCATCCGAGGTGGCGCTCTACAAGGCATCATCAAAAACGAATGGCGCGAGGGATTCATCCGTAGTCTTTTCGTTGGGGCAAATGTAATAGCTTCAAACACTTATGACGGTGAGGTATTTCGGCGAGATTTCTCTGTCTTTTCAAATTTCTCAACACATAGTGATTATGGACTTTCTATAAACTGGTTTGGCGGACAATTTGAAGAATTCACTGATAGTGTTTTTAACGTCCGATTAAGCATACGTGACTCGGATAAGTTTAACAACGTCAGTGTCGGCTACACAGGCGGTGAACAGGCAGGTAATCGAATTCACCGCATTCGCGGAGATCTGAATCTCCGTGTCCATAACTTTACGGCAGGACTCTCCTCCAGCATCCAATGGCACTTTGAAAGACGCTACCAACAGATTCTGACCCTCGCCTATGATTTCAGTCCGGCTTTAAGTCTCGGCAGTCGGTTAATCTGGCAAGTTGAGGGCATCAATATCTACTTCGCACTGCGCCGCTCTGGATATGCTGGGACCGACTTTTTCATCATCCTCGGCGACCCGAATGCCTCCGAATTCAAACAGCGTTTAGTGGCAAAAGTCCTGCGCGCATTTTAGAATGTCCCTTTAGCGTGTTTGCTTCGTTGTCGGGCTGGATACCGTCAAGGATTCATGCAGATGCGGTGAATTTTTCCTTTGCTAAAAAAGATCAGATAGATTAAAATTATAGTGGATCCCGTAATTACTTATACACTTAGCATCGGTGCGGTTGGAATGCAGGTCGCATTTGGGTGAGTACACCGCAAAACCGCACCTACCGAGGGGTTGAAAGTGTGTATTTATTTTTGGAATTTACTATAACTGACATGAAGACCAAACAACATGAACCCTATTGATTTCATACAAGCAAAACAAGGAAGGCACAATGGCAGAAATACAACAGAATCAATCCAAATTGCCATCTACCCAACCTACGCTCTTAACAGCTGAGGATCTGTGGAAACAGCCTGATGACGGGTATCGGTATGAATTGGTGAAAGGAGTCATGCGTAAAATGCCACCCGCTGGGTTTGAACACGGGATCCGATCCGCTAAAATTGGAAGACATCTCGACGCGTATGTTGAAAAACATAAATTAGGCTATGTCTGTGGTGCCGAAACAGGATTCAAGATTGCCCAAAATCCAGACACTGTGCGGGCACCGGATGCTGCGTTTGTTCGTCAAGCCACAATTGATGAACGCGGTATTTCCAAGGGGTATTGGGAAGGCGCGCCCGATCTTGCGGTTGAAGTTATCTCTCCAGGGGATACTTATACCGAAGTTGGAGAAAAGGTAGATGAATGGCTAAATGCGGGGTGTGCGATGGTATGGGTTGTGAATCCGCGCCGAGAAACCGTAGAAGTATATCGGTCTCCTGAAGATATTACCGTTTTGCGTGGAGATGACCTTCTTGAGGGTGGCAATGTGATCGAGGGATTTCAGTGTTGCGTCCGGGATCTATTCGTATAATTTATTTTTTCTGTGTATGCACGGGTTTAACACCATCTTGCGGGACGCGAACTCCAGCGTTTTCACGCAATATGCACATCTTGGTTTTCTTTTACCAAAGATATAACATAATTTGCGAAGTCATCATTAACCATCAGGTCAGATATGTTTACCGCAATTCGATTAGCACGTTTTGCATGATCAACACTATTGATAAATTCCAAAATATCTTTGTCAGCAAAATCTGCGGCAATGTCAAGAGCTTTATTTTCTCCAAACGCTTTTACCATTTCTAACAGATCGGACTCTGATTTGTCTCCAATCTCACTTTCATACTCATCCATAAAGCGCGTTGCGACCCGCCACGCCAGTGGTGACATAGCCGCAGCTATTTTTTCTTCACGGATTCTCTCTTTTCGTTCTCTCCAGAGTCTTTCCGCCATCATAATCCCAGACATTACAAATCCTCCCGTTTCTATCAAAAGTGTTGATAATAGTAGAAAGAGCGGAATTAAAGCACTTACGTTGAGCAAAGTGGATTGTAATGCCCTCAAATGTTATTACGGAAAATTGCTTTTCCCTAAAACTTCTCCACCTATTCTTGAGTATCTATATTGTTATCATCTTCCTGTTTATAAACGTCTAACTTACGATGTAGGGTTCGCACGCCAATGTCGAGAATCTTTGCTGCTTCTGTTTTATTGCCGCCTGATTCGGCGAGGGTCTTTTGGATCGCCGCGCGTTCAATCTCTGCCATTGTCATACCGACTCTACCGATAGTCTCCTCGTCATCCTGTACCAGAAATCCGTAGTTGTCCCGTCCCTGTGTGTTATCTTGTGTTTCAAACGGCGGAGCGATCGGTACAACCCTATTATCTTGGCGATTTTCAAGCGTCTTGGCAATCGTTGAAAGTACCTCCAACGCTTTTTTGAGGACAGCTGCGGCGTCATCCGCGTCGCTGATTTGCATCCAGCTGGTATCCTCATCGGGGATCAGGAACGGCACATCGTTGTTAGCGGTTGCGGCAGGTTCTAACAGTCGGATTGCGGAGAGGATGAGTCCGAGAATCGTTTTGTAAATGGCTATATTTTCTGTCGCGATCGCATTATCAGCGGTGCCGACAACCTGTAAAGCCCCTCTTGACACATTAAAAAGATCCGATTCGTCGCTGGTTGTATCAACGATTTGTGTTGGTGCAAGCTGCGTCCCGGTGGATTGCACAGGGACCAGCGGCATCTGCCCAGATTCCGGTTCCATCGGAAAATCTTTAAGTTGAAGTTCTTCAGTAGCCGCTAAGATAATAGCGGTTTCGACAGCGTTTTTCAACTCACGAACGTTGCCATACCAATTGGCATTCTGGAGATAATTGAGTGCCTCCGCCGTTATGCCAGTAATGGGTTTATCGTGTTCCGCGCTTAATTCGGAGATGAATGCGGAGACGAAGAGCGGGATATCTTCGCGACGGTCGCGCAGTGGCGGGATCTGGATGCGGAAGAGATTGAGGCGGTAATAGAGGTCTTGCCGAAACTTTTTCTGCTGAACGGATGCTGCGAGATTGATATTTGTGGCGGCGATAATTCGGACATCAACCTTAATATTTCTTTCACCACCGAGCCGTGTAAACTCTTGCGTCTCTAAGACACGCAGAAACTTCACCTGTACTTCCGGCGACATTTCGCCGACTTCATCCAAGAAGAGCGTGCCACCGTTCGCCTGTTCAAATACGCCGCGCCGTTGGTTCGTTGCACCGGTGAAGGCACCTTTTTCGTGTCCGAAGAGTTCGCTTTGAAGGAGTTCTTGGTAAAACGTTCCGCAGTTGACGGCTTTAAAGGGTTTCTCTTTACGGGGGCTGCCTTCGTGGATCGCCTGTGCGATGACATCTTTTCCGACACCCGTTTCACCGGTAATGAGGACAGTCGCTTTCGTCGGTGCGACTTGGGCGACTTGACGCAAAACCGCCTGCATCGGTGCGGATTCACCGATAATACGGCGCGAACTGTCGCTGGTGACGAGTGTTGGGAGATTCATTATAAACTTCGGTGCTGCTATTGATTATGTGCGATTTCGATTAATTTTTGGGGATCTTGCTTGACTTGTTCAAACACTTGGAAACCGTCCTGACACGCGGCATCAAACAGTCGTCTCAACACAACGCCCTTCATAGCCCAATTTGTGGTGCGAAGGCTTTTCTGTAAACTGCGTCCGGTCTCAACAACATGGAGATTCGGTAATGCTTCATTGACGACATGCTTCTGGCTCGGTGCCAGCAAGAAAATTAGCGTCGTCGGACGTTCTACTTCAAAGACACGCTGCAAGGATTGAATATCGTCTTGCCGCAACAGCGAAAAAGCGAGATCGTAAGTGTCAATCAGGCTTGCCATCTGTTCGGGGACCCCGCTTTCACCGTATTCTAAGACTTCAAGCTCGTGAAGCGGTGCGGTATCAAACGGAACAATAATATCGGTCTCGTTAACCGGACTCTTTTTTCCGTCAACGCGACAAAAATACCATGGAAAATAGAGATCAAGCGTCGTTTCGCCGTACTGATCGTGTTCCCGAATCTGTTTTAACCCTTCCCGCAATTGGGCGTTCAGGGGACCGGTGAACATCTCTCCAGCGGGTGCACTGTAGTCTCGACTTTCGTGATACCACCCCTCCGCATTGTAGCCACAGAGTTCCTGTATCCGCGCTTCAAGCTGTTCAGGTGGTGTACAATCCTCACCTCGGAGTGGATTATCGGGTTTCTGTTTCTGACCGGTTGTGTAAGGACTTAGGATTAGTATTTTCATATAAATGGCTGTCGGCTATCGGCTGTCAGCAAGATGGCTATCGGCTTTCGGCTTTCGGAAACCATCAGCAATAAGAGGTTTTTGATTATATGGCTTTCGGCTATCGGCTTTCAGCAAAGAGAATGTTTGTTAAACCACAGTTCTCTGGCTGACTGCTGACTGCTAATTCGCTGACTGCTGATAGCCATTCTTGCTATTGTGCAGGTTGCTGTCCGCGATTCCAGAGATACAGGATTGGACTTGCAACAAAAACTGAGGAATATGTACCGACCAACACACCGACAATAAGCGCTAAGGCGAAGGTGTTAATCTCTTCACCCGCACTGGAAAGGAAAAATATCACCAAAACAACAAACAGCGTTGTCAAAGACGTGATAACAGTTCGGCTCAGGGACTGGTTGATGCTTCGGTTAATGACGGTTATGTAGTCGGTCCCTCGTAAGGTTTGCGAGTTCTCACGAATGCGGTCAAACACGACAATTGTATCGTTGAGCGAATACCCGATAATCGTAAGGAATGCCGCCACTGTCGGTAGGTTAATTTCTTTCGACAAGATAGCAAAGATCCCTAAGGTAATCAATACATCGTGGACGAGTGCTGCTATTGCGCCGATAGCGAAACGGAACTCGAACCGCCACGAAATGTAAACCAGCAAGATGATGATTGAAGAGATCACAGACCAGAGTGCTGCCCACTTGAGGTCGCTTCCGACGCTCGGTCCGACTTCGGAAACGTTGACACCACCGACGAGTGCTTGCCAACCCTCTCCACCTTCGAGAAGTGCGTCAGTGAGGATTCTACCGACACTCGCTTGGATTTGGACGGTGGCGTTCTCACTCAAGTCGATTCCGAATGCGTTCGCGAACGTCAGTTCAACTGCGTCGCCTTCCGGGCTGTTTTTCAGGTCAAGAATCTCATTGCGTTGCTGCGAGGTGCCGTCAACGAGTTGGACGGTTTCGCCAATCCCCAATAAGTGTGCTTTCGGAGTGGTTTTATTGACTTGAAGCGTGGTAGCAGTTGCATCGCCAGGATCCGCTATAATTGGGATGTCTACCAACTGCTGCTGAAATTCCGGGCGGAATCCCATGGAGATGGTTGCCTCATTTTTGCCTTCATCTATCTGGATCTTTGCCCGATCGTATCCGATTTCAGTGAGTTTTGCTTGTAATTCGGCTTCTGTGACGACTCTGTTGAACTTGGCTTGGATTTTAACGCCGCCACGGAAGTCGATTCCAAAGTTCGGGCCCTGATGTATACCGAGAAAAACCAAGCCGATAAGGATGCATACGGCTGAAAATATAAAGCCGGTGCGGTATTTGCTGATAAAATCGAAGTTTGTGTTTCTAAGTAGTTCCAATTTTCTTGCCTCGCAGTGAGAGTTCCGGTTTTCCTGTTTGTTAGATGCTCAGTGTTTCGACATCTCGGTTGCCAATAGTGAGTCCGTATATCTCGCGTGTGACGACGATCGCTGTGAACATACTCGCAAGGATACCGATACCGAGTGTTATTGCGAACCCTTTAATGGGGCCTGTACCAAAATGATAGAGAACGAGTGCTGTAAAGAACGTTGTGAGGTTTGCATCTAAAATTGTTATAAATGCGCGCTGATAGCCGCTTGTGATCGCTGCCCAGACGGCTTTTCCGGTTCGCAATTCCTCACGAATCCGCTCAAAGATTAGCACATTCGCGTCAACAGCCATTCCGATCGTGAGGACAAGTCCAGCGATCCCTGGAAGTGTTAGCGCTGCACCGAAGCCTGCCAGTGCCCCCAAGACAATCATCATATTAAAGACGAGGGCGACAATAGCAACTAATCCGGATAGGCGATAGTAGATGACCATGAAAACGAGCACGGTACCTAAACCGATAAGTGCGGCGAGAACACCATTATTAATAGATTCCTGCCCGAGGGTGGGACCGACGGTACGCTCTTCGGCGATCTGTACACCGACTGGAAATGCGCCAGCCTTTAAGATGTTAGACAGATAACTCGCCTCTTCATAAGTAAAGTTTCCTTGAATGATCGCATTCCCAACAATCTGGTCCTGGATAACGGGTGCAGATTGGACTCTCCCGTCAAGGAGGATCGCTAAGTGTTCACCGATATGGTCGCCTGTAACCTGTGCAAATTTACGTCTGCCAGGTCCGTCAAAACTTAGTGAAACAACAATATCAAAACTGGTTCTTCCTGTTGTCGGGAAGGCATCGGTAATCCTGTCACCGGTTAGGAGTACGGGACTTTCCAAGACATACCAGCTCCCGGTTTCTCGGTGTTCTCGGATTTCGCTATCTTCTGGGATATTATCAGGTGGCGGTGTATCCGAGGTCCCGCTCCAGAAATTTCCGCCAGCTGGCGATTTCTTGACGAGTTTGAATTCAAGTCTACCCATCTCCCGAACGATCTGTAGCGGTCTTGAGGAGTCTTCAGCACCCGGCAATTCGACGATAATTCTCGGCTGATTCGCTTCTCGCCGAATAGAAGGTTCGGAAACACCAAACGCATCAACACGGTTCCGTAGGACGATAAGGACCTGCTCAATCGCCTGCTCACTATATTGTTGAATGCCGCTCTGAGTGAGCCTCAATTGATATACAGATTGTGTTTCGGTTTCGTTGCTGAGCTGCCGTGCCTCTTCAAAAAACTCGATTTCGTTGAGGATACGTTGCGCTTTCTGGAGATACTCCGCCTTTTGACCTGCGTCGGATCGGAGTCGGGAAGGGATACCGACAAAAACATTGAGAGCGTCTTGTCCATCTACCTGTTTAACTTCACGGCACAAAATATCTTCTGTGCGCAGTTGATCCGGAATTGAGAGTGCGTGTTCTTTGAAAAGTGCGGCTTTCGAGGCTTCCAAATCCACCTCAAGTACCAAGTGGACACCACCTTTGAGGTCCAACCCCAACTTCAACCGCGTATCTGGTATCAGGCGCCGGACAAATTTTGGGAGACTCCCGTATAGATGCAGATTGTCGAGTGTCGCCTGTGGGTTCTGACGCGCTTTTTTCGAAATAAGCCGGACGTAAAACTCGCGAGCTTCAGTGGTATCAAATTCATAATCCACATTTTGTTCTAAATCAAGTTTTCCTAAGTGAACACGGAAGACCTCTGCCAATTCACGGGTCGTATCCTGGAAACTAATTCCTTCGGGGTACGCGACCTCTGCAAGGTTCACCTTTAATTCGTTATCCTCAGTGACTTCAAAAGGTGGGAGTTCTTCCTGCATCCAAAGCGGTAGATTCCCGTATAGCGGATTGTAGAGGCTATCCGGGGTGGGGATCAGGTACAAAATAGAAAACACCAAAACCCCAACGATTAAAACTATTTTCCAGATACTGAATCTGTACATCCAAATTTACTCCTAAGACATTAGAATAGTTACCTGTTATCAACCTTGATGGTTATCAGAAGAATAGGCATCAGTCAGCCAATGGCTGATAGCGATTCTACTGATAACCATTTCAAATGCGCCTGGGAGGAATCGAACCCCCAACACATGGTTTAGGAAACCACTGCTCTATCCGGTGAGCTACAGGCGCACGTTATTTTTAGTTTAGTATTTAATGAGCGAAAAAATATCGTAGTTCGGAATCTTCTCTCTCCCGTTGAGTTCCAGTAACTCCATTAAGACAGCAACACCAACGATGTGTCCTTCTAATTTTTCAATCAGATTGATAGACGCGGCGAGCGTGCCACCCGTCGCTAAGAGGTCGTCACATATTAGGACGCTACTGTGTTTCGGAAATGCGTCTTTATGGATTTCAACCGTGTCATGACCGTATTCGAGATCATAAGCAACTTCGTGTGTTTCAGCGGGTAACTTCCCTTTTTTTCGGATCGGCACAAAAGCGGCACCGAGCCGATAAGCGATCGCAGTCGCAAAAATGAAACCTCGCGCCTCAATTCCAGTCACAACATCAATTGCTTCATGTTTATAGTGGCGCACGAACTCATCAATGACCTTATGAAAAGCGGTCGGGTTTCCTAAAAGTGGCGTGATGTCTTTAAACACAATATCCGGTTTAGGGAAATCGGGGACTTCTCGAATAAACTGCGAAAAATCTTTCATCTCGTACCTCTACCCTCCTGCACCCTCCTTGTGTGGGTGTATCATAATCTTCATCCCTTTCCGGGACTCCATCGCTTCAAACGCTTGGTCAATCTCAACGAGCGGAAAATGGTGTGTGATGAGCGGTTTCACACGCACCAAACCCTTTTCAAGGAGACGGACTGCTAACTCATGGTGACGCGGTACACACCCGTGTGAACCGGTGACGAAACATTCCTTATAATGTATAATATTTGAAAGAATGCTCATTGGACGCATCGTCTTTGGTAATCCGCCAAACAGATTGACGTATCCGCGATGTGCGACCATCTCAACAGCCTGTTCGTGTGCTTCAACGGAACCGCAGGTCGTAATAACGATATCAGGTCCCTCGCCGCCGGTCTCTTCCTTGCATCTCTCAATCACGTCTTCCTCTTCAGAAGCGATATAGGCATCCGCCTCGTAGAATTTTGCGATCTCCATACGGAGTTTGCTACGTTGTACCCCGATGACTTGCGTTGCCCCCATCACCCGTGCAAGGTCTATCATCATACATCCTATCGGTCCGAGACCGATAATAACGACGCTTTTTCCGAGTGACATATTGACGAGTTCGAGTCCGTTGATAGCACACGCAAGCGGTTCCGCGAGCGCTGCTTCATCAAAACTGAGCGATTCACTGAACGGCGTCACGGGTCCCTCCTCTAAAACGAGACGCGGCAGTTTCATATATTGCGCGAAAGCACCGGGGATCTGGTAACCGATGGCATAGTTAATCGCGCAGTTGTTTCCGAGACCATCCCTGCACCAATGGCACTGCCCGCACGGAACATCGGCACCGATCGACACGCGGTCGCCTTCTTTGACGCGCGTGACGTTTTTACCGGTCTTAACGATGACACCGGAATTTTCGTGTCCAATAATGGTAGGGGGTTCGACTCTCGGGTTGCCGTGATGGAGGATGCGGACATCGGAACCGCATATACTCACAGCTTCGACGCGCATTAAAGCGGCATCGTCATCAATTTCGGGTTCGGGGACCTCTTGCACACTTAAATTATCAAGACTTTCAAGTATAGCCGCTTTCATAATTTTTAACTTTCCTTGCGGTTAAGGTAAGTGGGTTTGGATTTTGAAGTTCTCCAGCACATATCCGCCTTCCACTACGTTTCAGGCTACGGTTTCATTCTTAATGAATTATCAGTATTTTCAACTTTCCTTGCGGTTAAGATTAAGTGGGTTTGGACTTTGAAATTCTACTGACATCTGACGGGTGAATCAAAACTTTTGCGTAAAACTCACGCTTATCTCGCATCTTATGTAATATGTCTGTACTATCCGCCAACGGTACTTTGTGCGTTATGAGCGGTGTAAGCGTTAGCATGCCGGAAGCCATCGCTTGAAGCACAGTGCGCCAGTCGTCGTCGTTGCCTGCGGCACTATAATCGGAATTCCACGTTCCGAAAATGCTCACCTCACGTCGCATCAACTGTGATATGAGTGCTGCCGGTAGGGTGACATCAGCATCAGGATTGCCGAGCAAAACGACGCTTCCACCGCGTCCGACACTTCCGAGGGCATCGCGATAGGTAGCGGGGACACCTGCAGCTTCAATACAGACATGCGCGCCTTTGCCATCAGTATGTGCATTTACAACTTCAACCGGTGTTTCAGTCGTTGTATTGAATACTTTATGAAAACCGAGCTGCTTTGCCAGTTCCAGTTTCTCCGCGACGATATCAAAGAGAAAAACGGTTGTCGCACCCATTATTCTTGTCCACTGCGCTGTCATCAATCCGATGGGTCCAGCACCGAAAATCGCAACGGATTTTCCAGCAAGCGTTGTATTTGCTCGGCGGACAGCGTGTAGTGCGACTGCAGCCGGTTCTGTCATCGCTGCTTCTTCCAACGCCACACCAGCAGGGACGGGGATCAAATTTTCTTTTGGTGCGACGATATATTCAGCAAAGGCACCGTCGCTGCGTGAACCGAGATAGTCGTAGTCGTGGCACTGGACATATTTCCCCTGTTCACATGCTGGACATTTACCGCACCAGAGCAGTGGGAATACGACAACCGGATCCCCGGGGGCAAAGTTGTCAACACCAGAACCACAAGCATCAACGATACCTGCGAATTCGTGTCCGCAAACGGTAGGAAAACTATATGTACCTTTGACAAAGATTCTCGGAATATCGGAACCGCAGACCCCACAGAACCCGATTCGGACACGGACATCACCATCAGCGAGTTGCGGGATTGGAATCTGTTCTAATCTTAAATCGCCAACACCGTGAAGAACAAGTGCTTCCATATTTTAAATTTACCTTGCGGTTCGTTGAGACAGGTTTTTCCAAAGAACACCCTCGCCGTATATCTGAAGAAATGCCCAAGCAAAAACCCTTCCACTTCGTTTCAGGCTATGTGCCTTAACCAGACCCGGTAGGTGCGGTTTGGAACCGCATCGGACTTAAAAAGGAAAATTCAGAAATTTAGAAAATCCGACAATTTATTTAAAACTAAATGCCCCTGACTGCGACAGAAGAATCGTTAACAATCAACCACTGATAACTATCAAAGGAGTGCCTATCCGTGCCACCTGCCTTCTCGTTCTGCGAGTCCAATCGCAATCGCCTTCTGTGTCCGCTGAACATTTTCGAGTCGCGAACCGGATTTTTGGAAGATACTACTCGTTCCAGCAACCAAGATATCCGCGCCTGCGGACACCATTCTCGGAATATTTTCAAAACTTACATTGCCGTCAACTTCAATGGGTAGGTCAACAGCGTGTCGATCCAAAAAAGTGCGACACGCCTCAATTTTTCGGAGGGTCGCTGGAACGACTTTCTGCCCTGCAAATCCGGGGTTCACCGTCATAATTAATACAAAATCGAGCCGGTCAAGGACATAATCCAATGCGGAGAGTGGCGTTGCTGGGTTCAGTGCTGCGCCTGCCTTAATGCCGTGTGCCTGAATCAGCGATAACGTTCTGTCGAGATGCGTTGCGGATTCAACGTGCACGGCTATCTGCTGAACGCCAACGGCTGCGACCGCATCCACGAAAAAATCGTTGTTGTCTACCATCAGGTGGATATCAAAAGCACAGTCTGTTTTCGGTCGTAACTGCTCAATAAGCGCGAGTCCGATCGGCATATTCGGTACGAAATGTGCGTCCATCAAATCGAAATGGAGCATATTAATGCCAGCGGTTTCTAATTCCCGAACATCGGTCTCCAAGTTACATAAATCCGCGCACATCACCGATGGCGCGATGTGGATGTCTGGTTCTGAAGGGACCGTATTTGCATCAGACAAAATAGCACTTCCTTAGCGTTAAAATTCTCCGCCTATCCTAAAATTAAACCTTTAATAGTATAGCATATAATAACGAATTTGTCAAATTTTGACGCAACGTGATTTTAATATGTGTATAAGGTGTTGGGTGTTGGAAACTTTCGGATGTACGGAACTGATATAAAACAGACAACGAATGCATATCAGAGATGCACAAGCAAGGCAAACCGGTAGGTTGAAAGGCGAACAAGGGAACGGAGAAGGGTTGGAGAGATTCCTCTTGGCAAATATTCTAAACCAAGTTTCTCTTTAGACAACCTCGGAGTTCCTCAGAATTTTGTGCATCAATCCGGTAGCCATGTTTCTCCAATATTTGTCTAACGAGCGTTTTACCTGCTTTCGAGTGGTGTTCCACACTCAGCAAAAGTGGTTTTATATGAAACGGATACGTTTTTAAAATCGGTACTTCCGCGCCTTCAACATCTAATCGTAAAAGGTCAATATGTTCATGACCAATGGCAGATAACAAAGCTTCAAGCGACACTGTAAATATACCAAAATCCACCGTGTTGTCAACTGCGCTCGGATGGAATGAACGCGCATCTGTTAAGGTGTACCGATTGACAAAAAGCCCCTTGAAGATGCCTGTTTCCATACCCATCGTTGTAAACTGTGAAGTACCACTAATCGCAGCGTTGATGAAAGTCAAGCGATGCAAAAATGGACGGAGTTTCTTGTCTGCCACCGTTTTTTCAACGAGCGCAGAGAAATTACGCGGATGCGCCTCCACTAAATAACCGTGCCAGTTGCCTTGCTCAGAGAGCCATGATTCAGGAAGTGTTAGCAATCGGTTGCTTCGTCTTTTGCTGCGCGCGATGTCCTGCCAATCATCTCGGATAAGATAAGTCCACTCGGCACGCTGTCCGGTTCCAATCTCAACAAAAAAGCGCGTTGGGCCCTCGACCTGACGTATCTTCCCACCGGTGCTGCGCCCTTTAATCTTTGACAGGCACCTGAGAACAACCGTTTTGATCTCTCTTTTGGTTTTGTTATAAACGTCTCTGCCTGAAGTAAATCCCAAAAGCAACACCTCCTAACAGCAGTTCAGCAGCCAATGTCCATAATCGCGCAAGCAAAGCGACGAGCGTTGCCGTCGCAGGGGGCAGCACGTTTATCAGCAGTAGACTTAAGATCCCCTCCCGAACCCCTAAGCCGCTCGGTGTGATAACGCTGAGGAATCCGATACTCCATGCGAAAGCGTAGATACCCATTACCACAAAGAGTTGTGAGACTGCTACGGGGAAAAGGCTCTTAATAAAAAGAAAAAAGGCGATGCCTAAAAACACCCACAAGAATAGGTAGACGCCCAGAAAACGAAATATCTTCGCCATTGACAACATCGCTGCCCCTTGCTTTATGAGAAGTCGGAGGGGCTTTCGGAGGCGTTCTCTATAGAAGAAAACGACTCCGCCGCCGAGCGTTACAATGCAGAGGCATATCAGGACAATTTTAGCAGAGATATCAACATGCACAAGCGCATTCAGCAAAAGTTGAGATGTCTCTGTGTGCCATAAGATGAGGCCTCCGAGAAGGCAGCCCAAGCCACACTGAAAAGCGAGTTGGAGACAGGTCGCGAGAACCGCAGAAGTCTTCTCTATTCCGAACCCGCGCGAAAAGGACACCATCCACACAAACTGCCCGACTCGTCCTGGCAGATACCGCCCGAATTGTGAACACTGAAAAAATGTCCATCCTGATAGAAAAGACCCGTGCTTTCCACTCCCCGCCCGGTAGAGAAATATCCACGGTATACCGAGCAGAACAAAATAGAGGAGCAGCAATGTTAGAGATGCGAATAACCAGAAAGGCTTAAATGCTACGACTTCTCCTTCAAGGGAAACCGTCAGTAAACCCAAGAGGTGCTTGATGAGGAAACAGAGAATTGAAAGTGCGATTAAAATTCTGCCCCACCGCAGCAGGCGCGAGCGCGTCATGTTTGATCCTTTTCCTGATTGTCATTGATGCGCCGCTCCAGTCGGGAGATGAGTCCTATAACGAGTTCCCCCAATAATCCGATAGAAAAGAATTGGATACCCAGAATTATCATCAAAACAGACAACATAAGGAGTGGACGGAAACCGACACCCCCTTCCATGCTCCATAAAACAGCAAGGTAAAGCCCTATCAGTACACCGATAAAAGCGACGATAACACCAATTGTCCCGAAAACGTGCAGTGGACGTTTCAAATATTTCGTCAAAAATAGCACAGTGAATAGGTCGAAGAACCCCTTCGGTATCCGTTTGAAACCATATTTAGAAACACCGAACCGCCGGGGGTGGTGCCGGACTTTTACTTCGCCGACTTTATAGCCTTCCTGATGTGCTAATATCGGGATATACCGATGTAGGTCGCCGTAGAGATACAGTTCTTTAACGACTTCAGCGCGGTAAGCCTTGAATCCACAATTCATGTCGTGAAGTTCCACACCGGTGAAAAACGCGGTGACACGATTGAAAACGAAAGAGAACATTCGTTTCTCCAGTGGGTCTTTGCGTGGGTATTTCCATCCTGAGATGATATCATAGTTTTCGTTATTAAGGGCTTCTACCAGCTTCGGTATTTCGCTGGGATCGTCTTGGAGGTCCGCATCCATAGTGATGACGATGTCTCCTATTGCTGCAGCAAATCCCGCCATGAGTGCTTCTGCTTTACCCCGATTGCGTCTGAAATGGATAACACGAATTGGAGGGTATTGCGACGAGTTTTCTAACAGTGTGTCCAAAACTTCTGCTGTTCTGTCCGTGCTGCCATCATTAATAAAAATGACTTCGGCATAACAATACCTTCGCCAGTTTATCCGGGTCTGATTTGATTTGAAGTGTAATGAATAGCACCGAGGGACCCGAGATGTTCAGCGATGTTGTCAATAACAATCGTCTCAGGTTTTTGCGGAAGTATTTTTAATGTTTCTTGTAA
>JAJEEK010000041.1 GCA_022821065.1 Candidatus Poribacteria bacterium
ATATTTGTGTCTCGGTTTGATTTTAGGCTTGCCTACTTTGCGAGGGGACAATCCTTTCTTTTTCGCTTTAAGATAACCGAAGAACTTATCATAACCGAGGTGAATACGCTTGGCAACTTGTTGTATCACTTGACTTGGCAATGCATTCCAATGCGGTTTAGTCGTCCGTTTCAACTTCGTTATATGAGCACAGATACGACCAAAACCCGCATACTTGCCATACATACGATAATAACGTCTTTGCAATAGAAGCAAGTGAACATGCACTTCATAAAGATCGTCAAGCAGGTTGCCAATGCATATTATATTCGACTGATGATAAAACTCATATTTAAATGTTTTCATAGTATATCAAGTCTCAAGTTTTTAACCCCTTCACAGTGGGTAGGCAGACAAGCTACCAAGTGGTAACGCTGTGAATGTCTGCCAACTTGATACGTTAATTATACCACACTTTTTAGGTGAAATCAAATGTTTTTGACAGTATCAATACGATTAGCGGGCTTATATCCCACAGCTAAAGCAGTGGGAAACCTTACGCCCGAATACCCGTAAAGGTTCGCTTTACAAGCAGTTTTAGGAGGCACGCATGAAGATTTTCGTATCATTCAGTATTCTGGTTCTGGCGTTTACGGGTTGCACCTCCGTGAAATACCAGCAAATGCAGAGCGAGCGCGACACCCGTCGTGAAGTGTATGAGGAGGCTCGACGAAAAGAAGCACTGAAACGCAGTCGAAACTTTTTATCGGATGACATGCTCGGTAAGTGGGAATTTCTTGAGATGGTCCTTGAAGGGAGCGATGGAAGCGAAAATATTTTGAAGTCGAAAACAGCACTCGCCGCCTCCAAACTCAAGGGATTCAGACTGCGATTTTGGAGAGGCGGTGACCTTTACTATTACCGTATTGAAAACTTTATTAGTAAGTCTTATGGGACATACGCAACGCGGGTCGTCTATAGAGGAGATGAACCGCAAACTGCACGGTTTTACCTCTATCCGATCTCTGGTTCACATATATCGGATTTGATATTCAATTTCACAAGGGGCGTACATAAGCAGGTCGTTACCGGTGACGGTGAAGTTTTTACCACGCAGATGGCGACAAAAATCATGGAAGTCTCGGTGAAAGATGCAAGACTGGATTTGATATTAGACCTTGGCATGGTATTAAGCCCCGAAGGTTGGCTACGCCGGGGGAAAATCCGCTGTTCGTTTCAACGGATTGAGTAGTTTATGTATAGGTGTGTGGGGCCTAATGGGGGAACCTTTTGATGAAAAGTATCCGCGTCTTTATTTTTTATTTTATGATTTCAGTAGTGCTGCTCGCTATCGGTCAAGTGTTGGCAGAAGCACCAGCGACTGCAAAAATCGTATTTGCATCAAGACTTAATGTTAAGGTGAAAGATAAGAGTGATATTTATATCATGAATCCTGATGGGACTGGGCGCATCAATTTGACCCGTCATAATGCGAAGGACTCAGAACCGACGTGGTCGCCTTCAGGAAGGCATATTCTTTTTACGTCGGACCGAGATGGCGGTAATGACCTTTACCGCATGAACGCCGATGGAACGAATGTAAGGCGGATTTTCAAGAAATGGGCAAGACGCTCAAATCCGGCGTGGTCCCCGGACGGTCGACAGATTGCGTACTTCCATGGAGATGAGGAGGCTATCTATATCGCCGACATTGATGGAAAAAATGAGAAGCGTCTGGTCAACGGTTGGCACCCGACGTGGGCACCCGATGGCACCGAAATTGCTTTTGTTTCATTTGCGGAGGGACTTGATATTCGTGTCATTGATTTGAAAACCAGTTTGGAGAGGGTTGTTGTCTCCGTGGAACGATCACTACTTCACGCACCCGTATGGTCACCCAATGGTGCCAAAATCGCTTTTAGCCGTTTCAATATTTTACCGTTCATTCTCAAAGGTTTGCTTGATGCCAAGGATAACACGCCTATACATGCTATTGATATTGTCAATAGTGATGGGACTGAGATGGAGACAGTTGTTGCCGATGGGGTCCAAGTTTCCGATCCGGCATGGTCGCCACACAGCGATGTGCTTATCTACAGCCAACTTTCTGGAAAGGAGCACCATCTCTTTAAAATCTCTTTGGGAAGCCTCGTTTCGGAACAAATCACACATGCTGGGAACAATTATAGTTCGGATTGGTTCGATCCCGCGATTCTACCTGTCGAGCCGCAACCACAGTTACGCCTGACGACGTGGAGTAAAATCAAAGACCAAGACTAATTAGAGTTTACGTAAATAGGTAATAAAGAGGTTCCGGACTACAAAGAGATAGACCTTGGAAGAACGTGTATTTCTCAAAAGTGGTGATGTAAACGAAGGAAACGTAATTAACGTTTAATGCTGAAGAAGATGACGATTCTGAAATAACCCGTTTCATTTGCGTTTACACAACGACTCAAGAGATTTCCGATCTCGCTTCCAAGGAGGAACCCATGAATTGCCGATATGGATATATGACGCTGTTTGTCTTCTTGACCTTTACGCTCACAGTAATTGGGTGTGCGACACACACTATCGAACACGATCAAAATGTTGAAGCTTTCTATAGTCCTTGGTTAAATCAGTCCTTTGAAGAATTTCTGCAGAAAAATCCCGATCCGAAACAGTCAACGCCTATAGGTCAAGACAGCTATAGGCATACTTTCGTTTATGATATTGAGTCACAAGCTGAGGTTGTTGTTGGTTTATTAGCAGCCTTGGGAGAAACAGATACGGGACACGATGATTACTACTATGTCTATATCTATGTGAACAGTGCTGGCATTATATATAAGGCAGATTACCGACGCAGGACTGAAACATGGTAGTCGTACTTGTTCACAACTGTATTGGGTAAAATCAAGACGAATTAGGGACGCACCGTCCGCCCCTGCCCACGGAGGTCAAGTTGCACCTTCCAATTGTTCCAGCGCGGCAGTAGGACTGTACTCAACGCCGGTTGACGAACCCCTTGCTTCCATCGCAAGGTAACCAATTTGTCGATAGGATCGTATTCCACATCAAATTTAGCACCGTTGACAGAAAATTCCTTCGGATACTGTGTCTCAAGTGCAGCAATCGTGTCAGCGTCTATCTCAGTAAATACCAAATCCTCTGGCGAAAGAAGTTGCCAGTCCTCAGCGACCTCTACGCCCAAGACATTGAGTTGTGAAACCAACCACGCGTGCGGTGTCAAATCTGCTGTTTCTAATGCATCTATGTCAGGATTAAGGCCGCAGTGAAGTTTCCAAGCGTCAATCGCACGGGTGAGGTGTTCACCGACTTCCGTGAGTAAAGAACCAGAGAGGATAAGGGATGCTAACGCCTCTCTCAGCAGTTTACCGTTCAAGAGTTGGCGGCTGCGTCCGATCTCGCGTCCTGCGTATTCAGTTACGACCTCTGCGACAATGTCTTCGCCTTCCAGTCTCGGAGCAGTGAGTTGTGTTGTTCCGATCCCTGCGTTCACCAAATCTTCAAACGAGCAAGGCATGGCAGTGCGTCCCATCAATTGTACGCGTGTCCCCTTCGCGATGCCAACAGTTTCCAAAATCAGGGCAGCGTTCCGCTCTTCAGGAAGCAGCGAATCGGAGTCAAGTAAGACCTCTTCGTGTCCATTACCCCACCCCTTACCTTTCCGCCGCCGTACGTAAGCACAACTGTCCCATTCACGTAAGAGATACGCGATCAAAGCATTACGGTTGGGATGTGCCGATGCTTTATCTTTCATCAGCGGTGGTAACTCGAAGAAATCTCTGAGCTGCGTCGCGATTCTTCGGCATTCTGTGAGGGCGGTTCTATGGAGATGATGCCGTTTTTCGTTGCCGTGTCGCAGCGTTCGAATGGCTGTTGTAGCATCGCATCCATCTCGAAAAAGTTCTTTTTGGCGGGCTTCGCGAACCATTTCCTGCTGAGCAGTTGGCAGGCGGTCGAGGCGCTGCCATAAGCGGGCGGGACGTTCCAACGTCGCAATGAGATCAATCAGATCGCGTCGCAGAGAAGATGGTGCTTTTACCAACAATCGGGCGTGGAGAGGATTGATAGGTAGCGCACAAATCTTTGCCCCTTCCGTTGTGAGTGTACCATCATCTGAGAGAACCCCCCAGCTTTTCAGCGCGGTTTGCGCGCGTTCGACAGCGAAATCTGGGGGCGCATCGAGAAACCTCAGGTCTTGCGGACGATAGCCGGTTGAAGCGACAGTGAGCACGAATTGCGTTAAATCTTCCCGCCGAATCTCTGGCATCGTCTCTTGTTCAAGTTGACCGTGTTCCTCCCAGAGCCTGTAGCAGATACCCGGTCCAAGGCGCCCTGCGCGCCCGCGGCGTTGTTCGGCTGAGGCTTGCGAAATCGGGCATAGCGCAAGGACAATGCGTCGGTTTTGATGGATGCGTTGGCGGACTAAACCGGTATCCACCACAGCAGTGATGCCCGGAAGTGTGATGGATGTCTCAGCAACATTAGTCGCAAGAATGATACGTCGGCGTTGGGATTGTGTGTCAAATGCTTTATCTTGTGCTTCGGGTGGTAGATCACCGTGTAGGGGGATAACCTCGATGTGTCGCCGCTTTCGCAGTGCGTCATGGCATGCGTTAATCTCACCCTTTCCGGGTAGAAATGCTAAGATATTTCCTACGGTCTCATTGAGGGCGCGATGAATCCCTTTTTCGACGCGTTCTACTAAGTTCTGAGATGTAGGGACCACTGCGCCGCCAAGGTATCGGACTTCAACAGGATAGACGCGCCCTTCCGCGCGTAGCACCTGTCCGCCAATAAACCGGGCGAGTTGTTGTGCCGCGATTGTGGCAGACATAATAATAAACCTCGCGTCGGGGCGTTTCTTTTCACAGATAGCGAGAAAGAGATCTGTTTCCACACCGCGTTCGTGGAATTCGTCGAAAATGATAGTGCCATACGGGTCTAATTCCTGTCCCGCAGCATATTTTAAAGCGATGCCGGGCGTAACGAAACGGATACGGGTTAAGGTGTCAGAACTGACATCTTCAAAACGCACCGTGTAGCCAACCGAATGTCCCAGGGGTTCACCGAGTTGTTGTGCCACCCATCGGGCAAGTGAACGGCATGCGACGCGACGCGGTTCCACGACGAGTACAGGTGCATCTGATAGCGCAGTACACCACGGCGGAATTTGCGTTGATTTTCCACTGCCGGTCGGTGCCACGATGACTACAGGACCCTTTGCGATTGCATCCTGAAACGTCTCCTTTAATTCTGTAATCGGAAACTTAGTGTCGTTCATAACGGGTATTATAGCGGATACGGATTTTGGTATCAAGTAGCGTCTCCAAACAATCTTGACATTTCTCAACGTTTCTGATATTATAAGTCCTAACAAATATCTATCATTCCTGCAGGTAAAATATGTTGCATCAGACGGATAAAAAAAATACACAAACCAAAAAACAGAAAACTTTTCACCTATTTCTATTATTAACATCAATAATTGTTCTCTTCGTCTATCAGCAGCATCTTGCTTATGGGCAACAGTACGTCATTGTAGATAGAGAGAGCGGCGATAGATTGACCGGTATTTGGCGGGGTGCCACCGATACCCATTTTGAAATCGAATATCAGGGTCAGGTTTTACGGCTTCCTTTGACAGGGCATAGCCTTAGTTTCACGTCAAACCTTGAAAACGTTGCGGATCGCACGGCTGCGAAGTATTTTCGGAACGGACTTATGCTGCTGGAGTTAGGACTTCCTGAACAAGCGAAAAACCGGTTTGAAGCCGCTATTGAAGAGTTTCCGAAATACCCGGAGGCGCATTATCAACTCGGTTTGCTTTACAAGGCGAATGGAGACAATACAAACGCCTTGGCACGCTTCCGTTCTGTAGCGATCCTTGACGCGACGAATTTTGACTTGGTGCCGCATTTTCGGGAGCTTGGAGATGCCGCGCTTGCCAACGAGGCTTACGGTGAAGCGGTAGAGAACTATCGAATGATCCTACAGTATTATCCAGAACACGAGTCTGTTCCCGGATTGAGTTATATCACCGGTTTCTTACTCGTTGAACAGTTAGCGGACGACAATGAGGGGTTATCGCTTTTGGAATCGGCGGTTAAACAATATCCGGACATGTTGTCCCACGAAAAAGCACTTTTCCTTATTGGGAAATTACAAGCGAAAACCGGCCAGTTGGAGGACGCCCTCCATACGTTGCGGGGGTTTATTCTTCGTTATCCGGTGAGCGATCGGATTTATGAGGCACACTTGATCCGTGCTGAAGTCAACTTGAAATTGGGTAGAGTGGAAGAAGCTGGGAATGAGGCTGCACAGGTTCACAATATGAGCGTTGATGAAACGCTAAAAGAGCGTGCGAAACAGCTCCTGGATCAGACCCGCTGGACAGTCTATACAGTTGCAAATAATCTGCCTGACAATCATGTTCAAGCGATTGCAGTCGATAGCACACGGTTATGGGTTGGCACGGCGAGTGGTGTGATGCTTTTTGAGACCGCTTTTAATAACTGGATACCGATTCCAGACGTGCCACAACTGATAAACAGTTCGACGGGAACAGTGCCGGATGTGCAAGCTATTGCAGTGAATCCAGACGAGGTGTGGGTGGGCACCCGTTTTCAAGGTGCAATTCATTACGATAAACGGACAGGCGAAATCCAGACCTATCCACCAACCGACGGATTCCCCGCTTGGGTTAAGGACATCAAGATGGATGATAGGGAAGTTTGGTTCGCTACGGATGTCGGTGTTATTCGTAATATTCGCGGTACTGTTGATCCGCTGCTTGTTTACAATAGACAACTTAGTTTTATCCCAGTAGATGACATTGAGACGTTGTTGCTGACGACTACGACGGTTTGGGGTGCTTCAATGGGTGGTGAAGTTGTAATGTTCAATCGTGAAACCGAGGAGTGGTCGCTCTATAACTCAACGGAAATGCGCAAAGGCATGACGGTTGTCGGGTTTGATACTGCTGAAGATCAACTGCTGTTTACGTGGTTCAACACGGATGAACAGTCGAACGGTTATTTTCGAGCAGATTTGGATGGATTGAACGGAAAATCGACGACGCTCCATACGGGCATAGCGGATGAGATAAAATTAAGGAATATTTACATTGAAGGCGTTCTTGACGATTCACCCGTTGTTGTGGAAGAGAACGAGGCAATGCCTGTTGATGCCCCGGAACCGTTAATAGACGAGGAATTTCAATCCCCTGCGGGAGTGGCGGATCCACTGACACCTGAATCTGTTCTTGAGACGGAGGTGTTAGAAGTTGAATCACAGACTGAGGTGTCGGATATCCAACCGCCGCCGCCGCCGACCCCTCTGGTGTTATGGATCGCGACGAACGATCTTTTTTATGTGCATCAGACCCGTTCTGGTGAATGGGAAGATACTATGACCCCGCAAATTGTTGCCGGTGAATTGATAATACACGCGTTCGCCATCGGGAACGGTAGAGTATGGATCGCAACGAACAATGGGTTAGCAGCCATGAACCTCCAGTGATATTTGTTCATGGACGTGTACGGATTTAAAACCATGCAACCGACAGACACAAAATTCATTACGCGTTGGTCAGATGCCGAACCTATCCGGGTGGCAGATGAATTAGTTGTCGAAGAACCGCTTGAGATCCGCGTAGGGCAGCAGAGTTTAATCGTTGTGATGCGGACACCGGGACACGATTTTGAACTCGCCGCCGGTTTTCTTTACACGGAGAGTCTTATCGCTTCAAGTGATGACATTGAGATTATCGCATACTGTGAAGAGAATACTTCTGATACGCAGGATCCGGATGTATCGTCATTCCAGAATATTGTCAACGTTCAGCTTCGAGAAGACCTAAACCTTGATGCCCAATCGGGGTGGCAGCGGAACTTCCACGCGAATGCGAGCTGCGGACTCTGCGGCAAGATGACGATTGAATCCGTTCGGCAGCGGGTGTCGCCGGTGAAGTCGGGATTTAGTCTGAATCAAGCGATGCTCTATCGGCTTAATGATCGGTTGAGGAAAGCACAGTCGGTCTTTGAAAAGACAGGTGGCCTTCACGCCGCTGGGTTATTCAATGCGGCAGGCGATCTGTTGATTGTTAGGGAAGATATAGGACGGCACAACGCTGTCGATAAGGTGATCGGTCAGGCACTGCTGTCTGATTTGGTGCCTCTTGAGGAGCATGTTTTGATGGTGAGTGGTCGAGCGAGTTTTGAGATCGTCCAGAAGGCGCTCTTTGCTCGCATCCCGATTGTTGTCGCTGTTTCTGCCGCATCTACACTCGCCGTTGATCTTGCAGAGGAAGGTAATCTCACATTGATCGGTTTCATGCGGGGCCGGCGTATGACGGTCTATAGTTGTCCAGAGCGTATTCTCCGCGAAGTGTGAAAAAACGAGAGAAAATGCACATTTTACTATCTTTTTCTGATAGCGTGTCTCTACAATAGCAAGTAAAACTTAATAAGGAGCAAAATTGTCATGGGTTTCATTTTGAATAGCATCCAAGATCTCGTTAATTTGCTGTTTTTTATTGCTATAATCGGCACTTTAGGTGTTTCGTGGTTATACGCGAGTCGGTTGAAAAAGCAGTACGGTGCGGACTTTCCATGGAACAAAACAGCGATGATCGTCGGGATTGAAGTCCTGCTTTGGATCGGATTTACCATTTTCTGGAGCTTCGTTAAAGCGTTTTGGTTCCCGATTTTGATCGTTGCTATTATAGCGATTGTATTGATTTCACGCAAGAAGCGGAAGTACGTTTGACAGAAATGACTGTGACGGGTCAGTAGTCTTGCATTCTGGCCCATCCATCAAAAAGTAGGAAGGAAGAATCCGATGGGCTGTATGACAAGTTGGATGTACGCTGGCGGATTTGTGATGCTTGTTTTTGGTTGGCCATTATATTTAGCAGATGCAGTGCCGCTACCGTTTTTTATATTCATTCTTCTTGTTAACAGCATCGTCGCTATAAATTCTTGGTATCAGTGTTCCTCTCGTGAACTTTCCTATTTCGCTGGATTAAATGCTATATCAGCATCACTAATGTCTGGATGTGGAAATATAACTTTGCTTTATTTGCCATTTATATTAATTTATGTCTATTTAAAGTCCATTTACTATTCAGTATTTGGTCTTTATCATGGTCGTTGGAATCTCAGAGACGTTGGCAGACCCTTGTTATATCATTTGTGAACCGATCAACCCATTGAACCTGGTACAGTTTACTGATTTTTGACAATTTTTCAAAGTTGAAACAAATTTTAGTTTGCTGAATGTTTTTTACTCTTGTCCCGGCCTCAACTAATTTGGGTTGTTAGGTTAACAAAGGGAAGTAAATGCGGTTTAACCATTCAAACAAACATATTCGCGATGCGATTCGCTACGCTGAAAGTAAAAATTGGAGGGTTACGAAGGCGGGGCCCCGAGCGCATATCTGGGGCAAACTCTGGTGTCCGCACCGCGCCCGCGATGGCTGCCGCACACAAGTTCTATCAACACCAAGAAACCCTGAACTGCATGCGCGGGATATCCGCCGCTACATTGACAGATGCCCTCATACTGGTAACAATATGACAATCAGTAATGGAGAAATTTACCATGAAAGTGCATGAGTTCACACTCATTTTAACGACTGAACCTACTGAGGAAGAGGCTGATAGGTTATTTGGCGTTTTTAACGATGCGACACTCGCTACAAGTGTCGGTGTTCCGCAAATTCGCTTTCACCGGGAAGCTTCATCCTTGGAAGAGGCTATTGATTCTGCCCTGATGAATGTTACAGAATCGGGTTTTGAGGTTATCCGGATCGAAATTGAACCTCAGGTGGTGACCCAAAGCACTCATCGGCTCCAGAACCAAGTCGCCACCTAAATTTTCTAAGATTGAAGCCATCTATCGCAAATAGGGGCGAGCGTATAGTAGTAATGGTTTGTCTATTGATGCCCCGCAGCTGATAAGAAGGAAAACATAATGAGGCGAACAGGGAGAGCTGTGGTCGCGTCCGGTCAGGATTTTGAAATTCGTGAGTACCCGGTCCCCGAACCTGAACCTAATACCGTGCTGCTCCGTCAAGAATTGGCAGGTATCTGTGGGACAGACCTGCATAACTGGCAGAACGGTTTCCAACAGGAGGTGCTGTTGGGACATGAAAACGTCGGCATTATTGAGGGGCTCGGTGAAGGCGTGAAAACCGATTATGTCGGCAAACCGGTTAAAGAAGGGGACAGGGTTATCTTCGCGCCCGGGACGAATTACGGTGCCTACGGGTTTCAGTGGAACCCCGATGAAGCACCGCATTTTCGCGGTGGGTTTGCGGATTATATGTATCTCTGCCTTGGAAATACCTGTTTCATGAAAACCGATGCTTCGCCTGAAGTCGCTGTGCTCACAGAACCGTTTACTGTCGGTGTTCACGCTGCGATGCGGGGTGGCATAAAACTCGGTGATACTGTTGTTATACAGGGTTCCGGTGCTATTGGTCTCGTAACGCTTGCGTGCGCGAAGTTAAGCGGTGCTGCAAAAGCGATTATGGTCGGCGGACCCGCCGGACGATTGGAACTCGCTAAACGGCTCGGGGCAGACGTAACGATTGATATTGAGGAAGTCGCCTCTGTTGAGGAGCGGACAGAACTTGTGAAAGCGGAGACTCCGCGCAAAGAAGGCGCGGATGTCGTTTTTGAATGTGCTGGTTTCCTTCCCGCTACGCCAGAGGGATTGGGTTATACCCGGCGCAGTGGTACTTTTGTTGAGGTGGGTCACTTCGTGGATATGGGATCAATTGACTTCAACATTAACCAGTTGCTAATGCGTAAAAATTTGCGTGTAGAAGCAATCTGGGGCAGCACTTACGAACACTTCGTTCGCGGTTTACCGCTCCTTGAGCAGAGCGGACTGCCTTTCGCCGATATGATTAGCCACCAACTCCCGCTCTCACAGGTTGAGGACGGCTTTAAAGCACTTGATGGCGGCTATCGCATTAACGGTGAAACAGCCATTAAAATTGCGGTTCGAGCTGAAGAGTAGACGAACTTTAGAGAATACTAAACATTGCGTGCTGGTATGGCGCGCTTATAGGAGGCATTATTGATGTCAAAAACATATCGCGTTGGCTTCGCGTCGCTCGTGCATGACCATGTGTGGGGTGAACTTCGTCACTGGAAGGCACATCCAAACGTCGAAATCGTTGCGGCAGGCGATGTCAATGCGGAATTGCGTACACAATTCAAAACAGAAGCCGGTGTTGGGAATATCTATGATTCTTGGCAAGAGATGATAGAGAAAGAGGAATTAGACATTGTTCAAGCATCCGCTGAAAACAGTGTCGGTGTTGATATTGTTGAGGCTGCAGCGGCGAAAGGTATCCACGTTGTTTCTGAAAAACCGATGGCGGCACGCCTTTCACAGGCAGATCGTATGCTTACCACAGCGGCGGATGCTGGGACCCTGCTTATGGTGAATTGGCCCACTGCTTGGAGTCCAGCACTCAATACTGCCATGAATCTCATCAAAGACGGGGCAATCGGAGACCTTTTCTATTTCAAATGGCGTTCTGCACACAACGGTCCGAAGGAGATCGGCTGCTCGCGCTACTTCTACGAGTGGCTTTACGATGAAGAGAAGAATGGGGCAGGCGCGCTGATGGATTACTGTTGCTATTGTGCAGATATGTGTGCGTATCTGCTCGGTCTGCCCGAACAGGTAACGGCTTTCCGTGGTACTTTCGTCAAAGACTATCCAGTGCCGGATGATAACGCCGTCATCGTTATGAAATACGGGAATGCCTTCGGAATTACAGAGGCATCTTGGACGCAGAAGGTCGGCTATATTACACCGAATCCGGTGGTGTACGGTACTGAGGGTGCGCTGATGGTAAGCGGCAACCAAGTCCATCTGCATCGGGCAGGTAGCGATGCTGAAGTGGTTGATCTTGATCCGATACCAGAAGGTCGGCGTAACGCGCCAGAATACCTCATTCACTGCTTAGAGACAGGTGAACCGATTGAAGGGTTGTGTAGTCCTAAAGTGAGCCGAGATGCTCAGGAAATCCTTGAGGCTGGATTGGTATCATCAGATAGTGGTCAGGTTGTCAATTTACCGATGTCGTAATTTCTATGGGTGCAGTTAGAGCTGCACCCACAACAGTGGAGAATAGAGACTTAATGAGCAATAGAATTCCGATTGCATTACAACTGTATTCCGTCAGAGACGATTGTGCTGGCGACCTATCCTTGACGCTCCAAGCCGTTGCACAGATGGGATATGAAGGCGTTGAATTCGCGGGGTACTATGACCGGACTGCCGAAGAATTACGGGACATGTGCGATGACCTTGGATTGAAAATTGCTGGGACGCATACAGGGATAAACACACTCCTCGGCGATGAACTCGCTAAAACGGTTGAGTTCAATCAGATTCTCGGCAATCCGTATCTGATTGTCCCCGGATTACCCGGAGAATACCAAGGTTCTCGGCAAGCATGGCTTGATACAGCGGAAGTTTTCAACGGCATTGCTGAAAAAATCGCTGACCAAGGGATGTTCACCGGTTATCACAACCACACGGGCGAATTTACACCCATGGATGGCGAGATCCCATGGGATATATTCGGCCGTAACACCCGCGACGATGTCGTGATGCAGATTGACATCGGTCATGCCCTTCGCGCCGGTGCCGATCCTGTATCTTTTATTCAACGCTATCCCGGTAGATCCAAAGTGGTGCATCTTAAAGAATATTCCGCCACGAATGACAAAGCAAACGTCGGTGAAGGCGAAATCCCTTGGGACGCTGTGTTCCATGCTTGTGAAACCGTCGGTGGCACCGAATGGTACATCGTTGAGCAGGAGAGGTACGCCTATCCGCCGATTGAATGTGCTGAACGTTGCATTGAAAATCTACGAAAAATGGGGAAGATTTCTTAATTTTCCTTGCGGTTCGTTGAGACGGATTGAAGGTTGAGAGTTCCTTTCCGTAGACCGCTTTCCATTTCTTTTTACGCTGTGCGCTTTTTATGCTAAAATCGAAAAATATGTTGACACTTAAAGGACAGCGACCTACCAGTCGTTCCGATAGTGTTGAATCTGACCTCCTGCTCTGGTGGGAGGACTTCTATGTTCCCGTTTTCGAGTATATTCTCCCGAAAATGGGAATTTTGGAAGGGAAAAAAGGGCTGGAATTAGGCACTGGTACAGGTGGGACTGCGACACTGTTAGCAAAGCGGGGTGCGTCCGTTATCGGCATCGATCTGCTGCCTTTTCGGCTCGCTGAGGCGAAAGCGCGGGTATCGGAACATAATGTCGCCGAGTCCGTTAATTTTGCATTGATGGATGCGATGCACCTCGCTTTTCCAGATAATACCTTCGATTTCATTATCTCTAAATCGGTGTTGGTGTTTACGGAACACGCACAAACTGCTAAAGAGTGTTACCGGGTTCTCAAACCTGGTGGGAAAGCGGTCTTCATCGAAAATATGCGTTATCATCCGATGGTGTGGCTGTATCGGAAAATGTTTCTGAAATATTCCACTAAGTTACGTTATTTCTCAATACGCGATGTTGAAACAGTCGGTGCTGAATTCGAGAATTTGGAGCATCGTGAATTTCATCTTTCTGCCGTGGGGGCACTGTTCTGGCGGAAGTGTATCGCTATTCCAGCACTTTATAGAACGTCTCTCCGTTTGCTCAAAGCGATTGATACATCTCTCCTTAAATGCTTTCCATTCTTCAAACGGTTTTGTTGGATCACAGCGATGATTTGCCACAAAGATTAGTGCGCTGTCGATTGTGATTATCCGTATTTTAGCCAATTATCAAACAACGGTTTGAGTCGCGGTGAAAGGCTGCCGAGAAAATTAGGTTCATTGAGCCACGCTTGACTCTCTACACCTTTGTCATTCGATGGTGTCCCTTCCGGTGGTGCTACGAGGACGGCGTAGTGCAATGTCTGTCGCTTTGCACCGGTAAGGTTGTAGCCCTTGTGAATTATCCTCGAATTGTAAAAGACAATATCGCCTGCTTTTAACTTCACTGCGAGCTGGTTAGGCATCTCTGCCATTGGTGTCTCTTGTAGTACCTTGCGTTCAGCGTCTGTGAGTTCGCGCCGATGGCTGCCGGGAACGATGTAAAGGGTGTCATCGTCATAGAGTGCCCCGTTGAGCTGGACGTGGTTTCTCAAACCGTTCACGAGACGTTCAAGCGGGATTTCTCCATCAGCTGCGGTATCTCGATGCCATCTGATGTGGTACGGTTTCTGCTCGGCGTTGACAAGCAAGGTACAGAGGTGATACCTTAACCGTTTCCCAATGAGTGCTTCGATAACGTCGAGTATCTGTGGATGCGCAAGCGCGTCTACAAGTGCTTGCTCACGAATGCTTGGGTGGAAAATGTTATTAACACCCCAGATGTCATCGCGCTCTCCATCTATATAACGTAGGTGATCGGCGTGTAAACCTTCAACACGGCATTTGTGGAGTATACGATCAATAGCACTCCGGTAGGAATCGATGTCTGTTGTGGACAGGGCGTTTTTGCGGATGAGATAACCGTTTTCAACAAAGGCGTTGATTTCTGCAGGCGTTAGCATTTCAGTTTCCTCGCGATATAGTGGCAATTTTTAAGCGGAGTTGTCCGGATAGTAGAGATCATTGAACTCGATTTCGTTGCCGTCTGGATCAAAGATAAAGAAAGCCCGACATTTGCCGCGCGGGTCATCAAAATCGAAGGGTCCACGAGTCCGATAAGGCAAGGAAGTGAATTGCGCAACGAGTTGTTCAATTCGTTCGGTGCTTGTTACAAAAGCGAAGTGCATCGGTCCCCCGGCATCGTGTCCGGGACTCCCTGCTTCCTTGAGGACGAGGTGTCCGGTTTCTAAGTAGATATAAAGCTGCCGGTTGTTCCGTTCGATCACTTCAAATCCGAGCAGGTCCCGATAGAATTCCGCTGCACGTTCGAGATCCGTAACTTTAACAAACACTTCTCCAATGCCGTAATAACCTTCCATTGTGTATTCCCTTCGATATTGATATTGTGTTATTGTTATGTTTCAGCATGATACACAAGTTCATCTGCGACAATTGTGGCTATCAGGTCTATGTTACATTGTGCAGCATCCCATTCAAAGAGGATTAGGTTCGTTTTCTCCTCTACGTGTTGTTCTGCGTTGAGTAGTCGCATCGGTTGTAACGTAGCGAGTGAAAGCGATTCTTTGAGAGATATTCCAGCGAATCGGACGCTGTTTTCGATGCCACGCGCCAATTCGATGGCGGAACCAGCGAGATATTCTGTGCCGACTAAGCGGACACAGCGATCCTCTGTCAGTTCCACGGATCTTTCGGCGAATTCATAGATACCCGGTTTCATACCTGCCAGTGCCACAGCATCGCTGACAAGGATGCATCGGTTGAGCGTCTTTGCGCGTATCATTGATTTGGCGACGGAGGGGGGTAGATGGTGTCCATCCACGATAAGGCTTGCCCAGAGTGCATCGGCACCGAGCTGCTCCCAGATGTAGTTCGGGTGACGGCGAATTAAGGCGTGTGCGCCGTTACCGAGGTGTGTGGAAAGTCTCGCACCAGCGTCAATTGCATTCTGGATATCGTCCGCCGAAGCGTTTGTATGTCCTAAAGCGACCACAATCCCGTCTGCCACCAGTTTTTCGATAAACGGAATGGCTCCTTTTTTCTCAGGTGCGAGGGTTACGATGCAGATTTTCCCTTCTGCGATGTCCTGCCACCGCTGAAATTCGTTCCAATCTGGGTCCCTGACGTGCGTCAGCGGATGTGCCCCTCGCGGTCCGTCTTCGGCAGAGATATAGGGACCTTCAAGATGGATTCCAAGTACTGCGTAATTTACCAAGGAGTCCATTTTACAGGCATCTACGATGGCACATAAGGAATTGCCTATCCTATCGAAGGAACCGGTGACAACTGTCGGACATAAAAAGCCGGTGCCGACTCGCCAGAGGGCACGTACCATCGCGCAAACATCATCTGGTGTAACAGTCTCGGTATTAAGATCGAAACCTGCGAAGCCGTTCACCTGAATGTCTATCGGTGCCGGTGCAATCTGTATATTGTTGTCGGTAGTGGTTAATTCGCGGATTGATGCTACGCGGTCATCGCGCAGATTAATCTCGATAGCTGCATTGTTGAAAATGGTATGTCCGCTGAACTTCATATTTAGAACCTGAACTTTGATTTTTTGGGTTTACATGATTTCCGTGATAAAAGGTTCTAATCACGGTAACTCATAGTTGATAGTTCATGATACCTGAAAACTGGTTTATTGCCAAGAGAAAATATGGTATAGAAAAGTGTTGCATTTTTCGGTGGAATTCTGTTAAAGTATATCAAAAGAGGTTTGAACGGATTTATGGGATTATAGTTTCAATTTCTTACAAGTTTGGATTGGAGGACACCATGGAATATTTAGCGTACGGAAACACGGGTTTAGAGATTTCTCGGCTCTGCTATGGTGCCGGACGGCTTAAGGATACTTGTGATACCTATGAGGCTGGTAGCAAATTGATGTTGAAGGCTCTTGAAGAAGGAGTTACCTTCTGGGATACTGCCGAAGGATATGGCACACAGCCGCATCTCGGAGAGGCTATCCGCCAAGTTGACAGAGAAGAGGTTGTCATCCAGACGAAAACGCCTGCGAAGGATTATGATGGTGCCGCTGCGAGTATCACGAAGGCACTGCGTGAATTGCAGACCGAGTATATAGATGTCATGTTGTTACATGCTGTCTCTTCGTCAGAGGATTTAGTTATGCGTGAGGGTGCGCTTGATGCGCTCCGAGAGGCGAAAGCGGCTGGCAAAATCCGCGTTATTGGCTGCTCCACGCATGTCTACACAGGTCCTGTCATGGATGCTGTGGTAGACCATCCCGAAATCGAAGTTATCCTGACGACAGCGAATAAAGAGGGTAGAATGTTGGAAGGCGGTTCGATTGACCGGCATCTCGAATACATCCAACGTGCATACAATGCCGGGAAAGGCGTTAGTATTATGAAGGTGGTTGTTGCCGGTAATATTCCAGAAACGGATATACCGGAATGGATCGAGTGGGGTTTCAATCTTGAAACGGCGCATGCGATCAATCTCGGTATGACCGATGACCGTCATATTACGCTGGATGTCGGACTTGCACGTGCGAGTGCGAGACGGCGGTTAATACAACGCAAGGCGGCGTAAGGCATCTCTTGAATCGTGACGTTTTGATAGAAGAGAAAGTCAGGCGAGGTTTGTAACCTTGCCTGCAAGGATAAGGAAACTTAGATGTCAAAAACGATGCGGGCGGTTATGTGTCGTGAACCTTTCGACTACCGTCTCGAAGAGGTTGCGATGCCAGTGGCGGGTCCTGGTGAAGTTGTGGTTAAGGTGAACGCCTGCGGTATCTGTGCGAGCGACATCAAGTGCTATACCGGCGCGCCGCTTTTCTGGGGTGACGAACACCGCAAGCCTTATGTAGAAGCACCGGTTATCGCTGGACACGAATTCATCGGTGAGGTTGTGGAACTGGGTGAAGGTGCAGGCGAGAAATACGGTCTCCAGATCGGCGATACGGCTATTGCTGAGCAGATCGTGCCGTGTTGGGAGTGCCGATATTGCCGAACTGGGAAGTATTGGCTCTGCCAAGTCCACAATATCTATGGGTTTCAACCGGTGGTCAACGGCGGTATGGCGGACTATATGAAGTTTCCTGCGCGTTCGCTTGTCTATAAGGTCCCTTCTGCTATTCCGACAGCGAATGCGGCGGTGATAGAACCGCTCGCTTGTTCGATTCATGCCGTGCAACGTGGCAATATTGAGTTTGGAGATGTCGTTGTGGTGGCGGGTGCGGGGACACTCGGTCTCGGTATGATTGGCGCGGCGAAGTTGAAAAATCCGGGGATGCTTATCGCTATTGACCTAATGCCGAACCGGTTAGAGGTCGCCAAAAAATTGGGTGCTGATATTACGATCAATCCATCAGAAACGGATGCTGTCCAAGAGGTGTTGGATTTGACGGAAGGTTACGGGTGTGATGTCTATATTGAGGCGACGGGACACCCGAAGGCGGTTGAGCAGGGACTGCACATGATTCGGAAGGCAGGCACGTTTGTAGAGTTCAGTGTGATGCGGGAACCTGTGACGGTAGATTGGACGATCATCGGCGACACGAAAGAGTTGAATATCCACGGATCACATTTAGGTCCCTATGCCTATCCACTGGCGATTGATTATATCCATCGCGGTTTAATCGAGGTGGAGCATATCGTAACCCATCAACTGCCGTTGGAGGACTATCTGACAGGATTTGAGATGGTTCAGAAGGGGACGGATTCGATTAAGGTGCAGTTGGTACCGTATTTACCTCTTTGAAGACAGCATTAATCGCCCCAAAAAGGACTGGCAAATTATCCGTGCTGAAGTTTGTATGGTTTTGGGTGAAAGCATCACCAACAAGTCGTCCAAATTGCCAAAAGGTGCCATCGCTCACAATACCGTATACGGGAACATCCGGGTCGGCGTTAATTTTTTGTGCTACTACCATCTCCGCGAGGCATTGGGCCCAGCCCTGCTCAAAGTCGTTTTTCTTCGCCTCAACCAGTATTATCAAGGGCGTGCCGACAACAGTCATTCCCAATTCAGATTTTGTGGCGATGAGGTAATCCGGTGTGCCGCTCAAAGTCTCATCGTAGATGATTGGTTCCCTTATCCAGAGGGCATAGTTATCCGCATACGCCTTGTAGACCTCCCTTAAAATCGGAAAGATAATCGCTTCACAACGTGATGCCTCAGACGAAAAAACGTTGATATTTTGCTTGGTAAACCTAAATTCTTGAAGAAATTGCTCCGGAGGACTTGCTGCCTGAACCTCGAAAAAGTCACTTGCTGTATATTTGATTCTAAATTTTTCTTGGACTTCAGAGACTTTTTTGAGATCGCTAAATGCCATTCTGCTATACCTCCGTTTTTGATTTCGGGATGAGGGTAGGAGGGTTTTTTGTAAGCTCGATTTATTGTCTGAATTGCGGATTACACGGCAAGGTATTTCGGACTTTCGGACCCCGCTCGTTTTTCGATTGATTTACTGGGTAGCGATCCAATTCACCAACATCTCTTGTGAATTGGTTTCGGGATTGAAACATAATAACCCTTCAGTCTGAGCAGCTCGGAGCAAACGTTGGTCTGATGCGATGAGGACAAGTTCATTCTTTTTATTCCGGAGGTCGTCTGCAATATCCAATGCTGAACACAACAGAATGGCATCAACACTGTTAATCGAGTGGGTATCCATCAAACCTATTGATTCCCAGATAAGTCCGTTCTCTGCTGGTATCGTTTCAAAATCCGATTCGATATTGATAATTTCATTGTCCAAGTAGCCGACAGCCTGCTCAAAGTGGTGTCTGGTAATTCGACCATCATACAAATTGAAAAGACTTCCGCTACACCAATGGCTAAACACATCAGACGATTCGATGGAACGTTCTGAAACAGGAAATCAATTTTGTCACTGCCTATCTCTTCAGTATATCGCTTGACAAGCGCGCTGGCATCAAAATAAAAATAATACACACCTATTTCTCACGTTCTTCAATAATTGCGCGGCTAAACTCGTTATCTTCCGCACGAATGCCGTGGCGTGCCATACTCTTGCGAAGTTCTTCAAGTGGCATGAGTTCTATATCGGCAATTCCGAGATGTTCACGCATTTTCTGAATGGCTTGTGTCTCATATTGTTCATTCGTTGCTTTTTGCCTCTTTGGCTCCGCAGGATCTGATGTATCAACGAGTCCAGAGAGTTGCAGTGTCATCTCGGCGACCACCTTTTCTAATTGACTTACCCTTTTTGCTAATGTTTCAAGCGTCTCTGTCATGAGAAACACCCTCCTTAAGTTCGCTCAGATCCTCGACAATACCTTTCAGTCCAAGAGGATAAGCAACATAGCCTTCCTTGTGCTTTTCAACGATAATTTTGAATGATCGCATTTGGGGTTTTCCTCACTTCTCTATCGTCTGCGGTAAAAGTTTAGGCATCCTGCTGCTTAAGTTTCTCCGCGACGTTGAAGTCGTTAGAGGCAGCATTACGTCAAAGTGTGCCAGAGATCCATCATTCTGATCAAGGCGTTCAGTATCTTTCAAATGCGTATATCTCACTGCCGAAGCATCATGGAGAACCTTGAGATTGTGGTCGCCCAGAGAGGGTGTCCTTGGGAGAACGGATATGCTGAAAGACTTATCCGCACGTTCAACAAGGAAGAAGAAGTTCATCTCAATGCCTACGAGGACATTCACGAAGCGAGAGACCGCATTGGACATTTTATCACATAGGTGTATCACCAAAAACGCCCGCATTCGGCGTTAGGGTATTTGACACCTGTCGAATTTCAACGAAAAAACTTGTCTTAACTTTGCTAATTTGTGGTCTGAATAAACGGTGGTACTTCAAAACCTACCGGTCTGTCTCTGCCTCAAAGCAATTTTTCCCAATTATACTATACCTGAACTTAAAAAGCAAATTTTTCAGGTTGGGTGGCATGCAGTAGAATGTTTGTGTGGTGAATTTGTAAGTCCGGTAGTACACTTTTGGCACATTGTCTCGGATAGAAGGCAGGACATAGGGATCAGTCATTGCGGGAAAAGAGATTCCAATACAGTAATACAGCACTTTAGGTTTGACTCTTTTCAGGTGCTTTGATAAAATAACTTGGGAACGCGAAGAAACAGTAAAAACAACCTAAAGCAAAAACGATAACTGAGAATGTAAGGAGGTAGGCAATCCCTCCAGTTTCTTGCCTAATTTTTCCGATGAAGATTACTGAGATTGAAGCGATTCCGTTGCGTGTACCTTACGAGGAACGGATTCGTAAAAAATATTACCACTTTGCGATGACCGAGTTGGTCACGGTCTATAAATTCCATACCGATAGCGGTCTTATCGGTCTTGGAGAGAATCCGGGACCGCCTTTTGATCAGGAGGTTTTGGATGCCTATCTCGGTACGAATCCGTTTGATCATGTCATGAGTGAAGGACGTTTTAACCTTGACATGGCGTGCTACGATCTGATGGGAAAGCATCTTGACTTGCCAGCGTGGAAACTGATGGGGCAGCAGGTTCGGCAGTGGGTTGCGATGGGTTGGTGGATGCCGTGTATGTCCCCTGAAGATACCATCGTTGAGGTTCAGGTTGCTGCTGAACGTGGATATCGGGGTCTCAAATGCAAAGCGCGTGCGTTCTATGATGTCGTTGAGCAATCGAAGGCAATTCAGACCGTAGCACCTCCAGATTTTCGTGTGGAGTTTGACTTCAACGGCTCGCTCATCAATGTTGAGAAAGCACTGCCTATCCTACGGGAACTGGAGAAAATTCCGGTTGTTAAAGGTCTTGAGGAACCGATTTTCGCGTATGATGTAGAAGGGTGGCGGCGGTTGCATCGAGAGATTCGGATTCCGTTTTATCTGCACGGTGTCGGTGTTATCCGAGAGGGTGCCTCGCGTCAACCTTCGGGGCCTTGGATTGGACTTCGAGCAGGTGATTTTGATGGTGCGCTCTGTAGCCACGAGAGTGTGAAAAGTGCGTTGGCTTCGGGTTGGGCATTCGCCGCCGCGAACACGCCGATTCTACTACAGTATGTCGGCACGGGTATCACGGCAGCGTTTGCGTGTCATCTCGGAGCCGTGATACCGACTGCGACCCTGCCAGGTGTCACGGCGAGTCATGCCTACCAGGACGATTTGATTGTTACGCCGCACAAAGTTCAGCGTGGATTTATGCAGGTGCCAGAAGGTGTTGGTCTCGGTGTTGTGTTAGATGAAGATGCTGTGAAACGGTATTCTCAAACACCGGAGCCGCAATGGGAGCGTCATATCTCTGTTGTTACTTTGCCGGGTGGTATAAAGCACTACTACCGCAACCTGCAACAGGCGGAACGGCTCATGAAACAGGGTGTGGATGAATCTTATGCTCCCAGTGTGCGTCTCGACGAATGGGAGGATGACGGTAGTGAGGCTTTTGATAATTTATTCAAGAGGCTACAAGAGAGTGACTGGCCTGTGTGGGAATCAACGGTTTAATGTTGGGTTTCACTACGATTGTCATGACCTGAAGCGGCATGAAAAGGCGGAAATTGATCTTTTTTCTCAGTTTTCAGTGATCTCTGTTCAACCCAACCTACGTTTTGTTTATTACATTTGTCGGATAAGGAGAAAAGTAGGATGATGACCCCTGAGCAGCGGTATCTATTTGATGTGACTGGATACCTCCACCTGAAGAATGTTCTGAGCGATGAAGAGTTGAACGCAGCACAAGAAGCAGCGAATGAATATATCAGAACGCCTACCGAAGAACTCCCGCCCGGATTTGATTCCAGAAATAAAAACCTTCCGAACGGCTTTGCGTTTGCGAAACCGTTAGAAGCACTCACGATGCACCGATCAACGTGGCCCATCATCAAGGAGTTGACAAGGGATAAACCGCAACTCTTTCGTGGAACGATGATTGCGGATCGGGCGGGTGTATCGGAGTCGGCAGAAGGACTCCGTTTGCATTGTGCACGCGAAGATTTTGGATGGCACTGCAATCGTTATGAGGTCCGGGAGGGTCGTATCTTTTGCGATGATTTTGTCGTTTTTCCCTACTTATACGATGTGCATCCCGGAGATGGTGGGTTGTTGGTCGTTCCCGGTACACACAAGACCGTTTTTGATCGTCCGGAACATCTTTTCAATCACGGAAAGATTGAAGATGCCGATGATATTCCGCCGGGAGTTGTTAACGTCATGCCGAAAGCTGGGGATGTGGTGATTATCTCTGAACTTCTAACGCACGGTGCATTGCCTTGGAAACCGAAGGATCGGTATCGTTGCATACTGACCTTGCGCTACAGGCCGCAACACCGTGGTGAGAGTCGGGTATCGGAAGAGGTGAGGGGACGACTCTCACCGGAGACGTTGGAACTCATTTCCCATGCAGACCATTACCACACGAAGGAGATTGTTAAGAAGGATATTGTTACGTTAACGTAATCGGGTTACAAATTCCTCCTACGGCTAATGAACGGGTCTCACTGCCGGTGCGCCGTGTTGTTCGCACCACGCTGCGAGGGGACTTTCACTGCCACTGGGAATAAATTCTTTCGTTTTCGTGAAGGGTTCACCCACCAGATACTGCTCAAGTGGCGTGAGTTTATCTAACAACGTCTCTTCTTGTGTGCGATAGTCCATCGGTGTCACCCACCGGTAGCCGTAGCCCATCATTATACCTTTACGGATCTGGTCGGTTAAGTTCGCGGCCCCCGCGTGAAAGGTCCGGTTTTCAAACAGTAGGCAATCCCCGGGTTGTAAACTCGCTTCAACTGCACCTTCGGGATCCGCTTGTCCTTTTGGGATCGGAACGCGTTCGAGGAGGTGGTTGCTACCGGGTGCGACAAGTGTTACACCGGAATTGGGTTCACTTAGGTCGGTGAAGTAGTAGGCACATTTTAGCAAGATACGTGGCACCTTGTTGCCGTGTGTTGTCGTTGCCATGGCGTAGTCGCGATGCCAACCGGGTCTGCGAGTGGTATCGGGTGTACCCGGTGGGTCCGGGTGTTTATATATCAGATGTGAGGTCATGAGTTGCAAGTGCGCGCCGAGCAGCTGGACCACAACCGGGAGGATGGTCTTCTGCGTGAGTAGCGGAATAAAGGCATCGTCAATAGAGACAGAATTTCGGAAACTGTCGTATAATTTGTCGAAATTTTGTTGACGGTTCTCGCGCCGATCGCTTGCTATGAGCCGGTCGCTTGCCTCGATGAGTCCGCCGATGGTATCTGCGTCCAGTACATTCCGGACGATGAGATAGCCGTTGTCGTCAAAGTGGCGGATTTCTTCTTCTGAGAGTGGGTGCCAGTCGAGGTCGATTGTTGATTCGTTTGTATATGCCATTGTTTTTCGCTCCAGTTAAAGATACAGTTATTGTCGTAAGGATAATGATTATTCTATCAGAACCGCCATTAAGTTAGCTGATCAAAATGGAGACTTTGATGTCCTTGGATTTCTTGAAAATTTTCAGGACTGTCATGCAACTTCTTTTTTCGCTGGTTTTCGGGTTCGTAGAAGCGCGTAGTTTGCTTGTCAATGTTAATATTTACGATGCTCACAAACCTGTACTGATAATCATCAAGAAATTTTTCCGATTGCCAGAAAGATTTCCCTATACATTTACAGTAGCCGATAAAACACTCCGCGCCT
>JAJEEK010000105.1 GCA_022821065.1 Candidatus Poribacteria bacterium
TCGCACATTTCATCAAATACAACTTCAACTCACGGGAGAAAGACAGATACTCACCGACTTCATAACGCATTTTCACAAACTTATACCTAAAGAACCTTGATAAACATTGAGATAACACAACTTTTGATAAATGTCAGTTAATTTTATCAAGGATCTTAGCATTCATTTTGGGTTCCTCCTTTCTGCCAATGCTCCATCTTGGCGAGATTGGTTTCCTGGCCCCCACGGCTCGGAAACTTATTTCCAGCATCAATTGTATCAGAGGTCGGAGCAGAACCTACCCGCTGGAAATGCTTGAAAACCGAATCAACTTCAGCAGGTGTGTGATGTTCAGACAACACTTCTGCCAGTGCGGTTTCAAGATGTTCATACTTATCTATCCTATGCCGATAGGCACATGTGTCTATTGTCCCGGTCCCTGGGTCGTATCGACGACAGAAAATTGATGGAAATAGCGACTTCGTTGTCCTGTAAAGACTTTTTTTTCTACGAGGTCCTACTTCAAACAACTGCGCGATCTCCTCTGCAGTTTTGTCCCAAGTCAATTGTCGCGTCACACCTTTCGCGGCGTTTTCAAATGCTGCACGTGCACTACAAGGTGCCAACAACCGGTTTATGGTTTCCGCCAGTTGCCGCATCGGCACACGGAAATTACCAAAATTATCCCATTCTGATTCTACAACAACCCCGGCCCCCGCCAGTTCCTCTGGCATTCCATATTTCGTCATCACAACACAAGCCGCCCCATACGCCATCGCCTCGGAAACAACTGAAAGTGGTGTTCCGGGAACCGCCGGGAAACAGACGAGGTCCAATGCCTGAAAAAATAGTGGTAAAATCGCTCGACTCTTCTCATTGTCAACACTGAAAGCGACTACATTCTCGGGCAGATGTCCCGCGTGTCGTGCTAACATCGCATCATAAAGAAAAATAGCAAGATGCGGGTTAGATCGCGCGAACTCAGAAATCCACGCCGCGCCACGATTCGGTTCAAACCCAGATATTAGTCCGATAACCGGTTGTTTAACGAACATCGGATTGTCAAAAATCGCAGCCGTGTGCCGCTTCGCCAACGCCTTATCGTCTAATGGATCGACAACATCTATGCCGTCAGGAATAGCATATATCTTTTCTTCCGGAACACCCAATTCACCAAGCCACGCCTTCATCCACGATGACTTAACAACCAATGTATCTTTCGTATCTTGGAAAGCATTCAGTGTCAAAAGCGTCTCAAGCATACGCCCTTGTAAACCTTGAAAACCCTCTACATAGTGCACAATCGGGATATCTGGAACCTGATAGAAGAACAGATCACTCAAAAGACATTGCGACAGGAGTAGAATACCAGTGTAACCAGCACCGGCATACCACGCCGGAGAAAAGGTATTGTCATCTGTAGCTTCTATATGCCGAATACCGATCTCACCCAGATCCCTACTATCCTCTGGTCCATCTTCGGAAAAAGTCAAGGTTTCTAACCCGGCATATTTTGTCAGGTGCGTTAAGAGTCGATACCGCTTCAAATTCGCAGCGTGGTCCAACATCGCTTTCTCCCGTGCAAAATCGAACGGAACCAACAACTTTGGCTGCTCATCACTGCCGGTACCAACTATCTCCGCTGCTTCAACTGTTGGGCACAGGAGTGAACCCTGTCTACCGAGGTGCTCCAAACGCTCAATTCCATCAAAAATAGAGGACACCTTGTATTTCTGCTTCAAGCCCTCTACGATCTGATACCATGTTTGTGATTCATAACGCGAAAGGATCTCCCATTCCACGGCGTTTACTTCAACGATGTCGCCTGTCTCAAGATCCGCTACATACTTGTGATCATTCTGTTCAAATTTGTAATGCCGTTTTAATCGGTAACGCCTTTGAGATACCATAATTTCACTCCTATTTTTATTACAGGACTTACGTATTTTCCCATGATAATTTACCTATTACACACTGCAGGCAGGATTTTAAACCCTGAAGAAACACCCAAGGAAGACCCTGCAAAGGGGGCTGCGTAAGTCCCATATTAGTTATTGGTTAACTGAAGACCGATAGCTATTGATCAAGCAGTTGCATTGATTAAGCCGCGAACCCTTTTAAGAGTTGCCTTGGCTTCTACCTCATCGGGAACCAGGGCAGTAAGCAGTGCTTCAGCTTCTCTGACAGTATGATATTTCAAAATGCTCAGTGCTAACCCATCTTCAACACGCATCGGGTACACCGCATTTCTTATGAGACATCGCTCGTAACGCGTGTTCATACTCAACACAACCGACTTGTATTTCTGCATTTTTGTTTCTTCTGATGCCAGTGCCTGGGTCGGCGCGAACACATTCAAAAGCCTGTTTGAATTCATAAGTCGCTTTTTCCGATGCAGTTCCTCAAACAGTTCTATAATCCGGTGCGCGGTTTTATTCCACGTGAACGATACCGCCCGTTCTCTCGCCTTTCGAGAAAGGGTCTCATGCATCTCTGCATTGTTGACTAACGCGTTAATCTTTTCAGAAAAATCTATCGGACATGGATAACTTACAAACGTCGCTATGTCTTGGTCGAAATTCTCAGCGTCCGCGATTAATCCAGCCTCCCCTACAACCGACGGAACGCCATCGAAATTCGGGACGACAGGCGGCACACCACACGCCATCGCCTCAAGCACCGTCAACCCGAACGTCTCCTCACCCGACATCGACAGAAAACAGTAGACATCAAACGCGTTGTAGATAACTGGTAGCTTTTCACGTGGATGGAAGCCAACATATACAAGGTTATCAGGTAACTGTCGCGACGCATACCTACCGAGACCTGGTCCCGCAATCAGGAAAAGCAGATGCGGATTCAGTTCCGCCAACTTTAAATAGACAGACGCTCCTTTCTCCGATTGCACACGAGACAGGTAACCAACAGTCGGCATCGTTTCAATACGCGCATCTCCGACAGTTTCAGCAACTTCCTGCTTAGCCGCTGTCTTGTCCATCGGTTGAAACAACTCCGAATCCACACCGTTCGGCAAAGTATTGAAGAAACTCGGATCCCAGACATAATCGGAATAAAAATCACGGACATAATCCGAGGGTGCAGTAAAACCATCACAATCCCGCATCGCCGCATAATGTCGCAAAAGAGAGTTGATAGCAGCACCACCGTGTCCGCGCGGGGCATGACACTGAACCAGAATCGGAGGGAGTTCGATCTCTTGGTAAAGCGGGAAAAGCCATTTCTCATGTTCCTGATGTAGCGTGAGAATACCGAAGTATGTTTCACTAATTCTTCTACCCAGTCGCTTGAAGTCGCGCACATTCATATTGACCTCATACATACGCTCCGCTAACTTCCGATTTTGTTTGCCAGCAAAATAGAGGTCTACGTAGTTGATGAGATGATGAAACATGTAAGAAAGTGCCACATTCGTCCCAGCAGATAACGTTTCAATATCAAAAAATGAATCTACAGCAATCCCTGGAATAGCGACAAGTAACTTGCGCCGTTGACTCTCTGTGACGAAAGTCGTCCGAAGACCTTCACCGCGATTGAAGAGCAGACCTTGCTGCTCAAGTGTGGCGAACCTTTCAAACGCCTCAAAAATGTCATCATCCGGATAAGATTTTCCGAGTGTCCGCTGGATTTCTTGATCGTTCTGCGTCTCCGCAAACTTCAATATCTTTTTCATCAGAACCGACAGCTCAACAATGCGTGCTTTCTCAAGGTCCGCTGCATAAAGCACCCCATCCTCTTCAAAGATATGTAGGGGATGCAAGGTTTTTGGAAAAAAATCTTTCACTGTTATTCTCCATGCTTTCGTCTTGTTAAGTTGATAAAATTTTCTGCGTGCTAACTTTTCACGCTTTATAACTTAAGACACATCTATTGGCGAAAAAGGTGCATAGTGTTAAAAAAGTCTTAAAGGCGTAAACTGTCTAATAAGGGATTTACAACAATCTATAGGAAAATAGGAAAAGTAAAAAAAGAAATACTCTGAGTAGAAAAACAGAATATCTTGACCCCAACCGAATATAAATTTTTGAATAAACTTGCACACCCTCGAAAAAACGATTGTATCCTAAAAGACTAAGCTAAAAAATCTCAGAGAACAAATGTGTTTTATGCTACAATTACTACTAAAATTTGGACAATTTACATGCTACAGTTTGAACAAAAAATACGATCTTGATAAAAAATCGTGTTTTTTTGACTCTAAATGCACCCTTTCGGCAATAAATTGTGTCTTTAACTTAAAAGGGCTGCGTTATGCTCTTAAATTTCACCGATACCATCACACATGTCGGGCACATTTTAATGGGTTTAATCAATTTGAGTAGCGGCAATATCACGGGAACCTGTACATTTGCTACCCAGAAGCATATAGCCGTAAATCAACTTGTAGCAAGGAGAATTTTGATGGTAGATGACAATGTTCAACTGATTCGTAGAATTTTATCTGGCGATGACAAGGCTTTCAGTATATTAATGCGGAAATACCAAAAAGGTGTTCATGCCCTTATATGGCGGAAAATTGGGGATTTTCACATTGCAGAGGAAATTACTCAAGACACCTTTATCCAAGTCTACAAAAAACTTGGGACATTAGAGGATCCAAACAGATTTGAAGGATGGCTTTATGTTATCGCGAATCGACGCTGTATTAATTGGATAAAGCGGAATAAAGCGAAAATGGACAAGTTGAATATGCAACCCTTAGAAGACACACGTCCAGAAGAGGTTGAAGAAGCCTCCTACGCACATCATATATCGCATCAGCGTGAAATTGAAAACACTCAGCGGCGACAAGATCTTGCCAAAAGACTTTTACAGCAGCTCCCGGAAAGTGAACGCACCGTTGTGACGCTTCACTTTCTCGGTGAAATGACAGCGAAAGAGATCAGCAAATTCTTAGGTGTGTCGGTGAATACAATTAAGAGCCGACTTCGCCGTGCCCGCAAGCGTCTAGAAAAAGAAGAAACACTGGTCCGCGAAGCACTTAACGGGGTCCACTTGTCTGACACTCTCATTGAAAATGTCATGCGACACATTGCCGACCTGAATCCGACACCCACACCCCCCGCGAAGAAACCTTTACTCCCTTGGGCAGCTTTCGGTGCTGCAATGGCATTGGTGATACTCTTCGGTATGGGTAGTCAATACTTGCTCCGGTTTCAGCGGCCATATAGTTTTGACGCACAATCTGAACCTACTATTGAACTCGTTGATGAACCTATCCTTATTGAGATTTTTTCAAAGCCTGCTGCGCGGAATCAGATCGGCAGAACGATCACCGCCAGTAAAAACAGTGGTGCTGGCATGCAAACCTCGCAAACCCCCCTCACCACAAACGCATGGAACGACGATGCTGCTAAATTTTCCGCTTCACAATGGACCCAATCCATCGGACCAAAAGGTAGTGTCGTCTATGACATTTTTAAAGCCGCTGACGGAACGATCTACGCTGCCGCCAAAACGGGACTCTATAGATTGACTCCCGACGCAACATGGGTGCTTATTAACGCTGATATCCCTACCGGGCAGTACCGAGTGCCTATAACAGAACATCAAGGCATCCTCTATACCGTCTCTGCTGATGAAGTACTCACTTCAGAAGATAGCGGTGAAACGTGGAACGCCCTTGGGCAACGTCCCAAAGGCATCGCCAGTGGACTCATCATCACTGATGCACGCCAAAAACACAACCCACAAGCAAGCATAACACTGTATCTCGCACTCCAAGAAAAAGGGATTTTTCAATCTATTGATGCCGGTAAGCATTGGATACCTTTAAACGGATTGGCGGGGCAACGGGTTTATACAGTCGCTGCAATCGGAAACACGCTATTTGCTGGCACAAACCGGGGGCTCTATCGTCGCCTCGGTTCAAGCGATTGGCAACAATTGCTTACCGAACTATCTGATGCCGTTTACGCTGTGACCGTCGAGGAAAACAACCTATACGTTGGAATAGCACCCGATGTCGTTTTGCCGGAAACCGATAAATCAAATCCGTCAATAAACCGTAAATACGCACGAAAAAGAATATTCCACTCCGCAGATTTGGGAGCGTCGTGGACTGAAATAACACCTACAGATGAATCTCAAGTCATAAACTTAGATTCTGCGATACAGGTTTTGGCTGCAGGTAAAACACTCTTAGTTTTCGGCGTAGCAGAATTTCGATCCGTTGATGGTGGGAACACTTGGACTTCTCTCAGATCCAACATCAGTTCATATATGGTACCCAGATTCCCAGCTATCGCTATCGATGAAAGGACATTTTATAAAGCCGATGCATTCGGGATCAGCCGCACAATCGATGCCGGTGCGTCTTGGCATCCATTTGTAAACGGGATGACAGGTCCGCTCACACATGACTTGATCACCTTAAATAACCGGCTCTATATGCATATCGGTGGTGACCTTGTCCAGTCAACTGATGGGGGTGAGACTTGGGAAAGTGCTCGCTTCAATCCGCCCGAGCAAACGCCTGAATTAGATACCGATTTTTATGCGAACATAAAGCTAACGATTGCCGATACTGCCCTCTATGCCATTTCGATTCAGGAGAACAAACCGAGTATTTTTCATACATTTGCCGCTAGCGATGAACTTATCCCCGTTCACGGTGTCCCTGCTTTTGAAGCCGAGGTCGTACCAGATGATCGTACTTCCTCAGTATATCTGTTGCATCTACTTAGGAAAAAAGACACAAAAATTGGAGCTTTTGCTGTCGGTGATGGGACATTTTACGCTGAATTTAGGCAGCGACTTTTCAAATGGAGCCCCGGTGATCCCGCATGGACAGACACAGGATTCGTCGATATTGATTCGGAGTCTGCATTGGCTGTTTCAGGTGAAATCGTCTACGCTGGTAAATCGAATGGCAAATTATTTCAATCCGTTGACAGTGGAAACAACTGGAAAGACATCACGTCAACACTGCCAATCTCCGTTGCACATTTCAAAGAGATTACCTTCGCAGGTTCAGCGATTTGTCTTGCAACGGATAAAGGTGCCTTGATTTCACAAGCTGGAGAACATTGGCGGGTCATCACCGATAAAACCGGTATGCCCACCGTTATAGACAAATTCGCTGCAGATAGCACTGTAATCTATGGCATCGGTGATAGCGGTGCTTATCGTTTAGATGCTGACAACAATAAGTGGGAACTGTTTTCTTCAGAGGTTCCGAGCAAAATACAATCCTTTGTTATCAGTAACAATCGACTTTACGTCGAAACCCGACATCACGGCATGTTTCACATCTCGCTTATAGAAACCGAGAATACTGAAGCACATTTTACAAGTATTAATACGAAATGAAGACCCCACACAATGTCATTGACACGCTATATCGTATTCCTGTTTAAAACTCGGAGATGTCCAAGTGAACCCGATCCTTGATGGTTATAAGGAAGGAATAGATAACATGGACCGAAATTATAAATATAAAGGGGCACGCCTTAAGCCCAAAATCGCCAAGGCAATTATCTTAGAACTATTCGCAGGAAAAACAGCGAGCAGGCGAGAAATCGATGAGCGGGTCATCCAATATCATCAATCATATGGTGGACTTCCATCAATCGCGAAAACAAACCCTATCAAAGCCGCGCTAAGGTACTTGAAAGACAGGGGATTTTCCGAAAATATTTCCAGTGGTTCTGGTAGCACTTGGCGAATTTTTGAAATCCCCAAACCTGTTTCTGAACCGTCAAATGCCCAAGAGCTGGTCGGACTTATTAAATCAGAAATCCAATATCTCACAAAGCAGATAGAATCTTTTGAACGTCGAATCTCCGAACTTGAAGCAACACTTATCAAAAGCAGTCGATAGCCCTCTTTGTACTAACGGATCTGCAAACAGTGCTGGAATCATTGTTCATGGTCCAAACAGGATTTCAACACTAACCTGTTCTATGAAATGAGAAAAATATGAAAAACACTTTCGTCTATACAGAGCTCAGTCACCTCAATGATGCGGAACTCATTACACGCACGCAGAATGGCGATCCAGAGGCGTTTAATCCGCTCGTCCGGAAATATCAGCAGCGAATCTACAATCTCATTTATCGGCGCGTTCGAAATCACGAGGCTGCCGAGGACATCTGCCAAGAAGTATTCCTAAAAGCATGGCAAGCACTGCCAGATTTTAAGGGAAAATCTGTTTTTTACAGTTGGCTCCACCAAATTGCTATTAATTGTAGCATTGACTTCATTCGTAAACAAAAACGAGAGATTGTTTTCGCCTACGAAGAATTCACCGTAAATCCAGACGACACCATTCAAATGCCGCTAACACACGCATCGCCGCCTGAAATCCTTGAAAAGGAGGAGCTCGGACACATCATCCGAAAAGCAGTGGTTCAACTCCCAGCAGGTCAGCAACGCGTTTTTAATCTCCGTTACCGAGAAGAACTCTCAATGAGAGAGATCGCCGTTCACCTGAACAAGTCGGAGGGGACCATTAAATCACACTTATACCATGCCCATCAGAAACTTCGAGAGACGCTACGTCCTTACCTCCAAAATGAACCGCCCGCCAAGAAAAAAACCACTTTATCCAATAGTGATTAGCAATTACATGTCAATAAGCAAATTAACTTATGGGGAGGCTCCGTAAATGCCCGGCATCCTCCCCCGCCTCTCCGCTCCTTCTGTAAGATCGGTCTGCCGGTCACGACTGCCATTTCACAACCCAACCAATTGCTCGGAACCCGCATCTCTACAGATGGGAAAACATCACCACAAGCGATTATCCAAACTATCCAAGGAAACAAAACGTATATTGTCACCACCGGTGACCTGCTCTCTAAAGACACAACCGTTACCGATATCCACCCTAGACAGGTCACGCTTGAAAAATCCGGACACCAGAAAACTCTTAAACTCGGTACTGCTATATGGCTGAAATAATTCGGTATTTATTGGGTTTCGGGAGACTTTCATGTAAAAACCCTAGCATTCTTTACAGAATTACCGAATTGTTTTTCCACATTTCTGCTGCTGCAAACGACCAAAGCACTCCCCATCCTTTACACAAAATTTATACCCAAATTCCCAACCAAAAACGATCCAAATATTGACGATCTACCGTTCACAAAAAACGCTATCACGATCACTATTTCTTACACGAAATTCATACCAAAAACCTCGACCAATTGTGACGGCAATATTGACGCTTTTCTGTTCAGGAAAAATGCCATCGCGATCCATATCTTACAGATTACACAAAATCCATTCGTTTGCTTGCGAATTGGAAGGTTGATTTTCGTTGACACGTTCTGAAAAACACGATATACTTATTTCGTTGTTTTGTTCTTTTGTTTTTACGTAACAGACACATTTTTTACTAAAATTTCACGCTAAAAAAGGAGATATTTTTCAATGAAAATGGATTTAGGACGGAATTTGCGGGTTTTCAGTATCGGCAGCCTTGTGCTTTTACTACTTCTCGGTTTTGCTGGAATTACGCAACCTATGGGTGTAACACCGTATGAAGTTGACACCGCACATTCAATGATACTTTTTCGCGCAAAACATAATGGGGTTACCTACAATTACGGCAGATTCAACGAATTCACTGGCATGATCGCGATGGGTTCAATGGATGCGGGCGGTCATGCTGAGGGATACATGGTGGAATTTGAGGTCCAGGCAGCGAGCGTTGATACTGGCAACGAAAAACGCGACCAACACCTCAGAAGTTCCGACTTCTTCAGTGCCAAGCAGTTTCCTGTGATTACTTTCAAAAGCACGGAAGTCAAGACGAAGGAAGGGAAAGAAGATGTGCTGGAGGTTACAGGCGATCTTGAATTACACGGTGTGAAAAAATCAATTACCGTGGATGTCGAAATTACGGGGCGCGCCACAGGGAGAGATGGCGCATCTCTCATCGGATTTGAGAGCATTTTTACGATTCAGCGGAGCGAGTTTGGGATGACTTACGGAATGGAAGGTATCAGCGACGACATCCGACTTATCATCAGTATTGAAGCGAAACACAAATAGGTGTGCGTTTTCGATGCGCTACGGACGCACTTAGTTGAAAAACTTTCGTTGGTGAGGTTGCCTCGGGGAACACCGAAGCAAAAACACCTCGCCAATGGGGATAGCGGCGATGCCAATATTCAAACAACTTGTCTTGGGTTTACTTCTACCAGCCATCGTTGGTGGCGGGATTTTTGTTCTCGTTTCTAAAAGTGCGCGCGATCAATCCGAGGCAGCGAAGGGTTTGTCTTTCGGAGGGCTTATCGGTATCGCATTGGGTATCGGTTACATCGTCGGATACATCGGTTTAGAAGGGATTCCGCCGTTTCCGCCCCGAGAAGGTGTGCATTGGCTCTGCTATCTCGCGCTTATTGGAGTTATCTTAGGTGTCTTTTGGCATCTCGCGCTATGGGGTCGCTTGATTGCACAGGTAGTCGTATCCATCGTTATATCGCGCCTGCTTTTGAGTTCAATGTTTAAGTATAGTTGGGGACAGGTTGAAGGCATCATCTGGTGGGTATGCCTCACCGTTGTGATCTTCATCTTTTGGAACACAGTCCAACAAAGTTTTACGGCGTTGCCATCGGGTGGTTGGAGTCCGTTTGTCTATTTTGGACTCTCTGGGGGAACAGCGTTAATTCTTGCCGCCTCTGGGAGTCTACGCTTAGCACAGCACGCTGGTATCCTGACAGCACTTTTTGCAGCGATCTGGATTATTACGCTCTTTCTGCAATCTGACGACGAAGTACCCGTGTTTCCGATCGGTGCATCCGCTGTTATAGCACTTGCGTTGGCAGGTATCTGGATGAATGGGTATTTTTATGAAGAGGTTCCGGTAGCGAGTGCTGTTCTGCTATTGCTATCATTATTCTTAACACCCGTTGGACGAATAGGAGCAATTCAGAGGTTGGGTGGTAGGCGTTCTGCCTTTGCTCAGGTAGCAGTTATTGCGTTCCCAGTTGTCGTCGCAATAGGTATTGCTATTGCTTTTTCTGGACTCTTCGGCGAAAACAGTGGCTATTAGATGCGAACAAATCGTCAGGCGCACCTGTCCAAGTGTTTGGAGTTTTCTTATTAAATTTTGCCCGATTTCGTGCAATTAGGTGGTATTGTATGCCCGATTTTGTGCGATTTTCGCCATACATTTTGCCAACAAGAGCGTTAATAGCATGGCACGGGATTTGCTACATCAGGTATGAATTTCAACCTAAACAGAACATCTCGCGGAGAAGGGTTCATTTCGGCTACGACTAAAGACTCAACGCCTTCTCGACTTTCAAAAGACAACAATCGGAGGTAAAGATGAACTTAGCGCGAAATCTGAATTTTGGCGTATTTTTTAGACCGACACTCGCTTTTAGAAGCCTTGTCATAGTGTTTTTGCTCGGTGTCCTGTTCCTGTTTAACGGCTGTGTGAAGATGGAAGCGACCCGAAAAGCGGATTGGGAGACACATTTCACGGATCTCCACTTTGTTAACCATAGACAGGGATGGATCGTCGGCGAGGGGGGTCTGATAGTCCATACGGCAGATGGTGGAAAGACGTGGAAGCAGCAGGAAGTCGATACAACAAGCCCAGGATTTCGTATGCCTGATGCCTCGTTGGATTTCAAAGCGGTTTATTTTCCCAACGCAGACTACGGTTGGGCAGTCGGCGATGAAGGGTTAATAGCAACAACTGACGATGGTGGCAGACACTGGACACTGCAAAAGAGCGGTACCTCCGCGATGCTCCTTGATGTCTTTTTTGCGAATTCAAAAGAGGGTTGGATTGTTGGGGAAGACTCGGATGTTCTCTATACTAAAAACGGTGGTAAAGAGTGGAAACGTTTCGAGTATGTTAGCGAATTTATGCTTAACGGGGTCTGGTTCGTTAATGATTCAAAAGGTTGGGTTGTCGGGACACACGATAGAATTTTTCATACGCAGAACGGTGGCGAATCGTGGCGAGAACAGAGTAACCGCTTTGAAGGTGAACGCGACCGCATGATCAATGACAATAAGCAGGTTTTTTTCGTCAGTGACAACGAAGGCTGGATCGTTGGCAGCGATGGTTCTATTTTCCATACAGCAAACAGCGGTATCAATTGGACGCGTCAAGACAGTCGTATTCCGATGATTAATGGACACGTCCGAGATACGATCAATAGTATCCACTTCACAGATGAAAATTACGGGATCGCCGTGGCGGATGTCGGTTTCATTACACGGACGCAAGACGGTGGCGACAATTGGCAATTGATGGAGAGCGGTACCGAAAACAATTTGACAGGTATCCAGTTTACGACACCAACGGAAGCGTGGGCAGTTGGATGGTTTGGTACGATTCTGCACACGACGGATGCGGGTGCCACATGGGAGATGACGAGCGGTACGACAGCGAACGATTTGCAGAACGTCCAATTTACGGATGCCAACCGCGCGATTGCAGTCGGCAGGCGCGGCACGATGGCGATGAGCAACGATGGCGGGCAGACCTGGACTGAACTCGAAACGGATATCTGGGACGGTATTTGGAACATCTATTTTGCGACAGATAAACACGGTTGGGCAGTCGGCGATCGCGGGCTGATTGTTCATACGAGCGATGGCGGCGCGAATTGGGAGCGTCAGCGTGGACCCTCCTCCTTCACGCTCCGTGCTGTCCACTTTGTGAGTCCTGAGGTCGGTTGGATCGTCGGGGACCTCGGTAGTATCATACATACGATTGATGGTGGAAAAACATGGTTGCCGCAAACCGCGACAGGTGATTTTCTGTCTCTGATGCTAAAGGGTGTATTCTTTCTCGACGAAAAGAGAGGTTGGGCGATCGGATGGCCCGGTGTCTGCCTCGCTACGGAAGACGGCGGTCTGACATGGAACCAACAGGACACCGGGACCTTTAATGAACTCTACGGTGTCTATTTTGCAGATGAAAACACAGGATGGATTGTTGGGCAGTTTGGCGAGATTCTACACACAAAAAACGGCGGCCAGAGATGGAATTTCCAACGCAGTGGCACACAAGAAAATCTGAATAAACTCTATTTTGCGGATGCCCAGCACGGTTTAATCGTCGGTGATAACGGCGTGATGCTGACGACTATCAATGGCGGAAAAAAGTGGGAGATGCAGGAGAGCGGTACCGAAAACGACCTTTACGGTCTCGCGCTCTCGCCTGATGGCGTTGTCGCCGTCGGTAAGGGTGGCATAGCGATGCGATACTCGATTGAAGAGGCGCAGTTGCCTGCTAAACTACCGCCGGTTGCTGAGGAGCCGGAAGTTGTCGAGGAAGTTGAAGTCGAGACTGAACCTGTTGTCTATCATTGGGACATTATCCGTCAGGCGGCATGGCGCACCAATTTCTCGGATACGCATTTCGTAGACACAGAGAACGGCTGGGCAGTCGGGTCAGACGGTGCCATAGCGCATACGTCAGATGGCGGTCAAACGTGGCTCCCGCAACATAGCGGTGTGAGCGAAAATCTGCGTGAAGTGGAATTCATTGACGCGAAACACGGTAGAGTGCTCGGTTCCGGGGTCTTACTCCAAACCGAAGACGGTGGCGAAACATGGAAACCGATCCTTCAATCGACGAAGCAGAACCTACCGCGCGTTAGCACAATGCATTTCCTAAACGCTAACGAAGGGTGGCTCGGTGCCGCAATTGGTCAAATCTTGCACACGATGGATGGCGGAAAGACGTGGAAAATCCAAAAAACCGGTACAACCATGGCAGGCATCACCGACATACATTTCATCAACAGTCAGATAGGTTGGGCAGTAACACCGCAACGTCGAGATGGTGGGTTCATTCTGCATACTGTTGACGGTGGTAATTATTGGAAAATTCAGGCAAAAACGAATCAACCGGGTGTCGCTGTCCACTTTGCCGATGAGAACAACGGTTGGGTGGTTCTCGGCAACGGGAATTCCCTGTTAACTGCGGATGGCGGCGAAACGTGGCGGTTGCAAACCACATCACAAGGCGCGCGCGGCTTGCAGCGTGTTACTTTCCGTTCCGATACGTACGCTTGGGGACTCGGTGGTGGCGGTGCCTACATTACCGAAGATCGAGGCGTGACATGGAAATCTGTTCCTGTTCGTACAGGGGACAACACAGAAGACAACTTGTTCGCCATGTTCGGCATGGAACAGGCAGATCCTGAGTTCTCAGAAGAACCTGAAGCGGAAATGGAAGAAGAAACAGAAGATATTGAAGAAGAGGTTACAGAGGGTCCGACATTAACATACGATGAAACACCGGAAGAAATTCAAAATCGGTTTCGATCGCAGAGACAACGTCCAGGGCGTCTCGTCCCTGAGGGCGAACTCCCGCCGAATACAGAAAGTGCGAACCGTCCGCCGCCAAGGCAGCAACAACCGCCGCCGCCTCCCGAACCCAGAAGACGTAGACGCGGCGGCGATCGTCGAATAGCGAGTGTGTACTTCCTTGATGCAGACCACGCGTGGGCAGTCGGTAGTGCTGGTAGTATCTATCGCTCCGCAGACGGTGGTGAGACATGGGAACGTCAACTCGGCGAACAGCAGCCTAACAATTTCCGAGAGGTGCTCTTCTACGACGACAAGAACGGTTGGATAGCCGGTGACGGTGGCGTGCTATGGGAGACCCAAGATGGTGGACAGACATGGGAGACGATTCCGAGTCGGACGCGTCAACGTCTCATCGGTGTCCATTTCGCAAGCTTAGAACCGAAATGGGGTTGGGCGATGCAACGTGACGGCACCGTGCTGTATACGACAGATGGCGACACGTGGACAGCGGGTGACACGCCTGAACGTCCGCCGTTTATGGAAGGCGATTCGCCGGGCAATTTCTCACTGAATGATGTCACTTTTGGTAAATTCTCTGAAGGTTGGGCAGTCGGTCAATTTGGGGATATTATCCATAACAAAGACGGTGGTCCCACATGGACACCTCAGCGAACAACTGCGAACGACAGACTCCTGAGCGTGGATATGAAATTCGCGCCGCTCGGTTGGTCGGTCGGACAAGGTGGGGTTACCCAGCGGACTATCAACGGTGGCGAATATTGGAAGATGCATGAAACTGGAGTTACCTATGATCTCAACGCTGTTTCATTCATCACAAAACGGAAGGGGTGGGCAGCGGGTGAGTCTGGTATTGTGCTAAGGACAACCGACGGTGGCTTCACGTGGAAACCGAAATTAACTGGCATTCCGCAAGATCTCCACGGTGTTGTAGCACTCTCCGAACAGGAGGTCTATGCGGTCGGCAACGAAGGGACGATTGTCCGTTCAACCGATGGCGGTGAGACGTGGGAACAGGAGCATACCGATATCGACAACAACCTATATGTTATCACGCGTTCTAAAGACGGTAAAGCACTGTGGGTTGTTGGGCAGTGGGGTGTTGTCCTGCGTCGGCAGTTAGAGACGAAAGAGCAAATGTCGATGCGGTAGATTGCGCGTATAGGCGGGTCGTTCTACCTATTTATGTTTGCTATATATCCTGTGCAAGCGAATCAAAAAACTTGACGTAGTCAATAAGATATGCTATGCTTTACGCACAATGAACGATTTTAATTTTATTGACCTCTTTGCTGGTATAGACGGGATTCGCATTCCGTTTGAGAAGTTAGGTGGAAAGTGCGTGTTTAGTTCTGAATGGGATAAATATGCCCAACAGACCTACGCGCATAATTTTGGTGAGACACCTGCCGGGGACATCACCGAAATTAAGGAAACCGACATCCCGAAGCACGATATTTTATTAGCTGGGTTTCCGTGTCAACCGTTTAGTATTATCGGGGATAAACAGGGATTTGAAGACACGCGCGGCACACTGTTTTTTGACATCGTTCGGATTTTGAAGCAGAAGCAGCCGAATGCGTTTCTCCTTGAAAATGTCAAGCAGCTGCTTACCCATAACAAGGGGCAAACCTTCGGTGTTATACAAGAACAATTGTCACGATTGGGCTATACCACCTATCACGAGGTGTTGAATGCCCTTGACTTCGGATTACCGCAGAAACGGGAACGGATTTTCATTGTTGGGTTTCGCGAACCGATAGCATTTGATTTCCCGAAGCCTATTGGTGCGTACAAACCGCTCTCAGAGGTATTAGAACCTGACGAAGCAGTTGAACCGAGTCTATTTGCATCGGAACGCATCCAAAAGTCCCGACGTGAAAAGTGCAAAGGCACACCGTTTTTTCCATCTATTTGGCATGAAAACAAGGGCGGCAATATTTCAGTTTTACCGTTCTCGTGTGCGTTAAGAGCTGGTGCTTCCTATAATTATCTCTTGGTGAACGGTGTTCGGCGACTTTCTGGTAGGGAAATGCTTCGTCTACAAGGGTTTCCTGAAAATTTCGAGATTATAGGCAACATGATGCAGATTAGAAAACAGACCGGAAATAGTGTCGCTGTGCCTGTTGTTCACGCTATCGGAAAAAAAAATGCTGGAGGCATTAAAAGACAAGCGAAAAAGTAGCCTGAAACGTAGTGGAAGGCGGATCTACGGAGAGGATCGTCGTTTATTCGACTCACCTGATCGAACCGCAAGGTAAATTAAAAAAATGAAATCGAAATCCAGCAAAGCATTCCTTATTTCAGTTCTATTACACCTCGGTATTGGGGTGCTTGGTGTCTTCTATTGGTTTGGCACGGCACCGATGCGTGAGGATTCAAGCATCAATGCGCTGTTTGTCAGAGAAGAGAAGCCGAAAGTTAGACGTATAACGCCGCCAAAGCGGGCACAACTTGTCCAGAAAAGGACACGCGCTACGAACCAGCAACGCCTCAAAATCCTCACAAGCAACGCGCCTGTCAGCAGTCGTGGTGTCGTCTCGGCATCGGATCCGGCACCATTTCAACAGTTTGAGACCGAAACTCTCGGTGAACCTATCGGACCGACGGCGACAGCGGTCGAATTTGACAACGTACCGCGCGTCCAAAAGGTCATTGAGCGTCCGTTTGTGAAAGAGGAGAAGGTTGAAACCCGCTATAAGAGTCGATTAGTGAAATTTATCGAAGCGCAAGAGGGACCCCAGCGGATTGTCTATTGCGTGGACTTGTCGACCAGTATGCAGAATCTTCCGCCTCACAAACTGAAGAAGGTTATAGATCTCATGCGGGACTCGCTGACCTTCCTTGAACTGCACGATAGTTTCAATATCGTGGCATTCAGTACGGAACTCGCCGTTTATCAGGAAAACTTTGTTCCTGTGACGGATCAGACAGTCGCGGCATCGTCAAACTATCTCGCCGACATCCAATCCCACATCCATACAAAAGGGACGGATCACGATATGCTAACGGCATTAACAGAAATCGCTAAAACGGGTCCGACGCTTGTCGTCCTCTTCAGCGATGGCATTCCTACGACGATTGAAGGCCCGGATCTGACGCTTGTCGGTCAATACGCCACAGGTAATGGACGCATTTTCGCTATGGGTACTGGTATGTCACCGAATTTCCCCGGTGCGGTGATGTTGAAGCGTCTCGCCACAGTCAGTCAGGGAGATTTATGGCTGGTTGACAGAGGCAGATAAGAGGAAGAAACTGCATGCATGATGGCAGCCGTAGACGTGCTGAAGAGATTGCCAAAGGATTATACCCGCATCAAATAGAGGGTATCGCCTTTCTGCTGGGTCGTCGCCGTGCGCTCCTTGCCGATGATATGGGCCTCGGTAAAACCCGCCAGTCCATTATTGCGATGGTTGAGGCGGAGGCTGAAGGTCCTTATCTTGTAATCTGTCCCGCCTCCGTCAAACGGAATTGGGTTCGTGAGATCCAACTCGTCCTTCCGACATCCGAACCTGCTGTTGTGGGTCCGACATCACTCCCGCCAAGCGATTTCCGAGATTGGGTTATCATCAACTACGAAATACTCGGCAAACACCTTGAAGGTCTCCTCGCTTTTGAATGGAAAGGCGTTGTCTTCGATGAGGCACATTACCTGAAAAATCACCAGAGCCAGCGCAGCCGCAATGCTGCGAAATTGGTGAAAGCGATTCGGGGGGAACCGGTCGTCCATGCGTTAACGGGTACCCCGATGACGAATCGTCCGCGCGATCTTTTCCCGTTATTACGATTGATGAACCATCCGCTGGGTAAAAGTTTCCTGAGTTTTGCCAAACGTTATTGCGATGCGTATCAAGGAGATTTTGGGTTGGTGGCAGACGGCGCAAGCAACATTGAGGAATTAACGGTGCAGTTGCACGGTGTGATGTTGCGGCGCACCAAAAACGAGGTTTTAGATCTCCCTCCGAAAGTGAGAACGTGGTTAGACGTTGAACTCCATCCTGTCGCGATTCAGCACTTCAACAACACTGTCCGAGAATTTCTAACAAAATTTGATGCCCCTGAATCTATTGATGCGATTGAGGATCAGCCAGAGCACTCTGAGCGGCGGCGAGCGGTTGGTAGGTTAACGACTGCCCGTCGAAAACTTGCTTTTGCTAAGTGCCGACATACTATTAAATTTGTCGAAAACGCGTTGGAACAGGGTGAAAAGGTTATCCTTTTTACAACCTTCCTCAACACATTGGAGCGTTTTCACAAACATTTCGGTGACCGCGCTGTTTCCGTTTTCGGAGAGGTACCCGCGGAAGAACGGCAAAACCGGGTTGATCAGTTTCAGAACGATGAAAGCGTTAGACTCTTCATTGCGAATATGCATGTCGCTGGAGTAGGAATCAATTTAACCGCTGGCCGGCAGGTCGTTTTCAACGACTTAGATTGGGTGCCCGCGAATCACTGGCAGGCAGAGGATCGGGCTTATCGTATTGGGCAAACTGGAACCGTTAATGTCACTTATATGATAGCCCGCGGCACAGTAGATGAATTCGTCAAGACTGTGTTGGAGACGAAAGCTGCTTTAATGGATTCCCTTGTTGAAGGCAAACTCCTGGTACCTAGTGAAGATGGCGCGCTGGAACCCGACGTTCTGAGTGAACTCAAACGGATGATGAATGCGCTTTCTGTGCCTACCGCTGATGTTGCGGCATCAGAGTTGCTCGGTGTACTTCAAAAGGCAAGTGATGTGTACCTTGAAGAGAACGCCTCACACCTACGCGAAGCGACGCGTGCGCAGCTGCGTCCATACTCCGAAGAAGCTATCCGTACTTTAGCCCAAGTGCTCGCGGGGCCTAAGCGGCGACTCTACCATGCTGAGAGTTCATCACAGAAAGGCAAATTTTACACGCTGGAGGTTGTCGGTGTAGATATAACGTGCGACTGCCCTGGTTTCACGCACCGTGGCAGTTGCCGACATGTCCGTCCACTGAAATCTGCACTTGTTGCTGACAAACCGTTGCCGAAAGGGTATAAAGAAATCGTACGCGGTTAACGTGGTTCAAGTCTACCGTACCTATTGCTTGGTAAAGATGATTATACCTCAGCTGACGGGAGTGCGTATATTCCCACTGCACGCGAACAATTTTCCCAGCATCCATGAAACGCTTGATTTCATTAATGGTATCCTGTTATCCCCGAACCTCAAGACTCTCACACACTACTTTGGTGAAGCAGGCTACGCTACCGGATACATCGGTAAATGGCACCTCTATAGCCGCAGTGGTGCGGGACCAGTCCTGCGGAGCATCGCGGCGGGTACGATTACTGGTTAGCATCTAACGTCCTCGAATTCACGTCTGATGCGTATCAGACGACAACTGCCTCACTGTCCGGATGCGTCTGATAGGCAGCCCGTCTCTGGGATCGGCATCAGGATTCCAGAATCCTCTCAAACATCTGTTATGAGTGTAGCCTTCACAGGCAGTCTTATATCAGATGTAGAGGCACACATCCACACTCCATCTTCGCTCGCCCACAATGAGACCTCCGTGTTGCCAATCCCACTCCCTTGTCGGTTCCAATAGCGAACTCCTCTCTTGTCTGACATAAGAGAACCCGCGCTTGAAAACACCTCTTCATTTTTCAAGCAAAATTGGCAATTTTTATTTCTACAATTCGTATTTTCTCAAAATATTAATAATTTTTTAGTTAGATATAGACTTTACTAATTTTTAATTTGACAAATTTTAAAAATTAACTTACTATAACCATATAGTGTATCAGTTGTTTTGCAATAACTCGTGAGGACCTGTGCAAATGTGTATCAAACAGAAAGCAGAAATACTGAACACGTTCTATACACTTACTGCCCGGAGTTTCACCGCAACGCGAAAGATGTTGATCCTGAAATATCATTTATCAAAGGTTGCATAGTTAGTTCGGGTATTTGTTTTTTCTTAAAGCACTTATTGCTGATCCCAACACCTTGCCCCGTAGAGGCGGTTATAAATATCTACACTTTGAAATTCAATGTTCATGTTGAATTTCCTTACTCGCTTTGTAGATTGTGTGAGTCCCCTAAAACAATCTACACTTATTCAAGTAGCGTATCAGGTTCGATTAAGCCTATAGTCGGGACATTGGCTTACCGCTTAGGCGTGAGATCCTGTTGGTATCTCTGTTGTTTTGACAGAAGTAAACCGTTGGGAGTCGTCCCTAACAATCGCGTGCATCCAAAATTACCGGCAAACAACTATAGTGGATTATACAATTAACTTTAGGTTGTGCGAGGATTTCAAAAACAGCCTGCTTTTATCAAAAGGCGAGGCAAAAATCACGCCATCCGCTAAATAACTTGCGCGCATGGGTATCTTATATCTTGAAGAAGCAATCATCACTATTTTAACAGAAGAACCGGAAGGGCTGAATCCAATCCAAATTAGTAAGGCACTCGGCATTCCTGCTTACATTATCTCGCCTACAGATGAAGTGATGGCCTCCGCGATTGTTCACGGTGTAAATATCCATTATAGTTTGTGTCCAACCCCACACGCTGATTCAAGCGGTCCACCCGGGATATTGTATGATTAACACGCCCTTGCTTTTGCGGGTTGTGCGGGGTGTAAAAAAAACAATCTGCCTTTCATTGTCATAACTAACGATAAAGGAGCATTTAAGATGAAACTCAAACTCGGTCCCAAAGAGATCCAACTCAGCAGGGTGGCAAAGGTACGCCGCGTTGGGAGCACTACTGCCAAAATCACGATGCACACCGGCGAAGCCATACTTGTCAAATGTGCTGTCCGTTATTCCCATGGCTGCACATTTACCTATCCAGGAACGTTTGAAGAACTCAAAGCGTTTATTGATAAATACAAGGGAAACGTTTAAACCCCTAAATGCCTTATCAGGGGACTTTAAGACAAAATGCGTAAACTCTAAAGGTTTCAAATTATATAAGACTTTTATAGGTTTATAAGGGACCATTATGCAACAGCCAGTTTTCATTCAATTGCCATCAGCACCCATGCAGGCAATTTACAAAACAATCCAGAAGGTTGGAAAAGTAAATATTCCCTTCCTCATTACCGGCGAAACCGGCGTTGGTAAGGAAATTATTGCAAGATACATCCACGAAAAGGGTCCCCGACACGACCAACCTTTTATCGCTATCAACTGCGGGAGATTCTCTGTAGAATTTCTGCAAAGTGAACTTTTCGGGTATGAAGCAGGAGCATTTACGAACGCACTTTTCCAAAGGGCGCGGAAAGAAAATACTCCCCTGACAATAGTAGGTAGAGATATCCTTCCGTCCTGTGCGGAGACCAAAACCCGCGTACTAAAAAGGAAAAACTAATGCCTACAAGCAGACGAAACTTTTTACTATTGTTCATAATTATTTCCATATTGAGTTGTCGTAAAAGTATATATCTCATTCAATTGGATGCAGAATATGAAAATATTTTATCTGAAGTCACCCTCATCGCACCAGATTTAGAAGCAAATGCAGATGGGGACCTTATCGAATTTAAAGTGGGTAAGAATAAGAACCAATACGATGCGCTTGAAGACAAGTATTCCGATGATAACTTTTACTATGGCGAAGGCAAGTATTATGGGACTTCGGGTGAACTGCACACGTTCAGTTACTTTTTTCACTATCCTTATGCAGTTGCCGGAAGTGGATTTATCTTTGTTCCGGTTGGCTATAGTTGGGGTGGAAGCGGCGTTTTTTATTATCTGACCGCAATCGATAAAACAACACTCAAAAGTGTTAACGCAGTGTATCTTGGGGACCGTATAAATATTGTCCGTGTTGATTTGATAGAATCACTCACCGATACGGTGTCTATCAAATATACTGAACGTGAAGCCGACGGTAGCCATTATTCCTCAAGTAACACAGAAGAAAAAAGGTTTACCGTTAAATCAAAGCACGAATTAGTCGAAATGGATCCGCTCACTAACCACCATCGAGTCACTCAATAGATAGTAGAGCAGGCACGATTTCCAAATCGCAACATATTGGAGAAGTGGTAAAGACCGAACAAATCGTAAATATCCAAATAACCCTGACTGTCTTGTACAGATGGACGTAGCAAAAGATGATGTTTTAGGGCAAAAAAGCAGCATCCATCATCTTATTTTTTGGACGAATTTTCTGCTTGACTCCTGGATGGAAATCTCTTACAATGAGGTAAGTCAATCTGAACAGAGAGAGGAAAGCAGAGATATGCTACAAGACGCGAATCAACCGAATGTTATCGTTTTTTTCACTGACCAACAACGGTGGGACACCTCTGGTTTGCACGGGAACCCACTCGACTTAACACCGAATTTTGACCGGATGGCACAGCACGGGACACATGTCCGGCGTTCGTTTACGTGTCAACCGGTCTGTGGTCCTGCGCGCTCATGCCTCCAAACGGGGTTATATGCGACGCGCACGGGCTGCTTCCGAAACGGTATACCGTTATCCCCGAACCTCAAAACTCTCGCACACCACTTTGGTGAAGCAGGCTACGCTACCGGATACATCGGTAAATGGCACCTCTATAGCCGCAGTGGTGCGGGACCGGGGCCAGTGCCTGCGGAGCATCGCGGCGGGTACGATTACTGGTTAGCATCTAACGTCCTCGAATTCACGTCCGATGCGTATCAGACCACACTCTATGATAACGACAACAAACCGGTTGACCTTCCCGGCTATCGCGTAGATGCGCTGACCGATGCGGTCATCCGTTATGTCGATCAGCACCAAAACGATCCGTTTTATCTTTTTACGTCATACATCGAACCGCACCATCAAAACCATTTGGACGATTACCCACCACCGGACGGGTACCGAGAACGGTATACCGGGAAGTGGATACCGCCGGACCTCGCTGCACTTGGCGGTTCAACACATCAGCATTTAGGCGGTTACTACGGCATGGTGAAAAGGCTGGACGAAGCACTTGGTCGACTTCTTGATGCCCTCAAAAGCCTCCACCTGCTCGACAATACTATTATTCTGTTTACCTCCGACCATGGGTGTCATTTCAAGACCCGTAACAGCGAATATAAACGTTCTTGCCATGAGAGTTCCATCCGCGTACCGACTGCGTTCCACGGGGGCGATTTCATTGGTGGTGGACAGCTCCAAGAGCTCATCAGTCTTGTAGATCTCCCACCGACGCTCCTTGACGCAGCAGGTTTGGAAGTACCGGCTGAGATGCAAGGTAGGTCCATTATGCCGTTGGTCCGCGGGGAAACAGAAAACTGGCCAGAGGAGGTCTTCGTTCAGATTAGCGAGTCGCAGGTCGGACGCGCCGTGCGGACGCAGCGCTGGAAATACGGCGTAGATGCACCGAATAGCAGCGGTGGCAGGGATGCTGGATCAGATCAGTATGCGGAACAGTATCTTTACGATCTTCAGGCGGACCCATACGAGTTGCGGAACCTGATAGGACTTCAATCGCATGAACCGGTTACAGAGGTGATGCGGGAACGGCTCGTTCGGCGGATGCTGGAGGCGGGTGAAGAGGCTCCGACGATTGAATCGGCTCCGACACAACGGAGTGGTCAACGCAGCGTCACCGAAGCAGAAGCAAGAAGTTAACACGGTTTTAAAATTTATTAGTATTGGGGGTCGAACCCGTCCTTCAAGAGATAGACATTTTTGCCACAGAGGAAACGGAGTAGAAAGGTATACAGTCAAAAAATGAGAATTACAGATGTTAAGACCCTTGTCATGGGAACGAGTTGGCGGAACTTAACCTTTGTCAAAGTTGAAACCGACGAAGGATTGACCGGCATTAGCGAGGTGCGGATGAACAACCGTACAGACGCGCTTGTTGCTTATATCGACGGTGCGAAGAAGCGGCATGTTATCGGTAGCGATCCGTTTAATACGGAAGACCTCTATCAACGCCTTTTTCGGGACGATTACGGTCGTGCCGGTGAAATTGTTGCGACCGGCATTAGTGTTATTGAGATCGCATGTTGGGACATTATCGGTAAGGCGTTGAACCAACCCGTCTATCGGTTACTCGGTGGTGCTTGCCGCGATCAAATCAAAGCGTATGCCAACGGTTGGTATCGTGTTGAACGCTCCGCCGAAGAATTTCACGCCGCTGCTAAAAAAGTACTTGAAAAAGGCTATCGGGCACTTAAATTCGACCCGTTCGGTGCCGGATATTATGAACTCTCTTATGAAGAAAAGTTGAAGTCTGTCGGACTCGTTGAAGCGGTACGTGATGCGGTCGGACCTGATGTCGAAATTCTTGTTGAGATGCACGGTAGGTTTAGTCCGTATACGGCAATTGAGATTGCCGCCGAATTGGAAAAGTTCCAACCGAGTTGGGTTGAGGAACCCGTGCCCCCGGATAATATCGCCGCGCTCGCAAAAGCCGCCGATAAGATTAACGTGCCTGTCGCTACGGGTGAACGACTCCATAATAAATATGAGTATCGTGAGTTGATTAACCTACAAGCGGCAGACATCCTTCAGCCGGATATTACACAGACGGGTGGTTTTTTGGAGACCAAGAAAATCGCCGCGATGGGGGATATGTGCTATATGACGGTAGCACCGCATAATGTTGGTGGACCGGTCTCTACGGCAACCGCCTTGCATTTTGCTGCCTGTACCACAAACTTCAAGATTCAAGAACATTTCAACGATTTCTCTGAGGCGTGGGTTAAAGAGGCGGCGACAGGATGCCCGGAAGTGATTGACGGTTATTTTAGTTTGCCTGATGGACCTGGACTCGGTATGGAACTCAATGAGGATCTCATTGCCGAGCACCCGTACCGGGAAGGTTCGTTCAATCTCTGGGAAGATGACTGGCATAAGCGGGAATATTAATAGGAGCATATTCAAACACAGATGAGTTTTCATTATAAAGATGGGTATCTCTACTGCGAAAAGTTGAGAGTTAAAGACATTCAGGAAGAGGTATCCTACAGCCCATTTTACCTTTATAGCCTTGCACAGTTAAAGGCGAACTATATCGCATATCAAAAAGCCCTTGAGGGAATGGACTCAATTATCGGCTATGCGATTAAGGCGAATAATAATCTCACGTTACTCAAACGTCTCAGCGAACTCGGTAGTGGTGCGGTTCTCGTCAGCGGGAATGAATTGCGGATGTCGCTTGCGGCGGGATTCGATTTGAAACGGACGATTCTAAACGGGAACGGTAAAACACTTGCGGAACTCAGTCTTGCGATTGAACACGGTGTACTCATTAACATCGACAGCGAATTTGACTTGGCACACATTCAACAGACAGCAAAAGACCTTGACGAGCCTGCCAATGTGCTTATCCGTATCAATCCGGATGTGGACCCGGAAGTTCACCCGTATGTCTCGACTGGCATGAAAAATTCCAAGTTCGGCATCCGTAACGAGCGGCTTGACTGGTTTTTAGACGAAATTCGCAAAGATAATTTGCTGAATTTAGTTGGTGTCCACTGCCATTTGGGTTCAACGATTAAGAAGGTGCGCATCTTCCGAGATGCGACTGAAGTGATGCTCGGTTTCATCCGCGTCATTGAGGCGGAAGGTTTCTCATTGCGCTACCTGAACATCGGTGGCGGCCTGGGGATCGACTATGAGCGTACGGGTGAAGAGATTCCGACCCCGTCCAATCTTATTGACTCCATCCGCGATCTATTACCTGAAAACATCACGCTTATTATTGAGCCGGGGCGCTCGCTTGTCGGCAATACCTCCGTTTTTGTTAATCGCGTTATCGGTGTTAAGACGAACGGCAACAAGCATTTCATTGTCACTGATGGAAGCATGTCGGAGCTGATCCGTCCGAGTCTCTACGATACCTATCAACATATCGAGTTTATCGAACCTATAGATGGCACGCCTGAAATGTATGATGTCGTCGGTCCCGTTTGTGAATCCGCAGATTTCTTGGGCAAAGCGCGTTCATTACCGACCCCTCACGAAGGTGCTGGACTTGTCGTTTGTGATGCGGGTGCGTATTGCCATGCGATGAGTTCTAACTATAATCTGAAGATGACCCCGCCGGAATATCTTGTGGATGGCGATAATTTCACCTGTATCCGCCGTGTTGAAACATTAGACGATTATCTGCAGTTGTTCGCCGTGTAGCACCGGCAAGGATATTCCATAAATTTCCAATTGGCAATTTAGGTTATAATAACCCAAGTTGCCAGTTTGTAGCATAGCCTGTTAGGTTGGGCATCTCAGGGCGCAAACTAAAAGTTTTGCGGCGTACTCTCCGAGATGATCGGAAATCCTCGTTCAACCCAACCTACGAGGTGTGCCCCAATTCTCGACTCTCTGACAGAATTTATTTGCTTTTTGCCTAAAAATATTCATACTTTATTAGTTGTATATAGACTTTATTATTTTTTTTATTTACTGATATTAAATTTGACCTATTATAACATAAGTTGCCACTTGTAAATCCATGGGATTTCCTCCTATATAGTATTTTTCGTAATAGTAAAACCGAAAATTAAATAGACACTTTTTATTTAATAGAAGACGGTTTGTAGGGGCGAGGTCCCCTCGTCCGTCTTTCAAGGTGTGTCTTATTATTTTTTTCTATTAGTATAAAAAATAAAAGGAGAACCCTACAGACCCAGATTTTGTCATCGCAGCAAATATAAAGCAGCTCTTTGAATAAAGGTAACAACTTGAGTTACGCTACGAAATCCGTGTGAATAACGCCTTCGTCAAACAACTAGCACAAACCGTTTGTTTAAAACGTCTATATAACAATTCATGAGAAGGAGATTGAAAATGAAGATAATAAGAACCGTGATTTTTATTTTTCTACTGCCTCCAGTGATGTTTCTCACAAACAGTTTTGCCCAAGATTTACCACTATCTATCCAGGTAAAGGGTCAGGTGAATAATATAAAATATTCCCGCGATAGCACACTGCTGGCTGTTGCGACTTTAAAAGGACTTTATCTCTATGATGTAATGACTTTAGAAAACGTAAAAACACTTCAGGGTCACACAGGTGGGGTTAATGTTTTGGCGTTCTCCGTGGATGGAGAAACACTTGCAAGTGCAGATAATAACTTGTTACTATTATGGAACCTAAGCACTGGTAACATACAAAAAACCATAGAAGATAAATGGACAGAGTATTGGTCTTACGATGTCAATGATCGATCTTTTGAGAATCCAATGCTTGCCTTAGTGTTTACCCAGAATGATAATGTTATTATCATTCGCACTGCATACTATCAGTTTAAGAGACCCGTAGGTACTGGTGGACGGACTCTTAGTAATAAGAGTGTAGGCCCCGACATCTCATACATGATTAATGGACCTAACGAAGTGTACACAATAACGACTGCCTTAGTCTTTTCTCCCAATGGAGAGCCTTACGCTATTGGACGAGCAACTGTGTGGGGAAAGAGGAGATTCCAGGAAATAGAGGATATTGGTGTCACAATTCAGTTACCAAAAGCAGATAAGGAGATCACCACTATTCATACAGATATTATTAATGCGCTGGCGTTATCTCCGGATGAAGATACACTCGCCAGTGGAAGTTCGGACAAGACAATCCAATTAATAAATGTCGCAACTGGGGCACACCTGATGACTCTTAATGGGCACAAAGATGCAGTCACAGCTTTAGCGTTCTCGCCAAATGGTGAAACGCTTGCCAGTGGGAGTAAAGACGGGACAGTTCTGATTTGGGAAAACCCTATGTTAAAATAACGTGAATTTGAAATAGAGAGTACGGAATTGTATGTCCACCTTTAGAGGTGCAAGCCGAAGAACGCAAACTGCGAAAACAGGAGTTTAAATTCTACAAATCCGATACAGTAGACGGAGGAAAATGTCTAACATGGATGAGAATCAAGCGGGAAAACCTATACCTAAACTAAAGTTTTGGTTTTTAATATTTGTTATTGTTGCGTCAGGAGTTGTGCTTATCTTTATGGGACTATATCTTCCCCATGGTGTTCCAATTCTGCTCGGAATCATTACAGTCTTTGCTGCTTTTCCTCTGCGATCCTTGTATCAGAAACGTTGTCGTGATTACGAGGATTACCTCCGGCAGCAACTTCAAAGACGAGAGGATTACTATCGGGAGCAGGCACGTCTTTATGAAGGTATTCGTAGAATTGTGAAAACTGCTAATCAGAGGATTCAAGAGATGCGTGAAAATCTAAGAGCAGCAACGAAAGCACTGAATAGAGCAGAGAATCATTTTAACCATACAGCTTATAATCCATTCTGGGACGAAATTGAAAAAGCAGCGTCAGCACTAGGATGTTTCTCCGAAAACTTAGCTGCGCAGTCTTCCAGTTTGGAAGACTATTTACGGATGGTGGACCGCTATCATGGAGTTGCTCCGGATTTCCCTGGGATAGGTCAGGCACTTCCGAGGCTTCATGGAGACGGAGGTTCGCTTGTAAATCGGATGTCAAAACTTGTTTACAAAGCGCAACGGAATTTTGAATTCTCAAATATTTATGAACACCGCCAAACACGCAGAATCCTTGTCGCTGGATTTAGAAACCTCGCTGGTATTCTTAGGGGGGTAGGGAATCAAATAAGCAACCATATAGAAGAACTCAATGCTACGGTGGAAGTCTATAACGAGGAAATGGCTGCTTTAATGGAAAACGCATTGGCACAGCATCAAGAGAGGCACAACGAGACGTGGATACAGCATGAACTGCATCAGATCGAAGCCATGCATGCAAGTTTACAACAAATTGAGCTGGGAGAAGCAGCATTGGAAACACTTGATGATATTTACGATTATCTAGCAGAAGACGCTGATATGTAGATAACCGTGGAACAGACTGTGAAGCGTGTCAAATTGTGCTGAGTATTGACGAGATAAGGAGATAGTTAAGAAAAAAGTTGTCGTGGTACTTTTAGTCATTTGTCTTTTCGCTATTGGAGGGTATTTCCTTATTACTACCACAGGAATCTTGAAGCAACAGGAACCAGCAAAACAGTCCCGTGTCAAACCTGTGAAAGTGAAGCAGAAAACCGAGACACCCTCCCGTATCAATCCACCCAAAGTGAAGCAAAAGCCCGCAATCCCATCCAGATATGATTTAGCCATCAGACGCAAACGCAAATGGGAAAACGATTGGAAGAAAAAAGGATTTAAAGTGCTAAGTGTAACAGCGTCACAAAATTGGTTAGATCAACACAAACCCAACATCGGTGAATTTACCGTTCTAGGTGAGAACCCCATTGTGATGATTGATCGGGTCATGATAACTCGCGATCTGGATAGGAATCTACGGGTGCTTTTACCTTTAACTGTTACGAATCCGCCCCAAAACGGAGCACTGCAAAACGAATTGACTCAAGAGGAAATCGACAAAGGAAGAAAAATAAAAACGTGGCTGAAAAAAAATGGTTATACGGTGACGAATGCCTCCATCACGAATTCAAATAATGGTGACATATCAGTAGCACCTAATTTGGGGGCAACCGCTTCCGATGGCAAAGTTAAGATAGAAAATATGGGAAATCGTAAAGTTAAAGTGTCTGTAACAAATGTTGGATCCGCAATCTTTATTTATCACGATAGCGAACTTCATCCATCCCAATAACGACTCATGAAAAGCAAATGAACGGGGGAGTCTGTTGCAAGTGGTGTCTATTTCTATACGCTCACAGCGGGTGATTTCTCGGCAACGCGGAAGATGTTGATACGGAAGTAGGATTCGGTTTGTTGCCTATGACTTTAAGGCAGGAGGTTCGTTTGGGAAACCTCCTGCCTTTTTTTGCCAATTCGATGCGGTTAGGAATGCAGGTCGCATCTGGGTGAGTACGCCGCAAAAACCGCACCTACCGGCTACAACCGTTCCTCCAAAAATGCGATTCCAGTTTCCAGGTTGATTTCGTGTCCACCTTGAAAATGGTCTAAGACCAACTGATCTTGGTGTCCTGCGGCTGCATAAATTTTTTCCAGATGCGCGAACGCTGCTAATGCATCCGCTTCAATAAAACACATATCGTCCGAACCGATTTGCGCCATACACGCTCTCGGTGCGATGAGTCCTGCGACATCAGCGATGTCGCCTGCCTTCCGAAGCCCGAACATAAACTGTGAACCACAGGTATTGCCGCGGCCTCGGTCATTGAGTGCGTCTGTGAGTGTGCTGAGATAACAGACGATGACCGCTGCCTTGACGCGTTGGTCCAAAGCGGAGATGTAGGTTGTCATGGTCCCGCCAAATGAACATCCCATACATCCCAAGCGATTGCTGTCAACTTCAGGTCGTGATTGGAGGTAGTCCAAACATCGCTGTCCATCGGAGATGTTCAGTCGCAGGAGTTGGTATCCGAAGTATCCGAAAGCGAGATAAGCGACATTGCATCCGTCTCGGTTCGGTCGTCGGACCCACGCATCACGGTCTTTTCGCTCACCGAAGCACCGCCAATCGGGTGTGAGTGTTACAAACCCACGTTTGGTTAATTCAACGGCGTACTGTTTTTGATAGTCCTCCACAACGCCGACGGCACCATCTTTACCGATGCCGTGTCCGTGTGCACAGAGTACTGCGGGGGCGGGATTCTCTGCGTTTGCGCTGTCTGGAGTTAAGATGTATGCTGGGATTGAAGAAAACGGGTCGGGGTTAAAGATAATTTTTTCACGCGTGTAGCCGTCAAGTTGTGTGTGCTCCAAGACCTCAACCTCCAACGGAATCGCTTCTGGTGCTGGTCCGAGGTCGTTAGCGAGATTTCGCTGGAATTTGTCTCGCCATTCTTTCCAGTCCTGCTTGGTTGTCCCCTCAAAATGGAGGGGTGGTGTCGCCTTCAGAAGTTGTTCTACGCTCTGCTCTGCTGTCAAAAAACGTTGTGCTGCCATGATTGTGCCTCCGCTGGTTAATGACGTAATTTTTGTATTAGCCTCCGGTTCCGTTTCATGTCACTATGTATAACCGAAATCAAAGAGAAAGTCAAGTTTTATTGAGAAAAGTCAAATCGCGAGCACAGCTCGCTCCTACAACGCTATCAGGAAGAAAAACGCTTTACTTTCACCTTATTTTTCGGTATAATAAACAAAAACGAAAAGACAAAAGCGGAGGGTTCCTCCGACTTAACGGAGAAAAGATTTTATGGAACTTTACGAAGCCGTCAGTCCACTGGATTTCAGATATTATGGCGGCGATCCAGATTTTATGAAACGGTTGCTGCCTTATGTCTCTGAAGCGGGATACGTTACGTCCCAGGCGAAGGTAGAGGCGGCGTTGGTACGGACTTTAGCAAACTACGGTATTTGCTCATCAGCGATTGCTGATGAGGTGGAAGCGGCAGTGGATCTGGTAACAGCGGAAGAGGTTTACGAGGAACAGTCGCGGATTCGGCACAACATCCGTTCACTTGTTAATGTCATCCGTCGAAAGATTAGTCCCGAAGCGCGTCCTTATGTGCATCTGTTCGCCACCTCAGCGGACATTCTGGACACTGCCACTGCGTTGCGGTTCAAGGCGTTGACCGAAAACGTTATTGTCCCTGATCTGATTGCGCTGATGGAACAACTTATCGCGCTGGCGCGTGTACACGCAGAGACGGTGCAAATCGGTAGGACACATGGGCAGCACGCGGAGCCAACAACGTTTGGCTATGCCTTGGCACTCTATATCAGCCGTCTCGGCACCCGGATTGAGAAGATTTACGAGGCAGGACAAAATCTGCGGGGTCAATTCTCAGGGGCAGTCGGTGCCTTCAACGGACTTACACTGATTCACGAACACCCCGAACAGATTGAGGCGGATTTTCTCGCGCTGCTCGGCTTGAAACCGTCCGACACACACACATCAACGCAGTGTGTGGAACCGGAGTTTATCTCTGATTTGGCATATCAGATTACGGCGGCATATACAGTGCTTGCGAACTTCGCAGACGATATGCGGCATCTCTATCGTACCGAAATTGCCGAGGTCGGTAGGAAATATAACCCGCAGCTGGTGGGTTCCTCGACGATGCCGCATAAAGTGAATCCCGAGGCTTATGAGAACATCAAAAGCTTATGGAAGGCATTTGTGCCTCGCATGCAGACCGTTTTTATGGATAGCATTTTAGAACATCAACGCGATCTGACGAACTCTGCATCCAGTCGTTTTTTGACCGAACTGTTTACAGCGTTTGATTATGCCATCTATCGGCTCCGGCGCGCGCTGGACGAGATGGATGTCAAGGCGGATAATATGCAGCGCAACCTTGCTCTCAGTGCCGAGGATACGATAGCGGAACCGATCTATCTACTGATGGCGTATTACGGATTCCCGGATGCGTACGATCACACCCGGAAGTTAATCGGACAGGTACATCAGACAGGAAAGAGTTTGACAACGCTGCTGTGGGAGGATGAAACGTTCCGTCCGTTCCTGGACAATCTAACGGAACCACAGCGTGAGGCACTCCGAGATCCAACAAATTATCTTGGTGCTTCGGTGCGACGCACCCACGCGACGTGTGATGAATGGGAGGAACGGATTTCTAAAATAGTTATCGGTTGTTAGTTAAGACTTGTGGCGGTTGTATGTTGTCTGAATTCCACAAACTGCTCCTTGACCGAAGACTCATCACTATTTACAGGGTCTTGTGACTTGAGGCTTTGAAAAACTAAACTCGGAGTGATAAGGCGATGTTTTTGGTCCTGATTCGGCGAGAACTGCTTGCCAACCTTATGACATTTCGGTTTGTCGTTGCGATGGTCGTTACATTGTCGTTGGTTGTTGCGAACACTGTCGTGTTGATCGCCGATTACGAGCGTCGCCTGGCAAGTTACAATACCGCAGTGCAGCAGCACGCTCAGAAGGTTTCCGAAGCAGAAACCTATTCGGAGGTAGAGGGAAAAATCCGAGTGGACCGACCCCCGAACCCGTTGAGCATTTTCAATGCGGGGTTAGATCGACGGCTCGGCAACTCTATCCATGTCAGGCATACGCTCGTACCCACTCTTTGGGATACACAATCACACAGTGCAGATAATCCGTTCCTTAACCTATTTTCCAGTGTTGACTTGGTTTTAATTTTTCAGGTCATTCTCAGTTTATTGGCACTACTTTTTGCCCACGATGCAATCGCCGGTGAACGGGAAGCAGGGACGCTTCAGTTGACAATGACAAACCCTGTCAGTCGTCCTATGATTCTGTTAGCGAAGTACATCAGTGCGATGGCGTGTTTGATTCTTCCGGTAATCATGAGTTTGCTACTCGCGCTGATTCTATTTTCTCTATCTGAGTCAATCTTGTTGAGTGCGGATGATCGGCTCCGGATTGGCGGCGTTTTGCTAATCTCAATCATCTATCTCTCCGTTTTCTACCTGATAGGGTTGTTAATCTCTACGCTCACTCGCAGAACAGCTACTGCCTTGATGGTAGCAATGGTGATATGGAGTACGCTGGTCCTCATCTACCCAAGCCTCATTGTCTTTGCTGTCAATCGAATTTGGCAAACACCTACTCAATTGGAAGCTGCTTATGGTGAAATTGAGCAGACTTGGGAGAGGTTTGAAAGGGAGCGAATGGATTTCTTGGAGCGAGATCCAGTTGAGGATGACAACACAGGCTATGATATACTAAAAGGCTCAGGGAGTCGGGGCGGATTCGAGCCTTCCGATTCGACAACACTCAAGTATTTTAAGGCTGAAAGTCGCAATCTGACGCAGGTCAACGACGATTCAGAATCGTTGGTTCCTCATGCCAAAGCTTACTATCAATTTGCAGAGTCGCTACGTATCCGTGCAGCGGAGAGAACAGGACAAGTTCGCCAGAAGGCTTTGGAACAGGTCTATGTTCGCAAAGCGAACCTCGCAAAAAACTTGATGCGTCTCTCACCTGCATTGATGTATGATTTCGCAACCGAAGCGTGGGCAGGAACAGATTTCCACAGCATTGAGGATTTTATCATATCAGTCCAGCAGTACCGACAAACGGTTATCAATTATTTTCACGATAAGGCGGCTTTCTCTTCGCGGCAATGGTTCGCCAGCGACCAAGGAGAGGTTGATTGGAGTGATTTACCGCAGTTTTCCTATCACAGGGCAGACGTAGCGACTGACGTAAAACACGCCAGTGGCGATATTGCATGCCTGTTGCTCATTAACGTCGTACTGTTCATGATAACGGTTTTAATTTTCGTCCGGCAAGAAGTGTAGAATAGTTTTCAGTCATCAGTTATCGGTTATCAGTTAACTCTTTGTGGCAGTTGCTTTACTTGTCAATGCCACAGTATCTCTCTCAACTGACGACTGACAACTGAAAACCGACAACCGAGAACTCCAAAATGATTTGGCATATTATAAAACGTGAGCTTTACGACCATTTGAATAGCCTGCGATTTGCCTTCACAACGGTATTGCTCATCATACTGATGCTAATTAACGCGGTTGGGTATCTGGACGCGCACAAAACCCGATCACAGGCATACCAACAAAAGGTCTCAGCGTCCTTAGATAAGATGCGATCAAACACAGACAATCTGTATAATCTGGTGATAGAAGGACCGGGCAACCTTTACAAGAAACCTTCCTCACTCTCCTTTTGCGCGAGCGGTGGTGAAGCGTTTATACCTGAATCGGCTCAAGGTGGTCGTGCAACTTGGAGTATAAGTAGTGGTGGTTCTTCACTCAGAGGGATATGGCGAATGAGTTATCCGCAGTCCAACCCAAACTTGTGGGACATTATGCCAGATTCCACAGACGTTGATTGGGGGAACATAATTTCCATAGTGCTGAGTCTGGTTGCGATTTTATTCACTTTTGACGCAATTTCGTCAGAGAAAGAACACGGTACGCTGCGACTGACACTATCTAACAGCATTTCGCGCGGCGCACTATTGGTAAGTAAGTTTTTTGCGGCATTGATAACTATTAGTATTCCTTTTTTGATTGCGGCGTTACTCAACCTCTTTCTACTTTACACTTCAGGAAGTATTTCGTTAGAGGGGAGTGAGTGGGGACGATTGGGCATCATTGTCTTTATCGCTTTTCTATACTTGTCAATCTTTCTCGCGCTGGGGCTGCTAATTTCTTCCCGTGTGAACCATTCGTCAACGAGCCTGACCATCCTCTTACTGATCTGGACTGTTTGGATAGTCTTGATTCCCTCTACACTTGGCTCGCTTACCAGTGGGCTGCAGCCAACACGCACTCGTGAGGAATTCGATGCCCAGCGAATGGATCCTTGGGAAAAATTGCGTTCCGAAAACGGAGCTGGATTAAATATTCCCATGCTTTCACAAGAGATTCCCGCAACGAAGGGGACAGTATCATGGGCGGAATACCTCACGGAAGAAGCAACAGTCCATGAAGAATTGAATGAAGAACATGTGAATGCTCAGATTGCACAGGTTCAACTCGCGAGATCCATAATCCGTGTATCGCCAGCCTCGAGCGTCCGCTACGGCATTGAATCGCTTGCTGGCACAGGTTTTACACGACACGTTCAATTTTTAGAACAGGTACGCCGATACGCAGATGAATTCAGAGTGTTTCTCATTGAAACTGATCGTGCCGACCCAGAGAGTCCACATGCAATTGGTCCGAAGGAAGGCACTTCACAAAAGCCTGTGTCCTTTGCGTCAATTCCAAAATTTGAAGATCACATTAGTTTTAGTGGTGCCTACACCGCTGCAGCTACGGATATTCTGTTATTATTACTGTTTTTTGTAGTGTTGTTCGCGGGTGCGTTTCTTTCATTCCTCCGCGTTGATGTTTAGAAGGTTCTCTAACCTTATCCATTTCAATAAGCGAAAATTTAAGAGATAGAAAAAAACCTTGGTGTCTGCTATTAATCGTTAACCGGATTATCTCGGAAAAGAGATGTTAAACTAGTTTGTAAAGGCGGTCAAAGTCAACAAAGGATAGACAATGGAATTCGTGTAAGCAAAAAAGGTAGTGCTGTAATACTGGCGGACATAACTACGTCAGTGGAGGTGATAGACAATGTTTGATATTACCTATTTAGGATGGCGATGTTTCCGTCTTATTAAACGCTACCTGCGCATATCAATAACCGTGAGTTTGCTGTTGGTTTTCTGTCTTGGTATTTGGGCAGGTCGGATAATTCAATTTAGCAAAATAACTGAGTATTTCCGTTCCTACACCGATCCCGAGATGAGCGATGTGACGAAATCGATTGCTCAAGGAATTACCCATCGGCAGATATTAGATAATGGCGTGCTGACGAATATTCTTGCGGTATCACCGGACGCGGTGGATGTCCGACCCTATCGTGCGCTGAGTGCGGGTATCGGGACAGAATCGTTGGTATCGCTTGCGCGGCGGCATAATGCGTTCGCTGCGATCAATGGCGGTTTCTTTGAGATGTCAGGGACGTTCCGTGGAGAGTCCGTCGGTGCGTTGAAGATTGATGGTGAATGGATTAGTGAACCGGAACAGGGGCGAGCCGTCATCGGATTTAGGACGGTTGATGGAAAAATTGAGGCGTATATCGACAGGATCGCCTTACTGTTGGAACTCGTCCTGCCAAATGGAGAGACGTTGCCAATTGACGGTATGAATCGGAGTCGTGGTAGAAGCGAATTGGTCATTTACCGTCCACACTTCCATACTGTAACGCTGACAATGCCCGATGGTGTAGAGGTTGTTGTGAGAGACAGAGAAGTAACCGGTATCTACAATCAGCAAGGGAGTTCGCGCATTCCAGCAAACGGTTATATCCTATCCGCAAGTGGCAGGAGACGTGCTGATCTATTAGGACACCTCAAACAAGGTGATGTTATCGAGATTCGTGAGACGGTAATCCCTGAACGCGTTGGGGACAGTAATTTATGGGCGAGTTTTGTGCATATTATCGGCGGCGGTCCGTTGTTATTGCGAGACGGCGTTGCCTCTCTGACGCGAGCGTACGAGCGTGAGGGGTTTGATCAAGCGTTTCATAGCTTTTGGCATCCGCGCACTGCGATCGGTAAAAAGGCAGATGGTACGCTCCTGTTTGTAACAATAACGGCAGCGGAGGCAGGTGTCCGACGCGGTGTTATGTTGCCCCAACTCTCGGAACTGTTCAGGGAATGGGGGGCAACGGATGCGCTTAATCTTGACGGTGGCAATTCATCAATGTTGATCATTCAAGGCGAAGTCGTGAGTGTCAAGAAGGCAGATGCCGCTAAGTCTGACACAAAGGATCAATCACAACAGGTTTCAGGTGGTAAACCAAACCCGAAATCTGAGGATCAATCACAATGGATTTCGCGTGGTAGACCGAATCCAGAACGGGCGCGAACGACACGGAATAGATCGGCTCGCGGGAACCGTCGAATCCGTCCAATGCCGCAACAACAGGGCCGCGCAATTGCAGATGCAATCTTGATTTTTTTTAAATCTTAGGATATAATGTAAGAGACAATGAAAAATTGCTAAAGAAATTGAGGCGAAAATTTGAGACCACGTTCCAGCATGATGCACACACTGAAAAAAAACAGGTCGGAATAGGAGGAAAAAGCCGTGCTAAAGAACAGAGAAACTTCGGAATCTATTGAAACGAACCGGGCAGCTGATGTAGCGTCCAAGCCAAATTTACTGTCAAGACGTTCCTTTTTCAAAGGTTCTGTTGGGCTTGCTGCCTCCGCGATTGCCGCGGGTGGTCTAATTCTGCCTGCCGAGGCTCAGTTTGGCGGCGGGCTCCGAGAATATATTCCGTACGATGCGACACGCGATATTCATTACGGCACACGATACGGGGTGATTGAACACCACTATCCTGAGATGAATCCGACAGGTGAGAAGTTCACGTTTGTGCGACTCAAGTACCCAGGTGGCGATTGGTACACAAACATTGTCAATTATTATCGCTGGCCATCTGATCACAAATTCACTGAGATTCTTGCTGAAAATACGACAATTGATGTTGAGGTGCGTGAGTATCCACAATACGTTGATATAGATGATGAAGGTCTCTTTGCGTATCCGTTCCTCTATATGACGGGTCACCGTGGGATTCGGCTTTCCAACGAACAGGTAGGTAAACTGCGAGACTATTTTGATCGTGGTGGCTTCCTCCACGTTGAAGATTGTGATGCCCGCTTGAATGGGGGACGCGGCGGTTTACGTCCATACATCTATGACATGCTGCGCAGAGTTTTTCCAGAAAAGAAGTTGGAACGTTTAGATATCAGTCACCCGATTTATCACACGCTTTATGACCATGATGAGTATCTCGGTGGCGATAAACTTATTCCGGGTGTCTGCGATCACGATGAAGCGATTATGGATGGCGATCGCGTGATCGTTTATTTCTGTCCAAGTGATCTGAATTGTGCGTGGGAAGGTAGACCCTGCAGCCCGGGGCGCGAAGAGCAGAGGAAATGGGCATTTGAACAAGGAATGAATGTTGTCGCATACGCGCTGTCCCGATAACGACTAAAAAACGAGGGGAAAATAATGAAAAAGCATTTTAGGCTGGCTTGTAAGTTAAACCCAAAACGGACGTTGTTCTGTCTCATGACGCTGCTTATTTTTCTTGCTTTGCATGCAAACGCGCAAGAACTGTTTTCGGATGCAGTGGGTCCCGTTACAGTTCAAGAAGTGACAGCGACAACGCCATGGACAGTACCGTATATCACATGGGGCGGTGAAGCGGCACTTTTCCATGCGAATGGCGGGGTGACGACTCGTCCGGGGACTATCATGGCAGAGCTCGGTATGAATCTCAAGTTAGTGCCGGGTGATAACTTCCAGCAACAGGTCCGCGACTATCTTGCGGGCAAAACACCATTCCTACGCGGTACTTTTAGGATGATCGCACAGGCAAGCGAAGTTGTGGGAAAGGATGCCCGCACAAAACCGGTTATCTTTGGACAATTGACTTGGTCAGCAGGTGACCATTTCGTTGGTCGTTCTAACATCCGTAAGATTTCTGATCTCCGTGGTAAAAAGATCGCCATACAAAAAGGCGGGCCACACGTAGGAATGCTCTATGATATGCTGAAGACTGCGCGTCTTTCAAAGTCGGGGGTGGAAATTGTCTGGGTGGATGAGTTAACAGGTGCGAAGGGGCCGGCAGAACGTTTCCGAAACGACGCGACTATCGCTGGATGCTTCGTCATAACGCCCGATATGATTGGATTGACAGGCGGTCCTGAAAACACGGGAACAGGGGCTGAAGGTACAGTTAAAGGTGCACGGGTTGTCGTGAGTACCGCGACGCTTTCGCGTTCTATTGCGGATGTCTATGCCTGCCGCAAAGATTTCTACGACGCTTACAAACCATTCGTTGAACGTTTTTTCGCGGGTTATCTAAAAGGTGCCGAAGAGGTCGTAGCACTGAAAAAAGCCTACGAAGCGAGCGGCTCCGAAAAATATACGCAGCTCCTGACGATGATGCAGAACATCTACAGTAAAGAGGTATTACCGACGCTTGAAGAGGATGCACACGGCTTAATCGCGGATTGCACGTTCGTTGGACAACCCGGCAATATCGCCTTCTTCAACGATCCGAGCAACACAATTACAGGATTTGAAGGTTTCAACAAAGCCGGATTGGATATGGCAGTCAATTGGGGTTTTGCCAAACAGAGGTATGCGATGATTTCCTCCGATTTAAATTTTAATTCGCCAACCTTTAAGAATCTACTGACAACGACTGTAACGGCTCCCACGCAACTGAAACAGACGCGCTTCAAAAAAGAGACGGTTCGTGCGGAGATTGAGTCGTTCAATGAAGATGCTGTGTTGGACGAAAAGACGCTTATCTCGTTCACGATTCAATTTGATGCGAACCAAGACACTTTTAGTGATGCGAAGTATCGAGAAGAATTCGACAGGGTGGTTGAGTTAGCTTCAAAATACGGGAATGCTGCGATAGCGATCAAAGGACACAGTGACCCATCTCGAACTCTGAGCGTCTTGGTTAAAACTGGGCTGAGTACAGGTATTTTAAAACGGACAGGCACGCGAGGCAGCTATAGATATTTTATGGACGGTAAGTCGTTTAGTTTAGAAGACACTGCAAACCTGATTCGGCTGATCCAGCAGAAGAAGTTTGATGATGGGAGCAATGTAGAAAGTCCGTATCAAGTCATGCGCGCTGCTCTGAAGCTTTCTGAGCAGCGCGGTCAAGCAGTTAAAGATGCGATCATTGGCTATGCCCGTCGCAAAAACGCCCGCATTGATCCAGATCAAATTGTGCCGGTAGGTGTCGGGATTAAGGAGCCTGTTATAGCGAAGCCGACGAGCCCTGCGGAGGCAGCAGAAAATCGGCGGGTTGAATTTGCACTGATTAAAGTTTCAGCGGAAGCCGTTGCAGCCTCTGATTTTGATTTTTAACAGTTATCGGTTGTCAGTTATCGGTCATCAGTTAAAAGTGCCTCTGAAAACCGATAACTAATAGCCACTCCGCGGATAGGGTACCTTATGAAATGTATTATGGCAGCCGGACCCGGCATACGATTGATTCTGCTACTGAGTCTGTTCATTTTCGGTCTCCAGATTTGCAGTGCTGAGGACGAGATTCATAAAGATAACATCGTTGTGATCCTTGATGCCTCCGGCTCAATGCAGGAGAAGTTTAGTGGTGACCAGACAAAGTCGAAGATGGAAGCCGCGAAGGAGGCACTCTTGGAAGTCCTCTCGAAAGTTCCAGACGATACACATATCGGATTATTGGTGTTTAGCGGTGCTAATATCCAAAGCGAATGGGTGTACCCTTTGGGAGCGAAGGATACGCAAAGGTTGACAGCAGCGATTCAGTTACCACAACCGAGCGGTAATACGCCGCTGGGGAGATATATCCGCATCGGTGCGAACCGTCTTCTTGAACAACGCGAAAAGCAGTATAACTACGGCAACTATCAGTTGTTAGTTGTCACAGATGGCGAGGCTTCGGATACCGACAAAGTCAGACATTATACTCCTGAAATCCTTAATCGGCAGATTCGGATTGATGTGATTGGTGTTGATATGCAAACCGATCACATGTTGGCAAATGTTGTAGATAGTTACCGCAAGGCAGACAATCCGGGTGAATTGATAGCGGCAGTATCTCAGATTCTGGCGGAAACGGATGATACAGGTACAGACGTTAGTGGTGAAGATGCTTTTGAATACATTGCGCCGCTTTCAGACGAAATCGCCGCCGATCTGATTCAACGGCTCACAACGCCGCCGAGCAACACGGCAATTGCTGTAAAGCCCACGGAGACGCGCCCTTCCCAGACATCAACACCGCGGCAGGCCGCAACTCCACAACGGCAGGATACTGAGAACCGAGGCATGCTATGGTTTGTTGTAGTCTTGGTGGTAATAGCCGCTGTCGGTTTCTTGGTTTTGAGAAATAGGAAATAGAAGTTATGGACGCAGATAAGAAAAAACGGATCATCATCGCAGCGGCAAGTTGGCTGATTATCATTGGTATAATCGGTTTGGTTTACAAATTTGTTGTTGAACCTTGGCTTCGTGGTGATCTGGTTAAAGAGACGAGTACCCAACGGTATGCTCACACTATCAAGGTCGCACACGACTCATTTCCGGGGTACGCGATACTGCGTTCCCCTGCTGTTCAGAACCTTTTGGATCGTCAAGGGATTAAACTGACATTCGTTGATGATAAAGCCGACTATGTAGGTCGAGCGCGCGCGCTGAAAAGTGGTAAAGTTCAGATGGCGGTGTTTACTATTGATGCTTACCTGAAGACCGGTAGCGTTATTGGTGAGTTTCCGGGTTCAATCGTTCTTGTGATTGATGAATCTAAAGGTGCGGATGCGATCGTTGCGTATAAACGCGGTGTCCCACAAATACCGAGTTTGAGCAATCCGCGAGCGCGTATTGTGCTGACCTCAGATTCACCGAGCGAAACGCTTGCTCGGATTATGATCAACAAGATGAGTCTTCCAAGTTTACCTTCTTCGTGGGCAGTGGAAACCAACGGTGCTGAAGATGCCTACAAGAAACTTAAGTCGGCTGACCCAGATGACCCATACGCCTATGTCCTCTGGGAACCTTATGTGACAAAAGCCCTCACCATTGATGGTGTGCATCTACTACTGGACAGTTCAAAGCTAAAAGGCTATATTGTCGATGTGTTAGTGGTTCAGCGCGAATTTTTGGACTTGCAACGTGAGCTCGTCACACACGTTGTTCAAGCGTATCTCCGCGCAAACTATGACTACAACAACCAATCTGATGGGTTAGCCGCCTTGATTCAAGCGGATGCAAAGCAGTATGGTGACCCACTTAACCGAAATGAGACGGATAAATTGGTCAAGGGCATTGAGTGGCGGAACACAGTTGAGAATTATGCGCATTTCGGGGTGATTCCGTCTGCGGAAGCGAAAGGTACAGAACGGCTCGAAACAATGATCGCTAAGATCACGCAGGTGCTGGTACAGACGAATTCGATCCCTGCGGATCCGGTATCAGGAAATTACGAGCAGCTTTTCTTTGAGGGTATTCTGCGCTCCCTTCATCATGATAAGTTCCACCCCGGCATGTTGAACACGAATGGCAACGATGGATTAGGTGATATTTTCGCTGGGTCAACGCCAATGGAACAGGTTCGAGAAGAGGCAGCACTGAACCCACTTTCAGATACGAACTGGAATACACTCGCGCCTGTGGCGGCGATGAAAGTAGAGCCGATCCAATTCGGACGTGGTAACGCTCGGATTCTTCCCGGGAGTGAACGTGCGTTAAAAGAGCTGGCTGCAAATTTGAAATCGTTTCCGCAGTACTATCTCAGAGTGGTTGGACACACACGTCAGGAAGGGGATCCCGCAGCGAATCGGGTTCTGGCTCTACAACGGGCTGAAGCAGCGGCAGAAGCCCTGAGAAATTTCGGTATCGCAAGTCATCGTATCCGCGCTATTGCAAGTACCCGGACCTCTACCCAGATGCGTGGGGCAGCAGCACAAAGCGTTACATTCGAGCTCCTTGGAAAGCCGTATTGAGAATAGTTGTCAGTTGTCAGTTAACAGTTTTCAGTTAAGAGACCTCTTGTGGTCGTTGCGTCGTTCGTCATGCTACAAGAAACTAACCAACAACTGAAGGGTTTTGGCAGAAAAACCGAACCCTTACTGTGAGACAACTGATAACTGATATGGTGAAAAAAATTGATTGATCGGAAATTGTTTCGGAGGAAATTCTTACTCCATCTTCTCGGTAACCCTTCCGTTGTCTTCCCTTTTGCTGGGGGAGTCTCCATCGCCTTTGCATCTTGGATATTCAACTTAGAACCGCAAATTCTGTATCTATTCGGTAGTGCTATCCTCAGTACCTTAGTTCCTATCGGTGCTCTGATTAGCAAGTGGGCAACCGGTACAGACGATATAGCGCAACAGGTTCATCGCGAAATCCTTCATGAAGTGCAGCACGAGCAAGAAACAGAACTCAACATTCTACACGAACAGCTTGAATCCGATGGTGATGCTCGAACAGAAACGATGCTCGGAGAGCTCCGTGCCTTGCACAAATCGTTTCAGGAGGAAGCCGGTGGTGATGGATGGATGGGTACACTTCCGATTAATGTTAAGGCTGACATCACAGACAAAGTTTCAGAGCTCTTTACACAAGCGGTGCATTGCCTGAAAGATACACTTAAGATGCATCGAAAATCGACGGATACACAACTCGGAACTACTGTCAAAAGCGTACTTCAACAACACCGCGAACAACAGATTGAAGACGTTCAGCAGACGATTGTTCAACTCTCACACCTCTATGCTCGGGTGCTGACACTCAACCCTGAAAGCGATGAAACAGAACTCACACGCCTGCGCACCGAACTTGATGAGAGTCTCGCTTTTGCGAAACAGGTTGACGCAAAAATACGTGAGTTAACACCAACACAGGACTACGACACACTTCAAGGAAAAGATAAAGCGTAAAGGACGAAATTTATGGCAGTTCACATACGACACTACGACAACATACCCAGTTACTGGGAACCCGTTTTAGAACGTTTAAAGCGATTTGAAGCACTCACGCAGCAGATTAATAAAAGAAAAAAGGAACAACAAAGTACTTCAAGCGAGACACTCAAAACGTTCTATACACATCACAATGCGTTACTGGCGGACACGCGTTCTCATTTGCGACACGTGCCCTCCGACTGTGATGAAGCGACTTTAGATATCGCGTTTGTTGAGGCTGTTTGGTTGGCACTTGAACACTATCCGGCTCTGGTGCATCATCCAGAAATAGAAAATTTAGATACCGCCGGTTCTAAAATCTTTACACTCTTTATTCCTGATGCGCCGGCATCTTTGGAGCTACGCGAGAAACTTAAAAGTGCGCTCCAACGCGCCTTCAATCTGGATTCGGAAACAGTGGATAGACTTAACCGGGACCTGTCTATGCGCGCCCGTCCACTCAAGCATCGGCATCAAATTATGAAGAGTTTAGAGACACGCTTCAACTTGGTGTCCGATAACCCGAAACTGGATGCAGATATTTTACGAGTCTTTCAGGCTTTGTATCCGGGTACCCCGTTTGAAGCGGGTGAGGTAAAATTGGTGAAAACATCCTCCGCGCTCTATTTTTGCCTACCAACTGAACCGATAGAAAAACCACACGAATTGAAACAAAATGAGGAAGATGAGGAAAACGACACGTCAGAAGCTTCCAAAGCCGATTACGAAAAATTTCTCCGAAAAATTTGGGAGGTCGAACCTTTTGCACATTTCCCTGTGTTTGGAACTTTTAATGCAAAAGATTTAGACCTAACCTTGCGTCAGGAGATTGTTGCTGACACCGAGCTCCCTCTGGAATTAATCACGTCAACACTGACACGGATGATAGGCGTGCTTCCTTTAGCAGAACTTGACAAATATCTAATCCACGATACTTGGGGCCATCAGTGGCAGGAAAGTCTACTCGATTTTGAAGTGCCTTACACGGCATTGACATTATTCCAACGCCCACTCTCTTTAACGGAAACGGCATCCGTTTTCGGGAAACAGACTTCGTTCTCCGACACATTTGTCAAAACGGAAAGCGGAACAATAGAACTTGATTCTGTCAAGCTGCAGCAATTTATTGATGCGGAATTATACGAGCGCGAAATCATAGCTTTTACACCTATTCTTGCAGAACTGTTGGCAGATGTGGTAGAATACAAGTTCTTAGAGCTCTATCCTGAACAAGAATATCTACTGCCGAGCTCCTCTTTACTCAAAGCGTTTCCGAGTAAATTGGACCTGACACTTGCAGATCTACGGACTTGCTTTGTACACGCCGCCGAAGTCTTCCAAAACTGGGTTACCTCTGCGTCAACACAACAAGACTTACATGCGGAAATCTGCGAGAAACTTGATATTCCAAACGATGCATCGAAACACGGGGAAGTTTCGCAAATTCTCAGTAGCGCGGTTGAACTTTGTGAGGCGCAGCTGCACACGTTTTACCAACCAGAATGGTCTTGGGAACAAACTGAAGAGGGATACTTGAAACTGAACGCGTTTAGTTTCGCGGGACTGAACTTTTTACGAATCCACACTGCACTTATCCAAACGTACAAAGCTCTATCAAAGATTGAGACACCGTATGGTTTCAAAGATATTCTGGTATTGTCAATGGGTACGTTCTTTGAAAGAAATCCGCAGCAGAATATTTGGCAGCTTGACAGTTTCTTAACAGAAGCGTTTCTTCCACGCTGGGAAAAGTTGGCTACAGTGACTCAAAGTCCATAACTATTCACTCCTTAATTCCTCGCGTCTTGAATTGTTGGCATCATATTTAACAAATCTTCATTGGAAAATCTGGCAACTACATAAGAATCGGATGCCCAAGATATGTCTGCCAGGGTCATTCAATTGTAGGGTTTCTCATTTTATGATGTTAACTGCGAGTTTAGGTTTCGCTGCGAAATATTGGAGTGCGTCCGTGATTTTTGTATGTCCAGTAAAACGTAAAACAGAGAGTGCTGTGTTTCGCATCGCCG
>JAJEEK010000067.1 GCA_022821065.1 Candidatus Poribacteria bacterium
CGGCGATGCGAAACACAGCACTCTCTGTTTTACGTTTTACTGGACATACAAAAATCACGGACGCACTCCAATATTTCGCAGCGAAACCTAAACTCGCAGTTAACATCATAAAATGAGAAACCCTACAATTGAATGACCCTGAACGCCATTTGACTTCTCTACCAAAATTTGCTATACTATCATGAATAGATATTACACCATCGGAGAAGTTATGGAAATCTCAGAAACGGACATATTAAACCTTTTCGATTTTCCGGTCCAACACTTTCCCGACCGGAGTACGAGATGGTTGCTACAAGACAAAGAAAATGTTCAAGGATTGATAGAAATCGTCGCAGGACAAATTGCATCGCAAATCGACTTTACTCGATTAACTCAGCATAACAGGAGTTTTGTCTCCGAGACACTGCGAGGACAAGAATCTGATCTCATCTTTAGCGTGCCGTTTCAAGATGAAGCTGAGACGGATGAACTGGTCATTTATATCCTCATTGAGCATCAATCTACTGTTGATGCATCAATGGCATTTCGTCTATTGTTCTATATGACACAGATTTGGGATTTTCAACGCCAAGAATGGGAGTCAGAAAAAGCTCCGAAAAGCGAGTGGAATTTGCGTCCGATTCTCCCGATCGTGTTTTACACTGGGACACAACGTTGGAATACACCATTGTCTCTCACTACAATAATGGAGACACCAGCTGCACTTTCTCGGTTTGTTCCAACATTTGATACACTATTGCTGAGTGTCAAGGAGACAGAGGTATCAGATCTGACGCGAAGCGATCATCCGTTTGGATGGATGCTGACGGTTCTTCAACAAGAACACTCCGACGAGGAATCGATAAGGGTTGCTTTGGAACGAGCAATGACGCGTCTGTACCAACTTGAAGGAGAAAACTCCGAACAGTTACGACGTGCGATAGCGTATCTACTCTTATTGATTCTGCATCGCCGCCCAACTAACGAACATAATTCTCTAATACATCTTCTCAACGAACATGTCCACGGAATGGAGGTAAATACGATGGCTGAAGCATTAGCAGGAACACTTCTTGAGCAAGGCATCGAGCAAGGCATTGAGCAAGGCATTGAGCAAGGCGAAACACGCGCGAAACGTATGGCAATTTTCAAACTTCTACGATTCCAATTTAACGATGTACCAGAAAACCTAATAACACAGATTAACGCTATACATAGCCATGCCCAACTTGATAAACTCTTTGATGACATCCTCGCAGCGGAGTCCCTTGACGACATCCAACCGTAAACCTTGTCAATACCCGTGCGGGATTTCTTCGTCAGACAACCAAAGATCGAGCAGCCTCGTCAGTTCCGGGTCATACGCTATGAAGGCATCCCGCGTTTCAAATTCATGCGCCTTACCGAGGTAATACCACATTCGGACACCTTCCGCCCAATACTCGTCTACTGGAGAGTTTTGGAGTTTCCAATTGTCTGGCGTAAAATACTTATCCATCCATAATCCAAGTTTCATCGCTTGCTTGTAGGCACGATTTAAGGATGGGTTAAATTCTGGGTCCATCCGTGAAACAACGTAATGGATCGCATGCCCGAACTCGTGGACAAACGTTTGCATGCTCGGTCTATTCTTGCGTTCAATATGTGCGGCAAAACGACCTGGGAACCCTAAAGACTCTTGCTGTATTAATGCGAGACCTCTGATTTTTGACTTGTGCTCATCCCATCCGAGAGCCGCTGTGAGACTCTCTCCGGGGGCAACCAGAATGAATTCATAGCCTGAGAGCTTGTCAAGAATCTCTGGGCGTTTAGTGGTGATTGTTAGAATGATTTCTCGTGCCGCGTAAAAAGCGTCATCGCTCACCCTATCGGACCCCGTGATTGTCATCTCTCCGACATCGAGATACTTTAGGACTTGGATTTTATTTTTTGCTTCTGGAACGCTTCGACTCCGCATTTTTGAACCCTTTTTATCGGTATTTGTTTTTGATGCAATTATACCACATTTTGGCGTGCGGATGCCACATCAGTCATTAACAAAAACAGATTTGCGTTGCATTTTTCTCCTTTGTGTGATATATTAATCTCCAACACCGGTTAGGAGAAAAAATAAATTCTACGCACAGTATATCTGACACTGATCCATGCTGTATTAAGAGGACTGCATTGAATGGCGAGAACCGAATCCGAAACTGTTGAAACGTTGAACGATTTCTTGGAATGGGCGCGTCAATTCGACGACGGCACCTATGTATTTCGAGGCGTTCCGAATGACAAATACAGAATACAAGCATCCGCTTATCGTCGAGTGCCGGAAACCGATCAAAATTCTGAGGACAAAGGTTTTCAGATATTCGTTGAAATTAATGAGACTTTGATCCGTGAAGCACGACTTCGGGGATACGATCAAAAAGATGGGCGACCTCTCGGTGATTTGGAAATACTTGCTGACCTCCAACACTTCAAAGCAGCGACATGTCTGATAGACTTTACCTATAGTGCACAAGTGGCACTCTGGTTTGCTTGTACACAAGATTCCAAAACTGATGATACTACAAATGGTAAAGTGTTCGCTGTTCATAAGGATGCTGATAGGTTTATAGAAATTGAACCCGATATGTTAAAAGAGACCATTCCTTATTTTTTAGATCAAAAAACACCGCAACTTTACCATTGGCAGCCTCGGCAACAAAACAACCGCATTCTTGCCCAGCAATCAATTTTCTTCTTTGGAGATTACGAAATTGAGAAAGATGCAGCGTGTGTCATTGCAAAATGTAAGAAAGAAGATATTCGTACTGAATTGGAGCGAGTCTCAGGTATCACTGAAATGAGATTATTCCCCGACTTTGAGGGGTTTGCGAGTCTACGCGATGACCGTGCATCATATACACCCCTGAGTGCTGATGAACATGCGAAGCGCGCGGAGCAATCATTCAGAAGACATAAGTTTGAGGAAGCCATTGCTGGTTACGACAAAGCAATCCATCGAGAACCTACCAAGGCATCTCTTTATTACTCGCGCGGACTTGTGAAGGCACAACTGGGACAACATGAAAATGCTATTACCGATTACGATGAAGTAATACGACTAAACCCCAGTTACGCATCCGCTTACTATCAACGTGGACTTGTGAAAGTACAACTGGAACAACATGAAAATGCTATTGCCGATTATGATGAAGCAATACGTCTAAATCCTAACGATGCCTCTATCTACAACGAGCGGGCACTTGTGAAAGCGCAATTAGGACAATATGAAGAAGCGGAGGAAGATTACCAAAAATCCCAACAACTAGCTGACCGGGATTAGAGCATTGCTTCGATAAGAAAACTTAGTCAAGATAACTCAGATGGACGTATCCAATCATAACAAAACGGAGACAACAAAAATGATAAATCAAACGATAATGAATCTACTTTGGCTAAAATGTAAAAATAACGCGTGGTGCTCATTGCGGGACGTGGACTTAAGTCACAGTTACTATGATAATTTTGTAGGAATATATATCATCTGGTACTGGAATAAGTTCGGTGAGGCAGTAACAATCAAAGTCGGGCAGGGAAATCTTAGGGAGCAACTTACAGGACATCGCAGTGATCCTCGAATTCAACAGTATGCCCATCTGAATTTACTCGTCACGTGGACAGATACATTGCCACACCTCCGCGACGGTGCTGAGGCGTACCTCGGCAAGGTGTTGAAACCGAGAGTGGATTCGCTGTTCCCAGACGCTAAACCTATTCCCGTGTCACTACCGTTCCCTATGGATCTCCTGCCGAGCCGAGTTGAGCAGCAAGCGCGCCCCTATTGATGCATTCATTACAAAAATCACAACGAAGGAGACTATCAATGGCTAAAATCAAGGTACTGATTGCAAGTGAGATCAGTCAAGAGGTTGCCGATATGCTACAGGACGCCCCACCGGAGATGGAAATAAACTTTCTGCCGGAAGGTGAATCCCTCAGCGATCACCTATCAGATGTCGAAATCCTTTACGGAAGGGTATCAGAATCCGCATTTCCGCATGCAACCTCCCTTCAATGGGTGATGCAGCCTTTCGTCGGCGTCGAAGGCTCCATGTACCCTGCTTTCAAGGAGAGTGCTATCACACTCGTGAACAGTAAACGTCTGTATGGACCGCAACTCGCCGAACACGCGTTCGCGCTACTGCTGGCACTGACGCGTGGCATCAACACACAACTCGATTTGATGCGAGAGAAAGAATGGAAGTGGCTGCCGTGTGTCGAGGTATCTGGAATGACGATGGGTGTTCTCGGACTCGGTGGTATCGGTAGAGCCGTCGCACAACGCGCGAAAGCCTTTGACTTCAACGTGATTGCCGTCGATCCTGAACCGATGGAAAAACCGGACACCGTTGATGAACTCGGACAACTCGATTGGTTACCAGAGTTTTTATCCCGTTCCGATGTCCTAACGGTCTGCTGCCCTATCACACCAGAGACCCATAAACTGCTTTCACACGCCGAATTTGATGCCTTACCGGACGGTAGTTATCTCGTTAATGTCAGTCGCGGTCGGGTGATTGACGAGGATGCCCTGATCGCTGCACTGGAGCGTGGAAAGTTGGCAGGTGCCGGGCTGGATGTTACGTATACCGAACCGTGTCCACCGGATAACCCGCTCTGGACGTTCCCAAACGTGATTTTAACATCCCATACTGCTGGTGCATCGCAGAACATCGCCAAACGCGCAATGGAACTCTTTGTCGAGAACATGCACAGATATGTGAACGGCGAACCGTTGATTAATGTTGTAGATAAGGAGAAAGGGTATTGATGGCTATCAGCCATCAGCCATCAGCCATCAGCCATCAGTTTGGACCGCTCGCGTTCGTTTTCCTGCAGGCGGGTTTGCGTAAGTCCTATGTTATCTATATCGCAAAAGTCTCCAATACGTCGGTATCAATCGTAACACCGATACCGGGGGTATCGTCAAGGACAAATGCGCCGTCTTGGACGGTCGGTTTTCGGCTGGTGATCTGCCCTTTCATCTCGTAGGCACCCGGGGAATGTTCCATGATGAGGAAGTTCGGGATCGCCGCAGAGAATTGGATCGTTGCGGCGATGGACAGGATCCCGCCGCCCCCGATATGCGGTGTCACAGGGATATTATAAGTGTCAGCAAGGCTTGCGATGCGTTTCCCTTCCGTGAGTCCTGTACGGGCAATATCTGGCATTGTGATGTCGCAAGCACGGCGTTCAAAAACCTCGCGTAACTCAAAACGAGTGCGTGTCCACTCCCCGATAGCGACAGACATATCCAACGCTGCAGCCAACGCCGCTTGTCCGGGGATGTCTTCGGGTACCGTTGGCGATTCGAGCCACAACACGTCTAATTCCTCAAGTCCGCGTCCGAGCATCGTCGCTTCTGGCACACTGTATTGCGTATGGAGATCGACCATCAACTTAATTTTCGGCCCCACGCGTTCGCGGACTGCTGCGACGATTTCTAAAATCTCTGCGCGGCTAAGCGTCGAATGAATCTTCAAACCGCCGTACCCTTCAGCGACAGACTTCGCTGCCTGTTCCGCAGCCGCTTCCGGTGAACTGCCACCGACCCCCGCATACAGCGGAATCCTGTCCCGATAGCGACCGCCAAGCACCTTATGAACCGGTTTCCCTGTCGCTTGACCGATAATGTCCCAGAGCGCGATGTCGCATCCAGCGAGCGCGTCAATATAAAAACCAGTATAGTGTCCACGTTCCCGCATACCTGTGAACATACGTTGCCAGAGGTATTCCACGTCGAATGGGTCTTGTCCGATCAGTATCGGACGGCAGAGGTCTTCGACTGCCGTTTTGGATGTGCGCGGCGAGACCGGACTCTGTCCTTCGCCATAGCCGACGATACCATCCGATGTCGTTATCCGTACGACCATCGTTTCGTGGTGTCGAGAATAAATGCAACGCCATCCCTCGGCGGGAAGGTAATAATTTTCGGACTGTTGTTCGGACGATTTCTCTGTTTGATATCGGAGTGCAAACGCTTCAACCTGTGTTATTTTCATGGTTATATATCCTTATGGCCATTGGAAACCATCGGCTGTTGGCTTTCAGTATAACATGCCGCCCCTACGGGGCTTGATTCGTTTTTTCCCTGACGCTGCTATAAACATTCTGCAGAAACACCGTTTTTGCTGGGGCGTTTCTTAAGCAAATAAACGCTACGCGACTGAAGAGGGTCTTGAAGTTTTCAAGGCTTCTCTGTAGGATCCTGTTCGGTTGCAAACCGTGAAGAAACACCGTTTTTGCTGGGGCGTTTCTTCATCAAAAACCCTACCGGGTCTGGTAAAATCCGGTTCGGTTGCAAACCGAACCTACTGGAGCTGGGTATCTAAAATTAAACAAAAAACTGAAAACTATTAACTCTTGAACTTTTAACGGAATAAACGTAAAATAGAGTTGGACGGTTCACTTTTCTGCAATACCACATCAACCTTTTTTCTGCCGAGTATCCACTTCCTGACCGGTTATGCCGATGTACGAAAAAATCACCTTCCGTACGATCCTCATATCGTTGCTGCTCTTGCCGTTCATCTATAAATGGCATATCGAATGTGAGGCGCTCCGATACACGTTTCCGACGTTGATGGCACCGTTCTACAGCGTCGTTTCCACCCTCCTTGTCATCGCGGTGTTTAACATCGGTCTAAAAAAGTACGCCGCAAAGCACGCTCTGACAGGGGGCGAACTTATCAGTCTCTACGTTCTGATGTCAATAACACTGCTTTTCATGTCTTACGACATGTTCCTTCCGCTCGTTTCAATTATCGTCCACGCCTTCTATTTTGGTACGCCTGAAAACGAGTGGCGCGAGTTGTTCTGGAGTTATCTGCCAAACTGGTTGACCATCAACGATCCGAGCGTACTCCGTGCCTTCTATCTCGGCGATACGCCTCTCTTTGAAACACACTATCTCATGAAATGGTTGATCCCGACGTTCTGGTGGTGCGTCTTCACCTTCGCACTCATTTTCGTGATGCAGTGTATCAACGTGATCATCCGTAAACGGTGGACGGAGCAGGAACGTCTTGTATATCCGATCGTCGAACTCCCTTATCAACTCGCCTACAACACAAACCGATTTTTACGGAGCCGCGCCATGTGGTGTGGGTTCGGTATCGCGGCAATCATTAGTCTCGTCAACGGACTGAATATATTTTTCCCGTCGATTCCGGCTTTCCCGAACAAACACATACCGCTTGATGCACTATTCACTGAAAGACCGTGGACAGCACTTCTCCGCGGCGGGAACGCGATTATTGTCTATCCGTTCGCTGTCGGACTCGGTTTCCTGATGCCGCTCGAACTGCTCACGTCGTGTCTGCTCTTCTTCTTCCTGTATAAAGTCCAATATTTCGTTGCCATTCTAACCGGATTAGAGAACATCCCCGGTTTTCCGTATCCGTACGAACAGAACGTCGGTGCATACATCGGTATCTGTGCGGTTGCGTTGTGGGGTACGCGTCGGCAGATTTGGCGAGCATTCCGCACAGCATTTGCGCAAGGTGGAGAAACAGATGCCAAAGAACCGATGCGCTACCGAACGGCATTTCTCGGAATCGTTCTTGGTAGTATATTCATCGTCGGGTTTGCGATGCGTGGTGGCATGGCGATGTGGGTCGCGGTGCTATTTTTCGTCGCACATTTCGCGACGATTGCGATCCCGTTGACGCGGATTCGCGCACAGATCGGTTTCCCTATCCATTCGACGACCTTTATCGGACCGCACCACAGCCTCGTCAGCATACTCGGTACGCGTCGGATCGGCGCACGGAATCTGACATGGTTTTCGCTCTTTTTCTGGTTCAATAGAGACAATCGGAGCCACCCGATGCCGCACCAACTCGAAGCGTTTAAACTCGCTGAACGCGGCAACCTCGACGTGAAAGGGCTCTCCCGCCTAATGCTTACTCTGACAGTTATCGCGATGCCGTTGTGTATCTTCATGTTAGTGGACACGTTCTTTGAACTCGGCGTTAATTCTGGCAAGGTCGGCGGACAGATCAATAGTTTCGGGGGTCGAGCCTACCGATTCCTTGAAGGGTGGCTCACGTCACCGCAAGATCCGAATACCGGTCATATCGCTGCGATCAGTGTCGGTTTCTGCGTTACAATCCTGCTTTCCGCTGTACGGAGCCGCCTCTTCTGGTGGCCGATCCATCCGCTCGGTTACGGGGTCTCTTTCCATCTGCATCTGTTCTGGGCAGCGTTTGCCATCAGCGCACTCGCGAAATGGAGCGTGCTAAAATACGGTGGCATCGGGCTCTACCGGAAAACTGTACCCCTGTTCCTCGGATTGGCACTCGGCGATTTCGTCATGGGAAGTTTCTGGAATATCCTAAGCATCATCCTCGATAGACCGACGTATACGTTTTATTATTAGTTATTAGTTAACAGTTAACAGTTAACAGTATTCAGTTAAGGAAGGTTCTTGTGGTCGGAATATGAACGGAACCGCCACAAGGTGTTAACTGAAAACTAAAAGCGCAGCGTACTGTTAACTGTTAACCAGTCCTCTGACAACTATTCATGATTTACTTGACTTCGCGTTATGTATCTGTTAATCTATTCTCAGGAAACAAATCTTATATCTTCTCCAAAGGAGTCGTTAATGGAACAATGGATTACTAATATTATGGGTGGGTTACCGAGTCTGGTGCTTTTTCTCATCGTCGCAGTAACGCTTTATACACTCGGCAAAGGGGCGGATTGGCTTGTTGATGAAGCTGTCGCACTTTCAACACGTTGGGGTTTAGGGAAAGCCGTTATCGGTGCGACGATTGTGAGTGTTGGTACGACAACGCCAGAGGCTGCGGTCTCCGTTCTCTCGGCGATACAAGGGAAACCCGGCCTCGCGCTCGGCAACGCTGTCGGTTCGATAATATGTGACACAGGACTTATCATCGGTTTGGCATCGCTCATCGCGCCGTTACCACTCAACCGTCAACTGGCTTCACGATTGTCGAACGTGCAGGTCGGTGCGGGTATCCTTATGGTAGCCGCGTGTTTCCCGTGGTCATCACCGATGAAAGTTTTTAGTGACGGCGGTGTTTTGCCACAACTCGTCGGTGTCGTCTTTATTATCCTGCTCGGACTCTATATCTGGCAGTCCATCCGATGGGCAGGTACAATGTCATCAGATACTGAAAGTACAGAAGAACCAGAGGCTGAGGAAGGGAACGCCTTCGGCATACTCGCTAAACTCATCGGGTCAATCGCTATCATTGTCGTCTCCGCGCAGATATTGATTCCAGCCGTGAGTATCATGGCAGAACGGATTGGCGTGCCGAAACACATTATTTCGGCGACACTCGTCGCCTTCGGCACATCGCTCCCCGAACTGGTAACAGCGATAACGGCGGTCAGACGTGGACACGGTGAATTAGCAGTCGGAAACATTATCGGTGCGGACATTCTGAATGTGCTTTTTGTCGCCGGGGTCTCCGCTGCTGCAACGCAAGGCGGACTGCAAGCAGACGGTCAATTCTTCCAGTTCTTATTCCCAGCAATGGTATTTATTTTGATCGTTTTCAGGTGTGGTATCTTCGTGTCAGGCGACCAATTGAAACGTCCGTTTGGCATTGTCCTGGTTGCGACATGGCTTTTGGTGACAATCCTGAGTTATGTGCTTTCAATTGAGATGCATTAGAAACAGCAGTCGGCTATCGGCTGTCAGCCATCAGCGAGATAGTTGAAGAAAAATTCATCATCGCATCGTAGGTTGGGTTGAGCGGAACGGAGAAAAGAGACATTGCGGTTCTTGACAAAATTGTGAAAATATGTGATAGTATATCCTCAAATTTCGACAAGTGTTGAAGACTTTTCAAAGGAGGCAACAATGAGCAACGATCAATCACCGAAGAAAGAGGTCTATCGCGCTCCGGCTTTTGCTGATTTCAAGCCGGAACTCTCCGAAACCGGACCGACGCCTGAAAGGTTAGAACATTTGCGGGAACACGGTTTCGTCATCATCAACGATTTTGTTGACAACCCGTGGATCCCAGTCCTTCGGGAGGCGGGCCGCCGTTTGACGCAAGCCTGCGCCCCCGAAAACGGCTACGATGTCATCGACTGCTCTAAAGGGTACGTTCACCGCGCGGGTGAGAATGAACCTTGGGCAATTCGAGGGCTTATCCATCCGGCTTTCAAGGAACCAGCTTTCGCCGAATTTTACGGATCGCCAGACTTCACAGGCTTCGTCAAGTCTTGGTGTGGTGTGGAGCCTGAGGATCTCGTGATGACGAATATACTTCTCTGGTGCAATCCGCGGAAAAAAGAGAATAGACTCGGATGGCATCGAGATGTGACATGGTGGGGTACCGGGAAAGGCTACTTCTCACAAGAAGAGGTCCGTGGAGACGGGCCGGAGGCTTACTCTGAGGAGGTCGAACGGATCCGCTGGAAAGAGATTCAAGAAAGGAACGAAAAATCTATCACGGAGCGGAACGGTGTCGGCATGTTTTTGGCACTTGCGGACGACGAATGCCATGAACTTGTTGTCGGGAGCCACAGACGCTGGCGGACCCCGCTTGAGCACGATGTCCTGCTGCCGAAATCTATGAAGGATCAAGGTGTTCCGTATACACCGAGTTGGAACGGCAGCGACCCGTTGCCCGATCAGGTCGCGATTCGGCTGAAACCCGGCGAAGCACTCATCCGTAACGGTGCTACGATCCATACCGGGCAGACCGTACCTGAGCGTGAACGTAACACACTATCCATCGGTTGGTCAAAATGGGGGGGTCCCTCTGACGAGGCACCGACGGTTGCAGACGCTCGGTACGCGTGGCAACTCGATCCCGCTGTCCGAGAATCGCTCCCGCACGAATGGATGAAAACCGCTTGGGACCGTTGGGCTGCGAGGTACAAACTCGGCGATAGGCTTGAAGACCGCTATGCTGGCTTTGACATCCAGCGTATCAAGGCGGGTGAAGTCGTCGGATGGCGCACCGAATTGGAGCGTCAAGCCGCCGCCGCAGGCGATAAATGGGAACGCTACCAGACTATCTCACCGTCCTAATTACATAAGCTGTAAAGGCGGATCCGAGGATCCGCCTTTTTTGTTTTTAATCAATGTGGTTCAATTATTACCAAAATTGTTTGTAGGTTGGGTTGAACGGCGTTGAGAAGTTGAATGTTGATAGACCAAAAACATCTGAAAGTCAAGAGACTCCCATATCTATTCAAGAACTTAGTGAAACCCAACTTGACAGGCTCAGCCTCCTGAAAGTTTCAAATCAAAGCGTTGGGTTTCACTCGGTCTCTGGTAAATGCGGCATCTCTGGAGAAAGTCGTGTTCTTCTGTGATTTTCACGTTTTTGGAAGTATCCGTTCAACCCAACCTACAATGCCATGAGACCGGTTAACAGTTAACGGTACGCTGCGCTTTTAGTTTTCAGTTAACACCTTGTGGCGGTTACCGTCCATATTCCGACCACAAGAACCCTCTTTAACTGCGTACTGAGTACTGTTAACTGTTAACTAGAAAAAAAATAGGCGCGCTGTAAAAGCGCGCCTACAACAAATAGGAATAGATGCCTATCTCTGTTTGATGTCTGCCCAAGTTGTCGTCAACTTCCCTTGGGGTTCGACAGGTGTCAACGGAGCAATTTCATCGAAGAAGCTCTGCTGATCCGTCGCATCTTTCGGGTAGATAGTGACAGCGTCATGGGTCGCATCGTCAAAGTGTAGGTTGAAGTATGCGGAACCGCCACCTTCACCACACCGATAGAGCAGGACGTTCGCGCCTTTTTGCAATTCGACTTCGACGTTGTGAAGGATCGTTTTTGCGGCACCCGTCCATCTGGAATTGTTGTACCATTTCTCGCCGTTAATCCAGATATGTGCATGGTCGTCGTGTGCCGGGGACATGATAGAAGTCATAGCACTCGGTGCGTCAATAACAATAATAGCGTAGGTTTCAATGTTATCAACGGGGCCACCTCTGTTCATGTTATTTCCGTCCGCAGGGTCAATTTCAAAGACCTCCCAACCCCGTGTGCCACCGTGATCATCTCCCCACTCTACTTCCAGTTCCTGTGTTAGGAGTAAACCTGCCATCGTTGAAATTGAAGAATCGGTAAGTTGACCACCCGTACCTTCAGATATAAGGTCAATTTCTGCTGTTGTGCCAAAGCCACCACTGTTTTCATAGTTTCCATCGGGGCCATACCACTTCGTAATCCAAGTTTCTACATCAGCGTGATCTTCTCTCAGGCCGTCATCGTTGGGGTCTGGATTGTCTAAATGTGCTTCTTCTGCCAAAGGACCGCCTTGAATGAGGCCAGCCGCAAATACTTGGTGTGTGCCACTGATAACGAGTGTGAAAGCAATGGCAATCGCGAGTGTAAATATACTAAATTTTTTCATTTTCTATGCGTCATTCCTTTTTTAAGTTAATAGTTCAGTGTATTAGGTGGTGTTGAAGTACCCCCTAAACGCCTCTAATGGATTCTGAAATGCTGAAAAAAGTCCAACATTTCGGTGATTATCATAACATTTTAACAAATTTTTGTCAAATGTTATAGGTATACGCTATTCGATTTGAACGCGTTTCATTAATTTCGCTTGAGATCTGCCCAAGTCGTCGTTAACTTTCCTACAGGTTCGACATCGAGGAACCCTTGGATTTCAGCGAAGAAACTCTTCTGATCGTTAGACTTATCCGGATAGATTTTAACGGCATCGTGGGTGTCATCATCAAAGTGTAGGTTGATGTACGCGGAGCCGCCGCTTTCACCGACTCGATAGACGACCACATTGGCACCTTTTTTCAAGTCAACTGTTACATTGTGAAGCACGGTTTGCGCGGCACCTGTCCATCTGGAGTTGTTGTACCATTTCTCGCCGTTAATCCAAATTTGGGCGTAATCGTCGTGTGCGGGTGACATGATCGCTTCTCTCGCCACAGGCGAATTAATAACGATAACGCCGTAGGTATCAATATTATCCACGGGACCGCCCCGATTCATATTATTGCCGTCTGCCGGATCGAGTTCAAAGACCGTCCACTCCCGCGTACCACCGTTACCACCCTTCCACTCGACATCAAATGATTTTGTTAGGTTTAGTCCGGCGACTGTTGAAAGTTCTACTTGTGTGATTTTACCGTTCGTGCCTTCATCAATAAGATCCTTTGGGGCAGAAGCAGGGAAACCCCCGTTGTTTTCGTAGTTGCCATCGGGACCATACCACTTCGTAATCCAGTTAGGGTTTCCAGCGTGGTTTTCTCTCAAGCCATCATCGTTGGGGTTTGGGTTTGCGAGGAGTTCGTTTTCCTTTAAGGGGCCGTCATCAATATCATTTGCCTGTGCGTATGCAACGTGTGAGGTTCCAATGACCAGCAATAAAACCGTCGCGATCGCGACGATCAACTGGTAAAAACTTTTCATCTAATCTATCTCCTTGTATCCAATTCATAAATAAAGCAGGCTTCGGGAACCTGCGTGTTTTGCCAGAAAATTTATTGGAATATAAATATTATACACGCTTAACGAGGGTTTGTCAAGTATGTAACAGAACGCGATGCGTTATCAGTGCAGTTTTTCGCAGAAAAATCGCACTGATAACTACCAAATATAGGCTTAGTGGTTCCGTTTAATATCTGCCCACGTCGTTGTGATTTTACCAACCGGATCCACCGCTAAGACACTTTGGATTTCCTGAAAGAAATCCTTCGCATTATTCGCCTTATCAGGATAGATGTCGGCAGCAGCGTGTGTGTCATCGTCAAAATGTAGGTTCATGTAGGCATCGCCGCCGGATTCACCACACCGGTACAGGACGACGTTCGCGCCTTTTTTCAACTGAACTTCAACGTTGTAATCCACTATCTCTGCGCCACCCGTCCATACGGAGTTGTTATACCATTTCTCGCCGTTAATCCAAATTTGTGCGTGGTCATCATGGGCAGGGGACATAACGGCTTCCCTGTCCGCTGGCAAATCAATAACACAGATCGTATAGGTATCAATGTTATCAAGACCTTCTCTTTCCATGTGGTGCGAATCCGCAGGATCGAATTCAAAAACATCCCACGAGCGGGTTCCACCGTTGCCACCTGGCCACTCTAAATCAATGGTCTGCGTTAATCTTAAACCTTGGGGTGTTGAAAGCGTGAGTTGCGTAATTTTGCCATCGGTGCCCTCTTCGATGAGGTCCCTTCGCGCCGTCGCCCCGAACCCACCGCTATTTTCAAAGTTTCCGTCGGGGCCATACCATTTCGTAATCCAGTTTTTGTGACCTGCGTGGTTTTCGTTCAACTCTCCGGCAGGGTCCACGAACCAGTCTGCCTCTTTTATAGGACCGTCGTCAATATTGACTTTGCCTTGCGCATAAGCGAACTGCGAAACGCTCATCGCCATCAAAAAAATTGCTGCGACAGTGAACGTCAATTGATAAGTCGTTTTCATAAAAATTTGTCTCCTTATACATAAGATAGAATAAACAGCAGGCTTTGCCAACCTGCATACTTTGCCATATAGAATCCGAATATCATTCGGATTCACTTAGATGTTTAAACGTAATGTATACATCATACATTTTTTGCAAAATTTTGTCAAATATTTTATAACACAAAGCACAACGGTCTGTGCAAACATTCTTAACTGACAACCGATCATGAAGTCGGATAGGTATCTAAGGCGGTCTGCCATTTTGTGAGTTGTGTAACGCGTTGTGCTGAATCCGTCGGGATTTCAAGCGGTCGCCCGCGGGTATCAATCACCAATCCAACGATACCACCCGTCACTTCTGCTTCAACGGCGTTTCCGTTTCCTGCTCCGAGATCGAACCGACGCGACGGTTGGAGCTTCAGTGCCGCCTTTTCACCTGACGGTAGCAGGTAGCGTCGAAGTTCACCAAACGGGATGCTTTCATTCACTGGAGACATCCCGCTACCGCTGATCTGAACGGTTATGCATTCGTCGCCCTCCTTCGCAACTCCAACAGGCGCGATGGCTGTCCCCAAATGAATGAGACAATCACGTTCAAAAACTTGGGTAGCAGCTTCGGGGTTAACTTGCGCAAGCACACCGAGTTGTGGCATCATGAAAATACTATCAACGGCGAGGTGCGTTATACCTTCCGGTTGGAATGCGTCTATCATCATGAGCATCGCCTGTTGTCGGCGCGGCGCGTGCGATAAAACGCCGCCGCTCCCAACAATCATGTCTAAAGCCCCCATATCAACAAGTGTCTGACCGCTTTCCGCTTGCGAGAAGGCTTCAGAAATTGTGCGCTGTTGTTGGACCCCACGCAATTCCACCGCCAGTTGCTTGTGCTGTTCAAAGGCGAGTCGAAGTGCCTCACGTGCGATCGCCTGCTCTAAAATCAATTCTTGTAAGGTCTGCGGAATCGTCGTTGGTCGGATCATCTTGTTTTTGACCCGATTTCGGAGGGCTCCGACTTCAATCTCAAACGGCACCCATCGGAGTACATTTTCCAAACCCGCTTCAGCGAGAACATTCGAGACACTGTAACTCATACCGAGGTTCGCGCTCACCGTTCGGTTAAAGATCGGTTCCGCCTCTCTGTTTTTGAAGACGGAAAAGACATCCGTTGTTGCGCCGCCGATGTCAACACCGACGACCTCGATATCCTGTTGTGTGGAGACGGTCTGGATGATTTCACCAACTGCACCGGGTGTCGGCATAATCGGTGCATCCGTCCAACCGATGAGTCTCTTGTAGCCGGGAGCGTGCGCCATCACGTGATCAAGGAACTGTTCCTGAATTTTGTGGCGTGTCGGCATCAAGTTTTCACGTTCTAAGATGGGACGGAGGTTGTCTACCATCTCCAGTGCCATCACATCTTGTAGACGTTCCTGAATCGCATCGCGGGCATCTGTGTTCCCAGCATAGATTAGTGGAAGTTCATAAGCGATACCCAAACGCGGTTTTGGACGCGCAGCGGCGATAATTTCCGCTAATTCAACGACGTGCGACGTCGTGCCACCATCAACACCACCGGAGAGGAGTAGCATATCGGGACGCAGGTGTCGGATACGTTCAATTTTCTCGTGGGGGAGGCGTTTGTCGTTAGAGGCGATGACATCCATAACAATCGCACCGGCACCGAGTGCAGCACGTTCCGCGCTTTCGCCTGTCAGATTACGGACGACACCTGCTACCATCATCTGGAGTCCACCACCGGCACTACTCGTCGAGATATAGATGTCTACGCCTTCGTCACCGTTTTGTGGTTTTATGATGGCACCGTTGTCAAGGAGTTTGCGACCAGCAAGTTCCTCGACCTCAGTGATGGCGTTGATAACGCCTGCTGTCACATCTTCAACAGGTGCCTCAACAGTCGTTGGTGCTTCACCGCGGACGATGAGTTGGTATTCATCACCGCGTTTTTCGATGAGAATCGCTTTCGTCGTTGTACTGCCACAATCGGTGGCAAGAATAGAGCGGATGTCCGCCGCCGGTTCGTTCATATAATTTTGTCTCCAGTTTTTCGATTTATGTCGCGACTGAAAGTCGCTCCTACAAAGAGGGGATCGCGACTGAAAGTCGCTCCTACAAAGAGGGATCGCGACTGAAAGTCGCTCCTACTAATAACCTAATTGTTTCAGATATTCCCGATTTACTGTCATCCGTTCTTCATCTGAACGCGCTTCGACCGTGCCAGGGCAGGCAGTAATCCAGCGGTCATAGTTGAGTTCTTCAAGGGTGGACATGATTCCGGGAAAATCCATCACACTTCCGCTGCCGACATCGACCCAGTCCACATCGTAATTGCTACCATCTCCGCCAGTGTACCCGGAATAATCCTGAAGGTGGACATAGACGAGAACATCGCTATAACGTCGGATAGATTCAATCGGATCGTACCCCCAGAGTGCGGAGTGCGACACGTCTATGCACAACTTACACTTTCGGAGCAGGCTCATATACTTTGCCCAATCGTCAATAGAATCGACTGTGGTGTTTGTATGGATATGGTAGCAGACATCCAACCCGTACTGTGAGGCGTATCCTGCCCAATCTTCAGAGACATCGGCAAGTGCTGCAAGGTCTGAGGTATCGACAGGTCGATCCTTCGGTTTCCCTGCCCCCATGAACATAAAGCAGTCTGCTTCAACTTCTGCGGCGAAGTCGATACGTCGTTTATTGAGCTCCATCTGTTCCGGATTTTGGTCTATCGGTAGTCCGCGTGCGGTTACGGCAGCGACGGGGAGATCCACATTATCGCAGATTTGACGAATCCGTTGCGGTGTTCCGACCCAGTCTAAGGATTGTCGCATCTCCCAACCGTCCCACCCGGCATCTTTGAGTTGGGTTAGCAGCTCTTCAAAATCAGGTTGTTGCCAACGCAGTGTGCTATATCCAAATTTGAAACCCATACTTTCCTCCTTATTTTTTCGCTATCGGTTATCAGCAGTCGGAAACCATCAGCAAAGAGGTATCTGATTATAGTGGATTTCAGAATTAATGAGACACTTTTACAACGGACGAGGAAACCTTTAAGAAACACCCTATCAAAAACCGCCTACGAGGGGGTGGTTTCGGGAATCGCTGAAATGTCTCTTTAACTTTACTATAAATCAAACCTTTCTTTATACCGACTGATTACTAATGGCTAGCACTAAAGTATTATAGCACAATTAAAAATAAATTGCAGAAGCATTTAGCCATCGGCTGATGGCTGATTGCCGAGGGCTGATGGCTAATAGAATAAATTGCTTGCTATATAACGGAAGATTTTGCTAAACTATAGCAACAATACTTAGGGATTTTGAAATACCTATTTTTAAGGAGATAATATGGATAAAGTGAAACTCGGTTTTATCGGAACCGGTGGTATGGCTGGTGCGCACATGCGTAACTTGAAAGAGAATTTTGAGGACGTTGAATTTTCTGCGATGTGCGATATTTCGGAAGACCGCGCGAAGGCGCGCGCCGAAGAATACGGCGGAAACGCTTACACCGACTATCGCGCCATGTACGACAAAGAGGACCTGGATGCGGTTTACATCTGCACGCCCCCGTTTGCACACGGCGAACAAGAACGGATCGCTTGCGAACAAGGCATCGCGATGTTCATTGAAAAACCGATCCATTCCGAATTAGAACCCGCTGTCATCATCAATGAATACGTTCAACAGAGCGGTGTCGTCACGAGTGTCGGCTACCATTGGCGCTACGGTGGTAATGCCCAGAACGCGAAGGCAATGCTCGAAGAACAACCACAGATTCTCGGTGCGCTCGGTTATTGGATAGGCGGCATGCCCGGTACACCGTGGTGGCGGGTTCGCGCACAATCCGGTGGACAGCACGTCGAACAGACAACACACATCTTTGATCTCGCCCGGTTCCTCGTCGGCAGCGACGGTAAAACCGTACACGGTGTCGCAGCGAGCGGTAGTATGACCGATATCGAGAACTACGATGTCGATGACATCAGTATGGTGAACATTGAGTTCCAGAACGGTGCGGTCGCGAATATCGTCTCAAGCTGTGCGATGCAAGGGTTCGGTCGTGTACATCTCGAAGTGTTCACGCGTGGACTCGTTGTCACTGTTGGCGGTCCGAATAACGTCAACCGAGGTGGAGAGACAGAACCGCTGTCCGGTGAAGGTGGAGCAGACCGCGATCGTGTCTTCATTGATGCCGTCAAATCTGGTGATGACTCTAATATTCTATCACCGTATAGCGATGCTTTAGAGACGCTCCGCATCATGCTCGCAGCGAGCACATCCTTCCGTACCGGTAAAGCAGTAGACTTGTAGAAAATAGCGGGGACGAGGAAACCTCGCCCCTACACTAAAGAAAGAGAGAATTATGCCAATTAATCAATCCATCTGTTTCGGGGGTTTCAGCCGTGGCAGGGACCCGGTAGATGTCATCAAGAAAGCCGCCGAAATCGGTTATAAATCCGTTGAGATGCTATCCCCAGAACTCTGGCCTGTCGTCAAGGATCATGGGATGCGTGTTGCGATTATTAGTGGACATTCGTCCCTGCCGTCAGGCTTGAACGATCCGAACAACCACGACCGGATTGAGGACGAACTCCTCAAGAACATCGACATCGCCGCTGAAAACGATATCCCCGGACTGATATGTTTCTCTGGTAACCGGGAAGGTCGATCAGAGGAAGAAGGCCGTGATAACACGATAGCCGGACTGTCGCGCGTCACCAAATACGCCGAAGAGAAAGAGATTAACCTCTGCGTTGAACTCCTCAACAGCAAAGTCAACCACCCGGACTATCAGTGCGACACAACGGCATGGGGTGTTGAAGTCTGTAAAGGTGTCGGTTCACCGCGGGCACAGCTCCTCTACGACATCTACCACATGCAGATTATGGAAGGCGACCTCATCCGTAACATCACGGACTACAGCGATTACATCGGACACTACCATACGGCAGGTAATCCGGGACGGCGTGACTTGGATGATGAGCAGGAAATCTACTATCCTGCCGTAATGCGTGCCATCGTTGAGACCGGATACGAACTCTATGTAGGGCACGAATTCAGCCCTAAAGGCGACGCACTTGACGCGATGCAACACGCTTTTGATGTTTGTAATGTTTAAAAACATTCACACAAGGCTATAGGGACAGGTTTCTCTATACCCGTCCCTTTTTTTACGCACCCTGAATGCAAACAGGGTTGCAACCCCGATAACCCCACTAATTAACTGAACGCTACTTATAGGAGGAACGCTAAATGAGACCCCGAAATTGGCTCATACTCACAACACTTATCGTGACTGTTTACCTGACATCAGTCGCAAGTGCCAGTCTCAATGACGGTTTATTGATCTATCTACCTTTTGATGAACGTTCAGGGCAAACCGCTGCGGATAGTAGCGGAAATGGTAACGATGCCAACCTTATAGATGGTGCCAAATGGAAATCGAACGGCGGCAAGATCGGTGGTGCAGTGGAACTCGACGGTGCAGGTGCTGTCGTTGAAGACCCGAACGGCGCAGATTATATCAACGGACTCGACGCTTTTGCCATTTCTGTTTGGGTAAAATCTGATTCAGTTGGACACGACAGAGGGATTGTCTTTGGCACAGATCCGGATGGTGGAGACCACACCTTCGGGTTCCGCTACGATGCCGCAAGTTGGTCAACGCCTGGGGGTATCAATCTTATCAAGGGCGCAATTAGGACAACGGGCGGCGGTCAAGTGTATGAGGGTAAAAGCAATGTGCAAACGACGGACTGGCAACACCTCGTTTTTGCTTGGAAAAGCGGTGAAAAACTGACCCTCTATATTGATGGCGAGCTTGATGATGATCCTATACACAATGACGATGGTAAGGTGGGAACAATCTCAGGTGCCACCAAATTATTCGTCGGTAAAGGCGCGAAGGATAACAATGCCACATCGTGGAGTGGACTCATAGACGACGTTCGCATCTATGACAGGACCCTCAGCGAAGCAGAGATTACGGATTTAGCAAGCGGTGTCCTCGCCGTCGAAGCGGACGGCAAATTAGCAACGACTTGGGGACATCTCAAGCAGAGATAGACTGATAATAACATGTCGCGCGCGTCTGGTTTCCCTAAGGCGCGCGCTTTCTTTGTAAGCGTTATCGGAATTTGGACTATGACCCCTGAAAACAGAGCCAGACGCAATATAGACAATATGCTCGAAGCAGCAGGATGGCACATCCAAAATTATGCGGAACGTGATACGGATGCTGCGTTAGGTGTGGCTGTGCGCGAGTATCCGTTGGCAAATGCACAGCGAGCAGACTATCTTTTGTTTCTCAGTGGACTCGCCGTGGGATTTATTGAAGCGAAAAAAGAGGGCACAACGCTCAGCGGGGCAGCGCAGCAGGCATCGCGGTATCAAGCAAACATACCAGCGGGTTTACCGATACAACAAGGGTGTCCGTTTGTCTATACATCTACTGGGATAGAGACGTACTTTCAGGATGCACGAGAACCTAACGCGCGCACTCGCCTGGTCTTTGCGTTTCATACTCCGGATACCCTTCAAGACATCCTTCAATCTGTCCCACTTCGGCAGAAACTCAAGGATAATCTTCCGTTTTTGGAAAAGGGCGATCTGAGAAACTGCCAATTTGAGGCAATAAACAACCTTGAAGATTCTTTAAAAGAAGCGCGCCCGCGAGCGTTAGTCCAAATGGCGACAGGAAGTGGGAAAACATATCTCGCTGTAAGCAGTGTATACCGACTCATCAAATTCGCTCACGTCAAACGCGTTCTCTTTTTGGTAGACCGGAATAATCTCGGCAGACAGACGCTCCAAGAATTTCAGGCTTACACAACACCCGATGATGGCAGGAAATTTACTGAACTCTACAATGTTCAACACCTTTCAAGTAACATTATTGATGGACCCAGTCAGGTCTGTATCACCACTATTCAACGCCTCTACTCCATGCTAAAAGGTGAACCCGTCTATGAATCGGACGATGATGATGAGGAACGTTCTGATTTTGAGCAAGAAACAGCGGATACAACACCACAAGAAGTTACCTATAACCCAAACATTCCTATTGATACGTTTGACCTTATTATTGTTGATGAATGTCACCGTTCTATCTATGGCAAGTGGCGGCACGTATTAGAATATTTTGACGCTTTCATCATCGGGCTAACCGCCACTCCATATCCACAAACACGCAATTTTTTCGATCAGAATCCTGTCTATGAATATCGCCACGAGCAGGCTGTTGCGGACGACGTAAACGTCGGTTACTACGTCTATAAAATTGAAACCGAAATTACACAGAGCGGCAGCCAGATTGAGGCAGGACATTATATAGCAAGGCGAGATAGAGAAACCCGCCGGCTCCATTGGGACGAGTTAGACGCTGATGTTGAATATACGGAAAACCAATTGGATCGGGACTTTGTTGCCGAAGACCAGATCCGTACAGTTATTCAGACTTTCAAGGAAAAGCTCTTCACAGATATTTTTCCCAATAGGGAAATTGTTCCCAAAACGCTCATCTTTGCGAAAGACGATTCACACGCCGAGGATATCGTCCGTACTGTTCGAGAAGTATTCGCTAAAGGTGACGAGTTTTGCCAAAAGATTACCTATCGGAGTGATAAGCCGGAAGATCTCATCAGAAGATTTCGCACACAATTAAATCCACGGATTGCGGTAAGTGTTGACATGATTTCCACTGGAACTGACATCAAACCCCTTGAGTGTTTGGTTTTTATGCGTGCGGTTCGGTCGATTGGCTATTTTGAGCAGATGATTGGGCGCGGCGTGCGAACTATCAATTCAGAGGATCTGCGTGCTGTCACGGGTGATGCGGAGGCAAAAACACATTTCATCATCGTTGATGCTGTCGGGGTCTATGAATCCGTCAAAACCGATTCACAAGCACTTCCAGGGGAACCATCTACGCCTCCTGAGCCAAACGGGAGACCCCCAAGAGACCCTCAGATAATCGATGATGTAAGCGAGGATCGCGTTATTGAAACCGGTTTTGATGCGCGAAGTTTCACACAAGTGGTTACAGTGATTCAGACCTTTAAACAGTTCATTAATCAAAACGCGGACGAATTGTCAGCGTTGCAAATTCTTTGTCGCATGCCAGAGGTGCGAGGGGCATTGACTGAAAGCAACTTGAAGGAACTGGAAGAAGTATTGCAGCAACATTCAAGTAGTCTGAGCCGCGAGTCATTATGGTTGGCTTACAAAAGACGGTCTCCAGAGCATGTTCGAGGAGAGACGGAACAACGTACGGACCTTATATCCCTCGTCCGGTTTGCAATGGGGCATCATCTGTTTCTGGAGCCGTTTAGTGCAACTGTCAACCGAAACTTTGAAGAGTGGGTAACTGGAAAAGACTTTACAACGGAGCAACATGAATGGCTTGAGATGATACGGGACCATATTGCCACTTCGCTTGACATTCAGATGTCTGATTTTGAGTTAGCTCCATTTGCTGAACTCGGAAACGGCGCGAAAGTCTACGAACTCTTTGGAGATGAATTAGGCAACATCCTAAAATCTCTCACAAAAAAATTGGTATCTTAGTATCCCTGCTGTAGGAGCGACCTCCGGTCGCGATTAAAAGGGTTGGCATTCAAGTCAAATTTATGTTAAACTTAACATACAATTCATCATTTGCATAGTAATAATCATATCCTAAATTTTAAAACGCACCAAAGAGGGATCCGAGAATGCCAACACCAAAAGAAGTCTTTGACAACCCTTTAAAGTATCTTGATTTCCTTAAGTCTACCAATCTTGAGGGGCAACGGTTTGATCGAAAAGAGATTCGGCTTGAGAAAAATAAGATTAGGGAGTTGAAAGAGAGCATTAAGCCTTGTCTATCTGCCTTCGCAAATACCAACAAAGAGGGAGGATTAGTTATTTTGGGTATTGCTAACGACGGTACTATCAAAGGAACTCAGCACGTTGATGAACAGAAACTTAACGAGATCCTGCAAGTCAGAGAGACCTTAAAAAATCACGTGACAGATCCAAAACAAGTCGATCTGCAGGACTCTGATAAGAACCAATTATATCTTCTATATACACATTGGACACCAAATGCAATTTGTGAAACAGGAGAGGCTTTTCCAAAAGCTTGGAAGAGAGTTGGACCTCAGAATCGTCCTATGACTGAGCAAGAACGGGAACAGTTAAAACGGGACAAAGGAATAGTTAATTTTGAGATTTCCTACTGCTGCCCCTACAATCCTGATGAACTTGATAAAGGGGTGGTTGAGGTGTTTAAGGAGGCTTTTCTTGAAACGAGAGGAGCTCAGTACGGTCATAGTACTGAAGATATTCTAGACTATGAAGGTGCTATCAAAAAAGAAGGAAATGATAAATATGTCTTTACCAATGCAGGTTATCTTTTTTTTGCCTCAAACCCTTGCAAACGTTTTGGAGGTGCGTTCGTAAGGTTGCTGCGTTATGATACTTCTGCTGAAGATTTGGAGAACCTTGGAAGCCCAACGTTGAATAAGGAATTTTACGGGCCTGTGCCCAGTGTTATCCAAAACCTACAATCTTTTTTGAATGAATCCACCTTCATTCAGAGTTTTGGTAAACCCAAGTACCCGTTTTTAACTGTTTTTGAAGCACTTGTAAATGCTGTAATTCATAGAGACTATGCTTTTACTTCACCAATTTTCTGTTCTGATTATAAGGATAAATTGGTAGTGGAAAATCCTGGAGGATTTCTTCAGACAGTTCCTCCACGTTTCAGTCTAGCTGATACCGTTCTTAATTCTGAAAGGCGTAACCCTAGGCTTGTTGATTGGATGCGTCTAATGAAAGACGAGGATGGCATTATATTTGTACGATCCTTAAGCGAAGGCACAAGAAGAATGCTTGAAACGATGCAAGACGCTGGGTTACCAGCGCCGTATTATGAAACAGGTGAAAATACCACTGTCACACTTTACAACCAAGCCTCTATTTCGGCAAGTGCTTAGTCGTTGAGACTTCTAAAAGTGTTAATTTGATTTCAACAAACCAGCAATAGAATAATTTATTTACTGAACGTGAACTAACTTGTTTGGAATATGTTAAAAACTCACAATAGTTACCATTGCCTATTTAGGTAATGTTTACATTTCATCATCAAAATCGCAAGGAAATCAATGAAAATCAGGTTATCTGCTACAAATTGGATAGGACATTGCAGAACCATAGAAGTCTCACTATGACTGGATCCTGAGTCACAATGTAAACACTACGTAGTCTCACTCTAACAAGGTATGTGTAAAATAATTTATTGCCTGAGGAGTTAACCAGTAAATAAGAGGTCCTACATATGCCAACCCCCAAAGAAGTATATGATAATCCTTTAGAATATCTCGATTTCTTTCAGTCTGCCGATTTTGAAGGGCAGTGCTTTGATCGGAAAGAAGTTCGTACAGAGCACAATAGGCAAATTAAAACCTTAAAAGAAAATGTTACTAAATGTATATCTGCTTTTGCGAATAGTAATAGAGCTGGCGGGCTTCTGGTACTGGGTGTTGCCGACGACGGAACCATCAAAGGTGTTCAGCATGTCGATGAATCTACAATGAACAGCGTCATTCAGGCAAAACAAGACTTAAAGCACCACGCAACGCAGTCGCAAAATGTTGATCTTCCGGACTCGGATGGAAAACGATTACACCTTCTCTACACACCATGGACACCGGATGCTATTTGTGAAACGATTGAGGCTTTTCCAAAAGCATGGGAAAGATCTAATGCTCAGTGCTTTCCTCTCAGCGAATCATATCGAGAGCAGCTTAAACGTGACAAAAATATAGTTGACTTTGAAAGGGCAATCTGCTGTCCTTACGATCCAGATGAACTTGATAATGATGTCGTAGCTGAATTTAAAAAAGTTTTTATTAAAGAGAAGGGTTCGTATTATGATCTCAATACAAAAAATATACTCGTGAACATTGGGGCAATCATTAGAGAGAACAGTAAATATTACTTTACTAATGCAGGTTATCTGTTCTTCGCTGCAAACCCTCGTAAACTTATTGCCAGCGCGTTCGTAAGAGTGTTACGTTATGATGTTCCAGCTGAAGATCTGAAAAACCGTGGCGGAACTACATTAGATAAAGAATTTGATGGACCTCTGCCAAATATCATTCGCAATTTTCGGACTTTTTTAAATGAATCCGCCCTTTTTCGCACCTTCTCAAAACGGAATCCTGATGGAGGGTTCACTGAGGAACCTGAATACCCATTTATAGCAGTTGATGAAGCACTTGTAAATTCTATCATTCACAGAGAATATGCTGTTACGACACCGGTTTTTTGTACTGTTTTTAGGGATAAGTTGGAAATAAGAAATCCGGGGAACATCCCACAACAGGTTCCGCATTCGTTTAGTCTTGATAAAACCATACTTGATACTGTCCCTCGTAATCCAAAAATTGTCGAGTGGATGCACCGCTTAAAAGATGAACGAGGTGCCAATTTTGTACATGCGTTGAGTGAAGGCACAAGACGAATGCAGGAGGAGATGGAAAAGCTTGAGTTACCACCTCCACACTACCAGACTAATCAATATACTACCGTTACACTGTACAGTAAATTTGATGAACGGTTGGAAAAGTACGCTGTAAAAGCGGTCACAGAAACAGAAGAATATGCTAATCTTTTTCAACTTGTACAATCAAACGCTCCAATATTACAAGGAGAATTCCGCGAACTCCGTAGAAGCATTCTCTGGGCAATCAAAAACGCCCTTTCAAACCATGGATGGTTTATTGATAGTTTATCTTTTGGTAGAATCATAGCCCATCGAAAGGGGTACACATTACCTTTGTCTCCACAAGTTGAAAAAATAGCTCGAATATATCCTGCGTATGAATTGCAGGTTCGGCAGTACGCTGATAACCTCTACCTATGTATTGATTACAAAGCTGAGCTTAAAAACATATTGGCAGTAGACAGATTATTATTATTGGACTTCGGTATTGATAAGTTAATATCCAGGCATGCTGTAGGTCTCTATGATAAAAAATGGGAACGCGGCCGTATTTTGGAAATTAACTCTGAAATGACCAAATTAGACCTTTTTGACCTGAATACCGAAGTTAATTTACCCAATAACAAAGTGATTCCATCATTGAGAAATACTGAAATTAAGCAGATTTTGAGAGCACAAAGCATAACTCATAATCTTGATGAAAAGATAAAGGAACATTCGCTACTTTCGCAGAGGAACGCGGCGAAAACTCGCGCCGAAAAAACACTCCAAACTGTCCAGCATCTTGCTGCTGAAGTTTTTCCAGTTAAAATTAATAACTTAATCTTAACTTTATCCAAAGTTCCTGTTCCGTTAAAAAAACCCTCTGGGGATTATTCAGAAAGCCCTGAACCACTTACGATTTTCCATGAACACAAGGAACCAACAGTGGTATTTCATAAAGGAAACGAAGATGCGAATATTTTAGATGGATTAGCTAAATATAGTTCTTACAGCAGCGATCCAAAAAATGTTGAGTTAATCCCGATATGTACGCCGGATCTCCGGGGAGGAATGCAGCAGCTTATTGAAAGACTTAAACAAGGCAAATTCAAGTATCGTGGAACTGAAAGGACCTTTAGAACAAAATTAACCTACCCTACTATAACCACAGCGTCTATAGAAGAATTTGAAAGCGAATGTAAGCGATTATTGGATGAGAATCCGAATTGGGTAGGAAACACAGACTTGAATCGTCTATTTATAGTCTATGTTCCAGAAGACAGGTACCCGGTAACAGACCTCAATTCTCCCTACTACACGATAAAGGAACTTCTACTTTCTAAAGGCATACCTGTTCAAATGGTAGATACGCCAATTCTTAAAAATCCGGATTGGAAGGACTTTAATCTTGCTTTGAATATCGCAGCGAAATGTGGAGTAATTCCTTGGGTTCTACCAGATGAACTTCCAGACGCTCATTTTTTTGTTGGTTTGTCTTATACTCAATATCGTGACAGAGAGGTTCCTCGGATTATGGGATTCGCCAATGTGTTTGATCAATATGGTCGCTGGCAATTTTATCAAGGGAATGCCAATACCTTCAACTATGATGAGAGGCGTGAGTACTTCAAAGAACTTGTGCAATCAACTTTGGAGCGACTAAAACTGCCCGAATCGCCATCTATACATTTTCACTATTCAAAAAAATTTTCAACGGAAGAGAGAGAAGTGATTTTGGAAGCGGCAAAATCCGTTCGCCCCAATGGGAAGTACACATTTGTATGGATAAACAATTCGCATATCGTTCGATTTTACGATCCTTCTCCGCAAACAGATGGAAGTTTGCATCGTGGAACATATGTAATTGGTGGGCGGAACCAATTCTATTTATCAACAACTGGCTATAATACTTATCAAAAAGCACTTGGGACACCTCATCCCCTTGAAGTTAATGTATGGGAAGAACCTTATGATCCTACAAATCCACCGAATTTGAAGGTTATTGCAAAACATTTAATTTACCTAACAAAATTGAATTGGGCATCAACCCGCTCATTTTGTGGTACACCTATTACGATAAAATACGCCCGTGACATTGCCCGTTTCGCTTCTGCCTTTATTGAAAGAAGTGGAAAATTTGAACTACACAAAGTTTTAGAGGGAACACCATGGTTCATCTAAATCAGATTTTCAATGATTTGCCAGAAGGGTGGACCTGGACAACGCTTCAACAGGTCTGTTCAACCCCACAATACGGATGGACGACGAGAGCAAGTACGCGAGGAACGCTTCACTTACTTAGGACGACCGATATTACTACCGGAAATGTCAATTGGGGAACAGTTCCCTACTGCACAGAAGAACCACCAGAAAAAGAAAAATACCTTTTAAAAACAGGGGATATTGTCATCTCTCGAGCGGGTTCTGTCGGTTATAGTTATTTAGTTAAAAATCCCCAGAATGCAGTGTTTGCTTCATACTTGATTCGCTTCAAGCCATTACCGGTAATTGATGAAAATTATCTCGCATTTTTTCTCAAGAGTCCAGACTATTGGAAAATTATTTCAGAAGAAAAAGCAGGGATTGCCCTTCCAAACGTCAATGCCACGAAACTGAAGCAAATACAGGTACCTCTTCCGCCGCTGGCAGAACAACGCCGTATCGTAGCCAAATTAGAGGTGCTGTTTACACAATTAGACGCAGCCGTTGATAGTCTCAAAAAAGCACAAGTGCAGTTGCATCGGTATCGTAGATCGATCCTCAAAGCTGCTTTTGAAGGGGAATTGACTAAGGAATGGCGCGAAGGGTATTCGGGAGAACTTGAACCAATGTCGGTTTCGGAAGTGTCTGATACAGATAGTTTACCAGAGCTACCTGATGGTTGGGTGTGGACAACATTGGAGGAAATTAGCGAAATTATATTAGGGCAATCACCCCCATCCACTACTTATAATACAGATAGAGATGGACTCCCTTTTTATCAAGGCAAACTTGAATTTGGAAAACTTTATCCTACACCCCGAAAATGGTGTACCGCTCCAAAGAAAATATCTGAAAAAGGGGACGTATTTATTTCTATTCGCGCCCCTGTTGGACCGACAAACTTATGTCCTGAAAAATCTGCTGTGGGACGCGGACTTGCAGCAATCCGAGGTTTAAATGGAATTCAGCCATTTTTTATCCTTTATTTAATGCGTAGATTTGAGAATGAAATTGCAAGTAGAGGAACCGGAACAACTTTCAAGGCAATAACAGGAAATCAACTTAAGACTTTTCAAATTCCCTTACCACCACTTCCTGAACAGGAACAAATCGTTTTTGAACTTGAGCGTCACCTTTCAGTCGCTGACGAGATTGAAGCAACTATCGGGGCAGAACTCACACGCTCGGAACGTTTAGGACAATCTATTCTCAAGCAGGCGTTTTCTGGTAAACTTGCTCCACAAGACCCGCACGATGAGCCGGCAGATATGCTTCTGGCACGAATTAAATCGGATAATTAGCATTGCAATTTCAGGCAAACGTATGCTAAAATTAAGCGTTAGCTGGTATTAGGATTGTATAATTGTATCTGGAAAATCAGTTTCCAATCACCTATTGTTATGTATACCCCAAACCTCTTGGCAAATTTTGGAAGGATAGTAAAATGAAACAGATGCAAATAGAGAATAGCTTTGACGCAATCCATCCTGTTGAGAACCGCCCTCTTGATGCTGAAGTTCCAATTGAAGTTAAGACGTGGCAGTCAACACGTCTTGATCTTATGCGCATGCTCAGCAATGAATTCAACGAATATGACGAGGAAATCAAAAGGTTTGAAAAAGAAAACCAAAATTCCCATGTGGAAAAGGATATTGGATTCATTGAGGACTATCCATTATCAATTGAATATGTCCCACCTCACGTTCACAACACGCCACCATTCTGGCAGTATTTAATATCATATGGTGGACCTGGATCTGAAATCCGATTTTTCGTTAACGACAGAAATTCTACCCAACCTTACAAAGTCAATTTCTGTGTCTTAGATTGGTACACCGTAGTTGAACATGATGTAACCGGTGAAAATGTTATTGAACACCTATGGGATCAGATTCTACTTCCATTGGTAAATTCTTCAGCAGGAATTGCTTACGGTGAAACTCAAGAAAACATAGAATTAGCTGGGGTAGCACAGGAAATTGATTCGCTTGTTGCCTTAGCAGGAACGTTGAATCCTGATGTTACAGATATAAAAAAACAGTTCAAAACTTCTGTTCGTCCAAAGGCACGCGTGGTTAAAGGAGCATACGAAGATCATCCGGATCCACTCATCGCATTGCTGGGTACGTTGGAATGTGATGTCCCCGACATAGGAGAACGACACGACGACTATATTGGTGACGCGTTATTAGAAGAATTATGGGGAGATGAGGATGAATGAGGTTTTCGCTGACACCTCTGGGTGGGCAAATGCTTTTGTTAAAACAGAACGCTATCATACGAAAGCCTCTACATTAGTGAAACAGTGGCAACAAAACAACCGTCATGTTGTCACAACAAACTATGTTCTAAGTGAACTCATCGCCCTATTCACTCGCATGCGGATACCGCGTCTAAATGGTCTGAAGTATATTGAGATTATCCGCTCAGCTGAATGGGTGGAAATCGTTCACATAGATCAGTCATTAGATGAGAAAGCATGGCAGTTGCTTGCAAATCGATTAGATAAGCAATGGAGTCTCGTTGATGCTGTTAGTTTTATTGTAATGCAAGAGCGAAATTTGACCGAAGCATTTACAGAAGATCGCCACTTTGAACAGGCAGGTTTTGTTCGACTTTTGAAATAATGAACAGTCTATCAAATATCATTTGGCAATTTACCTCAGACTCGTATAGGTAACATACTATGGAAACTCGACAAAACGAGCTTGAATTTGCTCGGTTGCCAGTAGACAAGGTGCTGTTTAGGAAGCATGTCCAAAACGAATTAGACGAAATCCGCAAGGAAGTTGAGGAAACTTGTGCAGTGGCTGAAAATGTTTGTCGTGTACCAAAATCGGCATACGAAGAAACCTTTTCTTTGATGGCACAGATGCCCCGTGATATTCCAATGCCAGACATGATGTGGTTAGAAGATGGCGGCATTGGATTGGAATGGCGGCCTGGAGATGGCATAGCGACGATGAGCCTTTATGGCGATGGACTTGTCGTCTATGGTGCATCTTTAGGTAATGAACGCAGAGTCAAAGGAACCTGTTCACTATCTGACCCTATTCTATTGCCGAATTTCCTGAAAACACTAAGTGAAGCTTTCCAAGAATAGGGTATTTTGCAAAACGATTTTCGTTTCCCCTATATGATTTGCCAACAACATAAGGTGATCTTTATGGCAAAAACAGAACTTGAAGTCCGATCTACATTACCGCTTGACGAGGTTTTATTGAAACACAAAGTGGACGCGGAGCACAAAGCGCGAGAGGCTTTTGTGCTTGAACTCCTGCGCCAAGGCGATATTAGTGCTGGTAGAGCGGCACGACTGCTCAACATTTCGCGGTGGGACCTCTCGGATCTGATGTATGAAGCAGGGATATCTCCTTTTGATGACAGTCTCAGAACGGAAGCGTTAGACGCTGAAGTTAAAAGTGCATTAAAAGATTTCGATGAATTGAAGTTATAACACTGCTATGAATTGTCAAGCGGGTTATTTGAAAGTGCTAAAATTCAAATAGGTATTGTTTTTGATGAAAATCTGTGCTAAAATCAGGACATATTAAAAAACTTATCTCACAATTGCAAAAGGACCTGATATGGAAGCCTTCCAAAAGGAACATAATCTCCCTTTACCGCCAACAGATAAAGTGCTGTTTCTGAAACAGGTGCAACACGAATTAGACGAAACCCGACAAGAAGCCGAGGTAGCTTATACCTTGGATAAAGAGATTGACCCAATCCCGGATTCAGCATATAATGATACACTTGTTCTGTTAGAGACGCTTTGTAATTACGAACTGCCCACGCCAGAAGTTAGTTGGGCAGAGGATGGCAGCTTTAGCATCGGATGGTATCTGGATGAAGGGACTATAACGATGGGTATTTATGGAGACGATCTTGTTATTTATAATGCCTTCTTTGAAGAAAAACGCCAATTTGAAGGCATCTGTGCATTATCAGATACGCCAATGTTGTCGGGGTTTCTCAAAATGTTGACAAATATCCTCATGTAATAAGGATTGTTTTGTGGTTCCAGACGAGCCGCCTGAAAGGCATGCAAATATCAGACCTCTTCCAGTAGATAATAGTCCTACAAACAGAAAAGCGCGTCGAGCCCTCGCTACCAAACTTGCCAACCTTAGTAAACTGGTTATACATCCTGAAATGAAGAATGATACGAGGTAATCCGAATGGCAAAAACAGAACTTGAAGTCCGATTTACATTACCGCTTGACAAGGTTTTATTGAAAGACAAAGTGAGCGCGGAGCATAAGGCAAAAGAGGCTTTTGTGCTTGAACTCCTGCGCCAAGGCGACATTAGTGCTGGTAGAGCCGCACGACTTCTCAACATTTCGCGGTGGGACCTCTCAGAACTAATGTATGAAGCCGGTATCTCCCCTTTTGACGACAGTCTCACAACAGAAGCGTTAGACGCTGAAGTTAAAAGTGCATTAAAAGATTTTGATGAACCGAATCTATAATATCGTCATAAATATGGAGGCCACGATGAAGAATCTGGTCGTAACAGAGGAAATTTGGAAAGAAGGCAATATGTACACTGCCTACTGCCCAGAGTTAGATGTTGTGAGTTGTGGAAGGAATATTGAAGAGGCACAAAAAATCTCCTTGAAGTTATTGAAATACACTTAGAAGAAGCGGCGAAGCTCGGAACACTCAAGGAATTTTTAAAAGATTATGTCTTGCGCTCCAACTTTGCGACTGCCCTGAAAGAAGGTTAATCCATGTCAAACGAATCCGCAACAATAGTCCAGAAACTCTGGAATTTCTGTAATGTTCTCCGAGATGATGGCGTTAGTTACGGCGATTACGTCGAACAACTCACCTATCTCCTGTTCCTCAAACTCGCCGACGAACAGACGAAACCACCTCTCAACAAACCTTCAACAATCCCTTCAGATTTAGATTGGGAGAGCCTCCTTAACGAGAGTGGTGCCGAGTTAGAAAAGCAATACGTTAAAACCCTTCAAGAACTGAGTAATGCCGAAGGCTTACTCGGCGTAATTTTCCGAAAATCGCAGAATCGTATTCAGACCCCCGCGAACTTGCAACGCCTGATCCATCTCATCAATGCCGAGAGCTGGAGCAGGATGACTGCTGACATTAAAGGGACCATCTATGAAGGACTTCTACAGAAAAACGCCGAAGATACGAAAAGCGGCGCAGGTCAGTACTTCACACCGCGTCCCCTCATCAAGGCGATGGTTACCGTGATGCATCCGATGCCGATGCAAACGATCTGTGATCCAGCATGCGGTACCGGTGGTTTTTTTCTTGCAGCACACGACTATATCTCCGAAAACTACGGCGGCACGATGACTCGCGAACAGAAGGAATTCCTTAGATTTAGCACCTTCGCTGGCACGGACATCGTTGATAATGTTGTCCGCCTTTGTGTGATGAATTTGTACTTGCACGGTATCGGTGGGACAGAAAGTCCAATTACAACTGCTGATAGCCTCAGTCGTGACACTGGAGAGCGATACGATATGGTGCTTACCAACCCTCCGTTTGGAAACAGGAGCAGCATTACAATCGCTGCTGATGGCAGTAAAAGAAACAATCTCACGTATGAACGGGACGATTTCTGGGCGACGACTTCCAATAAACAGTTCAACTTCCTCCAACACATTAAGACAATTTTGAATGTATATGGTCGTGCTGCTGTTGTCCTGCCCGACAATGTCCTTTTTGAACGTGGGGCCGGGGAAACCATTCGTCGGCAGCTGCTCAATCAATTTGATGTCCACACCCTCTTGCGATTGCCTACTGGCATTTTCTATGCCCAAGGCGTTAAGGCAAACGTCCTTTTTTTCGATAAGAGACCGGCGCGCGAAGAACCATGGACGCAAAAACTTTGGATCTACGACCTACGGACCAATAAAAATTTTACACTTAAAACAAATCCGTTGCAAGACACTGATCTACAAGATTTTATCAACGTCTACAATCCAGACAACCGCGAGGATCGAGTCGAAACTGAGCGATTCCGCGCTTACAGTTATGAAGAACTCATCGAACGCGAGCATGTGAACCTTGACCTTTTCTGGCTAACGGAGGATTCTGTTGAAGACGCAGCGGACCTTCCATCTCCAGATGTATTAGTCGCAGAAATCACAGAAAATTTAGAGGCTGCCTTAGCACAGTTTCAGAACATTCAAGCAGAATTGGACAGTGACAATCCGCAATAACGTCCGTATAATTGATAGATGAAAGTCGAAATCAGTATTGTGTGCAACGAAAATTTATGCTAAAATATTGAATTGTATGAGATTTATTTGCAAACTTAGATAGGTGACACATTATGACAACTTTACAAAACGAGCTTGAATTTGCTCGGCTGCCAGCGGACAAGGTGCTGTTTAAGAAACATATCCAACGCGAATTAGACGAAATCCGCAAGGAAGTTGAGGAAACCTGTGCAGTAGCTGAAGATGTTTATCATGTACCGGAATCGGCATACGAAGAAACCTTTTCTTTGCTGGAACAGATGCCTCGTGACATCCCAATGCCAGACATGATGTGGTTAGAAGATGGCGGCATTGGATTGGAATGGCGGCCTGGAGACGGCATAGCAACGATGAGCCTTTATGGCGATGGACTTGTCGTCTACGGTGCTTTTTATACTAAAAATCGGGAAATCTCGGGCATTTGTCCTTTGACTGATTTTGCCTTCCTACCAGGTTTTCTTACAACACTGGCTCGCCTCTTCCAGTAAAGGATATGGTATGAATTATTCAGGAGGTGAGAAATTTACTCGCTTCATTTTTTCTAAAAGACATTTTTCCATAGAAAATAAGACAGTCAAATATGGTGCATTTATGCCTCCACCCAATATCGCGGATTTATCAGTGTTCCATATCTCATCTCTATCTGAAAGCGAAGTGTGGGAAATTGGACGAAGACATGTTGAAACAGAAAAACGAAGGTTGAAAGCGAGAGCAGACCTTTTGGGAGATGACGTTTATGAGAGTAACCTGGAGGTCGTCCCAGACACACAACCCCATGAACTACATGCCAATATTACACCTTTTCCAATAGACAGAAAGGAACGCGATCGTATCGCGAGAAAACTTGCACTTGCTAGTGAGTTGGTAATCATACCGCCAGAAGAAACCTAATTTCTTTGGCAACTTTTATTACTACCCATTCATGGAGAATTTAGAGACAGCATCAGTCCAATTCCAGAAAACCCAATCAGAATTAGACAAAAACGACTAAATGAAAACACATTTCCTTGAAAACCTCATCGGTTATCCATTAGAAGATACACTTGCTGCGATTTCAGCAAACACAGATGTGCTTGAAACTTTCCTCGCCACGATTCCCGCAGATACACTTGAACACCAGCTCACACCGCAGTGGGTGGTCCTCGCCGCTGGTAAAGGCACACGGATTGACCCCACCGGACGCTTGAGCAAAACGTTGGACATCACAATCGGGGAACAGAACATGCTCCAACGCTCACGCCGCTACCTGCCCGGCAACCGTCCCGATATTGTTGTGATCAACCCACAGATGGCATCGCGTATAGAAGAGAGCGGCTCTGCGGCACAACTGCTCGGTCCCAATGCCATAACTTGTATCCAAGAAGAGATGAACGGCACGGGTGGCGCGTTACAGGCAGCACTCCCAGCACTCGAAAACTCCGACGCAGAATGGATCGGCGTGGCGTTCGGCGATGAACCGTTCCTTGAATGCGCAATCTTCGCACAGACGCTGCTCGCACACTTCATCTCCGGTGCAGACGTTACGCTCTGCGGTAAAATCCCTGAAACTGTCGAAGACAAAGGCGGACTCTTCTTTGATGCTGACGAAAGACTCATCGGAACCAAAGAGTGGTACGATATGACAGCGGCAGAGAAGCAGGAAATGTGGGACCGGTGGCATAACGGCGAAGCGTATACCAATACAGGCATCACACTGATTCGGAAAAGCGCGCTGTTAGAACGGATACACCGGTTGCAACCGCATCCGAACCGGAACGACGAACGCCATCACGTTGATCTCATCCGCCACTGCTATGAAGACGGATTGAAAACAAACGCCTTTATCTATCGCGGCGAGGTACTGTCCGGTGTGAACCGTTGGTCAAACGTCCTATCCGGTGAAGCGGAACTGTTTGCACAGACGCGGGAATCTCTCGCACGAAAAGGGGTTCGTGTCGATCCGAACGCACAGATCACACTGGCATCTGAAACTATTGACATCGGTACGGCGTGTTACCTCGTCGGTCGGGTACATATCGGAGAGCAGGTTCGGATTGGCGACTACTGTAGACTTGAAAACGTTACGCTGCAGGGTGCGACAACCGTAGGCGATGCGGTCGGGTTAGAAAGTGTTTCCGCAAACGATACGACGTTTGAATCGAATTCGATCCCAGACAATTTGGCGGAACCCGTGCGTGGACTCGCAACCGGAAGCACGCTCAAAAATTGCACGTTTGACGCTGTGAGCATCGGGAGCGGTGTTCAACTTACATCCGTTGCGGCATGTGGAACGGTGATTCCTACCGGTATTACACTGGAAAATCGGACACTCGGTGTGCCACCAGCGCAAGTACCGCCATCGGTACCGAAACCGCTTTTCGATCAGATTGTGCCGACCGGTCATCGTCCGGGGGTCTTCGCATTTGGTGAGAAAAAGGATTTACCGGATTGGGAAAACCTGCGTCAGCATATCCTATCCCACAGTACGAGTGAGTTGATTCCGCGTGCGACCCGTATGCCAGACTTGCAGGAAACCGTGTCCGAGGCAGTCAAAACGCTTCTGGATATACGTCGCGCAAACGGCGACTACCTGATTGAATCCCTCACCTCCGAAGAGATATGGGGCAGCGTTTTTGAGATGGTGACCCTCCACACCGGCAATTTGAACCCTTACGACTCCGATAAACGCAAAGCAAGACAGACCGCTTTGGAACTGCTACCGGAATTCTGGGATGACGACTGGCAAAAACGCCTGAAATTGGTCGTCACAGGGAATATCGTCGATTATAACAGCGAACGCGTGATGAGAAGGCTGAAGGCGAATCCGAACTATTTCACTGAAGTCCTGCGTGCTGCGGTTGATGCACCTTTCGCTATCGACTTCTATGAACAGTTTAGCGAGCAAATTATCAACGGCGAACCACAGGAGATTCTCTGGCTCGCCGATAACGACGGCGAAGTCATTTTCGACATCGCTTTCATTCAAGACCTTACTGAATGTGGACACCGTATCACTGTTGTCGGCAAAGCCGATAACGCCAGCAACGACGCAACGGTTGCTGACTTGCGTGAGATCGTGAGTTATCCGCAGTTCCGAGCACTACAGGCAGCCGTTCAGAACGGAACCGTTAGACTCATCTCATCAGGTGCGCGGACAATCGGGACGAACCTCTATCACGGTACCCCGGAATTCTTCAACGCGCTCTCAGAAGCCGACATCGTTATTTCAAAAGGGCAAGGGAATTTCTTTACGACACCGGGTTGGAAAAAAGATACATATTACCTGCTACTTTCAAAAGGTGTGACTGCGGAACAGAGTACAGGCGTTGTCGCGGATCGGAGTTTGCCAATTGACGGACTGATTCTGGCGTATCTCCCCGGCGGAACGGAGCGGACCGCCTCACTCCGCGAACTTTGCAAAAAATAGAACTTAAACAGCCGTGTTTGCAGGGTTTTTGCTGGGGTGTTTCTTCAGGGTTCAAACCCCGCCTGCAACAATAATACAATACCTCACAAAACCTCGCGGGTGAACGTATACACATCTCGTAACCACGACGCGTAATAGATGCCGTTCGCATAAAAGAAATAGAGCAGTTTCAACCCAACGATACCGATTAAACAGGCACCTAATACCGCGAGCAGACTAAAATCCCATCCGCCCATCTTCAGTGTTCGGAGTGAGGTGCGCTGTGCTGCGGTTTCTGGCGAGAACCCACGACTCTCAACCGATTCACCGAGATGTGTCGCGTGCCGTATATTCCCTGCTAAGATCGGACGAAAACTGTTCAGAACACCGCGACACGCCGCAAAGAGATTAAGTCGGAGGTAACGAAAACCGCGTAATCGCTGCGATCGGAACACAGCGGATGCCTCGTTCGCGATCACTGGAACGAAATGCAGTGCCGTTGTCACCATGAAAGCCAGCGTCGCAGGCACGCGTAACTGCGATAGTGCAAGCAGTAGGTCCCTCGGCTGCGTCGTCCAGACAATATAACACCCGATCACGAGCGTCGTGTTGAAACGCAGCGATTGGATAATCCCGTGAAACAGTCCTTCCCGATAGACGCGGATACCGCCCGTCATTTTCCCAATAATCGGAAACTCCGGTGGCACGAGTGTGAACAGCACCGTGCGCGGAAATTCGTTATAGAAGATCGCTTGGCTATAAATCAGTCCCCACGTCGTAAAAAAGAGGAACGCGCAGAGCAACCCAATCTGCCGCCACGTCGGTACCGATAGCGCAATCAGTGTGAGACTACCAAGGAAACAGATAAGTAACGCCGTCGGACTGTCCAAGAGGATAACGAGACACCCAGCGATGAGCATCGTCAATATTTTTGTACGGGATTCAAGTTTGGTGTTACGCATTGTTAGTGATTCTTCCGTTTAAAGACTCAAACAAGTATAGCAGGTTTGTCCCTTCTTTGGCAATCAAAGTTTTCGTTAGTCTTTATTGGACAATCAATTTGATATAAACGCACCAATAGGGTATAATAAAAATAGAAGTACAACCTATATCTTGAAGGGAGCGGTGATGACTCACACCGAACCGAAAGACGCTGTTAGTTATGAATCCCTGCAGCGACCCGAATTAAAAAAAACATACAAATGGATATTTGAATTCGGTGCAGCCGTTCTCGTTTTATTCTATCTCTACAGTGCCGGTTTCGGCAGTGCGAGTGAGCAGTATCACCTCGGTTTTTACCTTCTTCTAACCTTTGCCCTGATTGGTCTCGTCTACCGATGCCGTAAAAACTCCCCGACATCGCGACCTTCTCTGCTGGACCTGTTCCTCATCGTAGGCAGCATTTTCACCATCGGCTACTGGATTGCAGAGTACCCGAACCTCGCAGATCGCGCTGGCAATTACAACCAACTCGATATTATCGTAGGTGCGATTGCGATTCTCATCAGTTTTGAGGTAAGCCGTCGGACAGTCGGTTGGGCACTCCCGATCATCGCGATTGTTGGTATCCTATATGCACTCTTCGGTAGGTCTATGCCGGATGCCATCGCACATAAAGGCTTCCCGCTCCGCCGAATTATTGAATACGCTTTTTTCAGCCAGGCTGGGGTCTTCGGCATCATGGCAAACGTGATGGCGACCTACGTGATCCTGTTCATCTTCTTCGGCGCATTTTTGGAGAAGTCTGGGGTCGGGCAATTCTTTATCAACCTACCGATGTCTATCGCGGGACGTACGACGGGGGGTGCCGCAAAAGTCTCGGTGATGACATCTGGGTTTTTCGGATCAGTTGCTGGTAGTGCGATCGCAAATACCGTCGCCACCGGGACATTCACCATCCCGCTGATGAAACGGACAGGCTTCCGTCCACACGTCGCAGGCGCAGTCGAGGCTTCCGCTTCCGTCGGTGGACAATTTTTGCCACCGATCATGGGGGCAGGCGCGTTCCTAATGGCGGAACGGACAGGCTTGCCGTACAGCCAAATCGCACTCCTCTCCATCGTGCCAGCGATCCTCTATTTTCTCTCTGTCTGGGTGATGGTGCATTTTGAGGCAAAAAAGCAGGGACTTGAACGGATACCCGCGGAAGAAACCCCGAAACTCGGCCCACTCCTCAAAAACGGATGGTACTATCTACTACCGCTGCTGACGCTTATCGGAATCTTAGTCGCTGGCTATACCGCCTATAAAGCAGCGTTCTTCGCAATCCTCGTCACAATCGGCGTGAGTTACTTCCGTCCAGAGACCCGCTTAACACCAAAACGGATATGGGAAGCGATGGTAACCGGCGCGAAGAACTCACTCGCGATTGGTGGTGCTGTCGGCACTATCGGCATCATCGTCGCTGTCATAGATTTGACAGGGTTGGGACGGATATTCCCGGATTTAGTCCTGTCGGTCGCAGGTGATAACAGGGCAATCGCGGTGTTACTTCTCGCCGCCGCCTCTCTCATCTTAGGGATGGGGATTCCTGTCACCGCGGCGTATCTGATTACCTCCGAACTCGCCGTGCCGATACTTACTTCACCGGAGATGGGGATTCCGATTATCGCCGCGCATCTGATTATCTTCTGGCTCAGTCAAGACTCTAATATCACACCGCCAGTGGCATTGGGTGCTTATGCCGGTGCTGCAATCGCACGCGCGGACCCATGGAAAACGGGGTGGGCATGCTTCAAGTTCGCGAAGCTGCTCTATATTATGCCACTGTTGTTTGCGTACACACACATCTTGTTCACAGAAGGCACACCAGAGCAATACGTCTTATCTGTTGTAACGGCTATCGTCGGCACAATCATCTTTTCGATCGTCACGATGGGCTATTTTGTCCGTAAGACGCACTGGTATGAGTGGATACTGCTCGCGCTCGCAGCGTTTCTGGCGTACATCTACAATATCTGGACGTTCGTTCTTGCACTGGTGCTGGTTGCTATTGTGTACGTCCTTCAGAAACGTTCAGAAGCGTAGCAGCGTGTCTTCAGGGGGTATCAGTAATCTCTTGGAGTCGCTGTAAAAGTGCTTCAGCGGCTTGACGAGACCCGCGCGCATTGAATTGTTCCACTGCTATCTCAGCACGAAAAGTGTTCCCGCGGTAGTAGCGCAGGAGAACAAGACCAACCCACAAAGCAGCGTCTGTATAATGTTCATCTAAAATCGCATCGATGGTGAGGAAACCGAATGCTCCGTTCAGTAGGAGTGCGTTTAATCCGTCCCGCCAATCACCGACATAAAGATGTCCAAGACCGGGCAGAATTTTTGACAACACACTCGCAACGTTGGCGGATTTTTGTGGGGTATCCGCTGCGGCATCGAACAATGCTTCAAGTCGTTCATCGGTCATATATTCGCGTCCGACGTTACGCGCTTCTTCCCACCGGAATTGATAGATATACAAAACGGCTTTCAGGAAAAGCATACGTCGGTGAAGTTGAGCGGCTGGGTTTCTCAGCATCACCTTAATCAATTCCAACTCGGCGAGATCGTAGTTCTTTGTGGCAATCAACGTCACCGCAAGCACTAATTGATATTCTGATTTCGTTTCTTGGTCCATAGCGTAATGGGTTGCGGTGCGTAGTGCAGCGAGCGCTTCTGTCCATAAACCTCCTGCCCTATAGGCGAGACCGATATCGTAATACACTTCACCGACGCGCGGGTCATCTGGATAGAAAAAGAGGAAACGTTTATACTCGGTAATCGCAGCATCGTAATTACCTACCTCGGCGAGATGTCTGCCAAGAGATAACGGAGGTTCTTCTGCACTTGCAGTGAAACTGCAGAAGATTAAAACAGTGCTGGTTAAGAAAAGAGATATAACGTTGTTCAAGATTTTATACACGCTATTGCTTGCCTTATGTAAACACCATCGCGGATCATAACGTTCACCTTGTTAAGATGTAGGTTAGCCTATAGCATAAACCTTCACCATTGATTTGTCAAACTTATTTTCTTTAATGCCGTATTCACGAACATTTTTCAATTTTCTATGTCTAAAAATATAACAAACCCGAATATGCCACGCCGCTTTTAAGTGCGTGTGCTTCTTCCCTAAAAGAAGGGAACTTTCAACATGGAAACAGACATAACCAAACCATCAGGAGACTTCGTTAAGACACGCATGAAATCACTCTTCGTCGCACAAGACAAAAAACCCGCTCCATTAAAAGAAATCAATTTCGCTCGTCTCACCCCTTTCCAACGCGGACTGATCGTTACCGATGGTACCGTTACTCGATTCATCGAAGCGTATACATTCGCCCCGGTAGAGGTTGTCCTGCTCCAGCAAAAGCGGCAGACTTTATCCAGTGACAACAATTGGCTTCAACTACCCGCTGGCGAAGAAGTCATCTCACGACAAGTAACACTCCAAACGCAACGAGAATCGGCATCAACCCCTATAATTCATACGTATGCAGACTCGCTAATTGCCCTCAAACGCCTACCGAAACCCGTTTTGGAAGGTTTAGAATCCGATAAACAAGGATTGGGTAGGCTTTTGCAGCACAGCGGTTTAGAGACCCGGCGTGAGTTACTCTGGTGTGGTATTGAGATATTAAAGGATTTGCCACCAACCATCGCACGTCTGGAAGGCAAGACGTTTATCAGTCGGGCCTATTTGGTGCTCGCAAATCAAGAACCGCTTATGCTGATTAATGAGAAATTTCCATTATGATGGTTATCAGTTGTCAGTTTTCAGTCATCAGTTAAGAGGTTTTTGTGGTCCCGAACTGATAACCGAAAACGGATAACTATTAAGAAAGGAGAGTATCTCTAATGAAATTTCGGATTCCAATCATAACCCTTGGCATACTGCTATTAGCCGCGTCATTTTGCTTCGGGCACGGTGACAGAGAGGTCGCAGAAGACCAAGTAACGGTAAACTCGACCGGTTACTGGATCTATAACGATCTCGCTAAAGGATATGCCCAAGCAGAAGAG
>JAJEEK010000120.1 GCA_022821065.1 Candidatus Poribacteria bacterium
CAACATCAAGACGTTGAAGTGCTGACGCATCATCAAGTTTTGCGTAGATCATTACAAGAAATGCTCCTTAGGTAATACATTTACCTAAAGCATAACTTAAAATTCAATAAATTACCAAGTTATTATTTAATATTGCTTAAAACAAGGCGACACACCGGGAATGTGCATCGCCTTGTCGGTTAGTTAGACATAACTAATGGTTTCAGGTTGTGATTGGTTTTTAGGTTGTGTGAAGTGCATACGCTTATTTAGGCCACAATTTCGCAAAGTTAAGACAAGTTTTTTTGCTCGAATTCCATAGGTGTCAAATATCCTAACTCGGAGGTGAATTTCCTTCGTTTGGCCATTAGATAACTCCTTTCAGTGAGATTGTATTATAGCACAATCTTGGTTTAGGGAGTGGCCTAAAAAAACGTAGGCAGTACACAGTGCTGTCTGTGAGTACTGTAGTTACCAAGCTCTACCATTTAGTGCCTCTGACCATGTAGAAAAACTAATTCCTCAGTTTGAAATGGATATGTATGTCGCAATGTTTTTCGTGACAATATTCAATGTGGAGCAATACAGATATAATTACGGTAGGAAATGTAGTCAAACAAGACTCAAAGAAGCAGAAATACGCCTGCCTGTTGATTCTAATGGTGAACCAGATTACAATTTTATGAAAAAATATATTTCACATTTAGAGTATTCCTCAAACCTTGAACCTGATAAGGGCAACTAAGCAGTTACGGAAGTTTGCCTGTCAACTGGGTCCTGACAGGCAAAACTGAAAGCCAAGAATTATTAAGAGTACCTACTTTCTTGTCCAAGAGTCCCTATTGAAGCGTAATCAATATGGGTTCAACGCCTTGTGCCTCTTGGATGTGCTGCTTGAGGTCTGTTGCCTCTGAGCGTTGTGCAAACTGCCCAATTGTTACCCGGTGCCTCGTCTTTCCTTCAATAACAGCCGTGTATATCTGTACTTTCTCGTCTGGATACATCCACGCCAAATTCTCAGCCATCATTTCAGCATTACGAGGTTCGACAAAAGAGCCGACCATTAATGTCAGCCTTGCTGTCGGTGTGACCGATGCTGTTGCCCTGACCGATTCTGCTATTGGTTGCGGTTCTGTGCCGAGTGTTAGCTGCATCTCTTGTGTACTCTGGTTGCCAGCGATGTCCTGAACGTGCAACTTACCAGTATAAGTGGCAGCGGGCTGCGACTGAACTTTTGTTAAAGTAATCTCTTCTGGTGGCGCGCCATCTCCCTCTACCTGTTCGACGAGTGTGTTCTCGGTATTGAAAAGTTCGAGTTTCCAGTGTGTGAGTGGACTCATGTCCCATGTTTTCACACCGACCGTTGTGTCTGTTTTTCCAAAGAGTTCTAACGTTGCCGGGATAAGGTCTACTGTAATTTTTTCGCTGTCTTTTAAGTGCGGCTTTCCTTGCGCGTCAAGGACGTGCAGTTGGACTTCGTAGCTGCCATCTGGAACCAAGTTACCCGTGTTTGCGATACCGTTCCAGACGATCCCTTCGGTGGGAAGACCAGTTCCAGATTTTACCCAAACACTTTCAGTATATTCATCACGGATATTTAATTGCCACTTTAAGGGGGTGCTTGCCATTCCTTGTGAGTTCTCGGTTCCCGTGAGCTGCAAGCGCAGTGTTGTTTCGTCAGCAACGCCGTCGTTATTCGGTGAGATCACTTGTTCTGAAAGTTGCAATTCTAACGTTGTTGTTTCAGTTGTGAGGGTTGCAGGCATTAAAATCGGTGCGGGTTCTTTTTGTACCTGTACCTCTTCTATTTTTGCTGCCTCAGGAGGCGTGTCTACTAATATGGGTACTGCGTTCCCGTCGCCCCAACGTAGGGTCGCGGATATCCAGTGAACGCCGTCCTCAAAGTCGCTGCCGCTGACGTAAGCGTAATCGAGTTGTCCTGCGGAATTTCGGAAACTGACACCTCTTGCCAATTCACCTTCCAAGAATCTATCGGAATTTGTTAGGGTGGTATAACCGACACGGAGTCCGAAGTGTCCGTTGATGAGCCAATGCTCGGCACCGATGTGGAGTCGAAGCCGTTCGCTCCAATCTATGCTGTTCTCGCCTCGGACAGCGAAGTCGGCGGAAAAGAGCGTATGGCTGCCGAATTCGTAGGTTGACCCGAAACGTGCTGCGAGAGGCGAGCTCTCAAGGAGGATTCCATTTTCTCGGATACCGTTGCTCAGTTCGGAGAAGTTGACACCGACCTTCACCGTATCACCCCATTTTTCCAAGGGATAGGCGAACTGCATACCTAAATCTACGCTCCATAAGAAGTTCGTTCTGATAGGGTTGTTGTTTTGATAGTATCGTAAGTTGGCACCTGCTGAGGCGTTTTGTCCAAACGCAAGACCGTATCCTAAAAGCACGATCTGTGTGGATTCAGTCGTATCGCTCCCCCAACCGTCAAGCCATGTTGCGAAGGATAGGTTACCTAAGTCTCTGTCTGTTATGCCGAAGGATTTTGGGTTCGCGGCGATAGAGAACGCCTGTTCGCTACTTGATGTGCTACCGGGAAACGGCATCCCCCCCATGCTCACTTCTACGCCGTCCATAAATCCTAATGAAGATGGATTCCAGAGGAAACCGTTATTTGCTGAGGGACCCGCCGTGAATGCGCTCCCCATACCCACTGCCCGGGCACTTGCACCGACAAAGATATCGCGGTGTGCTATACTGGAAGCATCTACCGGAACGGATACGGCTGCCAAGATGATCACAACCAAGCTGATCGTTTGTGTGATTCGCAGCAATGTGCTTTGTCTGTTACGTCTAAGAAAATTAAATTGCATCGGATATACCCCGCTACTGTTCTCAAACTGAATGATGTGTCTAATCCACTTTCAAAGGTTAAACTTTTTCAGTCCTAAAGTTATATGTATCTATAAGTTTAACGATGAATTCGTGGAAATGGATACAGACGGGGGACCTGAATCTTCTATGGGTAAGGAGATTTGATACGGTTGGAGAAAATACCGGTTCAAACGGTTACAGGGAAAATGCTATTCTTCTGGTTCTGTGGCATATCTGAGAACACCATCTGCGTCCGTGAACCGTAGATAGAGACCCCATGACCAACCGTTATCCGCTTTCTGGCACAAAACCGTGTTCCATCCTGCTTTCAATTGACAGGGGACTGCATGTGTATCTGCCGTCGCACCAGCATTGATACTCTTTCGGAGAATTTCCGTTCCGTTTAACCAGACAGTGATCTCGTCATCACTCCCGAGTAGCATCACGGAATCCGTTGCTTTCGGTGCGTGGACATACACCAACGTATAGCCAGCAGTCATTGGCGTAGGACTCAGGTCTCTCCGTAAATCAAGAAAACCGTTTGCTCTGGTCGTTGCTTTCTGCCAGTGGACGACTTTGCCATCAATGCCTGTGTAGCTCTTTTTTAGATCCAATTGACCGTCAGTGTGCAGGAGCGCATTAATCGCGTCAACATTTGTCTTAGGGAACGGGCCTAAAACCATGTATTGCTTGACATAAGGGGAGGCGTTTAGTACCTGATAGGCATCAACACCGATTTTATAGCCTGTGGCTTCGGATGCCTTTCCAACGGTACGGAGCGTTATCTGGTTTTCACCAGCATTCAACGGGGCAGTCCCGAATGAGACGAATGTACCGGCTATCGGTTCAGGGGAATAACAGTCGTAAGGCGTTCCGACTGTGGTGCCGTTGACGGATAATTGAACCTGGGCATACGCCTGCCCACGCGTTAAAATGGCACGAATTTCGTAAAGGTTTGTATAAGGAGCCTCAATTGGAGCGGTTAAGGATCCGCTGTTTCCAACAGTTTCCGGTGTGAAAACGATATGGCTTCCGCCTATATCAATGCCTTCGGTGCGGTAGGTTTCTACCTGAATCGTTCCGCCATTTGCTGCTGTTTTGGGTAACAGATCAATTGCCGATTGGGTGTCCTTTGATGGTAATGTCCATTCTTTCTGATACCAAAACTGTGGCACTGCATAGATGTCTCGCGCCTCGTTTGTCAAGACCAGATTGTAGTCATCAAAGCAGACCGCTTCTCCATAAAAACTGTGTGGTAAGTGCCATGGTGTGCCTTGAATCATTTTCGCTAAATCGCCCGATACGCCGTGATATACCCAGAGTGCGTCGTAGGTGCAGACGGCAAGCCGTGTGCCATCTGCTGACACGCCAGCACCGGTCACGAATTTCGCCCCGGCGAACTCACCGACCTTTTCCAATACCTGTTTTGTATCGGCTTGCAGTGTGGGGAACCGGTAAAGCACAGCGCGTTCCCGTTCTTTAGAGACAATATACGGGATATCTTCAACAACGAAGAGTCCTTCTGCATCCACATTTTCGTTTGGATACCGATACGGATAACTCGCGATAACTTCCGCCTCTATTTCGCTGAACGGATCCGGTTCTGCAACGACAACGACTTTCAGATCCATCCGCAGTCTACTGTTATTACCGATTTCGCCGATCCAGAGCTGATTTTTGTCATCAATGCCGAGTGCTTCCCAATCGAAATTTCGGGAACCCTTTACTGCTATTTCTCGGATCAATTCGCCGTTGCGTTTTGTGGCGTAAAGTGTGGCGGGGTTACCAGAATCGTTGAGCGTCCAGTAGACACCTTCAAACTGCTGGCTTGCGACAATACCGGAGCTCTCTCGAATATCCGGGTGTGTATATTTACCTATGGGCTGCCACGGCGGTGTGTTGATAGCATCTGGCGGTACTGCCGTAGCAGTGTAGAGTCCGATGCTCATTGCGAAAACGAGAAAAAAAGATAGTTGTTTCATCAGCGAATTCTCCGATTCTAAGCGTTTTGAAAATCTTGCCAATCAATTCCCAACTGCCGAACAGCAGCACGAATCGTTCCGAACTTCAAGTCACGGCTACCCCAATCTGGAACAACAGTGCCTTGTTGAGTATTGGGATTAAACCATTTTCGGTGTGATCCACCGCCTCTTCTCTTGCGTTCTTGACAACCGAGAGCCTTTAGCTTTCGGGCAACTTCTCTATATCTCACGAGGCGGATACCACCGTTTCTAACCACACGGGTCCCTTAGCATCAGAAATCTGTGTGTTCTCCGGCAATGACCGTCCCATTTCTTGATACAATTCGAGGACTGCAGCAAAAGCGTCCTTGACATTCTCTAATGCCTCACCTAATGAATCACCCTCGGTGACTAATTCAGGCAACAGTGGAGAGGTTACTGTATATCCACCTTCAGGTTGAGGTGTCAGTAGAAGCGGTATTTTGTATTCCATCAAAAACCCTCTGTCTCTCGTAAATTTTCATGCGCGCCAAATTCAGATCATTTCTTTTTATGAGTTAGTGTTAACCAAGTTGCCACTTTGTAGCATAGGAGACCGTTGGTTTCCTGTGCCTCTTCAGACGGAAAATGGTAGGAACACGCCAAGCTTTTTCGCAAAAATGACCGCTTTTCACTGAAAAATGGTGTTTGTCCGTCTAAAATCACATAGGTAGCAAGTTAGGTTAGTGTTATGCCCTAACTTCAATTCCGTGTGATATTAGTTCTTGGTATAATTTGTCAACTACTTTGCTATCCCGACGGACATAAGAGATAAAAACATGTTGCATTTCTTGCGTTTCCTTTTAGATCCTGATTAATTCTCTAAAAGAATGATAACGCATCTGGTAAGCAAATGTCAACACAATTTTGGGATCTTGAGCAATGGTTTATGATCGGGAAATCGCTTCTAACATAGGCGAGTCCGTTGGTTTTGAAAGTGCGAATACGGGAAGACTCAATACCTCTGAGTACACAAGTAAAACCAATTGACAAACAAATGTTGTTGGAATAAAATAGCAGTGATAAACGCATCACAGAATCCGGTAAGGAAACCATACCCTTTATGTCAAATCTAATCACTGAAGCGCAAACGTTAGAAACCGAAGGCAGGCTCGCCGAAGCCGTCCAAGTCTACGATGACATCCTCAACACAACTGACGAAACATCAACCCATGCGCTTGCCAATTTTCGACTTGGGACCATCTATCGCGGCTGGCGAGAACTCTTCACAGCACAACGGTTTTTAACGCAGGCACATCAACTCGATCCAAGCAATGCCAACATCCGAGATGCGGTCGCTGAACTCAATCTCTATTTTTCAGAGAATCGGGAATCGGTTGCTGATGAGATGTCGCGCAAAAATAGCGATCAGATTGTGTCGCTCTTCCGTATCGCTACAGGGATAAAACTCCTGACGATGGATAAGCCTGTGCAAGCCTATCCGTTGCTGAAGAGTCGTACCAAGATTTTTCCAAACGCTGCTATGGCGAAGCATCTGCTCACCGATATTCAGATCACAGAAGACGAGAGAAATTCAGCGATTAATTTTCTATTGGAAAGAGATTGGCTTGCGAACACCGGTGCATTGCTTTACACAATAACGGAGAAAGGGTTGTATAACTTCTATATTGAATTGGCACAGTTGCACGTCTCCAACGCTGCTTGGACGGAAGCGATGATGTGTTATGAGCAAGCATCTTGGCTGTGCCCTGAGCAACAGGTTCCGCGCTACTATCTCGTGATCTGTTGTGCCGAAGTGGAGACTTGGGATAAAGCCGTTGAGATTGCAGCGAATCTTCCTGCTGAAGTCCCTGAAAGTATAGATGCTGTTGCCTATCATACCGCAGTGGCGCGAAGTTATCACTATATTTATGAAACCACCGAAGACGATGATGCCAAACAGCGTATAATTTCAGCCTGTGAGACCGTATTGCGTTTGGACAAGAAAGCGAAAGCGATTTCAAAGCTGCTTGACGTGTATCAACCGAAGAAGGCGTGGTGGCGTAGATAGCAGCATTTGATTTAGAACAAAGGAACACCGTTGACAAAAACCGAAACATCTGATAAAGTGATACCATATTTCGTGGTTTTGTAGGAGCGGTTTGTAACCGCGATATCATATTTCATGGCTTTGTAGGAGCGGTTTGTAACCGCGATACTGGAGGAGAAAGATGGCAGCTCGTTTAGCAATACATGGTGGAACGCCTGTTATTCCCGAACCTATACCCGGTGGAATGCATGGACCCAGTGTAATAGATCAGCGTGAGATTAATGCCGTAACCGAGGTCTTGCGCAGTGGTAAACTCTTTCGGTTCGTTGAGAATTCAAATGTAGGCAATTTTGAGAAAGAGGCGGCTTCATACCTCGGTGCGAACCATGCTTTGATGGTGAACTCAGGCACCTCGGCAATCATCTGCGCCCTCACAGGGATCGGCATCGGCCCCGGTGATGAGGTGATTTTACCCGGGTACACCTTTATCGCAACAGCTGCCGCAATCGTCGGCGTGGGTGCGATTCCTGTCATAGCGGAAATTGACGATTCGCTCGGTTTAGACCTCGCCGATGTCGAGCGGAAAATTACACCGCATACCAAAGCCATTCTACCCGTCCACATGCAGGGCGTACCGTGTCGGCTTGAGGCGATTATTGAACTTGCCCGGAAGCACGATCTCAAAGTCGTTGAAGATTGTTGTCAATGTGTCGGGGGTCAGTACAAAGGTAAGTACGCTGGGACGTGGGGCGATGCGGGCGCGTGGAGTCTCAACTACTACAAGGTAATCTCTTGTGGCGAAGGTGGACTTGTCTTTACCGACGACTACGATACCTATGAACGCGCTGCGTTTGCGGCAGAACCCGGTCTGCCGATGTGGATGAGCGATTCTGAATGGCAGAACAAACCCTTCTCGCGACAGTGCTACCGGACGAGCGAGATTTTGGGGGCAATTGCACGGGTGCAGCTCTCGAAATTAGAGGGTATTTTGGGACATACACGACGACTTAAAAAAGCGTTCACGGCAGAGCTCGCTGATGATCCGAAGGGATATATCCGACAACATGTCGATGATCCGACAGGTGAGTGTGGAATTAGTGCTGCTATTATTGTACGGGATGTCGAACTCGCCAAGAAGTATGCCGATGCACTCAAAGCAGAAGGACTCAACGCGGGTACTGCTTACAACGAAGGCTTCCCCGATAGGCATATCTACACCTATTGGGATTCGATTCTCTTCAAACATTCGCCAGACGCGTCGGGGTATCCGTGGAAGGATCCGCGCTACAAAGGCGATGTTGAATATTCGAGAGATATGTGTCCGCAGACATTATCTATCTTAGGGCGTGCTTTACGGTTCGGTTTCAACGTGAATATGCAGGAAGAACACGCACGGCTGATGGCAGCCGCTATCAACAAGGTGGACGACACGCTCGGATAATGGAGATTCTATTCTGACGAAATGGGGATAACATAGGTGCGGCGACCGACTTCAGTGAATCCCAATTTCTGCGCGACCATAAGTGAGGCGATGTTGTCTTCGCCGCAGCTCCAGGCTGGCACTTTGCCTTTCGCCTGAATTTTTTCGGCGACGAGCGATGCGGCGGCAGTCGCGAATCCTTTTTTTTGCCATATCTCTACAGTAGAAACCCCGATGTCGGCGTGTAGGTCTGTCTCCGCGTAGGTGTGTGCGATAGCGACGATGTTGCTGTCCACGACGGCACCTGCAGCGATACCTTCTGTTACCATCGCTTCGTGTGTTTCATAACCGTTACCTTGCACTTCTGTAGGTGCTTTCGCCAGGTGTTTGACATCTTCTGAGGTCAGAAGGCGAACCGTTTCATTCGGATAGTGGTGAGTAGGTTCTAAGAGTGCGTGACAGACATCGCCGTAATAACGGACGGATATACCGGTGTCTGCTTCAATAAGCGCACCCAGCGGTTCGGCGCATGCAGTGTCGACATTGATACAACTCCAACCGTCGGTGGCTTTTAGCAGTTGCCACAATGCGTCGGCATCGGTGCCGAAACCGCACGGCTCGTTCGGACAGTATGCATCAAAGACGAGCGCGGCGGTGACATCCGGCAGGGCGCCAGCGACATAAGCGTCGCACATTCCGTGCTTTAAGCGGGCAGCAGAGATAACAGTCATCGGCGTATCACCGATAATATCAGCCAGCGTGAGACATTCTTGGAGCGTAAGTTTAGTCATTACCTAAATGCACCTAACCGAACCGCAAGGAAAATTAAAAAAGTGAAGATTACGATTTTAGGTTCAGGAACCTCAACAGGCGTTCCTGAGTATAAATGTGAGTGCGAGACCTGTGAAGACGCACGAGACGTTAACTCTGAAAACTATCGGACCCGTTCATCAATCCATATTGAGAAAGACGGTAAAAACCTTCAATTTGATTTGGGTCCCAATTTCATGGACCAGATTGTCCGGAATCGGATTGAGCAGATAGATGCTGTTATCTTCACGCACCAGCATGCCGATCATGTCAGTGGGACGAACGATATTGTGATGCCGTGCCGAAAACAGCAGATGGATATGCCGATCTACGGGCCCGAGCAGACAATAAGCACCTTGCAGCGTAACTTCTACTATATGTTTACAAAGGAGACGTTCCAAGGTGGTGGTGTCGGGCATCTGCTGCCGAACGTGGTTGAGGAAAAAAAGCCGTTGAAACTGCACGGCTTCGATATTGTGCCGATTCCGGTGGAACACGGGAATGTTGACACTTTCGGCTATCGAATTGATAACTTCGGGTACCTGCCAGATGTGAAACGCCTGCCGAAGGAATCGCAGGACTTGCTAAACGGGATAGAGGTGCTCGTAATTGATGCGCTGAGTTTTAATCCAAGGCATCCGACACATCTTTCGGTCGGTGAGGCGTTGGAGATTAGCGATGCACTGAAACCGAGAGAGACCTATTTCACACACATTATGCACCGATTAGACCACCGCTATTTCCCGGATCAGTGTAAAGAGCAGGATATCCAACTCTCGGATAATGCCTACCTCGCTTATGACGGTCAGATTATTCAAATATAATAGCCATCGGCTTTCAGCCGTCAGCAAAGACGCAACGTTATAAAACGCCTCTTTTCTTTCTGAAAGCCGACAGCCAAAAGCCGATAGCCGATGGCTGAAAACTGATAGTCTTCTATATTTTATCGTCCCCAGCCGCCGCCTTGGGGCGGTTTGCGTTGTTGCAGAATAACCCGTTCGCCTTCGGTTACGCCGCTTTTGATAACTACTTTCGTCTCGTTTTGCATACCGGTTTCAACAGGCGTTCTCTTGCCTGTAAGGCTTCCATCATCGAGCATGACGTGCTTCCCGCTTGAGATACTGACTTGTGCGCGGACCCCATCGGCTTCCTTTTTCCCTTTGACAAGGAGCGATACCGTTGCGGGTCCTGGTGTAATCCCGCGCTGACTGCTATCCAGGCTGAAGGTAACGCTGCCGCTTCCCACACTTTCAACCGTGCCGTTGAAAGTTTTCTCGCTGATGGTCTGCATGGCAATCGGTTGATTTGCTTTGAAAGGAGAAGTATTACCAACTTGTGCGTTGACTGTCACGCTCTTTTGGCTGACAATAGCGTCGATCGGTGCCATGAGGACATTCTGCTCCTCGTAGGTGATGATGTCAACATCTGTACTCATGCCCGGTTTGAGTTCCTGCGGGGAGCCGAGTACTTCTATCATGACCTCAAAGGAGATGATATTATCCTGTTGCTGCCCACTCGGCGAGATTTCATAGACTCTGCCCTCATATATTTTGTTCTGATAGGCATCGACTTTGATTTCCGCTTTCTGTCCGTTTTTCAACCGTTCCATATCGACTTCGTTGATGAAAGTTTTAACGACCATTTTAGACGGGTCAACGATTGTCATCAGCGGCGGACTTTGCGAGAATGCTGAGCGTCCAGATGTCACAATTTCACCCACTTCAAGTTCGAGGAGTGTGACGATCCCCGACATAGGGGCTTTGATTGTCGTCCACTCAAGGCGTTCGTTCTGGTTTTTCAGCGTACTCTCACGGCGGAGTTGGTTCGCCTCAGCACTCACTCTGGATTGCTCGGTCAAAGATTTTTCGTTCTCAAGGGTAAGCAGCAATTCATCTAAACGGGTTTTAGAGTTTTCGACGCGGAGCCTCGCTTCTTCCTCTGAATTTGCTCTCATCTTTTTCAGATCTTCGAGGTTTTTCTTCTGGTTTTCGAGTGTTAATTCGCGTGAGGCAATGGAGCTTTCACGGACCTTGATGGTTCTTTCCTGCGAAGCGATCGTCTGTTTTTGAGATTCTACCCGTTTTTGGGCGTTTTCATATTGTACTTGAGCATTGACGTGCTGCGCTTGTGCGTCTTCCAGTGCCTTTTTGGAAACCAACCCCTTTTCGTAAAGTTCGGTGTTTCGATCAAGTTCAGATTTCGCGTTATCCAACGAAATCTTGGATGAACTGAGTGATGTTTCCTGTTCAGACAATGTAATTTTCGCTTGATCAAGCGCGATTCTGGCTTGATCCAAGGCGATGTTATCTTGATCGAGTGAGTTTTGTGCGGTCAGAATGTCTGTTTCGGATTGGTTGATTTGTGTTATCGTTGTGGCTTGTGTCGTCTCATAATTTGCCTGTGAGATTTTGTAGTCTGATTCAGCCTGAACTAATTGACTTTGGAGCCGCTCCTTTTTCAGTTCAATATTGAGTTCAGCCTGCTTGACTTGCGCTTTAGCAGCTCGGACATCTGCTTCCGCCTGTTTTTTCTCTTCGACATAGAGCTCGGGATCGAGTTCCATGAGCACTTGGCCTTCTTCGACGAAATCACCATTTTTAACGTGAAGATGAACGATTTCACCTTCAACGTTGGATTTGACTTCCACGTCAATAAGCGGTTCCAAGTTACCTGTGGCACTAATCCGCATTTGGAAATCGCCGCGTTCGATAACCTCAACTTTCTTCGCCAGAGACGGGTCCGGCCCGTTTTTGCCGCGTCCGAGCACAACCCAACCGATTGCACCGATAAGGACTACAATAACGGCAACAGTAATAATTAGATTTTTCAAGGCTAATCCCTCCTATGTATGGGTTATCAGTTGTCGGTCATCGGTTGTCAGTAAAAAGGGTTTCAGTAAACGAAAACCGCTTTAACCGATAACTGATAACTATATTTGCAAATGGACTAATCGGACCGGAGTGCCTCAACGGGTGTGAGTTTCGATGCCTTATTCGCCGGATACAACCCGAAGAAAACACCGATTGCGACGGAAACGAGTAATGCGATGACCATGGTGCCAAACGAAATGACCGAGGGCCAGTTGCTCCCTTCCCAGACGAACCTGGAGATGAGTGCGGCGGTTCCCTGCCCCATGAAGACACCTAAGATTGCGCCGAGAATCCCGCCCCCAAGTGTCAGCACAGATGCTTCAATCAAAAATTGGGTTAGAATATCGTTTCGTGTTGCACCGAGTGCTTTCCGTAATCCGATCTCACGCGTCCGGTCAGTAACAGAGACAAGCATAATGTTCATCACACCGATGCCAGCAACCATGAGCGCGATAGCGGCGATGCCCCCCATCAGGGCTTTCATAACCAATCCGACCTTATTCGCGGTTGCTAATTCCTCTGTCGCTGTCCAATAGTTATATTCTTCACCTGTGTTGTTGTGTTGTCTCCCTAATACGGTTTTCGCATCTGCTATTGCGAGTGGAATCGTATCCACATCAACGGCTTCAATGCGGATGCGTTCAACATCTTGACGGCCTTTAAAACGCTGTTGGAGTGTTGTTATCGGAATGATGAAACGATCATCCCATCCGGAAGTATCCATTGCGTCGCCTTTCTCTTCCATAACACCGATGACTTTGAGGCGTACCTCATAGAGTCCACTTCTTCCGCGTCGGTACGACTCACGCGAGGCTTTAATCTCTTTGCCAACAGGGTCTTCATCAATGAAAACTTCTTCGGCGATTTTCGAGCCGATGACAGCAACGCTACTCGCCGCTTCCACCTCTTCAGCGGTGAAGAATCTACCACTTGAGGGGTACCAGTTATGCGAGCGGTCGTACCCAGCAGTCGATGCGACGATACGGGATTCCTTGGCGCGTCCCTTGTAATTGACGCTCCATCCCGGCATATCGTCTTCAGCGACGACATCAACGATCCCACGGGCATGCTTCAAGATTTCAAAGGCATCTTCAGTTTCCAAGTCTTCGGCGCGGTTCCGTTGCCATCGCCCCCTACCGCGTACGGCTTCTCCGGCTGCACGGCTCAGCGTCCCAGACTGTTTGTCCCAATCGTCTTTATAGACTTCAACAATTTTCGTGCCGCCGGTTCGCTCAATCTCACGTAACACCATAGCACTTGATCCGTCTCCGACGGATACCATACTCACAACCGAACCGACACCGACAATAATCCCTAAGATCGTCAACGCCGAGCGGAGCGGATTACGCCGCAAGCTCGAAATACCTAAAATGATACATTCAAGTAGATTCATTTATTCTGCCTCCTAATCGGTACGTAGTGCCTCGATCGGTGAGAGTGCTGACGCTTTTATCGCAGGATACAGTCCGAAAGAGATACCGATGATAGCTGAAAATGACACCGAAATTAGTATCCATTGTGTTGAAATAACCGAGGGCCATTCAGGAACAATTTGAACGATTTTGACAGCAAGGAGTGCCATCCCTTCGCCTGCAAGCATCCCTACCCCGATGCCGATGGCACCACCGACTGCACACATCGCAACGGCTTCTATTAAGAACTGTATCAAAATGTCCACACGTTTTGCGCCGACGGCTTTTCGGAGTCCGATCTCGCGTGTCCGTTCGGTTACGGCGACCAACATCATGTTCATAATGCCGATACCGCCGACGAGGAGCGAGAACCCTGCGATACTCCCGAGTGCGATTTTTATGACATTACCGATCTTCTCCAATTGTGCCATCCCTTCGCGCATATCTCTGAGCATAAAGAAATCGTCTTCACCTTTATGCCGTTTCCGAATAACAGCTTTCACTTCCTCAATCGCTTGTGGGACCTCTTCAACGGTGTTCGCATGAACGGAAAGCATTACAATTTGATCGTTACCGGTGAACCGTTTCTGTGTTGTTGTGAGAGGCATGAAGACCATATCATCCAAGTTGTACCCGAATCGTAGACTTCGCCCCCGGGGTGCCATCGTCCCGACCACCATAAACCGCTCGGTCATGCGTGTATCGTCTCTTCTGCCCCACCGATCACGTCTATCACCACCTCTACCGATCTTAATCTCTTGACCGACCGGTGAAGCGTTACCAAATAGAGTCACAGCGACCTCTTGACCTAATACACAAACTTTTGTTTCGTTTACAATATCTTCTTCGGAAATGAACCGTCCTTGCTCAATGCCCCAATCCATCGCTTCCGCGAACGTGTAATTTACACCGTTATAGCCTGTCCGTGCTTCAGAGCCATCAGAGGATTGGACGAGGACACCTCGCCATTCTGGAATTCGCGGTACAACAACTTTCACAGATGGACATTCCGCCTCAATTGCCAATACGTCTTCAAATTTAAAGTATTCGTTGCTACGATTCGCGACCCACCGATTGCCTACACGTTTATGACCGGTTCGATACATCGTGAATTGGTTTACGCCGCCCATCTTCTGTGCATCTTGCAGCACAATCATCTTGGCACCGTCACCGATTGCGATCATTGCGAGGACGGCTGCGACCCCGATGATGATCCCGAGCATCGTCAGCAGCGATCGCATTTTATTGCTACGGATCGCAGAAATCCCAACAGATAGCCCTTCAAATATACGCATTTCACGCCTCCGAATAAAATAGATTTCTATACTTAACTTTTAGACAGAGAAAGCGTAAAAGAGTTCGCGTTTTTCTCCCAACAATTTTTTTATTAAAAACGAGTTCTGCACCTTAATTCTCGTAAAACTAACTACTTTTTAGACGTAATTACGTTAAAAGGGTTTAGTGTTTTCGTATCCTACTGGGATATGTTATTCTGTCCGGAGTGCCTCAATTGGTGAGAGTGCCGACGCTTTTACTGCCGGATATAACCCGAACAGGATACCGATGACCGCCGAGAACGACACTGAGATTAGTACCCATTGTGTCGAGATGACGGCTGGCCATTCGGGGACAATTTTGGCGATCTTGACAGCGAGAAGTGCCATCCCTTCCCCAGCGAACATACCTAACCCGATACCGATCGCACCACCGACGCTGCATATAACGATGGCTTCCATGAGGAACTGCGCCATGATGTCTAAAGGTTTTGCACCGAGTGCCTTTCGGAGTCCGATTTCGCGGGTTCGTTCACTGACCGCTACGAGCATCATATTCATAATCCCGATACCGCCAACGAGGAGCGAAAATCCGGCGATACTCCCCAAGGCGATTTTGATCATTTTGCTGATTTTCTCTAATTGTGCCATGCCTGAACGCATCTCAAAGATCCCGACGAAGTCATCATCACCTTTATGTCGTTTTCGAATAACAGTTTTTACCTCCTCAATCGCCTTCGGTACCTCCTCAACGGTGTGCGCGTAGATAACAATATCCTGAATGTGATCGTTGCCGGTGAAACGTTCTTGGACTGTAGAGATCGGTATAAAAACGAGGTTATCATAACTCCAACCGAACCGGAGGCTTCGCCCACGCGGTGTCAGCGTACCGACGACGGTGAAACGTTCCGTAGAGCGTTTAGTGTCTCTGCGTCCCCAGCGGTCGTAACGATCTCCGCCTTTCCCTATTTTGATCTCCTGTCCTAACGGTGATTTGTTACCGAACAGTTCAGTGACGACCTCTTGTCCGAGCACACAGATTTTTGTTGCGTTTTGAACATCTTCGTCTGTAATGAAACGTCCTTCTTGAACAGCCCAATCCATTGCGACTGGGTAGTTGGCATCTACACCGTTGTAGCCTGCGCGGGTTTCGGAACCGTCAGATGCCTGGATTAAAGACCCTCTCCATTCTGGGATGCGAGGCGTGACGGCGCGTACGGACGGACATTCGGCTTCAATCGCGAGCACATCTTCGTATTCCAAGTATTCGTTGCTACGGATGCGAATCCATCGTCCCCCTTCTCGTTTATATGTCGTGCGGTACATCGTGAACTGGTTCGCGCCCCCTAATTTCTGCGCGTCTTGGAGCACAATTACCTTCGCCCCATCACCGATTGCGATCATTGCCAGGACCGCGGCGACCCCGATGATAATACCGAGCATTGTCAGCAGTGATCGCATTTTGTTTGCCCGGATTGCTGAGAACCCGATTGAGAGTCCTTCAATTAAACGCATCTCTCCTCCTAAAATTTTTGGAAACTTTACGGCTATTAAAATCCATGATATTTGACGTAATTATCGGCGGTAGGTTTATTGTGTTGTAGGATTTGGTGAAAAAAAAGGCGCGCTTTATCAGCGCGCCTATGGGTGTTACTCAAACGGCTATAGCTTACTCTGCACGGAGTGCTTCCTTAGGCGGAAGCATAGAGGCTTTTATAGCCGGATACAGCCCAAACGAGATACCGATCACAGCCGAAAATGATACTGCGATCAATACCCATTCCATGGAAATAACGGCTGGCCATTCGGGGACAATTTTGGCGATTTTGACAGCGAGCACTGCCATCCCTTCCCCAGCCAGAACACCGAGTCCGACACCGATTGCGCCACCGACACCGCACATTGCGACCGCCTCTATCAGGAATTGCGCCATAATATCTAACGGTTTCGCGCCGAGTGCTTTCCGTAAACCGATCTCACGGGTCCGTTCACTGACGGCGACGAGCATCATATTCATAATCCCGATACCGCCAACAAGGAGTGAGAATCCCGCAATACTTCCCAAGGCGATTTTAATCATTTTACTAATCCGCTCTAATTGTGCCATGCCTGAGCGCATCGCACGGATTTTGATGAAGTCGTCTTGGTCGTTGTGGCGTTTTCGGATAACTTCTCTGGCTTCCTCAATTGCTTTCGGGATGTCATCCGTGGTATTCGCGAAAACCATAATATCCGAAACTCTATCGCCACCCGTGAGACGTTCTTGGACAGTTGTTATCGGAATGAAGGCGAGGTTATCGTAACTCATGCCGAACCGTAGACTTCTGCCCCTCAGTTGAAGTGTACCGACCACCGTGAAGCGTTCGGTCAAACGCTCTCGTCGTCTTCTGCCCCACTGGTCTCGATATCGGACATCGCGTGCGATTTTGATTTCTTGTCCTAACGGTGATTTATTGCCGAAGAGTTCAAAGGCGATTTCGTCACCGAGTACACAAATTTTTGTTGCGTTTTGGACATCTTCGTCTGTAATGAAGCGTCCCGCTTTGAGTTCCCACTTCATCGCAGCTTGGTAGTTGGCATCTACACCGTTATAGCCAGCATAGGTCTCATGTCCGTCCGGACCCTGAATCAAAACGCCTCTCCAATCTGGAATTCTCGGTACAACTGAACTCACAGATGGGCATTCTGCCTCGATTGCCTGAGCGTCTCCGTATTTCATATATTCATTGCTACGGACGCGGACCCATCTATTATTTTCTCGTTTGTAGGAGGTGTGGTAAAGTGTAATACGTGTCGCACCACCTAATTTTTCTACGTCATTCATCACGATTTCTTTAGCACCGTCACCGATAGCAATCATTGCCAGGACCGCCGCGATACCGATGATAATCCCTAACATCGTCAATAACGAACGCATTTTGTTTGCGCGAATCGCAGCGAGTCCAATAGATATTCCTTCTATTAAACGCATGTTTTCTCCTGAACGTTTTGTCGTAAAATCTAAAAATATGTTGACACTTCTATCGGAAAATACCGATCCCGATGACCTGTTGCAGGCGATGAGGGCGATCTACATTCGTTACAAAAAAGTCTCTAAACTCGCCTATCCGAGAGTGCACACTTAATTGTATAGGACTTACGGACACCACTCTTTTGTACCATAGGCTGTTAGCCTGTGATACGAGAACGCTCGGTTTTCCGAAAATCTCAACTAACAGAACCGACTGTAGTCAAAACAGCGTAAGTCCTGTTGTAGATTTTACTAACGTATCTGTTGGTATATCTTTTAATTTTTGACTAATAGGACTTACGCATGCCGCTCTTTTGTACCACAAACTGTTAGTTTGTGCTATCAGAACGCTGTGTTTTCAGACAAATTTCTTCTAACAGAACCACTTACTGTCAAAAGTGCGTAAGTCCTGACTAAATATATTTTGTGAAATTATAATTAACGAATGTTATCTGTTAAATAAACACATATTTAACACACCTGTCTATAGGCGTTTCTTAGGCATTTCTGCTTTTCAGCCGTAGACGTTTGACGCAATTAACGCTGATAGGTTTATAAAAGTTTCGTTTACTGGGGGACAAGTGCCGGTTCTGGCTGATATGGAGTTGAGTGGTGGCGAGGAGAAGCGATAGTGGAAGGCAGAATTACGGTGTTAACTTTTTAGATTTCGTCCGAGCAACGGTTTTCTGATATCGGGCCGCCATCTCGGGCCCTTGGGCTTGTAGATATTCTTGCTCCGATTGGCGTGCTGCTTCGGTTGAAGGTGGGTACGGAATGTCGATATAGACAGTGCTGATCTCGTCGTTGCCCCATTTATATGCGACGATTTCGCCTTTGCTGATGATGAGGTTCATACCGACGTTCGCTTCTACAATGGGTACGCCGTTTTCACGCGCTCTGGCGAGAACGGTCTGATTTTGTGCTTTGCCTTTCGATCCGTAAGAAGGGATCAGAAGGAATTGTGCGCCATCTAAAACGAGTGTCCGTGCGATCAACGGATTCCATCTGTCGTTGCAAATTAAGATACCGGCGCGTCCGAACGGCGTGTCGAATGCCCGGATCGTCTCGCCGATGCAGTTGAAGTTCCACGACGGGTGTGTACCTTCGGCAAACTGGGTTTTATGATAGGTGCCGCATATTTCACCGTTGTTGTCAATAAATACAGCGGAATTGTAAACAGACGTACCGCGCCGTTCAGCGAATCCGAAGCAGAGGCAGGTCTTGAGTTGTTTGGCAAGCCGACGGAAGCGGTGGATATACGGCCCGTCAATCGGCTCTGCGATGTCGAGCATCGCTTCTGGTGTGGCGCTGCTTTCGATGACATCCATGACGACGTAGCCTTCCAATACACCCTCAGTCGCCAAAATTAACTGTGGGGCATCTTTGGCAGCCGCTACGAATAAAGCCTCCAATTTATCAGCGTTGGAGGCTTTATCCCATTTGATCGGTTTCAACGAAATTGCGGAGACTTTGACTGATTTGTACATAGGTTCTAAAATATCTAAACGTGGTTGGACTTATTTCGGATAGGCTGTATCAAGGGAGAGGATCGCATAACTGGTTGCTAACACAGGTAGTGCTTCCATCCAGCGGCTGTTCTCGTTCACCCAGGAGCCGTCAGGTTTTTGTACTGCAATCAATTTTCCCGCAAGTTCGCGGTACCAATCGTGTGTGATGCCTTTGGAATCTACAAATGTTGATTGTCCGTACAATCGTAGTGCTTTTGCCATCGTGTGGTAGTTATAATAAAGTCCCTGTGCTCCCATGCCGTAGTTTTCTTCGAGAGTGAAGTGCTCTTGTATCCACTTGAAAGCGGCTTGGACGCGCTCATCGTTCTTATCAACATTTGCGTAGATGAAACTCAGCAATCCGGCGTAAGTCATGCTGGCATAGGAGCGTGGGCTCCCTGCGGCATCTGTTCCGGCTTTGCTTTCACCGTCAGGGGCATAAATAAAACCGCCATCATTTCCTGCCCATGACTGATCGTTGCTCTCACTCCGATTCTGGGTGCGTTCGAGAAATTTGATCGCCTTGTTCCAGACTTCTTGGTCATCAGAACCGCTTTCCTTCAACGCTTGGATAGCAATGTTCAGATTGGACAAGTCTTTCACATCCTGACGGCTGCCGTAGCCGATCCCACCAAAATAAACGCTCTCCTCATCTGTGACCTGTAGTCCTTTCAAGAAACCTTGTGCTTTTTCGATGACTTCAGCGTATTTCGGATTACCAGTTGAGGAGAGTGCCATGACAGAGATAGAGGTATTGTAATTCGGCAGTGCGGGTTGCATCTCGAGATCATAGATTGCACCGTTGGGTTGTTGCATCTCGACTAACCGTTGGAGTCCCTTCTGAATGAAAGGATGCTCTGTTTCGGAATATTTTTTTTCTGGATGTCGCAAGAAGGCGGTGAGTGCAAGAGCGGTTATTCCGGGGTGATTGGCGAAGAGTCCATCCTCGGTTTGTTGTCCCTTTAGCCATTCGAGTCCGCGATCAATACTTGCGACGACCTGTTGGTTTAATTCGTGATATTCCGATGCGTCTGTCTCATGATGTGCTGTTATACCGTTCTGTACAACAGAAACCAACATGAGGAATAACACCAAGATGAATCCATACTGCGTTTTAATTTTCATTTTTCTACTCCGTTTCGACAAGTTGTTTGTGTGATACGTAGCAAGTACGATGCCAGTTCGGAATGCCTATTATTACCCCAATTTCGGAATTCTAAAAGATAATTGTGTCAAAAAATGAACGCTATTGTCCATAATTTGAACAATTTTCCTCTCAAAGTCCCCCTGATAAGGGCGATTTAGGGGGTTTCTTTCATTTACGAGATTCGCACGGTTTCGCCTGTCTCTGAAGACTGCATCGCCGCATCGTAGACCTGCATGAGTTTGCGGATCTCTTCGGGTTTGACGACCAGCTCTGCGCCTTTATTCAACACATCTGCGATGTTCTGATAGTAGGATTTCCATGTCGTCTGGACGCTTTCAACGACGATCTCACGGTTCTCGCCGCCTGCCTCTGTCCAGACTTTGGCATAGTTTTTCGGGTCTTGTTGTGCGGCATCGATATCCCCGTCGCGCATCGGTCCTTCTTGTGGGTCGAGTCCGTATTTGATTAACCCACCTATATCGCCGACGATATACCAGCGCGGTTTCTCGGCTTTCGAGAGGTTTCCGATCTCTATCTGATACCGGACATCGTTCTCAAACTTGATGATAAGGTTGCCGTAGTTGCCGATGTCTGTGTCCCATCGTGTGTTGTAATGAATATCACAGAAGACGTATTCAACGGGTGCCGTTACGAGTTGTAGTGCTTGATCGACGAAGTGTGCAGGCCAGTCGTAAAGGATACCACCGCTCTGGCTTTTAACGCCGCGCCATCCGCCGGGTGCACCGTAGCGCATAATCGCGACTTGGAAGAGGTAGGGGGTTCCGAGCAGACCGTCGTCAATGATTTTCTTGACGGTGTTGTAATCCCAATCCCATCTGCGGTTATGGAATACGCTGAGCAGCACATCGTTCCGTTTGCTGGCGACGATCATCGCGTCTGCTTCGGCGGTATTCATCGCCATGATTTTATCTGTAACGACGTGTTTACCTGCGTCCATCGCTTTGATGGCAAGTTCGGCGTGTGTGTCGTGTGGTGTGGCTAACACGACGAGGTCAACAGCGTCATCTGCAATAACTTCGTCGATTGTTTGATAACTTTTCGCTTTTGGATATGCTTGGTGTGCAGCCTCTCGGCGTTCAGCATCCCGTGTCGCAATGGCGTAAAGATTTAGCCCATCTGCCAGGCTAACGAGGTAAGAGTGAAAGGCGCGGCCGGCATATCCGTAGCCGATAACGGCGGTATTTACCATAAATAAAAATTCCCCTTAAAAGAAAGTTTGAAAGTGTACTAAAGTTACAACAACTTTCCAACTTTATAGACTTTCGCACACTTCGCAACTTTTATTTATTTTGATCGTTCAGCGTCCAATCGTAATCTAAGTAGTGGAATTTGACATTCTCTGCTGATACGAAGTCAGCATCTTCAGGGAGTAAGTAGTCGGCGAGAAAATCCGCTACACCGTCATAACCTTCGTAGAAATCGGTTTCATACCACTTGAAAATCTTTGAAAGATAGACACGGCGTTTGTCTCGGTCGAGTTTGATATTTTCTGGATTCTGGATGAAATTGAATGTGGCAGTTTCAAGGCGTTGCTCAATATCTTCAGCAGAAAACACACGATTTTCTATAGGTGGGCAGCTGCTTGAGGCACACACGAGTATAAAATGAACGCGCGGATCCGCAAATTCCTCGCGGATAATGCCGTGTTCGATTTGATTAAGTGTGTAAGTTTTACCTGCCACTTGAAATTTCAACCGATAGAAGAATCCACCAAACCACTTGACTTTTCGGACGCTTGTTGTCGGGTAGTGATTAATCACGCCTTTAATAACAAGCGCGTTGTAAGCGTTGACCCAGAACGCTAATTGTGCATTGTACGATAGTTCCGTTGGGTTCGCGACTGCCAACATATCCAAATACTTCTCCAATTTTTCACGGTTTGCTTTCAGTTTTGTATAGTTAACCCGTCCCGCTTTATCGACGTGTTCTTGCAAAACCTGATTAAATAAATCATGTGAAAAAGCCGCGCCGTTTACAGACTGCTGTGTCCGAGAATCCGCTTCGACGCGGAAGTGGTAGAGAAAAAGGATGCTGGCTACAGATAGAAACAAGAGGCATACAATCAGAATTCGGTTTTTCATATTTTCTCTCAAAGTCCCCTGATAAGGGGGATTTAGGGGGTTAAGTATCCTCACGCGTACTGCTCCAATATATCTCGGTCAATTTCGATGCCCAATCCGGGTGCTTGCGGGACATTAACATAGCCATCAACAGCATTTATCGGTTCTTTTGCCAGTGCTGTACGGAGTCGGTTCTCGGTCATATCGAACTCCAACAGTGAGGGGATCGGATTAAGTGCATCCGGCGCGTCAGGGAGGGTGGCTTGCCAGTGCAGTGTCGCTGCGAGACGGATGCTGCTGCCCCACATGTGCGGTAGTACACGAATGTAGTTGGCACTTGCCATTGCGGTGATTTTCCGGCATTCTGTGAAGCCACCGGCGATGCTCACATCCGGTTGCACGATATCTAACCCGCGCTTCTGCAATAAATCTCGAAATGCCCAACGTCCTTGTAGCATCTCTCCGCCAGCAATTCTAACCTTCAGGGCGTGTCGAATTTCGCGATAACCTGCCACATCGTCCGTAGTAATCGGTTCCTCGTACCAGAAGATATCGTTATCCAGAATCTTTTGTCCAACGTCGATTGCGGTACCAACATCGTAGCCGCAATTTGCATCGACAGCAAAAAGCGTCCCGTCGCCAATGGCACGTCGAACTGCAGCGACGTTTTTTACATCGTACGCCTCACCGAAACCGATCTTCATCTTGACAGCCGGAAATCCGGCATCAACGTAACCTTTCGCCTCATCCATCAACGCTTGCGTTATATCGGGTTTGTCTTTCTTGAAAAGTCCGCTGGCGTAGGCAGGAATTTTCAATCGGAATGCGCCCCCGAGGAGTTGGTAGATCGGCATATCGAGGGCTTTGCCGATGATGTCCCAGAGCGAGATATCAATCCCGCTAAGCGCGCCGATATCTCCGCGCATCGCTTCCCAGATTCGCTCTGTTTCAAAAGGTGATTGCCCAATCAGATGTGTCTGAACTGCTGAGACGGATGGCGTGCTTATGCCTTCACCCCAACCGGTGATTCCAGCGTCTGTGGAAATTTCGACGACCCTGGCGGTCCGCGTTTTCGTCCAACCGCGCGAATTCGCGAAGGGTTCGACAAGTGGATAGCGTAAGTTATAGGTTTTAACGTCGGTGATTTTCATAATTTCTGCATTTGTATGCGATTTTAAAGTATGTACCTCGTCGCCTTAGTGCTCACAATTTACGTCTATTCTATCACAATCCGCACATTTTTTGCAGAAAAAATGGAAAAGGCAAGGTTAGGAACCTCGCCAATGGAGAAGCGGACACATCTAAAAAAAGAATATTGGAAATTCAATTACCGACTTTTTTAATCGTTTGCGCGTTTCCACTTAGATTAACGCGCTAAGGAACGCCTCTTGGGTCGTAAACTTGAACACTCGTAACGGGGCCACCCCCAAAAATATAGATTTGTCCATCGATCACCTCGGTTTTATGTCCCCATTTACCAATGGGCATGTCTGGCTTTTGGATCCAATGGTCGGTTGCGGGGTCATAGATTTCAATCGTTGAAAGTTTTTTAAATTCCTCATTTTTCGTAAAGTAACCACCTATGACATAGATTTTCCCATCAATTACGCTTGCTGCGTGCAACGCTTTCGGAGCAGACATCTCTGTTCTTTCACGCCATTGATTCGTTTTTGGATTGAACACTTCAACACTGGAAAGACACAAATTTACCTGGCCTTCGATATGGGACCAACCTAACCCGCCGATAGCATAGATTTCTCCGTTCACAACATCAATTGCTGCAGAACAACGCGCACGGTTCATACTTCGGGCTTTTGTCCATGTGTCCGTTGCTGGATCATATATCACCACGGTTCCTAACTGCGGCTGTTCATTCGTCGTTAGCCACCCACCAACGGCATAGATTTTACCATCCACAACGCAGGTCATGGTCTTCTTAGGTGTTGGCATATCTGCTTTCTGGGTCCATGTGTCCGTAACCGGATCATACATTTCTACGGTTGCGAGTTCTTCACTCTCGGAACTGAACCCGCGAGGCATCTGAATTGTTTTTAGTTTCGACCCACCAATGGCGTAGATTTTACCATCCACAACTGAG
>JAJEEK010000036.1 GCA_022821065.1 Candidatus Poribacteria bacterium
TCGCACATTTCATCAAATACAACTTCAACTCACGGGAGAAAGACAGATACTCACCGACTTCATAACGCATTTTCACAAACTTATACCTAAAGAACCTTGATAAACATTGAGATAACACAACTTTTGATAAATGTCAGTCTACTATATTCTCCCTTGGGTAAGCAAGGTGAAGCAGACATCGCAGCGGAGTTTCAAAATCTTTGCTTGTCAGTCGGTCGGGTGGGCGGAGCTCTCCAGTGGTGAGTACTTCAGATTTGCATCCATCGGTTCTTGGTGAAGCACCTTGAGCTGAGATGCAAGGAAACTGAGACATTTATACATTTGCCCATTATCATCGCTAAATTCAACTTCAAACGCTTCGCCATTTGAAAGGATTTCAACAACTGTGCCGACTTCTCCACGCTTGAGATTATGCTCAGGTACGTCCTCTGTGAGCGCAACGATATCCAAAAGTTTGATTTTGCCACTTTCTGCGGATTCTTGATTGTGTTCAGGCAAGTCATCTATGTTCGAGGTGTCATCGGAAAAATTATTTTTCATAGTTATTCCTAATTTATCAACGGAAACGCGGTTGTCAATTTTGGGAGGTCAGAATTAGTCTCAATTATCCAACCACTCCGAATTGTCGCTTGTTTGCCTTGCCAAGTCAGCATAAAATCAAGCGTATAACGCTGCCCGTACGCGTCTTTGTCTCCTAATTGTGCGTCTTGTTTTCTAACTGCTTCTAATAAGGCCTTACGTAATTCTCCTGCATCATTAGAATTCATACCGAGCAAAGAGGCAAATAGACGGGCTTTATTTTTCCCTTTATTATGCTGTGAATTGAGGCAATAATCTCGCAGCTTACGAAGGTCTACAATAGCATGTTCAGCGTTTGGTATTTTCATGAAATGTGTTATATTGTGCCCATCAATTTCGCATCAACGTTAAAGTTACTTTATATCATCTACCTTTTATCTCCTTGAGTAAATTATACTCAATTTACTAAGGAATCGTCAAGGTTTTCTTGTGGACAGCAGAGCCATTCAATCGTCAAATTGTCACGAACCCTCGTGGCGGCGTGTGTCTACTACCTTTCATGGAGAGCATCTGGGAGTTGACAAAAGATAATGCCCATCTTCGTGAGCTCACGCTGACCGATGTAATTACCCGCTGCGTAGACGATCGCCTTTCTATCGTTTTCACGGCTGGCATCTCGGATACGTTCCGCTCGTTCCAGATTGAAGATAGCGGCGTTGCTGCGCAAGTACGCAAGGTCAGGTTTGTAGAGCAGGTAGTAATCGTTTTTGTCATCACTGTGGAAAAGTCCGTCATTATTTTCTTGTTCTAATGCATCTACTCCTACAGAAACACCAGAGGTGGTATACAACAGATTGGCGGCAAGTGCTGAATACGAAGGCAATGCCTCTCCAGTGAGCATCGCTTCTATTTCAATAGGTTTTCCCAATGTGCAGTAGGTGAAAGAACCTCCTAACCCTTCGCGCAGTGTATCGTCACGTGCATCGGGAACACCGTTGATAACACGACGGACGCGCTCAGCAGTGATGGTATCGGCATAGTCCTCGCATTCAATGAGGATAAACTTTCTATTGCCGCCATCTTCCTTATTGAGGGATAAAACAGCGTGGGCGGTGGTGCCAGAGCCCGCAAAGGAATCAAGAATTATGTCGTTCTCATTACAAACCATGTTAATCAAATATTTTGTAAGTGAGGTGGGTTTGGGATAGTTAAATTTATTGCTGCCGAAAATTTCTTCCAGTTCTGTGTCTGCCTCTTCATTGGTTCCTACTTGGCATTCATCTTGGGTAATTAGATTTGAGGGCACCTTCGCTTGTTGTTCTCCATTTCTTTCATAACGGATAGAAAATCTGTCACTTTTAATGTGAAAAAGTGTTCCATTTTTGATTTCTCTGTTAACGGTTTCTTGAGTCCATTTAAATCTACCTTCCATTATCAGGTTACTTAGAAATTGTTCGTTTTTCACCTCCACTTCTTTTACAAGCCTGATTCTGTTATACTTTTGGGCTTTATAAATACCGTCCCTAAGGTTGACTCTGCAAAATGCGCCTTTTGGGAATTCCAACTGGCGCACAGCATTTGATTCATTGAGTAATGGCATATCTCCCCCTTCTGTATAGCCTCCAAAGAGATTTAGTTTCTCATCTACAGATTTCCTATAACAGATAAGTGGTTCCATTTTTCGGCGGACAGTTTTTGAGAGGAATGGAGACGTTGCTGTTCGCATCCAAAAAAATTGTGCAACAAAGTTTGGTTCCCGAAAAATTTCGTCCATTAGCATCCTGAGATGATGCACTTCATTGTCATCAATAGAGATGAAAATTACGCCGTCATCAGCAAGCAATTCTTTGAGCAGATGTAATCTCGGCCACATCATGCAGAGCCATTTGTCATGCTTCTCCAAATCTTCGTTGTCAACGGGTGCGTTCTCAGTAAGCCATTGCTTCACCAGCGGACTGTTCACGTTGTCGTTGTAGACCCATCCCTCGTTTCCGGTGTTGTAGGGTGGGTCGATATAGATGCACTTGATACGGTTGGCATACCGCGGGAGTAATGCTTTAAGGGCATGTAGGTTGTCACCGTGGATGATGAGGTTATCGTCGGTGTCGGCTGGGTTGCAGGAGCGGCTTTCGTCGGGTTCAAGCGGGCGGTAGGGGACGGTGAGGTGGTGGGCGTAGATGTGTTGTTTTCCTTTGAATTCGAGTGTGGGCATTGGCAATTCCTTCTGGTTTATCTATACTGTGAAAGTTTGTTCATTCTCTTTCGCGTTCATCCGGTTCAAAGAGCGAATCGAACTTTATAGATATTTTCCCTTCCTTGATTTACAGACGCGGGATTTCTAATTCTTTACAGATTTCCTTGGCAAGGTCATTAGAGATTTCGGTGTGTCTCGGCACAGCGGCACGGGTGCCCGTTCTGAATTCCCCTACCACGAGTGTTTACCACCTTCTCGAATAAGATCACATTTATTTTCTCTAAGGTGCTTAATCAACCGCCTACGTTTCATACAGCAATATTTACTTCTTCAAACCCGCTTTCAGTTTGATGTGATGTTTCCCGTGCTCCAAATTCCAAAATGTCAGACGCTTTTACTTCTTCAACCTCACTTTCCGTTCGGTGAGACACTTCCGGCGTTTCGTATTCTAATATTTCACGAAGCGTGATTTGCAACGTATCTAACAATTCACTCCTTGTGCGTTCTTGACAGGTAACACCCCGGACTTCCAATATCCAGCCGATCCACCATCCCTCGCTCTCTCGTATAAGAGCCGTATAGGTTCGCGTTGCCTCTTTTTCTTCCGGAGAAAGTTCATGAGGCGTTTTTGGGAGAACGCTGAATTCGACTTCAAGTTCTTGTCCTTCGGGCAGGTTGATCTTATGCAACGGTTCAATCACGCCGTTTCTGTATGTTGCTCTTATTCTGTTTTTGTTTGTTTTCATCATTTTGCCTCCACCTATGTTTTCTCATATTTGCTTTCATCACGGAAGCTATCAATCCAATGTTTCAACCCATTCACGAATAACCCGCGCCATCTCTACAAAAACGTCTTCTTCTGTCTTACGGCGTTTGAGCACCTTAAATCCGTGGTCTGCGGTGTCCAACAGATGTAACGTCGCCTTGTCACCGAGGTTTTCGCAGACAGGTTCCAATAGGTCAAGGACTGCCAACTTGTCACGGGTGCCAGAGAGGAACAGCATCGGAATTGTAACATCAGCGAGATGTTCGGCGCGCTCGGTGCCTTCTCTACCAGAAGGATGCAGCGGAAACGCAAAAAATACGAGACCTCTGACGTGTTCAATCGGTTCCTTCGCTGCGGACATTGACGACATACGTCCGCTATAGGAGTGCCCACCGACGAGGATAGATAAATCGCTTGCCGCCTCGTGCGCAGCAGCTGCAGCAGATCGGACAGTTTGGAGTGCCACCGCCTCTGACTCTCTACCGCCGCCACCGCGTTCCATATAGGGGAACTGGTAACGGAACGTCGCGATGCCGATGTCGGCTAACCGTTCGGCGATCGTTTGGAGTGTCGAATGCCGCATATTTGTACCTGCACCGTGTCCGAGCACAAGTATCCACTTCGCGTTGTCCGGACGCATCAAGATTGAGGAGACTTCACCTTTTTCCGGTGTCGCGATAAACTTCGATTCAATTGTTTCGTAGCTCATTTTTCATACCTCTCGGTGCCAAAGACATCATCAATCTAACCAACCAAATCCAGGAAGACGGTATGCTTTTACCATCTGTAGGAATTGAGTGTGTTGATTTTCGGTTGCCCGTTTTCCAGAAAGTCCCTCCGCAAGACTCAATGGATCTCCATGATAGAAAACATCTTGGCGTGCGTAGGGTAAACTTTCAATTTTCTTTTGTAACGCCTCTGCTTCATCTGGTGGCTCGAAAAAAAAGTCTGTCAGACATCTGCGTACCAGTTCCCAGTAGGCATCCACATAAGGGCGAGGCAAAGGGACATTAGGGTCTTTTACAGCCATTGTTATATCTCCGTGTCAGGCTAAGCTTTACAAATTATAGGTTGGTGTTCCCTGACTGTGTAGAATTGTTGCGGGGAGTATTTCCAATGCTGCTTCTGTATGAAAACTCATTTTTTAAGCACTGTCGCACGATGTCTCGATAGGTTTCTAATGCGGCAGTCTCTAACCCTCTTACCTTTGCCAGATCGTCCCATCGTCGTAAGGTGAGCGCGTCTTGGAAGTGTGGGATCTGTTCAAACGCCTCACGCTCCGCTTCTGACATCACGCCTCCCTGAACGATGAGGCTCTTCTTTGAGGCATCGGATAACCCGTCATGGTAAGCGGCATCCGTCGCGCACAGATACCGTTTCGCTGGCACATGCAAACGAATCGGGGTTGTGACGGATTCAGGGAAAAACGGTGCCAAATACGCTGCCCCAATCTCTTCGTGGTTCAGATCTATATCAAGAAACGCTTTATCGGCATTGTGTTCATCTAAAATAATATGTCCGAGATCGTGCAGTAAAGCACTCGTTATCAGGGTCGGACTCGCGTTGTTTTGTTGTGCAAGAGCCGCGCATTGGAGTGCATGTTCCAACTGCGTCACAACCTCATCGTAAAAGGACTGTCCACGTTTTTCCATGTAGTTGAACAACGCGTTAACCTTCCGTTCCGATGTCGCGTTGCGCATTTCCGCTGCGAGGCTTGGATCAACGTAATTTTGCATGATTTACAGTTTTCCCTTGAAAATGTGCGATTTTGCTAATTTGTGCGTCTCGGTCAGAACCGTCTTTCGCATATTCCGAGAACGCCTGTCTTTTGTCGGCATAATATTGTTCACGCCAGTCGCCTTGTGAACTGGCGTTGTAGGTGAGGTAGATAATACGTCTCGGATGCTCCGAACGATTTGCTGGACTCTTATGCGGTATGTAAGACCCAAAAAGGAGAATATCTCCGGGTTCCGTTGGTACTGGTACCCACGCCATCGCTGCGGCAGTTTCGGGGGCAACGCAGCCCTTTGCATCGAGTGCGATGAACCCCTCCCGATGCCGCCCCGGTGCGAAATAGAGACAGCCGCTTTTCGGTGTCGCTGGATCCACCGAAATCAGACACGTGATGTGGTAGCTAACGAACTCGTAAGCCGGAGCGTCTTGATGCGCAGCGTAGCCACCGCCGCCCGGATATTTATAGTTGATTTTCTCTTTATAGAGGACCGCCGGTTCCGCCATCAACTCAGAGACAACATCTAACACCTTACCGCGCGTCACAGTCGCGTTCATACCGGTGTGGTACGGCACAAAATTTTCCGAACGCGATAGCCGCGATCCGTCGGGTGTGGATTCGTAGTGATGCATCCACTTGTCGGATGTCGATTGCCAACGCGAGATTTCGGAGACCCATGCCTGTAAATCCATAACCTCTCCGGCAGAGAAAAAGCGTGGGATTTTCAAGAAACCGTCGGTTTTCCAATTTTGATGGCGTTCGCTGTTAAGATGAGGCATCGTCTGTTTCCTAGCGCGTAAGTAAGTTGTGCGTTAGTATAGCACATCGGCGGTTCTCTGTCAAATTTTGTGGAGATACTGGAGGCTATGAACCGTCCATACCTCTTAGTCTTGCAGATCAGAACCTTTCACACGAAGCTGAAGTACTTCTGTAGGATCCGCAACCTCCATCCGATAGTCCCATCGACCTGTATAGTCTCCGGTCTGGATCATTACAGTATTCCAACCTGCTTTCAACGGTAACTCAAAGTGTGCCCATCCACGATATAGATGTGTACCGCGTGCAGACGCTGTAGGGATCTCAACGCCATTAAGGAAAAGTCTGCCGAGGTTAGATCCCCACCCAATCTGTGCAAACACGTACCGTTCATCGGGACTTTTGATATGCGTCATGCCATAGCCGAACGCCCAATTCGGGTTCGCGAAGATAGCGTCTAAGTTAATCCGTTCCGTTTCAGAAAGGTGTTCCTGCCAGACGATTTCTCCCGCTTGTCCTTCGTAGGTTGCATTTTCACTGAATTCCGGTAGAGGTGCTGTCCTGAAATTCGGCGGCGCGTCGTTCGGGTCGGCAGGTGCTTCCGTCACACCGAGGTCAAAGGGACCCAGAAGCATCCAATCTTTAAGCACACGCATATCGGCACTGTCAATCGGATGAAGTAGGTTTCTACCACTCCGAAGTTGTTCACCGCCATATAGGATTGCGTAATCATAGACAGGGAACGGCGTTAAAGCATCAGAGGGAACGCGAAGGGCAACTGTCCCTTCTGTCGATCGCCCGGGCTTGACTTCAAAAGTTAACTCGTGTGGTGAAATCTGCCAATGCTCGCTTGGATGAAAAGCGATCTCAACGGTCACCTGTTTTTCAAGACTGTTGTCAATCGCGATTTCAAGGTTACCACTGTTAACATCTTCAGTTCTATTTACGTTGAAGTGAGGTGTAAAGGTGAGTAAATTCCCCAGTCGTTCCTTGAAAACCGCCGTTGAGATGTCCGCAGGATAGATATTCCCCGGTTTAACAATCGCGACGTTAACCTCGTCTCCGTCTACCGTCACAATACTGTAGTGGTCAAAAGCACCGACTTCGGGTACGTCTTGGGGCGTTAACCCACCACCGGTCGCGCTGAGAACAAAGTAGCGGCGGTCATTACGGGTATGCAGCGTCAGGTTATGATAGTGTCCAGCAAAGACGGTATACGCCCGATCACCGAGTGCTTCTTCAATCTGTTCCCAACCCGAATTGTCGTACAGCCATATAGGTCTGTGCATCATGACAAACGTATGCCGGACAATCGTATGCGCTGCTAATTTGTCTTTGACGTACTTAACCTGTGCGGCGCCGAACCACCCTTCTTTCTCCCAGTCCCACTCTTCGTGCATAGGGTCATGCCACTCTTCGGTATTTAGCGTTATAAACAGACAATCTTTATAAACAAACGCCGAATAGGTGCGTCCGAGGTGTTCTTTCCAGTAGTCGTACATCACTGGATTGGTAATATCGTGGTTGCCGGGGAGTGGAATAAATGGCACGATTAAATCGGATTCATGTTGCCAGAATTCTTTCCATTCTGCTGCGAGTTGTTCGAGGTCTGTTGTATCGCCTTGTATTAAGTCGCCAACCATAATCGCAAAGTCAGGTTTGAGTGTGTTGATTTCATCTATTGAGCGGTCAAACACGGGCCATTTGTCCAAGCCTCCGCCAGTTTTATCGCCGATGATAGCGAAACTGAACTTGTCAGGATCCTCCGAGAACGGACGTTCAACGATCGGCATCCGTTCCGGAAATTCGGGGCTTTGTGCAGGGGATGGAATCGTAATAGCAACGCATAAGACGAACGCTGCCGCAATCTTGGTGAAATCCATAAATTTCTGTTTATGTATACGAAACATCTATTTGTGGGTCTCCTTTGTACCGAAAATAATGATTATAGACATCCATCGGTAGCCTCGTTAATTTGACTATAGTATACCACGAAATTATGACATGAATACAAAATTTGTATTCTGTTAAAGTAGCAGCTCCGCCATCAATTCGCAAGATAACTTTCACATAAAAATTAAGATTATGCAACATTTAACGTGTATAATTAATGAAATTCCGTGATTTCCAATCTAAGCCGCCGCATTGCTTCTGGAGTGCCTCCGAACTTTAAATTTAATTTGGCAATTGCCCAAAGATGTGGTATGCTTATAACAGAGTCGATGAACAGATAGTCTGGTCTGTTACAGTTAATCTTCCTTATGCTGGATAAACCAGGATCCGCAAGAACGTGTCGTGTCTATACCTTAGAGCCGGCATTCGGAGGTTGGCGGCAGACGTGACGGTATCTGTTGCGATTTAACGGGTGCGAACCTATGGGATATTTGGCTTATGGCAACGATTTTTTATAGCCTTTCCGGCGAGGGGCGCGGGCACGCAACGCGGGTTCGCGCTGTCGTTGAAGAGTTACGGAAACAGCATCGCGTCGTGATCTACGCACCCGGACACGCTTATGAACTGTTATCACCGGTCTATAAGGAAACAGAAGTCGACATCCGACACATTCCCGGACTTGTGTTCTATTACAAGGAGTGCCCTACAACAGGCAGACGGCAACTTGATCCCTTCAAAACAGGGATAGAAGGCTTAAACTACATCGCAGGCTACTCCGAACTTTCAAAACGGATACAAGACGACATCAAAGCCGAAACACCAGACTTAGTTATCACCGATTTTGAACCTGCACTACCGAGAGTTGCAAGGCAAGTCGGTATCCCGTTCATCAGCCTCGATCACCAACACTTTTTGCTCGTCTCAGACTTAAGTAAACTCCCCGCTGATTTGCAACGGCACGCTTTTTTGATGGCACAAGTTGTACGCGGCTATTACCACGGACAGGTGCAGACCGTCGTTTCGTCGTTTTACTTTCCGCCACTGAAACCGAACACACAGGATGTTTCGCAAATCGGTGTCTTACTGCGCGATGAGATCCTCCAGACGACTCCCGAACACGGTGAACACATCGTCGTCTATTTGAGACGCTTCGGTTCACCAGAGGTCTTTCGGTCCCTTGAAGCCTGTGGTTGTGAGATGCGAATCTACGGACTCGGTGCGCAACGCTCGAACGGAAAACTGAAATTCTGTGAAATTGACATGCATAGGTTCGTTGAAGATTTGGCAACCAGCCGCGCATTGATTAGCACCGCCGGCAACCAACTTATCGGTGAAGCACTTTACCTTGAGAAACCGGTACTCGCAATGCCGGAATACTGCAACCACGAACAGCGTATTAACGGGCATTTCCTTCAAGACTCTGGCGCAGGAATGACTGTTGGTATGGAACAGATGCAACCGCTATATACCCGCTACTTTATGGAACGCTGTGAGGAATTCCGATCACGCATTGACCGCAAAAATATTCACGGAAATACAACCGCTTTAAACATTATCAACCGATATTTGCCAGGGACTACTTAGAAGGAATTTATACTTATGCGTCGGGGCTTATCATTTTTACCAACACTCTGGCGGACACACCGCCGTCAAACGACACTCCCCCGATTTTTGACATATACCGTGACCTTTTCGTGCAACGCACGTTGCATCATGTGCGACTCTTGGCGCAAACCTTCACCGAACGATCTAAGCCTCCAAGAAATTGAAGACATATTTAATCAACTTCCGCAGATGGATGCGGTGCGGTTAACAGGCGGCGAACCGTTCGTACGGCGTGATATGCTCGACATCGCACATATCACACAAGAGAAACTGCGTCCACTGATACTTCATGTCACCACGAATGGATTTTTAACCGATCGAATCGTCAAGTTCTGCGAAGAACGGAAACAGGACGTGCCGCTGAGTATGCTTATTTCAGTAGACGGAATGAAGGATAAACACAACGCCGTCCGCGGACACGATAAAGCTTGGGATTTCATCGTCAAAACGCTTGAGACCCTCGCACCACGTCAGAAAGAATTGCGGATGAATCTCGCCGTGAATCAGACGATTGTTGATGCAGAAGGTGTCGAACACTACAAACGCCTGCGCGATTTCTTAAAACCGTTGGGGATTCGGAATAACGTCGTTATGGCATACGATGCCAGTGCAACCTATGATGTAAAAGATGAAGTCGAGGTCGCACCAACCGAAATCGGCGAGTTCGCAACGTTTGGCGAATTCACACAAGAACATCTGAAAGAGCTCTTTGATGAGATTGAAAAAGATTTACCGACGTATCGGTTCTTAGACAGAATTGCGAAGAAGTACTATCTCCTCGGTATCCGAAATCGGTTGCTCGGCGATGGCGGTGTACCGAATCCGAAGTGCGTCGCGCTGAACGCACATCTCCGTATATTCCCTGACGGACGTGTACCGACTTGCCAGTTCAATACAACAAGTGTCGGAAACCTTCGCGATCAGAAATTTGAAGAACTCTGGGGAAACGCGAACATTGAAGAACAACGCGATTGGGTCTATAAATGCCCAGGATGTTGGGCGGAGTGCGAAGTATTGCCGAGCGCGATTTACACGGCGGATTTGCTAAAACAGACGCTGTTGCCTATTAAATAGGTATACGAGCTGCTTCCTATAAACAGATACAGACACTTTTTCTATTGTCCGAGCCTCCGCTTTACAACTTGGAAATCGGAGGTGTCGCGTCGAAGTCCTGATTTCGGAGGCAAGTTCTTGACATGAGACCGGACGTTTATGATCCGTTCGTTATGTACCGGGTGTGTAGAGATTAATCTCTCTAAGGTAGAGGGTTCTCTTTTCTGTAAGGTCTGTAAGGTTTTAAAGAAATCGGTGGCACCTTCTGGCGAAATACCAGCATCGTAGATATTCTGCACACCATAAAAATCCGACTCCCGCTCGTTATCGCGACTGTACCGAAAGAGCAACCCGGCTGCAATAATCTCCGTGATTAACTTTCGCGCCTCACCGGAGTCCTCGTCCAAAATTATCCGTTTTACGATTTCAATCCCGTAAACCTTCGTGAGTCGTTTCATAGAGTGCCGACCAACAATATGCCCAATTTCATGTCCCAACACGAACGCCAATTCCGATTCTGTTTTTGCCATCCGAATGAGATCAAGGTGGATATATATAAACCCACCCGGCACTGCGTAGGCGTTGACCCCTTTCTTATCGACGACTTTGAACGTATAAGGGATATTGCTCCGTTTACTGTGGCGCACCAGTGACTGTCCAAGTGTGTTGATATAGTTTGTTACAACCGGGTCCCTGTAAAGTTTCACCTTTCTCTCATGTTCTGCGACGTACGCTTTACCGAATTGTAGCTCCTCAGCGTCGGTAAAGATGTTGATGTCGCTTAACGCCTTGACAAGTGGCGTGCTGCATCCGGTAGGGAAAGTTAGCATTAGCGCAAGTACGGTTGCAGCGATACACGATGATGTCAATTTTGAGGACCGGTTATAAATGGGTTTCATATTTTACTCGGATTCTGGAATCGGTAAAACATCGCGATAGACGGGTTCCATCTTTTCGGAGTATGTATCCCCCCGAACCCATATCGCAGGACGGATATTTTTCCTATGCGGTATACGTTCTGCATCTCCACTAATATAGTGTGCGACATTACAACGCCGAAAACGTCCACTGTGGTTATCCGTGCTTTTATGGAGGAGTCGGTTGTCGAAAAAAATCACACTTCCGGGTGGTACTTCAACAGCAACGCCATCTTCGTCCTTAGCATCGCGCGCTATTTTAAACTCTGCCTGTTGGGAGCCTTCAAGGTCCTCATGCTTAAGAATGCCATATTTGTGGCTACCGGGGATAACGTAGAGACATCCATTCTCTTTGTCAGCGGCATCAATCGCTGTCCACGTGCCGACGGTCATTTCAGTTTTGTACTGATGGTTGAAATACCATTTGTCCTGATGCCACGGGAACCCTAAGCCAATCTTCGGTGATTTCCAGATATACAGATTGTTAAGACCCAGTATGTTTGGACCGAGGAGGTCAACGATCGGATCCGTGAGGCGCGCATCACGAACACGTGCGAGGAACTCAGGGATGTAACAACTCACATGATGGATTTTGTGCATCGCGTGGATACCCGATGCTTCAACTTTGCCATCTCTCACTAAGGCGTTTTCATTGATATTCGCTTTCGGGAACAGTCGTTTTCCTACGGCAATATCGTCAGCGACGTGTCGTAGGATGTCGTTTTCTGCTTCCGTGAAAACGTCGTAACGGACAAAATACCCGTTTTCGTCCCAAGAAGATCGTTCTTCAGGTGTTATGGCAAATTTCTGTTCTGATTGTGCTGTATTTCTGTCCATTAATCCTCCTGTTCTTCTGGAATAGGCAAAGCGTCACGATAGACAGGTTCCATCTTTTCGGAGTATGTATCCCCCCGAACCCACATCACCGGTTTGATATGATTTATGTTCTTATACGGCAGCCGTTCTGAATCCGCACTGATATAATGCGCGACACTACACCTGCGAAAACGGACACTGTGGTTATCCGTACTTTTATGGAGGAGTCGGTTATCGAAAAAAATCACACTTCCGGGCGGGACTTCAACAGCGATACCGTCTTCGTCCTTGGCACCGCGCGCGCTCTTAAACTCGTTCTGTTGCGATCCCTCAAGCTCCTCATGCTCAAGAACGCCGTCCTTGTGGCTACCCGGGATAACGTAGAGGCACCCATTATCTACATCTGATGCGTCAATAGCACTCCACGTGCCGACGGTCTTGTCCGTTTTATACTGCCTGTTGAAATACCATCTATCTTGATGCCACGGAAAACCGAGACCGATCTCTGGCGGCTTCCAGATATACAAATTGTTAAGACCCAGTATGTTTGGACCAATTAAGTCAACAACCGGATCGGTGAGACGCGGGTCACGTGTGCGTTCAAGGAATTCAGGTGAATAATTGTTTATATGGTGGATACAATGCATCGCGTAGGTCCCCGATGCTTCAGTTTTTCCATCTCTGACTAACGCATTTTGGTGGATATTTTTCGCACGGAAAGGTCGTTTCCCGGTGGCGATGTCATCCGCAATTTGTGCTAAGAAGTCGTTCTCTTCTTTCGTAAAAACATCGTAACGGATAAAGTAACCGTTCACTTCCCAAGAGATCCGTTCTTCTGCGCTCAGTCTAAATTTCCGTTCTTCAGGAGTTGTCTTTATACTCATGCGTCGGTTATTCCTTTGGGAACTTGTGCTTTTCTCTCCATCGTGGGTAGTCATCTGCGAGGAGCTTGGCAGCCCAGCTACCGTAGTAGTCGTATCCGCCGCGGCGTTCCTGACTGATCTCGGATAACGCGTAACGGACCACCGAATCGCGGTCGAGAAAGATTGGACGGTTGCTGCCGAGTTCGTAGAAACGCGCCCACAACGGTCCCGCGTCGGGATCCGCTACGATCCGTTTATCGTCCTCTCCCTCTGCATCAGTGAACTCGTCAAAACGCATACCGTGGATCGCAACGCTCCTGAACCACTCAACGGCTCCTTCGACAGCGGCGATGATCTCTGGTGTGGGTTCTTCAAGTGACATCAGGAATCGCACGACACGGACGCTTTCGGCACCTGAGATCGACGGCGGCTCATAAGAACGTGCCCACGCAGGCGCGAGCGTTTTCTCATCATGTTGCGCACACCAGGCTGTGCGTTTACCGTTCTGCTTGATTTGCGTGCGCAGAACGCAGGCAATGCCTTTGGTTAAAGCCACTTCAACCTTCGTGCGGGCCTCCGTTTTCAGGAACCAATAGTCGGAAGATTCAGAGACATCTCGGAGAAGTCCGAGAATGCGGGACATAACATTGTCATTGAACGTGATGTGACGATGGTAACTTTTGCTTGGCGGATAATACTGTGGCCACCCGCCATTCGGATATTGCGCTTCAAGGATATGAGAAAGACCTTTGAGAAATGCTTGTTCGTAGCGTGGCTCGTTTGTCGCACGAAACGCACGGGCAAGAAACCGGAGTTCGTCAATAGTCGCACCGTTGTCGAACGTTGCGTGCAGATCCTCGATTTTACCATCAAACGGCTCAGATGCTGTGTCTCTAATCTTGGGCCAACCGCCGTGCGGTGTCTGCCAAGTCAGAACGTTGTCGGCAATACGGCGACCCTCCTCGCTCTGGAACCATTCAAGAGACTGTTTCGCATATCGGGAAGAAACGTTTGCATCGGCAGATGATAGAAACAAAAGAAGCAAGATATAGACGGTCATAAATCGTAGTTTCATCAGAATCCCTCCGTTGGGAGTCAATCAGATTCTAAAATCGGTATAACGTCATGTTGAACTTCATCTCCCATACCGGGGTAGGTTTTACCTCGAATCCACATCGGGGGTCGTTTTTTATTAATAGCCTCAGGGCGTGTCCATTCTCCTTTCGCATTCATATAATGTGCGATGTTTGCGCGCCTGAAACGTTCGCTGTGATTATCCGTGCTTTTATGGAGGACTTGGCTATTGAACCAGATGACCGCACCCGCAGGGACTTCTACCGCAACGCCATCTTCATCACGAGCCCCTTCTGCCTGTTTAAACTCCCCTTGTTGTGAGCCTTCGAGGTCCTTATGGTCACGAACACCCTGCTTATGGCTGCCGGGGATAACGTGGAGACACCCGTTCTCTTTATCTGCGTCATCAATCGCAGACCATGTTGCGACGGTCGTTCCGGTTTTATACTGATGGTTAAAATACCATTTATCTTGATGCCACGGGAAACCGAGCCCGATCTTTGGCGGCTTCCAGATATAGAGGTTGTTGAGACCGAGCAGATCGGGACCGAGGATGTCAACAGCGGGATCGGTGAGCCGTGGGTCGCGCGTACGCGCAAGGAATTCTGGGCAATTACAACTCACATACTGGATATTGTGCATTGCATGGACACCTTGTGCTTCAATTTTACCGTCTCTGACTAAAGCGTTTTCAAAGATATGATATTCCGGGAAAGGTCGCTTTCCATCAACAATGTCATCAGCGATTTGCGCTAAGATGTCGTTTTCTTCTTTTGTAAAAACGTCGTAACGGACAAAGTACCCGTTCTCGTCCCACGAGGCGCGTTCCTCAGGTGTCAGTCTAAATTTCCGTTCTTCAGATGTTGTGTTTGTGTTCACGTATGCTCCTGTTAACAAATGTTATATCACACGATCAGCCGTTGACTTTGCTGTATTTTATTGGGGTTCTGTAATGGGTAGAGGGTCATGGTAGACACCCTCAAACAGCGTCGGGTATATTTTACCGCGAACCCACATAAGCGGACGCAAATAATTTTTATGCGGTACCCGTTCTGCCTTTGCGCTGATATAATGTGCGATGTTACTACGGCGAAAACCTTCAGTATTATTATCGGTACTCTTATGGAGGATCCGATTGTCGAAGAAGATGACGCTTCCGGGTGGAATTTCGACAGCGACCCCATCTTCGTCCTTCGCACCGACTGCCTCCCTAAACTCCTGTTGCTGTGAACCTTCAAGATCAACATGCTCAAGAATGCCGGTTTTATGGCTACCCGGAATCACGTATAAACAGCCATTCTCTACAGTTGCGGCATCAATAGCCGTCCACGTGCCGACTGTCGTTTCGGTTATAAACTGGGGACGCGTATACCATCTATCTTGATGCCACGGGAAACCGAGCCCGATCTTTGGCGGTTTCCAGATATAGAGACTATTGAGACCGAGGATATCGGGACCGAGGAGGTCAACAACGGGGTCAGTGAGACGTGGATCACGTGAACGTTCAAGGAACTCAGCGGAATAACAACTCATTTGGTGGATACTGTGCATCGCATAGATACCAGACGCTTCAACTTTTCCGTCTCTCACCAAGGCGTTTTGAAAGATACGATGGTCAGGGAAGGGGATTTTTCCGAGAGCGATGTCATCAGCAACTCGGCTTAAAAGGGCGTTTTCTTCTTCGGTAAAAATGCCGTGCCGGACAAAGTATCCGTTCTCGTTCCACTGTTCGAGTTCACCAGCAGTTAGTTTAAATTTTCGTTCCTCGGGTGTTGTACGTTTATTCACTGATTCTGTCCTTACTGGCGGATATCTGCTTGCTTTTCCAACACTTGGCTACGTGTTGTATAGCCAAGTGGCACATAAGACAAATTAGGCAAATCGGTGTGTTGTTCGGCGTGCTCAATAGTCATTGAGACTAAATTTCCGGAAGCGTCGACATCAATGTAAATATTCTCGCTAATTTCCTTTGTTTCAACAACATCACGTGTTGAAAACTCAATTAACGCTGTATCTGTGTCATGAAAATATTTCACCGTCATTGCGGCCCTCCCTCGAAATTTCTGTCGAAGAAAGCATTATGAACTGTTTCTCCATCTTCAAGCAGAATAACTCTAAGAAATCTGTCCTCTTCTTCAATCTTTTTCCATTTTCTTATTCTGCCATCTGACTGCACTTCTGTATGTGTAGGGTTCTTAATAGTAGCTTCGATCCATTCAATCTTGATTCTGGCACGATCTGGCTTTTTGCGCGAATCAAGGAAATATTGAGTTGACTTCAAGGCTCTACAATGGTCTCCGTCCTACAGAATCTCTAAGGGCGTGTCTGTAGCTGCCGTTGGGCAACTACAGACATTCAATATGCTACATCGAAAAAGTACCAACAAAGACGTTGTTCGCAGTGCCGCTTTGCTGCCACGTCACCGGGAGGTGGCTGTCTTTATAGCGGTAGACTTCGGATTTGCCGACGATGGCGTTCTGAATCGCTGTCAGCGGTTTGTACCAAATCTGATGCGGTTGTGTGCAGTTTGCACACGGATAGCGGTTGGCACAGAGTGCGAGAATTTCACCGACTGTTACATCGTATTTGGTGCCTTCTTTCGCAAACTTAATAGGCGCGGTTTGCGTTGAGACGATTTTTCCTAAAACCTCAGCACGTTTCGTTGTGAGCATGTCTTTAAGTGCGGCGCGCTGTTCTGATGTGGTCTTCACGTCTACATACAACACGCTCTTACGTGTTTCGGTATCGCTCGCCAAATTATTTTTCGCACTGATAACAGCGACGACGGTTAACCCATCTAACGAAACACCTTTCCAATTCCCTTTGTGGATGTTCCAGACAGCTGTCGCTTCTCTGCCACCTTCGACATATTCGGCACCGAAGTGGCACGCGCCGACATACACACTCGCGGATCGCGCTTCGATGTACTCGCCTTCGACAGTTGCGGTTTCAGTCGCGAAAGCGAATCCCGCTACGAGTGTCAACACGAGTGTCGTCAAAACAAAAATACCTTTCATTAACTCTTCCTCCTTACGTTATGCTTTTAAACAGTTCAGTTAGCAAATAGATTTCGCGTTACCGGTCGCGGATTAAGATACTACACCGTTAATGTTATTATACCGTGACTCTGTAAAAATGTCAATTTTTTTCATAATCACACAATCACGCCAGAGTCATTCAATTCCCTATTTTTTACCCTGATTCCTGTCAAGGTGCTTTATATTTAAGATCGGTGAAATATTTCGACCCATCAATTTGATGAATACGCCACACACCTGACTTCTTTGTGAAATAAAAACGTCCGATCTCAGTGTAACAAGCTCCATCTGCAAGAACGGCATCGGGCTCGTAGTAGAACGTCGGCCCTTTTGCACTCGCTTCTGTCCAGGGCACGCGAACATTCTGGGGACGAATGTAAAAGTCTGTGAGTTCCGCATTCGGATCGCCCTCACAATCCCCTATCGACCAGTTTACTTGAATATAAGTTCTGACATTGTTCCATCCATAGACATTACCTGTCGTGTCTGTCCCCCACTCAATTCCGGTTGATATGTCCAGTGTCTCTAGGAGTGCCGTCATATCTTCTTCAACATAGGCTCGAATAAAAGCACGATAGACCTGCTGAATCGCTCGTTTTTCGGCTTCAAAATCAATCTCTCTAACGACAACTTCATCTTCCGGCACTTTCTCTATGTAGGACTTATCAATGTAGGGTGCTGTGGGAAAAAGGACATATTCAATAAAGCGGAGCGGGTCCTCCGTCTGTTCCTGATCAATGCTAAAATCGGCATCACCACAACTGAGAAGACATGTCAATGCAACTATTCCGAATAGTGCTGTTATCTGAATTCCAAGACCTCTTTTTCGATACATGATACCACCTCCGCAAAATGCGCTAATAGGCGAGGACACTGAGGGTTAGCGAATAAGTGACGACCTCATCTATGAGTTCTATTTCGCTGATGTCGTCAACCTCCCTCGCGTTAGCACTCCCGGAACTCACCGTGAAGTCAAGATTCAGGTGTGGCAAGATCTGATAACCGATACCCCCTGAGAAAATGACACCGGTCTGTCTGGCGTTTTCCAATGTAAGCGGCGGCTGCCACGTTACGAGCGTCGCCAGTCCAATGTTACCGACGAAGTAAAGACCGAACCTTCGGAATGGATAATACATGAGTCCTGCCCCTGCTGCACCGTTGGCAATCATCGTGTCCTTGGTGAAATGATCGAGCGGAAGCCACGAAATCCGGCTTGTATAGTAAAGTAGAAACTGGTCGGAGAATCCGTGACCGATTTTCAATTCCGTTACCAAGGATGCTCTTGCTTGACGCGCAGATGACCACTCGGCTTCCTGCGTATTCCGCCAATAATACGCCGCGAGCGGTTCGGTAAAACTGGTCCTACCAACACCGACACCGAAGCCAAAAACAAAACCTTTACGTCGTCCACCGAGTTTCTCTCGGACAAGAGGTCCGCTCCTTTCGTCCATAAGGTTATGCTCACGACTCCAGAAAGCGTCAGCATTGTCAAACGGATGTAGCATAAAAAGGGTGACAATCAATGTCAAATATCCTAACTGCGATATAACGATTTTCATTTTCAATAGCATTCACTCCCCAAGATTAGTTCCTGATCGTTAAGGGCAACCTTCCTATGATCTACTTGTGCGTGCAAAGATTAAGATCGCTATAATCACACAGAGGATCAGCACCCAGTACATAGGGACAGAACTTTGGAGAAAGGTGGCGATGTTATCCTTTTTGGTCATCTTGAGTGGTAAGAAATGGTCGCCACCGTCAACAACTGTTACAGGTTTACCAACCCGATCACTGTATCCGCTTTTATAGATACTAATGAGATAGCGACCTGCGGGAATCTCCGATCTCTCGTAATCACCATTGGCATCAGTTGTTGCGGTATATTCCTCTCCATTTGTAGCAACGATCTTGACCTCAACGCCTTCAATCGGATTCTGCATTTCGGTTGTGTCAACAACCTGCCCGCGGACGGTTCCACCCAGTCGATCGAAGTCATCCTGTGCAAAGGTGATACTGGCAGATATAAAGACACAGCCAATCAACATTAACACTACATTTAAACGCATCATCGGGTTTATCCTCCTCTTGATGACCTATCGGTTCCTATTCTTTTTCTTTACCCGCATCCGCTAACAGACGTTGGAGGGTTCCCCCTAAAATCTCCGCTTTATCCGCCTCTGGAATAAAAGTGCAGTGCGTCCGAAACGCCTCAAGCGAATGCTGATACGTCATAAATCTCCGAACGACCGGATAATCGGATCCCCAACAGAGATGCCCAGGACCGAAATGTTCGTAGAGGGCGCGCACGATCCAGTGTGTATCCGAATGCGGATAATCCCACGAAACCTGCGAGACATACGCGAAACCTGACATCTTGATGTGAATATTCGGGACATTTGCGGAAGCGAGTACCTGCTTCAACTGCGGATACGGGTGTTCCTCACCTGCTCGCGCACCCCCCATGTGATGGCACAGGAATGGAATACTCGGAAACTCCGAAGCAACTTTACGGAGTGCCTCATGCTGATGGCTGCCCATAGCAATACTGGCAATGAGTTTCATGTCGGCTGTTGTGTGAAAAAAGCGTTCCCCTTCTTCGGAGAAGAACCAACTCCCGTCGTCATCGCCTCTGAGGTAGTGCGTATAACCTTTGAGATTGTATTTCTCCGCAGCCGCCTTCAACCGATCGGCTGCGCCATCCGTATGATACGTATCCGTCCATGAGCAATCCACATCGGCGAATTGAATCAACCGTTCCGGGTAGCGATCAATGCACGCTGCAACATAATCGTTATTGTCAGGATTCCTCTCAATCCGCGCGCAGATAAGCACGGATTTATCAACGTTGTGCAGATCCATTTCGTGGAGGAGTTGTTCAACTTTGCCACGGCTTTCGTCATCAGGGACAGGCGGTTGGTAGGGCCAACGGGGCCATGCGTGTGTATGTGAATCAATTATCATTATTTTCTCCTGAGAATGTTCTTGTCGTTGGTCAGACATCCAATTTTGCCTCATGCAATCCGAGCATCAAGGCACCCAATTCCTGCTTATTGGTTTCGGTAGGTTTCACGATACCGACAATCTTGCCGTCATACATCACAGCGATTCTGTCGCTGAGATGGAGAAGTTCGTCTAACTCCGAAGAAACCAGTAAAACCGCTTTGCCACGGTTACGAGCGTGAATAAGCCGTGTATGGACGAATTCCGCTGCGTGTATATCTAACCCGCGTGTCGGATGCGCGGCAATAATAACTTCCGGGTTCATCTCCAACTCACGCGCAATGACAACCTTCTGTTGGTTACCGCCAGAGAGCACGCTAATCCGATCAGAGACATCACCGATACGAATCTGGTATTTGTCCATAGCGTTCAGCGCAGATCGTTGGATAGATTTTCGCCGAAGCATACCGTACTGACAATACCGCCGCATCTTATGGTGGCCGACAATAAAATTGTCGTCAACGCGGTCATCCAAACTAATCCCGTGCCGGTGTCTATCGGCTGGGATGTGCGCAACCCGTTCACCGTTTAGCGTAAGCGTTCCGCTATCAATCTGTCGTAGACCCGTCAGTACCTCAACCAATTCTGTCTGCCCGTTCCCTTCCACGCCTGCTATCCCGACGATCTCACCTGGAAAAACATCAAGGTTGACCTCGTTAAGGAGTCGTTTGCCGGTCTCTCTGTTTGACAGGACGTTTCTCCAGCGATGTTTTTTCCTTATATTTTCGCTCTCGGAGAGCGTTACGCCTTCGATACAAAGCATCGGTGTCTTATGTTCTGTCTGTTCTCGTGTTACAGCACTTGGAATAACGGGTTCACCGAGCATCATTTCCGCCAACATCGCTGGATCGGTATCGGTTATAGAACAAGTGTTGACGGCTTGCCCGCGCCGCATCACTGTGACAGCATCGGCAATCGCCATCACTTCATCGAGTTTGTGCGTAATAATAATGAGGCTCTTCCCCTCGTCCTTGAGGCTTCGCATGCAATTGAAAAGTCCGTCAACCTCTTGCGGTGCAAGCACTGCCGTCGGCTCGTCCATAATGAGAATGTCCGCGCCGTGATAGAGAACTTTCAAGATTTCAGTGTGCTGCTGTGTACCGATTGGGAGAGATTCAACAGGTGTGTTCAAGGGCACATCAAATCCGAGTTGCGTCGCGAGTTCTGTAATCTTCTTTTGTGCTTCACGGTAGTCGAGTATGACACCGAGTTTGCACGGTTCTTTGGCAAGTACGATGTTCTGAAGTACAGTGAAGACCGGAATAAGTGTGAAGTGTTGCTGAACCATCCCTAAACCGAGACGCATCGCATGTCGCGGAGAAGATATATCCGCGCGATTTCCAGTAACAAAAATCTCACCTGCATCGGCTTGATACAGTCCATAGAGAATTTTCATCAACGTAGATTTACCGGCACCATTTTCACCGACGATAGCGTGAATCTCACCGTGTTGGAGCGTAAAATCCACCGAATCGTTTGCTTGGACCTGCCCAAACTGTTTACTGATGCCGCGCATCTCGATAATGGGTGTGTATGTCATACCTACTGCCGTTCATGCGGAACAACGATATCGCCCGCGACAATTTTCGCTTTGAATGCCTCGACCTGCTTCAGAATCTCGTCCGACAGGAGTTCACGGTTCACATCGTCAACGATATATTCCACGCCTCCTTTTTCGAGTCCATAGTCTTTCAAGCCACCGGAGAAACGACCCTTTTGGACACTCTTGATCGTTTCATAGACGGACATCTCCACCCCCTTGATAACGCTTGTAAGTACTAAGCCAGGGGCGAGATGGTTGCCGTTAGAATCAACCCATATAATCCACTTTTCTGTCGTTTTCGCGGCTTCAAGCACACCGAGTCCGCTTGCACCCGCGGCGGCGAGGATAACATCTACGCCACGGTTATATTGTGCAAGCGCGAGTTCTTTAGCTTTCGCGGGATCGTTGAAGGCTTGCGGCGTAACACCGACATAATCCGTCACCAATTCAGCATCCGGATTCGCCGCCTTAATGCCTGCATGGAAACCGATTTCAAACGCCTCAACGAGCGGTACCTTCATCCCACCGATAAAACCGATCTGCTTCGTCTCCGTTTTCAACGCCGCCATAACACCTGCTAAGTATGTTCCTTCGTGGGCGCGATAGGTTAGTGAAGCGACATTCGGCTGTTCAATGATTGCGTCAATCAACGCGAACTTGACATCAGGGAAATCGGCTGCGACACGTTTCATCGGTTCTTGAAAAAGGAAACCGACCCCGATAATCAGATCGTATTTCAGTTTCGCTAACCTGCGGAGCGTCAATTCGGTATCTGTACTCTGGCTTGGGGTGACCTCTGTCAGCTTGAACCCCCATTCGTTTTCTGCTTTTTTCGCGCCAGCGTAGGCAGCATCACAAAATGAGAGATCGCCGCGTCCCGTAACATCGTAGATAAGACCGACTTTCAGCGCAGCGGTGGCTGTTCCCGCTACGACGAAAAATAAAATAAAAAGTGCAACCAAAATTTTTATGCGCAAAATATTTTCCTTTCTATGCGATGATATTTATTGTAAAGCGGTTGGCATGTCCTCAACACTATTATCATACACCATAATAGACGTACATGCAAGCCTTCTTATGGCCAATCACAAGTTCAGGGCCATTCAATTTTAAGGAATTATTGGGTTTTACGTCTTTTTCTGCAAGATCCGGTGCGAAGTGCTGCGAAATCTAGCGAAATGCTGCGAATATTTCCGTAGGTTGTTTTAAAACATAACATACATGAAGTGTTAACACCCGCGAAAAGGACAACACCAAAAATCTACAATTGAATGTCCCTGATCCAAGTTAATGTTGACTTTTTAATTTTTTAGCGTTATTCTATACTACAACTTTCCTGCTGTTGCAGTGATGGCAGGAAATGAAAGACTGAATGTTTAAGTTATGCAACAAAAATGGAGGCGAATTATGAGAGTAGTTATCACGTTGTCGAAATTAACGGCATTGAGTCTCATCACCGTTTTCGGTATGGTACTTTCCCTACCGACGCACGCTGGAACGCAGTTATGGGACTTCGAGGAAAAACACGATGATTGGAAAGTTGCCAACGGGAATTGGGAGATCAAAGGTGGTGTCTACCATGTTGAAAGGGGTGGACAAGCTGAGCACTCTCTCGTTGGCGAAGAAGATTGGGACGACTACACCATTGAAGCAAAAGTCCGATTGGATGACCACAATTGGGCAGGTATCGTTTTTCGCGCCCAAAGTGAGATGGAGTACTATGTCTACTACCTCAACGTTCCGAATAACAAAACAGAACTCTGGCGACATAAAGATGGTGCTTGGAATGCACGCGACAACATCGCGCAAATCCCCGCTGTCGAAAAGGTCGAAATAAAGAACGACGAATGGATTGATATGAAGGTAGTCGTTGAGGGCAGTAAATTTGAAATCCACCTCAACGGTAAACTTCAGGGCGAACATGAAGACGGTATGTACAAGACCGGGCAAGTCGGTGTCTGGGCATGGGAAACCGAGGCGAGTTTTGACGATTTCACCGTTTATGGTGATAATATTGAGGATACACTCGCCGTTGACCCGAATCGCAAGCTGGCAACGACATGGGGACGCATCAAACAGCAGTTTTAGAGAACGTCTCTTTAGATCATACGGACAGTGGCACATGCGACCGAAAATTTCTTGTTCCACAGTTATATGGGTGGCACTCGTAGGGTGCCACCTTTTTGTCCTATGGCAGGTTCAATATGCCTTCTCCCAGCTGGGAACGCCAACCGACATCACAACGCAGATCCGCACCTATAGGGCACAACTCGCTGCGGATGGCGCGCAGGTCTCAATTCGTCTGAAACTCGCAAAATTATACCTCCAAATTGAGGCTTACACCGAAGCAGTTGAAGCGTATCAACAGGTCATAACGGTTCTGGATGTAAACAGTGTTCCCAAAAGTGCATCAGATGCACACGACCCCGATATTTCAGAAGTCTATTACGGTCTCGGGTTAGCGCATACTGGACTCGAAAAATTTGACGATGCCATTGCGGCTTACCAACGTTCCATTGCGTCCGCGCCGGATTCGGCGTACACCCATGCAGCTTTGGGGAACGCCTACGCCAACACACACCGGTACACCGAAGCACTCAAGGCTTACAAAATAGCCATTGCGTTGGATTCCAAGGATAAGATGATCCAGCATCAAATCGGGAACGTCTATAGCAAACGCGGCGAACACACAGCAGCGGTCCGGCATCAACGACAGGCGATCGCTCTTGATCCGAAATTTGGGGCTGCGCATTATCAATTAGGGCTTCTCTATGCCCACGAAAAGCGGTGGGACGACGCTATTAACGCCTATCGCACCGCATATCAGCACGATCCGACGCTTGTTGAGGCTCTTTACAACCTCGCACAAGCGTATCGCCGCATCGGAGATACCACTGCGGCACGTGAGCTGATGGAACGCTTTCAGGAACGAAAAGCCGTGCTTGATCCGCTCCATCAATTGCGCGGCGCGCTACAACGCACGCAAGACACAACCGAACGCGCGCAGATCCTTGCCAACATCGGTAGACTCTACCTCAAAGATGAGAATTACGAGAAAGCCGTCTCGGAATACCAGAAAGCACTCGGTATGAACCCGAAATTCGCACCGGCTTATAACGGCATCGGCATCGCTTATACCATGCTTGGGAGATACCCAAAAGCAATAGATGCGCAGCAGAGCGCATTAGCACTTCAACCGGACTTTGTGGAGGCGCACGCTGGTCTCGGCTTGGCATATCTCAGACAGAACAGGACAGAACTCGCTTTAAAACATTACCAGCAGGCGGTCGCACTGGACCCGCAATTTGTAGAAGCGCACCTGAAAATTGCGATGATTCTGCTGAATCGGGGAAGTTATGCGGCGGCAGCGGAGGCGTATCAGACAATTATCGCACTGAAACCGGACGATGCGGAGGCGTATCATAACCTCGGTCTCTGTTACGCGTATCAGGCGAGAGCAGCCGGTGATACCCGCCAGCAACTGGATATGGAATTGACCAATGCAGCGTTGACCGCACTTAAAAAAGCAGTTGATCTTTCGTCACAATCCCCGACTCAACCACTCTTTTTGGCGGAGACCTATTACCTTATCGGTGAGCTCCAAGCAGGTAAAGGCGATTTCAGCGAGGCAGAGAAGGCGTACTTGGCATCTAAATTGCCGAAGGCGTATCATGCACTCGCACAACTCAGCGCGAAAAAACCGGGTGCCGAACCCGGCGCGACTTTGGAGACGGCGCAACGGTATGTCCAACAGGCAATTGACTTAGATCCGAACGTTGCCAGTTATTACAATACACTCGCACTCATTGAATTCCGTCGTGGCGATTATCAACAAGCCGAGCAAGCGATCCGAAAAGCGTTAGAACTCGAACCGAACAATCGAAACTACCAACAAGGACTAAAACAGATTTCTGGTAAATTAGCGACTGACTGAAGCCATCACGGAGATACTAAAAATCGGAGGACGGTCCACGGTACATATCCGACTTGTAGTTTTTCGTTTGTTGTGATATACTCATAATTGTCTGATAACGAAAAAAGGTGAAATGACGACGCGTTCCTCTTACTGACGGCTGACTGCCGATTGCTGACCGCTAATTAAAAATGAAAGGACTTACATGGCATACGATAGCCTCACAGCGTTTGTGAAAGCCTTGGATCGCGCAGGCGAACTCAAACGTATCAAAACAACTGTATCCCCAGACCTTGAGATTGCCGAAATCACCGATCGCGTGAGTAAAACAGAGGGTCCCGCACTCCTGTTTGAAAATGTTGAGGGCAGCGAAATGCCACTCCTGATTAATACCTACGGCTCTTACCGACGGATGGCGATGGCACTCGGTGTTGACGATCTCGAACAGATCGCGTCCGAAATTGAGAGCATGATCAAATTGGATGCCCCGGATTCCCTCCTTGATAAAGTAAAAATCCTTCGGATGCTGTCTCAACTGGCGAACTTTCCACCGAAAACTGTCAAAAAAGGGGCATGTCAAGAGGTCGTACTTACCGATGAAGATGCCTCCTTAGATCTCCTACCCCTCATTAAATGCTGGCCCCTTGATGCTGACAGATATATCACTTTACCGCAAGTTTTTACACATAGTCTCAAAACAGGTCAACGAAATGTCGGTACTTACCGTTTGCAAAGATTAAACCCACGCGCATTAGCGATGCATTGGCAAATTCACCACGACGGTGCCGCACATCATCGTGAGTATCGTCAAGCCTCGCAACAGATGCCTGTGGCAATCGCCATCGGCGGCGATCCCATAATGTCTTACATCGGCACGGCACCGCTACCGTCCGGTATTGATGAACTTCTGTTTGCAGGGTTCCTCCGAAAATCGAATGTTGAGATGGTGCCTGCAAAGACGATTGATATGCTTGTCCCTGCCGATGCGGATATCGTGATTGAAGGGTATATCGAACCCGACGAGACTTGTATAGAAGGACCTTTCGGGGATCATACCGGCTTCTATTCCTTGGCGGACGAGTATCCACTGATGCGTATCACGGCGATTACGCACCGTAAGAACCCAATCTATCAGACAATCATTGTCGGCAAACCGCCAATGGAGGACTGTTACATGGGGAAAGCGACTGAGCGGATCTTTATGCCGTTGATTAAGACGCAACTTCCCGAACTTGTGGATATGAACCTACCACTGTTCGGCGTGTTCCACAATTTCGCATTCATTTCTATTGATAAACGCTACCCGTTTCAGGCGAAAAAGATGATGCACAGTTTTTGGGGCCTCGGGCAGCTGATGTTCAGCAAAATCATCGTCGTTGTCGATAAAGATGTTAATGTCCAGAATGTGGAAGAGGTGCTTTTCTATGTCGGGAGTAATGTCGATCCGAAACGGGATGTGACTATCGTTGAGGGACCCGTTGATGTACTCGATCACGCCTCCCCACTGATGGGTGCCGGCTCTAAGATGGGGATTGATGCCACAACGAAGTGGGCAGAAGAAGGTTATCAACGCGAGTGGCCCGAAGAGATTCGGATGTCCGATGAGGTCATAGCGTTGGTTGATGAGAAATGGAAAAAATATGGATTTTGAGAAAACGAAATAAGAAATTAGGAGAAAAACGATGGCAGAAACGATTTACGACGTTGCAGTCATAGGCGCGGGACCTGCAGGCACACAAGCCGCTGTCTCAGCAAGCCATCAGATGCGGCACGTTTTGGTACTACACTCTGGAAAGGTCAGTTTTAGTCGAGGACGCGCATATTGGTCAAAATCGGTAGAAATCGAAGACGCACCCGTCTTTCCTGGGATTATCGGACCCCATTTTTCAAAAGAACTCATGCAGTGGATGGAGAGCCGCCCCGTTGTTGATTTCATGCTCGGATCGGAGAAACGTAAAACCGGCATCGACATACGCGACGGTCTGGTATCGAAACTCACACGGAACGGCGATCTCTTCAAACTCGAAGCATCTACAAAGACACTCAAACAAAATACACCATTAGAGATGGCGTCCTTTAAATCTCGGACAGTCGTTGTTGCTGCCGGCTTTGATGACAAATGGCCCGATATCGAATTTGAACAGGGTGAAGAACGACTCTATAAGCAGTATGCAACCGTCTTCCGCTACGCAGGGAACAAAAAAGGGTGGCACGTTTGTATCCGCTGCGACGGACACCTCCATGTCAATGAACACCTTGCACTCCTCGGAGTCGGTGACTACATCTACGAGGCAGCCATCGGCGCGCAAGACTTCACAGACAGAATTACAATCCTAACAAACGGCAGACCGCACGGAATGTCGCCACCTGTCCTCAAACAGGTGAAAGCGCGTAAAATTAATATCATTGAAACAAAAATTAAACGGCACATCGGAGAAAAAACAGATCTGTTAGGATTCGAGATGGTTGACGGAAGCGAATTATTTTTCCACGGTTTCCTCGTTGATGAAGGACTCATTCCAAATACGAAATTCCTTGAAGGATGGGATTATCAGAAAGACGAGGAAGGGTTGATTGTCACAAACGAGGATATGCAGATGCTCAATAGCAGTGGGGAACCGATTCCAGGGCTGTTTGCCGCTGGCGACATCGTTTCCGGTGAACGGAACCTCATCGCAACAGCGTTCGCACTCGGGCAAGAGGCTGGCTTGTCAGCGTCGGACTCCTTGCGTCGTTGGCATTTCCCACATTAGGAGGCACCTATCGGAATAATGCAAGACGAACAAAAGGACACGCTCTATATTATTGACACACACGCCGAAATATTTCGGGCGTACTACGCAATTCGTGGCGGATTGACAAGCAGCGTCACCGGTGAACCGACGCATGCTGTCTTCGGGTTCGCAGGAACGCTTATTCGGATTTTGTCGGAACTTCAGGCAAAATATGTCGTCGCCGCGATTGACACGCCCGGCGACACCTTCCGCAATGAACTCTATTCCGAGTACAAGGCGAATCGTTCTCCCGCACCCGATGATCTCGTGACGCAGATTCACCGCATCCTGCAATTGCTTGACGCGTTTGGCATCCTAACGCTCGGTAAACCTGAATTAGAAGCGGATGACATCATCGCATCTGTTACGCAAGCCGTACTCGACAACCCAGAAGCACAAGAAATCAATGTCTCTATCATTTCCAGAGACAAAGACCTTGAGCAGCTTCTCGGCGATCGTGTGACGATGCTTGATCTCCATAACAATAAGGTGCTTGATGTTCGAGAGTTGTGGGAGACGAAAGGTATCAAACCGGAACAGGTCGTTGATGTCCTTGCATTGATGGGGGATACCTCCGACAACGTTCCCGGCGTTGAAAAGGTCGGTTTGAAAACCGCTGCGCAGTTGATTCAGCAATACGATTCCATTGACGGTATTTTCGATAATATTGACGAAATTAAGGGAAAGCGCCGCGAGAATTTAGAAAAAGCACAGTCGCAACTCCCGCTTTCAAAACAGTTGGTAACCTTGATCCGAAACGCTGATCTGAACTTTTCCATAGAGCAGGCACGAGTCAAACCGCTTGACCTCCAGAAGATCCGTCCACTCTTACAGGAATTAGAACTCAGGCGTTATGAAGAGGTCGTCCAGAAACTCGCTGGTGGAGATTCTCAGTCCTTGGCGACACCGACGACGCGCAAAGAACGGGTCGCAGAATTGGAGAAGAAAACCGATGCCATTCTGGATAAAGGTGATTACGACACCGCCGAAGTCGGCGATTATTCGGCGGTTCTGACAAGGGACCAATTGGAAGAACTCGTTAGCACCCTATCAGCACAGGAGATTATCAGTTTCGACACTGAGACAGATGGCTTAGATCGCGAGGCAACGTTATGCGGATTAAGTTTCTCGTGGCAACCGAAGCAAGGCGTTTATGTGCCGGTCCGTTCACCGCAACCCGAAACGCACCTGGATACAGAGACTGTGATTTCTGCCCTTAAGCCGATTCTGGAAAATCCTGACCTATCAAAATGTGGACATAACCTCAAATTTGATGCAAGTATTCTTATTCGGAACGGTATTAAACTCCAAGGGGCAGTTTTCGATACGCTGCTCGCGAGCCAATTGGTCGATTCACGAACCCCGTCCCATAATTTGGATACATTGGCACTCCTTCACTTAGGACACAAGATGATCTCTTTCGATGAACTGACAATGCGTCCAAGCCACTCAGCATCCACGGACGACGACACAAACCAAGGCGAACTCTTCGGTGAAGAAAACGCCCAACAGAAAACAATAGATGAGGTCCCGTTAGCAGAAGCCACTATCTACGCTGCAGAAGATGCCGACGTTGCCCTGCGACTTTATCACTTCCTAACACCGAAACTTGCCGAAATCGGGATTACGGAATTGGTGCGTGATATAGAATCACCACTCGCGCCGGTTCTCGCTGAGATGGAATATAACGGTATTGTCTGCGATAAGGCAGAACTCAAACGTCAGAGCAGTGCAATTGAAAAACTCGTTGAGGCGCGGCAAAATGAGATTCATGAGATCGTCGGCTATCCGTTTAACATCGACTCACCGAACCAACTTTCGCAAGTACTGTTTGAAGAACTCGGTTTCAAACCGGTAAAACGCACACGCGGGGGCAAAATCTCTACGGATGTCACCGTTTTAGATGCACTCTCCCTCAGAGAAGATGTCAATGATCCAAAGACGAGTGTACCACGTCTAATTATTGAATACCGGCAATACCGTAAATTGCAGAGTACCTATCTTGCACAACTCCAGAGTGCTGTTGATACGAGAACAGAGCGTATCCATACGCATCTCTATCAATTAACAACAGCGACCGGACGCTTGAAGTCCGACCGTCCGAATCTGCAAAACATTCCTGTCCGGACGGAAATCGGCAGACAATTACGCCGAGCATTCAGGGCACCGGAAGGGAGTAAATTAATCTGTGCGGATTATTCACAGATTGAACTCCGTATCCTCGCACATTTTAGTGAGGACGACAGCCTAATTGAGACATTCAATCAGAATTTAGATATCCATACAGCAGTCGCTTCGCAGGTGTTCGATGTTCCAGCCGACTCGGTTACGCGGGAACTCCGAGATAAGGCGAAGACAATTAATTTCGGGATCATCTATGGTGTCTCTGCTACCGGTCTTTCGCGTCGGATTAAAGGGATGACTGTCCAGGAGGCAACAACCCTTATTAACGATTACAAAACGCGTTTTCCGGGGATTGATCGTTTCCTACAACAGTGTGTCCAACACGCATCGGATCACGGGTATGTGACTACACTCACCGGCAGACGACGCGCAATCCCTGAAATCTATTCTACGAACCGGAGTCGGCGCGGTCTCGGTGAACGACTCGCTATTAATACCGTCGTACAAGGTTCCGCCGCAGATTTGATGAAGGCGGCGATGGTGAATGTACAACACCGAATTGATGCAGACAAGCTGCCGCTAAAGATGCTCCTACAAATTCATGACGAATTAGTACTTGAAACACCGGAATCGTTGGCTGAAAAGCACGCTCAGATTGTATGTGAAGAAATGGAAAACGCGATGTCACTGCTTGTACCACTTAGGACAGAGGCAGGGATCGGTGATGATTGGATGACAGCAAAGTGAGGTTTTTTAGGTAGGCATAGCATCTCCAATCATCTTTAAGCGATAGTTCTCACCATATATGCCACAAATTAGCAGTTTGTGCTACAATTTGTGATAGTGGGACGCAAAAATTAAGGATTTAAGACATCCGAAATTTTTAAGTTGAACTAACGCTAAAAAAAATAAGATTTACTCGCCAATTACAAGAATCCCACTGATAAAAAGGGTTCAGGGTCTTAAAAACGTCTGGATATCTACTTTTTTCGTGGAAAATATCTCTTTTTTTCTCAATTTGTGCAGCTATAGGTAAATTTATAGTTGACAAACTAAAACGATTGTGATATAATTTATTGCAAATTTTTTTAGGGAAATGTGATCGTGTCTGCTGCCAAAGATATGAGTGGTGTTTTGACAGTGTTACGGTTCGGAACCAGAACACTTCCTCATTTATGAGGGGTGACAGGGCTTACAACAAGAGATTGATGATCCATAGATTTCGCAATCTTTCCTACGCTTGCTGCCAAATTTCTGCCTTTGAAAATGCTGACAATGCTCAGTTTTCTCATTTTCCCGTATTTTCATGTCCTATTCCCGCGTGCTGTGAGACACCGGTTCGCACCAATCATCGTGTGTCTCATGATTCGGGTTAGGGCGCATATAGTTTCTAAAAGGAGAAACGAGATGAATATCTACGTTGGCAACGTGCCTTACGCGGCCACCGAGGAAGACCTTGAAACGCTCTTTAGTGAGTATGGTCCCGTCGCTACCGCTACAATTATCCGAGACCGTTACGACGGTCGCTCGAAAGGGTTCGGATTTGTTGAAATGGAAAACCAAGAAGATGGCGAGCGGGCGATAGAGGCGTTGGATGGTCAAGAAATGATGGGACGCCCCTTGAAAGTCAATCCAGCGCGTCCACGCACAGAACGCCGTGAACCTCGTCGATACAACGATAGAGAAGACGAAGATCTGTAGGTTTACGTGCAGCAACAGTGCTGCTACGTCAGTATGTAACTCTGAAATTGGAACAAGAAAACACCGCATAGGATACCACATCTTCTGCTGTTAATTAGTTTGCCTCGGTTTGGGATACGTTTTTATCACTCATATCTCAAATCGAGGCTTATTTGTTTATAGCGAAAACCGTTAATTTGCGCTAAGTTGGACTTGGGCAAAAGTCCATAAAATTGGAAGTGAAGGAACATTCCGCCGTCCTTCCAACCTGCCGTCCGTCAATACCTCAATACCTCAGCCCTATACGCAAGCACTCATACCAACGGCTTTTCGTACCTTCGCCATAATCGGTGCCGCTATAGCACGTGCCTTTTCCGCCCCTCTTTCAAGTATTTTATCCAACTCGTCCGTATTTTCCATCAAGGTGTTATAACGGTCCCGTTTGTCGGCGAAATTCGATTCCAGCAATTCAAACAGTTCCTGTTTCATCGCACCGTACGCCAGTCCACCTTTAAGATAGAGTTCCCGTTTCGCTTCAACGGCATCCACATCCGCAAAGTGACGATAGATCGCAAAGATGTGGCATTCCTCCGGGTCCTTCGGATCCTCTGGACGTTTGGAGTCCGTTACAATGCGTTTGACGGGTTTAAGCACTTGGTTAGGCGATGCGAAGATCGGGATCACATTATTATAACTTTTACTCATTTTTCTCCCGTCAATACCGGGAATCGTCATCACCTCTTCTCGAATCACAGCTTCAGGAATTGTCAGGATGTTTCCATAAGTATTATTAAAAATTAGCGCGACATCGCGCGTGATTTCGAGATGCTGCTGCTGGTCAAGTCCGACTGGGACGACATGTGTTCCGAAGAGTAGGATATCCGCTGCCATCAAGACCGGATAGGTAAAAAGCCCTATATTAATGTTTTTGTCTTCTTCGCGACCGGCGGCAATATTGTCATCAACGATCGCTTTGTATGCATGCGCACGGTTCAGCAAACCTTTTGCCGTGAAACAAGCCAATGCCCACGACAACTCGAACACCTCAGGAATATCCGATTGGCGGTAAAAAATCACTTCATCCGGGTTTAACCCCAGTGCCAACCATGTTGCAGCCACCTGATATGTCAATTCTTTCAGTTGGTCTTTGTCTTTCACAGTCGTGAGGGCATGATAATCGGCGATAAAGTAGAGTGCTTGATAGTCTTTAGCGAGTTCCAGCGCGGGCTTTATCATACCGAGATAGTTGCCGATGTGCGGTTGCCCTGTCGGTTTAATTCCGGTCAAGGTAATTTGTTTCAATTCGATCTGTGCTCCTTCTTGTGTTAAGTGCTGCTACTACGATGCGTTTTCTTTTACCCGCGCGAGTTCCTCGCGAAGGCGAGCGAGTTCGGTTTCTGCGCGTTCTGCGCGTTCCCTATCACGTTCTGCGCGCGAGTTTGCTGCCTCCTCCAAGGTCTCTAGCCATTCTCGCTTTTCTGGATCGTAAATCCCGAATCCATCATCTAACAAGTGAAAATCTAAGCCCAGAGTCTCTGAAGAAATCCCACCATCAGCGTTGGGGGCAATCTCAAAATACGCCCCATCAATCAATCGAAAACCCATCAACGGGGCAGGCAAATAGCGTCTATCAACATCACAGAGGAAGTATTCTGGGATCTCGAGTCTCGCGTAGAGTTCCATCTTATGGTTTAAGTCATTTTGGACGGTCCCTTTACTTGAAAACTCGACGACAAAATCAGGCGGTTTTCCTTCTTCCCATATCTTGTAGGTACGGCGCGGTTTCTTACCCACTCCGAAAGAGATGAGTAGATCCGGAGAAACGGCTTTGTGCGGTCTCCCATCTTCGTAATACATCATGAGATTGCCGGAAATATAGACATCGGGTATGTCCCTGTAATAATTTCTGAAGCGTGATCGCATCTGGATTATTGCTTCTATGTGAAGATCGGTTTCAGCCATAGGTTTCCCATCTGATTCAGGATAGAGGTCCGCTGTTTCGGTCGGTGCGTAAGAGGTTGAAAGCGTGTTTCGGAAAGTTTCCATGAGAGCCTCTCCTTTTAGAGCGTGTGTCGCCAGGTATGTGTTAGTCAAGTATACCTAAAAAAATTGAGAATGTCAAATTTTTTGACAGGATTTATAGAGTTTCCGTATAACCGCGGTATCCCCCCGTTTTAAACCTAACTGCTTTTCGGCACTGCCACCATTTATAGCGATCTCTAACAACCCGAAACTCCCGATAATTGCCAGCGGTTCGCCGATCGCAGATTCAGCGTAGGAGCGGTTGAGTCGCGCAAGCCGCGTCCCTCGGATGTTGATTTCGTAACTCAATCCTTTTCCTGCAAGCGCGCTTTCCGAAATATTTGTTATCGCATTGCCGAACCTATCTATTTTAACAATTTGTCCGGTTATCGTGTTTCCAGAGATCTCAGACATCGGAATCGGGAGTTGGACGAGATTTTCCACCGGTGGACCGATGTCCGCAAGCGGCACACCACGCGATAGATGTGCCGCGACCGGCGCGAAAATGTCTCTGCCGTGGAATGTGTTGCTGACCTCTAAGAGATGGTAAACAGGATTCTGAATCGCCACGACGTTCATTCGGCGTTCAGGTCCGCCATCAATATCTTGCAACAGATACCCTAACACCCCGTTGTCAGGACAGACGAAGAAGGCACCGTCTATTTCGCAAACGATCGCTTGTCTATCGCTCCCGACTCCCGGATCCACAACAACGGTATGAATCGTACCCTTCGGAAAATAGCGGTACGCAAAACGGATCGTAAAAGCCGCTTCGTGGATATCCTGCGGTGGAACAGCGTGGGTGAGATCCACCACCCGCACATTCGGGTTGATACCGAGAATAACACCTTTCATAGTTCCGACGTAAGCATCACTCGTGCCGAAATCGGTTGTTAGTGTGATGATACGAGGAGATTCGTTCATTTTAGGCTATAGATTCGCCTGCATCCACGCGAAACTTTTCCGTTGACCGGTGCCATCGTTTTCCCTACCCTCATATTCACAGCACCAGACCCCTTCATAACCTGCTTCTCTCAAGCAGCGGATCGCCTTTGCGAGGTCTATTTCGCCTTCACCGAGCGCTTCACCGCGGTAGTTACCACGTGACCCTGTCCCATCTTTCAGATGTGTGTGCAATGTATAAGGGGCAACGATTTCATAATATCTGCCGACTGTCTCTAAATCGTGACCAGCCCAGCGGTAATTCATCGTGTCCATATTCGCGCCGACATGTTTAGAACCGACACGTTCAAAGAGTTCTACCTGCAAATCTCCGTCGTTTGTAACGATCCCGTGATTGTCCACAGCCAAGTAGACTTGTTCGCGTTCGGCGAATTCGATGCACCGTTTGAGACAACCTGCCATTGCTTCAATCCATCGACTTTCTGGAACAGCATCTTTCGCAGCACCGCCTTCTGTACGGAGCACGGAGGTGCCAACCAATTTGGCAAGTCCGGCGATGCGTTCCATCCGCGAAACTTGCGCGCGGATCGCCTCCTCTTCCAATAAAACGAAATCGTTCCCTGCTGCGAGTGCGGAGACCTGTAATCCGTAATCTTCAACCTGTTTTCTCACGGCTTCTGCATTCTTCTCAGGATCAGGAGTTTCCGAATTCCAGACATCGCTAATCTGAAGTTCTACATAACTGAAACCCGTTTCACTTGTAAATCTCAAAAAATCGTCGAGCGATTTGCTTGCGTAGTTGTAATGGATAAGCCCAAATTTTGACATCTATGATCTGCTCCTATTCGATACCCGAATTCAATTAAGCGGTCACAAACCATTCTTGCTGCGTGTAACCCACAGTTAATGGTTTTCCGTCACAACCGAAAATGGCTTGCATCTTTAACGTTATTGTGCTATAATAATACCTTGAGTAAGAGAGAAACGTCAAGCAATTTTTTTGTTACTATCGCAAATTACGCCTGTGAACTTCATCACAAAATCAATAATCTATCAGGAAAAAAGAATGGAAAACTATAGTCGCTTTACGGACCCCAAGCTACCTGCCATCTATGAAAAAGTCGAGGCAGAACAACGACTCTCCTTTGAGGAGGGTGTCACACTTTACGAAAGCCCGGATATTACCGGCGTTGGGTTTATTGCCAACCATGTCCGTGAACGTTTAAACGGTAACGTTGCCTATTATAACATCAACCAGCACATCGACTACTCAAATGTCTGTATCCTCCATGCTCGGTGCCATTTTTGTGCCTTTGCCCGAAAAAACATGCAGACCGAAGGCGCGTGGGAAATGAGTGTCGAAGATTTTTTAGACAAAGCGATGTATTCTATAGAACACGGATGCACCGAAATCCACAGTGTCGGTGGGCTGCACCCGAAACTACCGTTTGACTACTACCTCGATATTATCCGTGGACTCAAAGAACGGATGCCGCAGGTACACCTCAAATTCTTCACGGCTGTCGAAATCCATCATTTCTCACGCATCTTTAAAATGTCTATAGAAGAGGTTTTAATGCAACTACGGGAGGCAGGTCTCGATTCCTTGCCCGGTGGTGGTGCTGAAATCTTCGCAGAGGAGACGCGTGAGAAAATTTGCCCGGGTAAACTCAGTGCAGACGGATGGTTAGAAGTCCACGACATCGCACATCGGCTCGGCATCTCAACGAACGCCACAATGCTTTATGGACACCTCGAAACAAACGAAGATCGGGTGGATCATCTCATCCGACTACGGGAACAGCAAGACAAGTCCGGCGGTTTTGTAACGTTCATACCGCTCGCTTTTCATCCATTGAATACCCGTATGGCGTATCTGCCTTCAACGACCGGTTTAACCGACCTTCGGAACATTGCCGTTGCACGTCTCATGCTCGACAACATTCCACATATCAAAGTATATTGGATTATGACGGGTTTGAAAACTGCACAAGTCGCACTCCGTTTCGGATCCGACGATATTGACGGCACCGTGACTGAGGAGAAAATTACACACATGGCGGGCGCTGACACGCCAGAGGCTGTCTCCGTTTCGGCACTCATACACCTCATTGAAGAAGCAGGCTTCGTCCCGGTTGAACGGGACACGCTCTACAATGAAATTATTCGAGAGGGGAATCAGTGGTACAGAAAAGCCGCTTAAGGGTCGGCGCGGTCTCGTTCTTGAATACGAAGCCGCTCATTTATCCCCTTTTGGATAAAGAGATACAGACGGATATCGCACTCAGCCTTGATGTGCCAAGCCGCGTCGCAGTACGTTTAAGTGATAGCAGACTCGATGTCGGACTCATCCCGATTATCGAATATTTTCGAGCAAATCCTTCGGGTACGAATTACTGTATTCTACCCGATATATCAATTGCATCGAACGGTGGTGTCCAAAGCATCCAACTGTTCAGTCGGGTGCCGGTTCACGAGATCCGACGCATCGCACTTGATACGAGTTCCCGCAGCTCCGTCGCCTTACTGAAAGTCTTGCTCGCTGAAAAATACGGGATCTCGCCAGCCTTCACAACGTGCGCGCCGACAGTCAATCCGAGCACAGCACTCCAAAATCGCCAATATCCGCCGTTTGAGGCAGTTCTCCTCATTGGGGACTCAGCACTCAGGCACCTCGGGACAACCGAATACAGTGTTGACCTTGGTGAGGTGTGGTATAAACTAACTGGACTCCCGTTTGTCTACGCATGTTGGGTCGCAAGAGAGGACGCGGCTCTCGGCGATATACCACAGATTCTACTGCAATCAAAAGAACGTGGAATCGCACAAATCCCAGAAATCGCACAGACTGAAGCTCGAAAGTTGGGGCTACCGGAGACGCTCTGTCTCGATTATCTACAGAATCGCATCAAGTACGACCTTGACGAATCTACGATCGCCGGTATGGAACTCTTTTATAAGTTCGCCGTGAAAAACAATCTCGCACCGCCGGGCCGTTCTCTTAATTTTGTTTCTAACTGAAGGGGAACCGGAAATGGAAACCGCTGAAAAATCCACTGATAACTCCAAGATGATAAAGCAGTTTGAGGACTACCTCAAAAGTTGTGGGCTCCGTATAACCCAGACACGGTTGGATGTTTTAAAACAGGTATTTGCGTACCCGGGCCATTTTCAGACGGAAGACCTCTTGGTGCAGATGCGGCGGAACGGCTACTTGGTGTCGCGACCGACGATCTATCGAACGCTGCCTTTGCTTGTACAGAGTGGCCTCTTAACGGAGTTTATTGACGCGCAGAAAAATACTCGCTATGAGAGCATCCACTCGCTTCGAGAGCACGCGCACCTCATCTGTCTACGATGTAATCAGATCGTTGAGTTTAAAGAACCCGAGATTGATGCTTTACAGAAGGCGGTTTGTGAAGCGCACAACTTTAGAGCCGTGCGCTTCCGTAATGAGATCATCGGTTATTGTGCTGAATGCCAAGCCGAATTAGAGCCGAAAACCCCCGATAATGATGACGAAACTACTGCTTAAGCCTGCCCCACGTTGTGGTTAGCAATCCATCTGGATCCACCGACAACGTCTTCTCTTCCGCCTTTTCATAATCCTCGTCGGTGGGGGCATATTCCAAATCACTCGACCAACAGAAAACGTCATATTGAACTTGAAGCGAACTCTGCCGAGTCCAGATCATCATAACGTTTTCGCCATCTTGTAATTCGTTAATTGTGCCAGCATCCTGACCGAAATCGCCTGTCCGCATCCATGTCCATGCAGGAACGTTTTCCTCAAAAATAATATGATCAGGACGGACAAAAGCAGGTTCTGCATCAGGAATCTTGTTCCCATCGTCACCCAAAACCCACAACCAATCTGAGTGGTTGCTCGGGTTAATAACCCTACCAATAAACCGCCATTCTCCGGCTTTTCCGCCAGCACGACTGATGTCGAACCTATAGAGTATCCAGCCCTTTTGCCCACCACCGGCGTTTGTGACTATATCACCGAACGCACCGTCAGCGGGATCTACTGCCCCTTCGCCTTTACCTAATTGATAAATATCCTCGGAATCCCTTTCATCAAAGGCTTCCGCTTCAAACCAAACCTGTTCGCCTTTCCCGTATTCTGAGACCTTGAATTCTTCCACCGCAAAACCTATAAATGGTTGCATCAGCAACAAGCAGACAGCTAAGCTGAGCGTTAATTGACATTTCCGAAGCATCGTTCATCCTCCTCAATGCTGTTTTGACACAGTTAAAATGAGTTAAAGTTAAATCAGATTTTAGTGTTGGAATCATGAAATACTTGACAAGCGTATGGAAATATTGTATAATTGCAAAAAGGTTTCTTCAAATGTAGTTGTAAATTACAACCTATCGCGTGAAATAGTGGGATGGAGAACTTGTTAAAACAGAGTTACGTCTGATGTATACGCCACAGGTGACCGATCATTACGAAAATCCACGCAATGTTGGAACTATCGCCGATGCTGATGGTACAGCGACTGTCGGTTCTCCCGCCAGCGGCGAGATGGTAAAATTAACACTCAAGGTAACGGATAACGTCGTTGTTTCAGCGAAGTTCCGGGCGTTCGGATGCCCTACCGCTATCGCGAGTGCTTCAATGCTCACCGAACTGATTACCGGAGCGCATATCTCAGAAGCCCAAAAAATTACCGCTGACCAACTCTCAAAGGCATTAGGCGGTCTCCCGCAAGATAAACAACGTTACGCTGGCACTGCTGAAAAAGTTCTAAAAAACGCTATTGCTGATTTCCTGCCCAAAAAGGAGGCACAATCATCATGATTACTGTCACAGAATCTGCCGCACAAAAAGCGATCACACTCATCAATAACAGTGAGACATCACCTGAATCCGATCTCGGCTTGCGGATGCAAGTTATCGGTGGTGGATGCTCCGGCTTCCAATATAACCTCGAATTTGGTGGCGCGAAAGACACCGACAGAGTTTTTGAGTTCCACGGGTTAAAGATTTTCATCGACCCGCGCAGCACACTCTATCTCGCTGGTTCCGTCCTCGACTATAACGATGGACTCATGGATTCAGGCTTCAAAATAACCAATCCGAACGCTAAAAACACATGCGGTTGCGGCGAATCCTTTAGCGTCTAACACACCTATTCCGTCTTTTCTTAGCGTTTAAGCCTTTTTTTCTCGCAGGCGGGGTGTATAGCCCTGCCTACTAATAACTATATCACACCCACGAAGATTTCAACTCATGCACCTTCAGCGATACCAGCGTCGCCATGCCACCTTCTGCGTAAACGCCGATGTCCGCATTCTCTAAATCCGGAAGGAAGTAGGAGGTCATCGACAACTCGCCGTCGTTGCCGAACGCCTCAATAGAAATACGATCAACCAGAATTTGCAAACGGATTTTCCCATCTTGTGGTGCAAGCGGACCGCTCCGCTCAAGGAAGGTCAGTTGCTGCTCAGCGACATCGTAACGCACATCCTGTCCACGAATCTTAAACCCAACAGCAGTAACGTCATTGAGTGCTATCTCCGCACGAATATCAAACAATTCACCCGTCAACCCTGCAAGCGGATCCGCTTCCGGTTTAAGCGTCAGGTCGCTCCACGCGTGCGTATAGGTGTGAATGTTTTCGATCTCCACGACAGGTTCGCGATGGAGACGGATCCCCTCTGAGGTTGTCCGAAGCGTCAAGCAGCACGGGAAGCTCATCTGTTGATTGAAAGGCATATCGGGTGGACTGCTGCCACTCATCCAAGCGATTTGAATGCGTCTGCCATCGGATTCTGGAACATCGCTCCACGTCTGGGATGCATAGAAATTAGCACCGTAGTCAGAACGATGCGCTTCACCTTCTGGTGTAAAAGTTGTGCCATCAAAGTCCCCGACATAATATTTCCCCGCCGCGCCCCAGAAAACCCACTTCGTCCTTTCCGGGTCACCATCAACCGGAAGTTCAAAGATATCGGGGCATTCCGTATCGGGGATCTCCAGATCGGATAACCTCGACCATTCCTTGAGGTTCGTCGAACCGAATAAAGCGAAATCGTTCTGGTCGAGGTAGAGCGCCATCACCCATTTTTGTGTCGGTTCGTGCCAGATGACCTTCGGGTCGCGGTTGCTTCCGACGATATGTGCAACGACAGGGTTCCCTTCATATTTTATCCACGTCCGTCCGCGATCGTTGCTGTAAGCAATACTTTGCGTGAACGGCACCGGTTCCGGGGCGTGACTACCAGCGGATGTATAGAAATTGACAAGCACCGACTCGTCACCGGTCTGAAAACCACCAGTATTCTGCCAATCCACGACACCTGAACCAGAGAAAATTGTGCCGAGTTCATCGGGATGGATGGCGTGCGGCAGCTGCTTCCAGTGAACGAGATCCGTACTAATGGCGTGTCCCCAGGTCATATTCCCCCAATTGATGCCCGATGGGTTGTGCTGAAAGAAGAGATGGTACTCGCCTTTGTAATAGATCAATCCGTTCGGATCGTTGGTCCAGTTGGTTTTCGGCGTAAAGTGGAACTGCGGACGATACGCTTCTTGATAAGCCGTCTGAATCATTAACTATTTCCTTTTTGTTTTGAGGATTGCCAAAAAATATCCGTGACTCTCTCTGTCTTGCATGCTATTCTATGCGTAACCGTTAATTTTGTCAAGAATCCGTGTTTATTCGCAATTCAGTTGCAACAGAATTTCACAGTAAATTTTAACAGCCACACGACTAAAACCCCAAAAACAGTGTTGTGGATTAGGTTTAGACACTTTCATAAAATACATAACTTTCCGATTTACTATGAAAACCGTGAAATTTTTGCCTCAATCTCCAATTTTTTTCAGAATTAGGCAACCGTTTTGTGCATCCCCCGCGTCACTATATATTGAACGGGCAAATTGGCCCCTCACTGCCTATTTTCATCAGTTAGTGAGGACATATCCAAACCCATTTTTAAAGGTAGTATCATAGCATCGTAGGTTGGGTTGAGCGGAACCGAGAAAGCCGATGGGACAACCCAAGCACATTTGCAGCACCCTGCCCTGTCACATCAATTAAGGAGATAGCGAAACCCAACAGAAACGACTATGTTTGCATAATCTTACAGAAAGAACGTTGGGTTTCACTGCGTTCATGGATGTACATGCCGATATGTTAAGTTGGGATACCAACGTTTAATTTTAATACCGTTCAACCCAACCTACGTTATTTTGAAAAATCAAGATTGTATAGCGTATCTCTGTTAATTATAAGGAGATTGAAAATGAATAGAAATTGGTTGATTTCCTCAACTTTAGTGGTATCGCTTTTGCTCTTAAGCCTAAGTCTCCAAAGTTGTACCGCTAATAAAATAAACCTACGAAAAACACTGGATACAAAGGAAACCCTACAGGTGCAAGCATATTGGGATCCAATTGCAGACGCTTCGCTCGGAATGCCTGATCAGTCACCGAAGCACGCTGCGCTGTTTAGGAATCTCTCACCGGCACACGCCAGCCGAGAATATGAGATAGACGCTTTCAAAGTCTTTTTTTCAAAAGGGTCGGTTCCTGTCGGACACGTATGGAAACTGGATATCAACGCAGTGATCCCCTTTCTTCAGCAATTTCACCCCGGGGCAACCGGTGAGATGCACATAAACCCAGGCGGAGACGCTGCCATAGAGATACTTGGTCAGCGCATAGTTCTGATAAAGGTAGGTCTGGAGTCAGAGGGTGCCTTCGCATGTCTTCGCGCCCTTTCGCCAGCTTATGCCGAAATCGTCTTCAGAATCCACGCCGAATTCCAACTTGATAAGGAGGCACGTGCCTACTTTACACCCGCACAATTCACCGGACGATTGATACTCAATCGGAACAATGGATCTATTCGCGAATTTTCGCTTTATCTCCCGTCGCGTAATACCAATGTCGATATCAACGCCTTTGGAAGCGCAGATATGGTCTTCGTGCCGCGTATGGAACTTATTGCACAGAACACGCACGATGAGCGTAATATTGTATGGGAAACTGCCATCACTGATAACGAAGCGAAAGATTTGTTGGAGGCTTCCTTCTACAAATTTTCAGCAATTGAAAGGCACCCTATTAAGGAGGCCATCGCACAAGCACAAGCGGAGAATCGCCCGATTCATGTGGTTCTTACCTGGGGTGTGTTTGACGACGAATCGTGCTGAGCGAGCGGTAAAACCTTGAGGGCAGGTGTCCTCTCCGATTCAAAAATTATAAAATTGCTCAATAAGCATTACATTAGTATATTCCTACGTCCCAGAGACTTGCGTGAACTTCAGAAGGAAACGAAGGACAAATCAGTAAGTAAATTCGCAAATACGGTTTCCACAACGTTTGAAGCAGCTGTCGCACAGGGCGTAGATGGTTCGGTAAACAGTTTTGTACTATCGCCTCAATTGGAGTTGATAGGTCATTTACCTTATCAGGATCTAATGCAGAATGAGTCCATTAACGTGGCATACCTGAGATTTCTAAAGGATTCCCTAAAAAAAAACAAGTAGGTCAGATTTGGAACCGGGGCATCGTTAACAGGAAAGGGTTAGCCCGCCGACACCTGATTGCTAATTCCTATTTCACTGATAAACGACTCCTGAAAACTGAAAAGGCAAAAATTAGGCAACCGTTTTGTCTGTTCCCCGCGTCACTATATATCAAGATTAGGGTCTACGCGAACAACATTTTTTGTATAGGTGATGTTACGGAGCACTTTCGCGTTAATTATTACAAAGGAGATAAAGTATGAAAATCTTAAGCATTGTACTACTCGTTCTAATCGTGATGAGTGGACAACTCAACGCCGACAACCACTCGGCAGCGAATAAGAAAATCAAACTTAACCTTGATGACACCTCTGAGGTGTCTGTCCAGGGCTTTATTGCGCCGATTGGAGATACTGTGTCCAATTCCGGTAGGAACTGGCCCGCTTTGACAAATATGCGGGTTGTTGCGCAGGAAAAGCAATATCCGGCATCGCTTTTTCATGCTTTTCTGCCAAGCCAACTGGCTTTTCTTCCAAGTAAACGGGTTTCAGTTGGTGAACTCTGGAAGGTCAAGCCGGATGGGGTACTGGAATTGCTGCGGCAGCTGCACCCGAATCCGAGTGTGAATATGCATATTAATACGGGAGATTCGTATGGTCTGTGGGCATGCTTACGTGCCTATAATGATAAGTTTGCCGATATCGCCTTTCGCATCCATGCAGAATTTGTCTTTGAGGATGGTTGGTTTACACCGTCCCAGTTTGCGGGACATCTTGTGATTGATCGAGTGAACGCGCGCGTCGCGTTTTTCGTAATGCGCGTTCCGGGGGGTCCGGTCAACTTTGATTTCAATCGGATAGTAGATGGCAGCCGTGTAGCGGGTGCGGGTTTTTGTTCGCAAGTCGAACTTCGCGCTGGCACGCAGGAGATTCTGGAAAATGTCGAATTCACAGAAGCGATTACCCAAGAAGCTGCGGAACGCGCCTTGATACTCCGCTTCTATAAATCCCAACAAATTAATTGGGTACAACCGGACCAAGTCTTGGAGATGGCACACACCCAACAGAAACCGATTCACGCTATATCTATAGATGGCCCCTTGGATAATGAGTCGTGCTGAGGGAGCGGCAAAAGCCTGAGGGCAGGTGTCCTCAATGATAACCGTGTTATTAATTTCTTGAACGAAAACTTCATCAATGTTTGGGTGTCGAATGTAGAATTAGAGCGCACACCCTTTAAACAGAAATTCATGGGACTCAGACAGCAGCAAGGCTTCAAACCGTTTGACAAAACGCGCCCGTTAGCACAAGCCATCATGAAAGGCTGGAAGAAACACTCACCCGCAGATTCTTTGGTGCTATCAACGGAACTTGAACTGATGGGGAGACTCCCCGTCAATGAACGCGCTTCACCCTATAATGGAGCCAAAGGGTATCTGTTCTTTCTCCAGGAATCCTTGGACGGAAAACTCCCAGGATTGCGCGAGGAATCCTCAGAACCTCAACCAAAAGATTGGGATACCGTTCTCGAAACCGCTGTCGAGTCGGGTGTTATTAAAGATAACAGTTTGAGCGTTGGACTTACTTATGAACACCCCGAGAAAGAAATTCTCAGTGTTTTTCGGACATCTGAGGTAGAATCTCAAGGTTACACGCTCATTGAGATTGATGCCACTGCCTTTAAAGAAGGTGGCGTGCTTATGATTGATGTCTGGGTCGGAGAATCCAAAGTTTCAGGGTCGTTTGACCTGTTTGCTGCGGATACTACAGAACTTGTGCCTGACAATGCCCTTGCCTCCGTAAGGGATATTCCAACGAATCAGAGAGAAGTTATCAAGTATCCTTTTGATCGGGGTGGAGTCTTTAAGTTAGGTGCCAGGGGTAGTTCAAGTGAGAAAGGAAACATCAACGGTTTTCTCGCTAAAATTTCTGTAGAAACTCCATCAGCAAAAAACACCGAAAAGTAACCGGACCCTAAGTACAGTAGATATAGTTCTCAATAACTCAAAAGGATATGAAAAATGAAGATGACCAGATTCGTAAGTTTTATACTTTTTTTAACGCTTGCTATGTTTCTTGTAAA
>JAJEEK010000071.1 GCA_022821065.1 Candidatus Poribacteria bacterium
TTGGCCTTCCAAGCCATGCGTCGCGGGTTCGAATCCCGTCTCCCGCTTGTTGAATACCGATTTTTGCCGACGTAGCTCAGTCGGTAGAGCGCGTCCTTGGTAAGGACGAGGTCACCGGTTCAATCCCGGTCGTCGGCTCCATTTGTCGAATACTAATTATTAAAGAATCCCGAAAGTAGGGTATTATTATGCCGAGAGACATTGTAACTTTAGCGTGTGATGTATGTAGCCAACGCAATTATGTGACGACTCGGAACCGTCGGACACAGCAGTCTCGCTATGAACGAAAAAAATATTGTCGATTCTGCAGGAAACATACACCGCATAAAGAGACACGCTAACTTCTTTCACAACGGCACCGGGTGATAGCGCATCAAACGCTAAATACATCCCTGCCACACAACAAAATCTTACAGGCCAGTAGCTCCAACGGCTAGAGCGTCGGTCTCCAAAACCGAATGTTGGGGGTTCGAATCCCTCCTGGCCTGCCTTTTATTCTTATGATAACTCGCTTAAAAAAATATCTTCAAGGGATCCATCTCGAATGGCAGAAAGTCTCTAAACCCGACATGAAAGAGGTTCAGGGCAGTACCATTACGGTTATTGTTGCCACCGCACTTTTAGGGCTTTACATCGGTATCATTGATGGCAATCCTGCTTTCCCACCATGGGACAACCCTTGGAGTTGGTTATTTCTCGCGGCGCTCCCTGTCGGCGTGTTTCTTATCGTAAAAAGTTGGGAAGACCACTCACAGAACGAGAGAAATCCTGAGGCTATCATTCCGAGTAATCGGAAGATCATCGCCGCCGCAGTAGCCGCGATCCCATTAATCGCAGTACTCGTAAGCCAATACGCACTCAACAATACGCTTGAAGGGTTCGGAATGGCTTTTCTTAGAACGCTTTTTATTCGCAGCTAACGTTTCCGTGCTCGTGTAGCATAGACAAAGAACACTGGTGGACTCAGAATATGGATGGATACTGGTACGTCGTTCAGATATACACCGGACATGAAAAGAAGGTTAAACTCAACCTTGACAACATGATCGTAAGGGAAAAATTACAGGACGAAATCTTGCAGGTTAATGTCCCAGAAACCGAAGTGGTAGAGATCAAGGACAGCCAGCGAAAGGTTAGCGTTCGACCCTCTTATCCCGGATACGTACTTGTCAACACGTCCCATGAACTTGGTCCGCAAGTGGAGAGCCCGATCGGGCAGAGAAGTTGGGCACTCATACAGGAGACACCGGGTGTCATGAATTTCTTAGGACCCACCTCACACCCATCGCCGTTGAGTCCTGATGATGTTGAAGCAATGCTTCAAATGTCGACTGAAGAGGAAGAAGTCCAGCCAGTCCCAGCAATGGAATACGAAATCGGCGATAAGGTCAAAGTGATAAGTGGACCGTTTAGTGGATTCCTTGGCGAAATCGAAGAAATTGACATGGAACATCAGCGGTTAAGTCTGAGCATCTCGCTTTTCGGGCGTTCCACTTCTGTTGATTTAGGATTACTTGAAGTGGAAGAATTAAATTAAAGCGTGTTTTCTGAATAGAGCATGACCGTTGCGGATTTATAACGAATCTCATACACCGCTTGGACGGAACGCACGTTAAAATTACAACCCATAATGGGGAAAAACAATGGCAAAAAAAGTAGCAGGTGAAGTTAAACTCCAACTGGTGTCCGGGCAGGCAACACCACAACCGCCTGTCGGACCGAGTCTCGCACCTTATATGATTAACTTACAGGAGTTTATCAAATCCTTTAACGCCCAAACGCAGCATCAAACCGGTATGGTGGTAACTACTGTCATCACCTGTTATAGCGATAGGTCTTTTAACTTCAGCGTAAAATCACCGCCAGCATCCGTTCTGCTCAAATCAGCAGCGAAGATCGCAAAAGGATCGGGGGAACCCAACCGAAACAAGGTCGCTACCGTTACGATGGACCAAATTCGTGAAATCGCGCAGACGAAATTACCGGACTTGAATACAACAGACTTAGATGCCGCAGCGCGGATGGTCGAAGGCACCGCCCGCAGTATGGGGCTGACGATTAGATAGCGAGGTCAGGTATACGGCGATACAGCTGCTAAACTGCCCGTAGATACATAAACCCGCTTAGGAATGGGGCTACAGAGATATATCCAACTGATTATCGGAGAACAACATGGCGAAAAGAGGAAAGCGATACAAGGAAATCAAAGAGCAGGTAGATAGAGAGCATTTGTACACGGTTGACGAGGCGGTTTCGCTTGTCAAAAAGACAAGTCGTGCCAAATTTGATGAAACGGTAGACTTTGCGTCGCGTCTCAATGTAAACGCTCAGCACGCCGACCAGAATATACGCGGCACCGTCGCACTGCCACACGGCACTGGGAATTCGGCGCGTGTTGTCGTCTTCGCCGAAGGCGATGCAGCACGCCAAGCGGAAGAGGCTGGCGCAGATTTCGTCGGAACTGACGAGATCGTTGACAAGATCGTTGACGGATGGCTCGATTTCGACGCAACAATCGCGACACCCGACTTGATGCGCACTATTATGCCTAAACTCGGACGGGTACTTGGGCCCAGAGGTTTGATGCCTAACGCGAAGGCTGGCACCGTTACAACAGATGTCACCGAAACGATACAGAACATCAAAGCAGGGCAAATTGAGTATCGTTTGGAACGTTCTTCTGGTATTATCCACGTCCCGATCGGAAAAACTTCGTTTGAGGAAGCAAGCATTAAAGAGAACCTCAACGCTATAATGGATGCGCTCATTGCTGCTCGCCCCGCTTCTGTAAAAGGACGATACGTCCGCAGTGTAGCCATCTCAGCAACAATGGGAGTCAGTATCCGGATAGACCCGCAACAATTCGCATAAACGCAACGAGGTATGATATAGCAGTAAACTTTACAACTCAATAAAAGTCGTAGAATGTAGGTGCCAACGGCTTAATTGCCTACCGAGGCTTGAATGGAATTGAAACAGCGAGCGCGGCATCAACGCGCAGGTGCAGTCTTATCGTCCGTTGTTGTTTCCTCCGTTTATGTGAGCCTCCAGGCATCTGGGGGCTTTTTGCATGTAAGTGTATACCCCGCTAACCAACTTGTATGAAACCGAAATAACACGATACGGTTTCTGTATAACTCACGTAGAAAGGAGCTGATACATGCCGAATCAGGCGAATATTCAGCAAGTAGAACAAATTCGTGAGATTTTTGATAGTGCAGATGTCGTTCTTTTAACAGATTTTCAGGGGCTTTCCGTCGCAGAAACCAACGAACTGCGAAACCAACTCCGGGAAGCAAACATCCGATACAAGGTCTGCAAGAACACATTAGTGAACGTTATCGCACAAGAGAGAGGTATTGAAGGACTGGAGCCATTCCTCAAAGGGAATACAGCACTCGCCGCAGGCACAGACCCAGCAACCTCTTCAAAAGTCTTGCTCACATTTAGCGAGCAACACGAAGCCCTCAAGATTAAAGGCGGAGTTCTCGGAACACGAGTGATTGACTTAGATGGCGTTGAAGCACTCAAAGATATGCCGTCTTATGAGGTCTTAGTCGCTAAAACCGTTGGACTTGTCAGCGCACCCCTTGTTGGACTCGTACGAACGCTCCATCAAGGATCGCCCGTTACCGGAATGGTAAATGTACTCAGTGGAACGATACGTCAGGTGACCTCCGTGCTGACACAGGTCGCCGAACAGAAGAAAGAGACAGAAAACACCTAACGTCTATTAAGAAAATTGGGGCAGTGTGCCTCTCTTTTCTTACAACTCTCAATTACGAAAATTGTTAATCAAGCCAATTTGGTATTACTTATTTAGAAAGGATAAAATCATGGCCGCAGATATGGAAAAAATGATTGATGAAATCAGCAATATGACCGTTTTGGAGCTTTCCGAACTCGTCAAAGCATTGGAAGATAAATTTGGAGTCAGTGCCTCCGCAGCACCCGCAGTCGCTATGCCAGGTATGGTCCCGGGCGCAGTCCCAGGCGCAGCTGCCGAAGAAGAGGAAGCAGCGGAAGAGAAAACCGAATTTGATGTACAACTCAAAGAATTCGGATCCAGTAAGATTCCTGTTATCAAAGAGGTTCGTTCACTTACCGGACTCGGTTTGAAAGAAGCAAAAGAAAAAGTTGAATCCGCGCCGGTCGTCATTCAAGAAGGGGTCTCTAAAGAAGATGCTGAGAAGGCGAAAGAGCAGCTCGAAGCCCTCGGTGCTGTCGTCGAAATTGTTTAGTTCCAGACATATTGTCTTGTCTCTACACGTAGACAACGCATAATGAGACCGCGTATTATTGGCAAACCCATTATGGTTCTTGAGCATAGCGATACGCTACAGCGAACTGTGATGGGTTTCTGTTTTTTCAATAACCCGCACAACGCAATCACGCACGGACCCGATGTTCAGCATCCTTGATATTTTTTATCTCGTTTTCAGCCAACTCGCAGTCGGCGGGTTTATTCTTCTAATCCTCGTCCCCAAAGGGTTGGTCGGCGCAAATTTCTACCGTTTAATGGGCGGCATATACCTGCTTGTGAGTGGTTTGTCGCGTTGTGCAGACTTAGCACGCCATCAGCAATCCGTCACATTTCTCAACTTTTTCGGATTTTGGCAGAACCCAGAATCCATTTTGGTAATTGCTTTCGTTCTTCTCGTTCTCCTCTATACCTTAAGTTGGTGGTTCAAGCGTCCCCTGCTTACGCAAATTCTGTTTATTTTCGGTTCAATTTGTGGCGCAGCATGGGTCATTTTAACTGCCCAGCGTTATTACCAAATTATTCAACTTCCCGGGGAGATGGTCCTACTCCCGCTGCAATTCTTGACAGCCGCTGCACTGCTTGGCACAGTCCACACCGGGATGTGGTTTGGACACTGGTACCTCGTGACACCCGATCTACCTGTGATTTACCTCAAACGCTATAACACCGTCTTACTCTTTACCCTCTCAGGCGTGACACTCCTCCTCTGTCTGAACCTCTTTTTTCGGCAGCAATCCATAGATGTTGTCCCCTTTAATGTCTTCTATCAAATCATCTTTGGGATGCGATTGTTTATCGGTATCGCCGGCACCTTACTCCTCTATTTTATTACTTGGGACTGTTTACGTCCGAAGTCTGTTGCCCGTGACGTGCTTGGCGCGACGCGCGCTGCAACCGGTTTTCTTTTTATCGCTATTATCACGGTCTTCCTCGGCGAATTTTGCAGCCGATTTTTACTTTTCGAGATGCGGTTTATATTTTAGGAAAACAGTTTTGGGGTTGCTATAGAAGGTTTTGTGTGATATAATAAATGTCGTGTGGCAGGGGCTACTTCCGAAGAACTCATATATGCTGCCTGCTCATTAACAATGTAAATCTGGAGAAATTTTGAAAGCATTTCTACGAAAGCATCGGGAATTTTGGAAAACAGGAAAAACGAACTTTGCCCTCACCGTAGGCCTGATGCTCGGAAGCCTGTTTTTGGTTTATGCTGTCTATCAAGAAATAGGTGCCGGGTGGAAGGGGTATAAATCGTTACGAGTCGTCCTAACAGACACATCCGTGTTTATTCCTGTTGGCGGTTTAATTGCCGGTGTTGTCACAATTATAGGAGATTTGATGATGTTATGGTCAGATAGATCGGAAAAACGGATTCAAGAGGCTGCTGCCGAAGCTGCGGCAGCAGCTGCGGCAGCAGCTGCTGCCGAAGCTAGAGCCGAGGGGATAGCCGAGGGGATAGCCGAGGGTATTAAGGAAGGTAAAGCTGAACTTGCTCAAAAAGTGATAGCTTGGAACTTCCGCCGCTTAGAAGCAGAAAAGAATGGCCAACCTTTTAACGAAGCACCACCAACAGAATAGCAACCGGCCCGAAAAAAGAAAGTCCTATGATTGCAACGAATTCTGTTGTGATTTAAATGTGGACGTGCTAAAATAATTGCAACCATTGAAGCATTAGGAGGCACAAATGAAATCACAAATTTTTTATGAACCCGAATCAATGAGCCTCGAAGACCGACCCGTACCGGAACCCGGCGATAATGACCTGTTAGTTCAAGTACGTTCGGTAGGTATCTGCGGTTCGGATGTCGCATACTATTTTGGTAACAGTTCACTCGAAACAGACGATGGAAAAGGACCCCTTATCCTTGGACACGAGTTTACCGGCGAAGTCGTTGAAGTCGGGAATGAAGCTGGAACAACAGGCGGATTTAAAGTGGGGGACCGTGTTGTCGTCAACCCCGTCCAATCAAATCCTGACTCCTTCTGGAGTCAAAAAGGATTATCTAACCTGTGTCCTGAAAAGCGCGTCTTGGGTGTAGGTGTTGATGGCGGATTCGCGGAGTACGCAGTCTCCGATTATCGCTGGACAGTCAAACTACCTGATAACGTTACTTATGACCAAGGCGCACTAACAGAACCGCTCGCCTGCGGACTCTACGCCGTGAACAATCTCAATGCTGAAGAAGGACAAACAGCTGTCGTCTTCGGACCAGGACCCATCGGGCTCATGATGGTGCAAGTACTGAAAAGCCGTGGACTCAAAAATGTACTGCTTGTCGGAACTCGCGATTATCGCTTGGATTGTGGTAAAGAACTCGGCGCAGATGTCGTCGTCAACGTCAGCGATACCAACTCACCACACTATGTTGAAGACCTCGGGGCTACAATTCAGGAACTCAATAACGGTGAATTAGCAGACCGCGCGATTACAGCTACCAGTTCACTCGACGCAATCCACTCCGCACTCAAAGTGACCGGACGCCACGCAACCGTCGTTATCTTCGGACTTCCCGGCGACAAAGACGTGATGCAGGTACCGATCCTTGATACCATCCTTGATGATAAAACCATTCGGTTCTCTTGGCTCGCACCCGATACATGGGAAGAAGCTGTACAACTCATTTCGAGCGGAGATGTCAACATGGACAAAATTATTAGCCATGAGTTCTCGCTTGAATCGCTCGTTGAAGGGATAACGAAAGTCCGCAACCGAGAAGATCGTTGCACCAAAGGGTTGATAAAAGTCTCAGCCTAAAACAGGATGTAACATGGGGATCCCATTTTTCATCGTTTTTGTCCTTTCAATCGCTTTTCTATCACTTGGGATAACAGGATGGGGTGACTTTGTTTCGGTGGAGTGGCCCGAACAGGAAACACAGGACACAGATAGCGACGCCGTTACCGTCACCCCCTACCTCCATCTTCAAGCCAATTATTCGGCGATCGGACGATGCGTTATAGGATTCCTACTCTTTCTTCTGAGTCTCTATGTTATGGGATTCCTGCTCTACCTTGAGGAGCGTGAAAGCGGTAGGATTATGAAAAACGTTAAAAGTTTTGCTAAACTACGGCGGTTCTTGGAACGCCGTCAGAAGCGGGGGACTTGAAAGGTAGAAAATCTTCGCATGGAACAAACAGAAAAAAATGACTTACTTCTTCGCGCCGCGCAATGTCTGCCAGTCGAACGCGTACCAGTGTGGATGATGCGGCAGGCTGGCAGATCAGACCCCCTTTATCGACAGATTCGGGAAGAACTTAACCTCCCTTTAGAACAACTTTTCCGAACCTGTCCCACACCCGTGTCGGAGACTGATGTCGAATCGGCTGTCAAAATATCACTGCTACCCAAACGCATCGGGATCGATGCAATCATCGTCTATAAAGATATACTCACGCCACTTGCACCCATGGGCGCACATTTCCGATTTGATCCAGGCCCCGTCTTAAAACCCCCAATTCGGACCCCCGCGCACGTGGACGCTCTCTTACCCGTTGACGACCCACCGTCGCAGTTAACGTTCACTGGAAACGTTATCCGTAAACTCCGCGAAACCTTAAATGGCGAGCTGCCACTCATCGGATTTGCTGGCGCGCCTTTGACACTCGCATTTTTCCTCATCGCTGGCGAGAGTCCTATCAAACGAGGTACCGGTGTATCGGAGAAAGCTGAACCTGTTTTCCGAATGATCGAAGAGACACCCGAACTTATGCATCGGCTCCTAAACAAATTAACAAAGGTGACCGTTAATTATTTAAACTACCAAATTAGCGAGGGAGCTCAGATCGTTCAACTTTTTGAGTCTATCGCCGATGTCTTACCGAGGCACCTATACGCGGATTTCGCGTTTCCATATCACCAGCAGATTTTCGACGAACTCAATCCAGAGACCCCCAGTATACTTTTCGCCAAAGAGTGTGATTACCTCGATTTAATGCACCAAAGTGGTGCAAATGTGTTGAGCGTCGGAAAATGTGTTGACCTCAGCAAAGCCAAAGCTGAGACAGGCGGCACCGTCGCTTTTCAGGGGAACGTTGATAACGATATCCTCCGAGACGGGACACCGGACGACATCACGGCAGCTGTCAAAACCTGTCTAAAACAGGGCGGAAAGACAGGACATATTCTCAACTTAAGCCACGGACTTCACAGAGACACACCTTTTGAAAACGTTAAGCATTTTGTAAAGATCGCAAAAACGTTGTAGGGATACGCATGAGAAACATTTCAGAGAATCCATTTGCACCACGACAATACGGAGAACTCGTTAAAATAACAGATCGGGTCTATCTGTTTCGCAATATCGTCAACTCTTCTATTATTATTGGCGATAACGGCGTTGCAGTGATTGATACACAGGTAAACCAAATGATGGCGCGACGACTGTACAACTTAATTCGTACCGTCACTGATAAACCGATCTTATATGCAATTAACACACACTATCACTGGGACCATACGAACGGAAATACTATCTTCCATCAGCAAGGTGCCACCGTTGTCGCACGCGAGATGACGAAAGATTTTATGGTGAATCGCGCACCACGACAGGAGGCATTCCTACGGTCAAGAGGCTTCACGTTGGGCGATCCACCTTTTCTGCCACAGCAGACATTTCCGCATGAAACTGAACTTGATTTAGGCAATCAACCCCTACACCTCGTTCATTTAGGAAAAGCAGAGACAGATGATGCCACTGCTATCAGAATTCCCGCAGAAGAATGTATCGTCTCTGGCGACACCGTTATGACGGGGAGCTTTCCGATCTTCGGGCAGCCTGTCATGAACGAAGGACTCATGGCAAACCACAATTGGATTAACACAATTAAGGAACTCCGCATGTATGCGCCTAAATGTGTGCTACCCGGACACGGCCCCTTGGCTCAGGATCCCGAAATAGATTTGTTACTCCAGATAGAGTCCTATTTTCTAACAGAGGTCCGAAAACATGTCGAACAGGGCATGTCCTTAACCGAGCTGCTGGCTGAAATGGAGGCAAACCTACCCGATTGGATCCGTTCTATCGCTGAGGTTTGGGGGACACCGCGCTACGCGATCTTGCGCGTATATCGTGGATTGATTGACGATCCGGAACCCGGTTGGCAGCACCTGAAACCGTCCGCGATTCCGTCAGCTGATACCGAGAAACTCCATCAAAAAACATCCGAACTTGACGGATTTGAAGGATACCGAGAAACCGCCGAAGAAGTCGCGGAGGGCAACGATTTCGGGTTGGCGATCGCTATTCTGAAAACCGCCACCGAAAGATATCCGAACCTACCTAACGCATGGACAGAATACGCCAATCTGCTCACACAAGCCGCCCGGAGTGTATCAAGTGTCCTTGAGAAAGGCGACTTCTTCTTTGAGGCAAAAAATGCCATCAACACTGCCCTCGAATTAGACCCCGATTACGCACCCGCACACCTTTTACGCGGATACAATCACATCCTTTCGGCATATCGCAACGGTGATGAAACGGACACAGGATTGGAGTCCATTTATAAAGCACTCGTCTGCGGACTTCAGGGGGCACAACTCGCGCAGGCATACTTTTGTATCGGGCTTGCACATCGTACCAACGGCGACGAAACCTTGGCACGTGAAGCTTTCACAAAGGCGATCGCAGCTGATGCACGGTTTATGCCAGCACAATTAGCCGGTATGGTATAGGAGAAAATTAAAATGAGATACGACAGTGTTTTACTCGTCGCATTCGGCGGACCTACACCCGGATGCTGCCAAAAATACAAAAACAATACGTGTCCGGGTGAAGCCTACTGCTTTGTTGAAGGGATTGTTGGGACAGCCGAATCTCAAATTGCACGGATAAAAGACATCGCGTCACATTATATAAAATTAGGGGGGTTCTCGCCGTTCAACGAATTGACTTTCAAACAGGCGAACGCATTAGAAAAAGCACTACAAGCGCGGGACCTCCCGCTCCCAGTTTATGCAGGGTTTAGGCATTGGACACCTTACCTGAGGGAAGTCATCGCTGAAATGGCACGAAAAGGACACCGTAAAATACTCGGTATTATTATGGCACCACACCAATCGAAGGTCAGTTGGGAGTGGTATCAACAGACAGTTAAAAAGGGAATTGAAGCTGTTGACGGTGAAAAACCGACAATTGATTATCTTGATCCGTGGTATACACATGAAGGTTATGTCGATGCAATCGCCGAAATTATTGAAACCGCTTGCGGAGACAAATTAGAACGTGCCGAACTGGTTTTCACCGCGCACGCAATTCCGCAATCCGCTGCGAATAGTTCGCCTTATACACAACAATATAGAAAGACCGGCGAGGCAGTCGCTGAGAAAATCGGAAAGGCGCAGTTCGGCTTCGCATATCAAAGTGCCGTGGAAAATAGTCCTATACCGTGGACAGAACCAGACATCAACGATTGGATCAGAGACCGAAAGGCTGAAGGCGTTGATACGATTGTTGCATCGCCAATTGGGTTCCTCTGTGATCACGTCGAAGTACTCTACGATCTTGACATAGAGGCGAATGAGACAGCAGAAGCGTGCGGTATCGATTTTATACGTGCTGGAACTGTCGGGGACCATCCGAAGTTCATTAACATGTTAGCCGATTTTGTCTGTCAAAAATCAGCCATCTCCCAGACCTAATGGGTCCTATTTGGGACTTCACCGTAGGTGTCAATTTAGGGATTTCTGTGCTCCCGTAGGTTGGGTTGAACGGCATTAGCAATCAAAAGTTAGTCCTCGAAAGAACGTCAACACGAACATACCAGCATATCCACACAGATACAGAGTGAAACCCAACGTTATTTTACGCGGAAACCTTGAAAACTTCAAAAACCTCTTCAGTCGCGTAGCGACGGTATGTTTATAGAAAGGCAATGCCTATGGAAACCCGCAATAAAAAACGTGCCGTTGTCATCGGTGGTGGTGTCACAGGGTTGACCGCCGCTTATCGATTGCAGCACGAAGCAGGACAGCGAAACATACCGCTTGATGTCACCCTCCTCGAAGCGACAGGGCGCGTCGGGGGTGTGATTCGGACAGAACACCGAGACGGCTTCCTTGTGGAACACGGGCCTGATGCCTTTATCTCAACAAAACCCGCAGCAAAGGCACTCTGCGAAGAACTCGGCATCGAAAACCAATTCATAGGCACGAACCCAGAAGTCCGACGGAGTTTCGTCCTGCGGAAGGGTATATTACATCCAGTTCCTGAAGGTTTTTACATGATGGCACCGGGATCGCTGAAGCCATTTCTAAAAACCCCACTTTTCACTTGGCACGGTAAATTGCGGATGGCGTTGGACCTCTTTATCCCACCCCGAGAAAGGGACATTGATGAAGCCGTCGCACACTTCGTCAGGCGTCGCCTCGGTAACGAAGCTTTCACACGGATTGCGCAACCGATGATAGGTGGTATCTATACCTCGGATGCCGAAAATTTGAGCCTAAAAGCGACTTTTCCACGGTTTTTGGAGATGGAAAAAACGCACGGGAGCATTATCAAAGCACTCCGCGCACAAAAAAAGCAGGCAGCAGAAACCAGTCGCGACACCAGCGGCCCGCGTTATAGCCTCTTTCTGTCCTTCAAGTCCGGTATGCAGACGCTGATTGACACACTCGTCGAAACTTTGTCCTGCACTATTAGATTGAATGCGCGTGTAGAGAGTATCCAACAGAAGACTGACACTAACGAGTGGCAAATCTCACTCCCTACTGGGGAAACCCTAAACTCCGAACTTATCTGTCTTGCACTCCCCGCACTACAGACGAGATCGCTTATCGAAACCGTTTCAAATCCACTCGCCACAAAACTCAGCACGATTCCGTATGCATCGTCTGCTACGGTTAATTTCGCATTCCGACGTTCAGACATTACGCACCCGTTAGACGGCATGGGATTCGTCGTCCCAGCCACAGAAAACCTTTCTCTTATCGGTTGTTCGTTCAGTAGCGTTAAATTTGAGAATCGCGCGCCAGATGGATGTATGTTGTTACGCGCTTTCGTCAGTGAACCGATCGCTAAAAACGCCGAATCAGATATTATTGAAGCCTGCCAAGCAGACCTAACACCACTGCTCGGCATCAAAGAGACACCATTGTTCGCGACTGTTTGCAAGCACACACAAGCGATGGCACAGTATCAGGTTGGACACCAAGAGGTTGTCGGCGATATAAAACGACTCGCGAACCGCTTACACGGACTTGCTCTTGCAGGAAACGGTTATCACGGGATAGGTATTCCTGACTGTATTCGGAGCGGAGAGACAGCAGCGATTTCACTCTTGGAAACACTAATACCATCTGGGTCACCAGAGCGGTAGGTTCGGTTTCATGAAGATTAAATAAATATTTCGGTAATTCTATATCTTCCCCAGGCCTGGTAGGGTTTTTGCTGGGGTGTTTCTTCTGTTTCTAACTGCGCCGGACTTCCCTAAAAATTACCGAATTAAATTCTT